>DASZVY010000075.1:0-24285 GCA_035546855.1 Nitrobacter sp. | reverse complement strand
TCCGCGATGTATACGCCGCCTCTGTTCAAGTCCGATCGCGCCGCGAGCCTTGCGCTTGCGCAGGCGCGCGGTTTCGGCACGGTCTGCGCCTGGGATGGCCGCAAGCCGGTCGCCTCGGCGGTGCCGTTTGTCATCGATCATGCCGCGGACGGCACGCCGCGTCTGGCGTTTCACGTCGCGCGTCATAACCCGCTTGCGAAACTCGCCGACGGGCACGCGTCATGGCTGATGGCCGTGATGGGCGCCGATGCCTATGTGTCGCCGGACTGGTATGTCTCGCCTGATCAGGTGCCGACATGGCTGTATCAGGCCGTGCACCTGACGGGGCCGGTGCGGGTGATGTCGGAGAGCGAGCTCGGCGCGCATGTCGACGACCTCAGCGCCAAGTTCGAGAACCGACTCGCGCCGAAACCGCCATGGACATCATCCAAGATGACTGCGGGCCGGCTCGACGCCATGAAGAAAGCCATCGTGGGCCTGCTGATGACCATCGAAGAGGTCGAAGGAAGCTTCAAGCTCAACCAGCACAAGTCAGAAGCGGACTATGCGGCAATCGCCAACGCCATGGCGCGGCAAACCGATCCCGCCGCGCAGACGATCGGGCAACTGATGGTCGCGCAGCGGCCGCAGTTGGATTACAAACCGGAGATGCCGGTAGCGGCAGCCGCGGATACAAGGACAACATCATGACCGTCGCAGACATGAAATCCAAGGCGCAGGCTTCGGCCGGCAAGGGGACCGCCAAACCCACGGTGTTCGTCGACGGCGCCTCCGGCACCACCGGCCTCGAAATCCGGGAGCGGCTCGATCGGCAGGGCGATGTCGCGGTCAAAAGCCTCGCTGACGACAGGCGGAAGGATCCGGCGGCCAAGAAGGCGCTGATGGCCGAGGTCGATCTCGTCATTCTCTGCCTGCCCGACGATGCGGCCAGGGACACCGTGGCGTTGATCGACGGCATGGGCGCGGACGCGCCGAAGGTGCTGGACGCATCGACGGCATTTCGCGTCGCGCCGGACTGGACGTATGGCTTTCCGGAGTTGACCCCCGATCAGGCCGGCGAGATCGCGGCTGCGCGCAAGGTCGCGAACCCCGGCTGCTATCCGACCGGTTCGGTTGCGCTGTTGCGGCCGCTCGTCGATGCCGGATTGATCCCGCAGGACTATCCCATCACCATCAATGCGGTGAGCGGCTATTCCGGCGGCGGCAAGTTGATGATCGAGAGCTTCGAGAACGGCAGCGCGCCGGCATTCGAGCTTTACGGCCTCGGCTTCGAGCACAAGCATCTGCCGGAGACGCAGAAATATGCGAACCTGACGCGGCGGCCGATCTTCGCGCCGTCTGTCGGCAATTACCGGCAGGGGATGCTGGTGTCGGTGCCCCTGCATCTGGAGACGCTGCCGGGCAAGCCCGATGGCGCCGCGCTGCATGAAGCGCTGGCGAAGCGTTATGCCGGCAGCGCGTATGTCTCGGTGATGCCGTCAGACAATGCCGCCATCAAGACCGGGCGCATCGAGCCTGAGGCGTTGAACGGCAGCAACAAGCTGGAGCTGTACGTTTTCGCAAGCGACAGGCATCGCCAGGCGGTGCTGGTCGCGCGGCTCGACAATCTCGGCAAGGGCGCGTCGGGGGCAGCGGTTCAGAACATGCGGCTGATGCTCGGGCTGCCGGATGCAAAGGGACTGCCGTGATTGCGATCGCAAGCTATGCCGCTGCGCATTTCGATGGCGTAGACCAGCTATGGCGCGAGGCGTTTGCCGACGATGCACCGCGCAATACCGCAGCCGAGGCGATTCCACAGAAGCTGAAAGTCCAACCGGATTTGTTTCTTGTCGCCCTCGATGGCGACGAGGTGGTCGGGTCGGTGATGGCGGGCTATGACGGTCACCGCGGCTGGATTTCGCGGGTCGCGGTTTGCCGGTCGCATCGCGGGCGCGGCATCGCCCGCGCCCTGATGCTCGATGTCGAGCAACGGCTTGCAGCATTGGGGTGCCCGAAGGTCAACCTGCAGGTCGTGACATCAAACGCGGCCGTGGTGCCGTTTTACGAGCGATTGGGCTACACGACCGAGCCGCGGATCAGCATGGGAAAACGGTTGACGTGATGCCGCCGCTCAAAACACCTTGAAGATCGCCAACGCCAGCACGGCCTGCGCCAGGAAGCCGACGGTGAAGGCCAACGTCCGGAACACCGGCAAACCCATCGTGTAGACGAGGAGGTGCGCCACGCGCGCCCAGAAGTAGACCGCGCAGGCCAGCACCGTCCATTTGCTGGAATAATCGATCGCGTTGAGGATCAGCACCAGCGGCGCGAAGATCACGAGGTTCTCGACCGCGTTGTCGTGCGCGAACATCAGCCGGGTGGCCCATTCCGCGTGCGGCTTGTCGCCCCGCGAGGGGTTGGCCATGGCGCCGCCGAGGCCGCGCACCTGGCAGCGGTTGAGCACGTAGGGAATCCATAGGATGCCGGTCAGGATCACCGTGCACGTCAGCCAGAACAATTCGCGCGTCATCGACTTCTCCCCGGATTGACCATCGCCGCCCCGCAGGGACGTGCGTCAGGGCCGGAGCATAAACGGTCGCCGTGATGTCGCCAATGCGGCGGCGGAAGATTTGCAGCGGGAAAATTCCGGCTGGGGTTTTACGCACGCACGCGGACGTAGCTGCCCGGCGCATCCTCGATCGGCGGCAGCGCGGCGGTGCCGACCGGCCGCGCCGGAACTTCATCGGCGTCGATGTTGCGCAGCCACGCGTGCCAGTCCGGCCACCACGAGCCCTTGTGCTCCTGCGCGTCCTTCATCCATTGCGCGAGGGTGGTGTCGCGAATGTTGTCGTTGGTCCAGTACTGGTATTTGCCGAGCGAGGGCGGATTGACCACGCCGGCGATGTGACCCGATCCGGACAACACATAACGCACCGGCCCACCGAAGAACTGCGATCCGTACAGCACCGATTCCGCCGGCGCGATGTGGTCCTCCTTGGTCGCCAGATTGTAGATCGGAATCTTGACCTTCGAGAGGTCGAGCAGGGTGTTGTCGAGCACCATCGATCCCGTGGACAGCCGGTTCTCCAGATAGCAGTTGCGCAAGTAGTAGGAATGATTGGCGGCGGGCATGCGCGTCGCGTCGGAATTCCAGTGCAGCAGGTCGAAGGCGGGCGGGGTCTTGCCCTTCAGGTAGTTGTTGACCACGTAGGACCAGATCAGGTCGTTGGAGCGCAGCATGTTGAAGGCCATCGCCATCTTGCTGCCCTCGAGCACGCCGGCGGCCTGCATGTCGCGCTCCAGCGCGGAGATCTGATCCTCGTCGACGAACACCAGCAGATCGCCGGCATGGGTGAAGTCGACCTGCGCGGCGAAGAACGTCGCCGACGTCACGCGCACGCGGCGTTTTTCCGCAAGCCACGCCAGCGTGGTCGCGAGCAGGGTGCCGCCGACGCAATAACCGGCGGTATGCACCTTCATCTCACCCGTGGCCTGCTCGATGGCGTCCATCGCCGCGAGCGGACCTTCCTTCATGTAGTCCTCGAAGGTCTTTTCCCCAAGCCGCTTGTCGGGATTGACCCATGAGATCACGAACACGGTGATGCCCTGATCGACGCACCACTTGATGTAGGATTTTTCCGGCTTGAGATCGAGGATGTAGAACTTGTTGATCCACGGCGGCACGATCAGGAGCGGCGTGCGCAGCACGGTCTGCGTCGTCGGCGAATACTGGATCAACTGCATCAGCTCGTTCTGGTAGATCACCTTGCCCGGCGTCGTCGCCATGTTGACGCCAACCTCGAGATTGGTGGAGTCGGACTGGCGAATGCGCAGCACGCCGTTCCCGGCCTCGACGTCTTCCGCCAGCATCTTCATGCCGCGCGCGAGATTCATGCCGCTCGAGGCAAAGGTCTCGCGCAGCACCTCCGGATTGGTCATCACGAAATTCGACGGGGCGAGCGCGTTGGTGATCTGCTGGACGTAGAACTCGGCTTTCTTGCGGGTATGCGGATCGAGACCCTGGGCATCGCGCACCAGGTCGTTCGCCCACTTCGTCGTCAGCAGATAGGCCTGCATCACGAAATCGAAGAACTGGTTCGATTGCCACTCCGGATCCGCGAAGCGCTTGTCGCGCGGTGCCGGCGCGATGGTCGGTTGAGCAGCTTCACCGGAAAGACGGCGGGCTGCGTTGCCCCACAATTCGAGATAGGCCTTGCCGAGCCGGGTCTGCAGTTCGGCGGCACGCGTCTGGTCCGACAGCCAGTGTTCGGCGACCGCGCTGAAGGTCTTGATGACCTCGGTGAGTTCGTGTGGCGGCCTGTCGCGTGCTTCCCCGTTTTCGCGCGGCTTGAGATAGGCGGCCAGCGCGCGGCCGCCGTTTTCCATCGCGCGCGCGAGATTCATCGCGAAGGCGTCGGGATCGAACCGCGTTGCGGGCTTGGTCTCGGTCGTCAGTTCATTCATGGCCGCACACTATCGGTTTCTTTCAAAAATCCGGTGACGCGGGTTGTTCACGCGGGGGATTGATCATGGCACAATTCTTATTATCTCGCTTGTTTCTGTGTGTTGCGCTGCGGCAAAATATCTTGGTTCGGTCATATTGGAGCCAGAAGATCATTTTTGATTGCCCGGGCTTAATGCTTTGGCGTGAGAATGGTTTAAATCTTGCTGCGGCCCTGATGGCGAAGGCATCAGGATGCCGCTGATGGAATGAGGCGACGTGGGGACTGCAATCGCAACAGCATCGAAGACGCGCAGACGCTGCGCGCTGGTTGGTGGCATTGCCGTGGCGCTGCTCGCGCTCTCGCTCGGCGGATGCTCGACGTCGATTGCCGATTTGCCGTTCGGTTCGTCGGATGGGTCCGACACATCAAAAGACGCGTCGGCTTATCCGGCGGTTCACGACATGCCGGCGCCAAGGGAGGAGGCTCCCATGGCTCCCGCCGAACAAGCCAAGGTCGAGCAGGAATTGATCGCGGCGCGGGACCACCAGACATCCGCCTCCAAATGAGACCGAGGCCGCGGGTGAGACCGGGCCGACGCCAATAAGTTGCTTGAATCGCTGGCGCCCCAAGGGGACCGTGATAAAAAGGGCCACGATTCAAGCGCAAAGCGGTCCGATGTCAGGTCATCGATCAACGGCCAAGCGCCTGCATCTATGTTAACCAATTGATCGTGTGAAGTTTTTTCTCTGGGGCGCGACCGCGCCCGTGGAATGGACGTGCCCCGCGATCATGCCGAATCCGGCCCGGAGCCAGGAACCCATGGAAGAATTTTACCGCATCCGTCGACTGCCGCCTTACGTGTTCGAACAGGTCAACCGGGCCAAGGCAGCCGCGCGGAACGCCGGAGCTGATATCATCGACCTCGGCATGGGTAATCCGGACCTGCCGACCCCGTCGCACGTGATCGAGAAGCTGAAAGAAACGCTCGGCAAGCCGAAAACCGATCGCTACTCGGCATCCCGCGGCATCACCGGGCTGCGCAAGGCGCAAGCCGGCTACTATGCCCGCCGTTTCGGCGTGAAGCTCAATCCCGACACCCAGATCGTCGCCACGCTTGGCTCGAAGGAGGGCTTCGCCAACGTCGCGCAGGCGATCACCGCGCCGGGCGACGTGGTGCTGTGCCCGAATCCGAGCTATCCGATCCATGCCTTCGGCTTCCTGATGGCGGGTGGCGTGATCCGTTCGGTGCCCTCGGAGCCGACGCCCGATTTCTTCGCCTCCTGCGAGCGCGCGATCATCCACTCGATCCCGAAGCCGATCGCGCTGATCGTCTGCTATCCGTCGAACCCTACGGCGCAGGTCGCAAGCCTCGACTTCTACAAGGACCTGGTCGCGTTCGCGAAAAAACACGAGATCTTCATCCTGTCGGATCTGGCTTATGCCGAAGTCTATTTCGACAACGATCCGCCGCCGTCGGTGCTGCAGGTGCCCGGCGCCATCGACGTGACCGTCGAATTCACCTCGATGTCGAAAACCTTCTCCATGGCCGGCTGGCGCATGGGGTTCGCGGTCGGCAACGAACGCATCATCGCGGCGCTGGCGCGCGTGAAATCCTATCTCGACTACGGCGCGTTCACGCCGGTTCAGGTCGCGGCGACCGCCGCCCTGAACGGTCCGGACGATTGCATTCGCGAGATGCGCGACACCTATCGCAAGCGCCGCGACATTCTGGTGGAGTCGTTCGGCCGTGCCGGCTGGGTGATTCCGCCGCCGCGGGCTTCGATGTTCGCGTGGGCGCCGCTGCCGGAGAAATTCCGCGACCTCGGCAGCATGCAGTTCGCCACCCTGATGGTCGAGAAATCGGGCGTCGTGGTCTCGCCGGGCGTCGGTTTCGGCGAGCACGGCGAGGGCTATGTGCGCATCGCGATGGTGGAAAACGAGCAGCGCATCCGCCAGGCCGCCCGTGGCGTGCGCCACTTCCTTGAAAGCGGCATCGAAACATTGCACAACGTGGTTCCTCTCGCCAACCGGCGGTAGGCGTGATCGTGGAGATCGCGCCTTTGGGCCTGGCCTGAAGGCACTTGCGATCCCAAGATCAGGCCGTGCCCGCCTGTTATCGTTCTCGTATTGTCGTCTTTCCAGCAGGTTTTCGGACTATGGTCGCACCCCTGAAAGTGGGTATCGCGGGACTCGGCACCGTGGGCGCCGAAGTTGTTCGCCTGATTGAACAGCAAGATCGCGCGTTGTCGATGCGCTGCGGACGAAGCATTCGCGTGGTCTGCGTGACCGCGCGTTCGAAAGCGAAGAAGCGTGCGGTCGACCTGCGCGGGATGACGTGGGCGAAGAACCCGCTGGCGGTGGCGACGGACCCCGATGTCGATTGCTTCGTCGAATTGATGGGCGGCGCCGGCGATCCGGCACAGTCCGCGATCGAAGCGGCTTTGAAGTCCGGCAAGTCGGTGGTGACGGCGAACAAGGCTCTGATCGCCAGGCATGGGCTGAAGCTCGCGCGCCTTGCGGAACAGCACGGCGGCGCGCTCAACTTCGAGGCCGCCGTCGGGGCCGCCATTCCCGTCGTGAAGACGTTGCGCGAAGGATTGGCCGGAACCGGCATCAACCGTGTTTACGGTATTCTCAACGGGACCTGCAATTACATCCTGACCCGCATGGAGCAGGACGGGCTGTCGTTCGCGGAATGCCTGAAGGATGCGCAGCGTCTCGGTTATGCCGAGGCCAATCCATCTTTCGACGTCGATGGCCATGATACGGCGCAAAAGCTGTCGATCCTGGCGAGCCTCGCGTTCGGGACGCAGGTGGCCCAGAAAGCGGTCTATGTCGAGGGGATCTCCTCAATCGCGCCGGAGGATCTGCGCGCGGCCGAAGAACTCGGTTATCGCGTCAAGCTGCTCGGCGTCGCGGTGCGGACCGCGAAGGGCATCGAGCAGCGCGTTCATCCGACGATGGTGCCGAAATCATCCTCCATTGCGCAGGTCATGGGCGTGACCAACGCCGTGACCATCGATGGCGACGGGATTCCGCCGATCACCCTGGTCGGTCCCGGCGCCGGCGGCGCGGCGACCGCGTCGGCGGTGGTGGCCGACATCGCCGATGTCGCGCGCGGCATTCGCGCCTTGCCGTTCGGGCGGCCCGCAGCCCGTCTGCGCGCGATCAGGAAAGCGCCGATGGAACGTCACGAAGGCGGCTATTACATCCGCCTGATGGCGCGTGACCTCGCCGGAACCGCGGCGACGATCGCGACGCGGCTGGCGGAACAGAAGATCTCCATAGAATCCATTGTGCAGCGCCATCCGGATGGGCGGCGCGATGGGATCGGCATGGCCGGGAACGCCTCGCCAGTGCCGGTGATTTTGATAACCTACGCCACAAGCGAGGATGCGGTGCATCGCGCGCTGCGAGCCGTGCAGGCGGACCAGGTGATCCGCGGCCGGCCGCAGGTGATCCGGATCGAGAAGAACTAGTACCGCCTATCTGAAGTTCCTGCACCGCAAGCCGCGAGCCTTGTCCAGGAACTTCAGATAGAAAGCGGTACTAGAATAATAAGTTTGCTAGTGCCCCTTTGGTTTTCGACGTTCGTGTCAAAGGGTGCCGCGCTGTATCACGAACGTCGAAAACCGGCACTAGAAGGCAGGTTCGGCCCGCCGCGACGTGTGAGGGAGTTGAAACGATGTCCATGGATATTTCCGTTCCGCCACAGCAATTGCTGGAGCGAATCCTGACGCTCGAAATCGTGCGCGTGACGGAGCGGGCGGCCGTGTCGGCGGCACGCCTGCGTGGACGCGGCATGGAGAAGGCGTCCGACCAGGCGGCGGTCGATGCCATGCGTCGCGAACTCAACAAGCTGCCGATCGACGGCACGGTGGTGATCGGCGAGGGCGAAATCGACGAGGCGCCGATGCTGTTCATCGGCGAGAAGGTCGGCAGCTCCCATGGTCCGAAGGTCGATATCGCCGTCGATCCGCTGGAGGGCACGGTTCTCTGCGCCAAGAACATGCCGGGTGCGATCGCGACGATTGCGATGGCGGACGGCGGCACGCTGCTGCATGCGCCGGACTGCTACATGGACAAGATCGCGATCGGGCCGGGCTATCCGAAGGGCACGGTCGATCTCGATGCGCCAGTGGAAGAAAACATCATCAATCTCGCCAGGGCCAAGGGCGTCAAGCCGTCGGAGATCACGGCCATTCTGCTGGACCGCCCGCGTCACGCGACGAAAATTGCTGCGATCCGCAAGCTCGGAGCGGCCGTCAGCCTGATCAGCGACGGTGACGTCGCCGGCGTCATCCACACGGCGGAGCCGCGCACGGGAATCGACATCTATTTCGGGAGCGGCGGCGCGCCGGAAGGCGTGTTGTCCGCAGCGGCGCTGCGCTGCATCGGCGGTCAGATGCAGACGCGCCTCATCATCGACAGCGAGGCGTTGCGCGAACGCACGCTGAAAATGGGAATCAAGGATCCCAAGAAGAAATACGAAATTGAGGACATGGTGAAAGGCGATTGCCTGTTCGCGGCAACCGGCGTTACCACCGGATCGTTGCTGTCCGGCGTCCGGTTCGACAGGGACGTGATCGAAACCGAAACCGTCGTGATGCGTTCGGTGACGGGTACGGTCCGCCGTATTCGCGCCGACCATCGGCAACTCGACAAGTTCCATCTCGATTGAGTCAGATCGGACGGGCGTGATGGTGGACAATGCGGCGAAGAATGCAGATGTCGTCATCCGGCCCGTCGGCGACGAGGAGCGGGCGGCGTGGGAGCCGCTCTGGGCCGGCTATCTCGCGTTCTACGAGCGTTCGCTGCCGCAGGACGTCACCGACGCCACCTGGCGGCGATTTCACGATCCGGCCGAGCCGCTGTTCATTCTCGGCGCTTACGTGGACGGAAAGCTGAGCGGCATCGTTCACTACCTCTTTCATCGCTCGACCTGGGCGGCGACCCATTACTGTTATCTTGAAGATTTGTTCGTGGCCGATGATGCGCGTGGCCACGGACTCGGCCGGGCGCTGATCGAGGCTGTCTACGAAAAGGCGCGGGCGGCCGGCGCGATCCGGGTCTATTGGATGACGCACGCGACCAATACGCGCGCCCGCGCGCTTTACGATCAGCTCGCCGATAATCTCGGCTTCATCCAGTATCGCAGGACGATCTGAAGTATCGCCGAACGACGTTCCATGGAGTTACGCATGTCCGATCTTTCGAAGATAAAAGCCCTTGTGTTTGACGTGTTCGGTACTGTCGTCGACTGGCGTTCCAGCCTGATCGCGGATTTCACGGCTTGGTCGGCCAAGCGCGGCGTAAGCGGCGACTGGGCGGGTCTCGTCGATGCGTGGCGGCAGGCCTACAGGCCGTCGATGGACGAGGTGCGCAAGAACCCGGCCGCCGGTTTCAAGATGCTCGATATCCTGCATCGCCAGTCGCTCGAAAAGCTGGTTGCGCAGTTCGGAATCAAAGGTCTGACCGACGACGATCTCAATTACATGACCAGGGGCTGGCACCGGTTGAAGCCGTGGCCGGATGTCGTGTCCGGCCTGACACGTCTCAAGAGTAAGTTCATAATCGGCACCTTGTCGAACGGCAACGTCGGCCTGCTGACGCGCATGGCAAAGAACGCCGGCCTGCCCTGGGATGTCGTGCTCTCGGCCGAACTGTTCGAGCATTACAAGCCGGATCGCGAGGCTTATCTCGGCGCGGCGCGGCTTCTCAATCTGCCGCCGGAGGAGGTGATGCTGGTCGCCGCGCACAATGACGATCTGGCGGCGGCGCGCAGTTTTGGCCTCAAGACCGGCTTCGTGCCGCGTCCGACCGAATACGGCCCGCTGCAGAAGAAGGATTTCAAGGCCGACGTCGAATGGGACGTCATGGGCGCCGACTTCGGCGAGATTGCCACGCGGCTGGGGTGCTGAGTTGCGGGGATGACTCCGGGAAACGGATCACGATCCGTTTGCCCGAACCGAGCTTCATGCTTATCTCCGCACCATGACCTTGCCCGCCTCTGCCTTCCCGGTTGAAAAGCCCGCCGCTTTTCTTGGTGTCGCGCGTTCGGCCACCGGCCGCCTGTGGCGCGACCGCCTCGATGGGCGCGGCGCGGCGCGGGCGCTGGCGATCGCGCAACGCTACCAGTTGCCGGAAATGCTGGCCCGGGTGATCGCAGGGCGCGGCATCGAGATCGACGCGGTGGAGGATTTTCTCGACCCCACGATCCGCAAGCTGATGCCGGACCCCGCGACGGTGACGCAGATGGAGGCGGCCGCCGGGCGGCTCGCGGACGCGGCCGCGCGCGGCGAGACGGTTGCGATCTTCGGCGACTACGATGTCGACGGCGCGACCTCGTCGGCGCTGCTCGCATGGCATCTGCGGCATTGCGGACTCGATCCCCTGATCCATATTCCCGACCGCATCTTCGAAGGCTATGGCCCCAATGTCGAAGCCATCCGCATGCTGGCGGCTAAGGGCGCGACGCTTCTCGTCACCGTCGATTGCGGTACGACGAGCATCGAGGCGCTGGCGGAGGCGAAGCGGCTCGGGCTTTCGGTGGTGGTGATCGACCACCATCAATGCGGCGACGACCTTCCGGAGGTCGACGCGCTGGTCAATCCGAACCGCCCCGACGATCTCTCGGGATTAGGTCATCTCGCGGCGGCCGGCCTCGTGATGATGACGCTCGTGGCGCTCAATCGCGAGTTGCGGCGGCGCGGCTTCTGGACATCGGAAATGCCGGAGCCGGATCTGCTCGGCATGCTGCATCACGTGGCGCTCGGCACCGTGGCCGACGTGGCGCCGCTGACGGGACTCAATCGCGCCTTTGTCGCCAAGGGCCTGATCGCCCT
The DNA here is from genome assembly GCA_035546855.1 of Nitrobacter sp. GTDB lineage: Bacteria > Pseudomonadota > Alphaproteobacteria > Rhizobiales > Xanthobacteraceae > Nitrobacter. The sequence continues at coordinate 13,016 of DASZVY010000075.1, read as the reverse complement.
TCGCCGGCGCGACCATGTCGGGCATACGGCATTGATGGACGTGGCGCGGCTGAGCGGCCCGCCGGAAGCCTGGCATCTCGGTTTCATGCTAGGGCCGCGGATCAATGCCGGCGGCCGCATCGGCCGTGCTGATCTCGGCGTACGTCTGCTGCTTGAAGGCGATGTCTCCGAAGCCGCGCGGATCGCGGCGGAACTGGATCGGCTCAACACCGAACGCCGCGTCATCGAGCAGATGGCCGAAGCGCAGGCCGAGGCCGAAGCGTTGGCCGCGCTGGGGCTGGAGGACAAGGGAGCGGTGATCGTCGCAGCATCCGAAGGCTGGCATCCCGGCGTGGTCGGCCTTGTCGCATCGCGGCTGAAGGATAAATTCTCGCGGCCGACCTTTGTTGTGGCCCTGGAGCCAGGCGGCGTCGGCACCGGATCCGGCCGCTCGATCGGCGGCGTCGATCTCGGCAAGGCCGTGCGACGGGCGGTGACCGACGGCGTGCTGCTCAAGGGCGGCGGCCATGCCATGGCGGCGGGCGTCACCTTGCGCAAGGAGCGGCTGGGAGAATTCCGCGCCTACATGGAGAACCTGCTGGCGGAGGATGTCGCACAGGCCCGTCATGTCAGCGAGCTTTTCATCGACGGTGCGGTGAGTGCCCGCGCGGTGACGCCGGAACTCGTCGCAACGCTCGATCGCGCGGGGCCGTTCGGCGCTGGAAATCCGGAGCCGGTGGTGGCGCTGCCGTCGCATCAACTCGTCTATGCCGACGAGGTCGGGCAGGCGCATTTGCGATTGCGGTTCAAGTCCGGCGACGGTGCCATGGTCAACGGCATCGCGTTCCGCGCGCTCGGCCAGCCGCTCGGCCATGCGCTCGCGCAGATGCGCGGCCAGACCGTCCACGTGGCGGGATCGCTGGCGGTGGATCGCTGGCAGGGGGCGGAGCGCGTGCAGTTGCGCGTGACGGACGTGGCCATGCCCGATCCCGGGCCGGCGACGATCCGCTAAAGCGGGATGACATGAGGTTGAATCACTGTCATTGCGAGGCACCCAAGGGCAACGCGCAGCGTTGTCCCGGAGCGACGAAGCAATCCAGGTCTTACTTTTTGACCGCTGGATTGCTTCGCTCAGCGCAAAATTGGCGGAGCCAATTTTGTCGCGAGCTCGCAATGACGCTTTAATCTAAATTGGTTCTGCGTTAGCCGCCTTGGCGTAGCCGCGCGAGCACCTTCAGCCCGGCATAGCCATCGGCCGGCAGGCCCACGCGGGTCTGGAAATCCTTTACCGCCTTCATGGTGTCGTTGCCGACGCGGCCGTCCGTGCCGCCGGTGTCGAAGCCCGCTTTGGTGAGCCGTCGCTGTACCTCCTGCACCTCGGCGAGCGTCAGCGCGCGCTCGGAGCCGGGGAAGGGCTGCAAGAACGGAGGTCCGCCGAGGATGCGGTCGCCGAGATGGCAGATCGCGAGCGCATAATTCATCGACGGGTTGTAGCTGCGTACTGAATAGAAGTTCGGTCCGAGCAGGAAGGCGGGGCCGCCGGGGACGGGAATCCAGAGCTGCGCCGACGCACCCGGCTGCGGGAACGGCTTTCCGTCGGCGCGGTGGACACCGGCCGTCGCCCATGCAGCGTAGCTGCGGCTGCCGCTCATGCCGCCACCCGGAGCGCGCACTTCATAGCCCCAATGTTCGCCGCGGTGATACTTGCCGCGATTGATCAGGTAGCGCGCGGTCGACCCCAGCGCATCGTCCGGCTTGCCGAACGGCGACACGCGCCCGTCGTGATCGTAGTCGATGCCGACATGCAACCAGACTTCCGGCATCCATTGGGTATGGCCCATCGCGCCTGCCCATGAGCCGCGCATCTCCGCGGGCGTGCTCCATCCCTTGTCGACGATGCGCAGCGCGTTGATCAGTTCGCTTTGCCAATAGCTGCGGCGGCGCGGCGCGTTCCAGGCGAGCGCGGCGAGCGCAGGGAAGACCGGGCGCATATGGTTCTTCTGGACCAGCGGATCGCCGAAGGCGGATTCAACGCCCCACAGCGCCAGCAGCGTGCCGCGCTCGACGCCGAAATCGCGCTCGATCCGCGCGAACAGCGCTTCATGTTTTCGCAGCGCTTCCTTGCCGGCGATGATCCGCCAATCGGAAACGCGGCGGTTGATATATTGCCAGAGTTGCTCGTGGAATTCCGGCTGGTTGCGCAATTCCTTGAAAACGCTCATGTCCGGTTCGATCCGGCCCATGCAGCGCGCCCACGTCGCTGGCGTGATGCCCTTGCTCAGGGCGTGTACGCGAAAGGTATCCCGCCAGGCGTCAAACCCAGCCGGTGCCGCCGCGTGCGCCAGTTCCGGTATGATCGCCATCGCGGTCGCGCCGAAGATCCGGCGCAGGACGCGGCGGCGGCTCAACGCCGGCAAAGAATCGGGTGTGTTCATCCCCTGAGTCTAGCGGAGCACGGCCGCCGATGCCAAAGCGATCGCGTTTCGGGAACCCGGCGCGTCAACGCTGCGGGTTGTCTCCGCCGAGTTCCCCCGCAATTCCGGCGAGCCAGCGTCGCACAGTCGCCTGCGTCCGGGCGTTGAGCGGGGCCGCCAGCCGCCGCTCCAGAGCCATTGCTCGCCTGCGACACCTTCCAAGCAGGGTGGTGCCGCGGCGGGTGAGGGTCCACTGCAGAATGCGGCCGTGGACCGCGTGCGGCGTTTTGCGAATTGCGCCGTGGCGCTCAAGATTGCGGATGATGACGCCGACCGTCTGCGGCGTCAGCAGCGCCACGCGGGCGAGGTCGGCGCCGGACAAGCCCGGATAGGCTTTCAGCATCGTCAGCACGACGAACTGCGGCGGGGTCACGCCGAGATCGGCCAGCGCGCGCTCCAGCGTCAGCCGCGTTGCGGCCTGGGCCTGACGCAGGAGATAGGCGAGATAGCCCTGTTCGCCGCGCTTGCCCTGGCCGGGCCGGGGAATGGCGGAGCCGCCGGCTTGTGCCAGATTTTGTTTTCCCGCCGCATTCGCGGTGCGTGCTTTTCCGTGGGAGGGTTTCATTCTTCGGCGCTGCGCCTTGCCAGACATATAAGCACTCTCATATCATATGAGTGCTCTTATAATATGGTGGAAAGCGATGCCGGACAATCACGCACGGGTAGAGTGGCAGGATTTCAAGAAACTCGCTCCCGATGTCAACAATGCCGTCTCGGCGCTGTCGCAACTGGCGGCAAAATCCGGCCTGGACAAGCAATTGCTCGAACTGATGAAGATCCGCGCCTCGCAAATCAACGGCTGCGCGTTCTGCGTGCAGTATCATGTCCTTGCCGCCGAAGCCCTCGGCGTGTCCGCCGACAAGCTCAATCTGCTGGTGGTCTGGCGCGAGGCTCCGGTCTTCTCGGCGCGGGAGCGGGCGGCTCTGGCCTGGACGGAGGCCCTGACGACACTCGGCCACGGCGTGGACGACGAGATTTACAGCGAGGCTCGCGCGGTTTTCTCGGATACCGAGCTTGCCTATCTGAGTTCCGCGGTTGCCGTGATCAATGTCTGGAACAGGCTCGGCGTGGCATATCGCTGGACCCCGCTGACGCGGCAGAAGCCGACAGGAGCGGCCTGACTTCGGCGCGCCGTCCGCAAACGACAAATGGCCCGACGCTGCGCCGGGCCATTTCGTCTCGTCCGGGCGGGTTTGGCCGAGCCTCAGTCCTTGGCGCGCTCGACGTAGGAGCCGTCCTCTGTCATCACGACGATGCGGGTTCCGGTTGTCACGTGCGGCGGCACGCCGGTGCGGACGCCGTTGGAGAGCACCGCGGGCTTGTAGGACGACGACGCGGTCTGGCCCTTGGTGACCGGCTCCGTCTCGACGACCTCGAGCGTGACGCGCTGCGGCAGCGTAATGGCGACCGGCACCATCTCGTGCAACGACAGCTTCACCACCATGTTTTCCTGAAGATAGGGCGCGGCATTACCGACGATGTCCTTGGGCACCTGGACCTGATCGTAGGTCTCGGCATTCATGAAGTGGAAGCCGTCTGCGTCTTCATAAAGGTAGGTGAAGTTGTGGTCCTCGATGGTCGCGCGCTCGACCTGATCGGTGGTCTTGTAGCGCTCCGAAATCTTCACGCCGTCGCTGATGCGGCGCATTTCGATCTGGCTGACCGGAGTGCCCTTGCCCGGATGAATATTTTCCGCGGACAGGACGACATAGAGCTTGCCGTCTTGCTCGATGACGTTGCCTTTGCGAATAGAACTGGCGATGACTCTCAAAGCGATGTTTCCTAAAGTTCGGGGGCGGGACCGGTCCGGTTGGGGACGCCCCGGGGCCGGTGCGGCGATTTCGGGCCGCAACATACTGATTTGGCCCGCAGATGCTAGGGGTTTGCAGCCAATATCGATCGTTTCCGGAGGGGAAGCATGACCCGGGCCTCACCCTGGTGGGATCGGGGGCGTTATGGCGACCGCCGACCGTTTCTGCAGGCGCGGACAGCCATTACAGCGATAGTCCGGCGCTGGTTCGATGAACAGGGGTTTGTGGAGGTGGAAACCGGCATTCTCCAGATTTCGCCGGGCAACGAGACTCATCTGCACGCACCCCGAACCGCGCTGACGACCGCCGCCGGCGAACACCGGGATCGCTATCTCCGGACCTCGCCGGAGTTCGCCTGCAAGAAGCTTTTGGCGGCAGGGGAGCCGAAAATCGTCGAATTTGCGCGCGTGTTCCGGGATCGTGAGCGCGGCGTGTTGCATTTGCCCGAATTCACCATGCTGGAATGGTACCGCGCGGGGAGCTCCTATGATGCCGTCATGGCGGATTGCGTCGTGGTGATCGCGCACGCCGCGCAAGCCACGGGAATCGGACAATTCGCGTTCCGCGGCAAGACCGCCGATCCGTCGGCAGAGCCCGAACTGCTGACGGTGGCGGGAGCTTTCGAGCGGTTTGCGGACATCGACCTTCTGGCCACAATCGTCGACGGCGAGGGCCATCGCGACGCGCTGGCGTCCGCCGCACGCGGGAAGGTGCGGATTGCGGAGGACGACACCTGGTCCGATATCTTCAGCAAGGTTCTGGTGGAGCATGTCGAGCCGCACCTTGGACAGGGACGCGTGACCGTGCTGTATGAATACCCGGCGCCGGAGGCGGCTCTGGCGCGGGCGCATCCGGCGGATGCGCGCGTGGCCGAGCGTTTCGAGATCTATGCCTGCGGTGTCGAGCTCGCCAACGGGTTCGGTGAATTGACGGACGCGGCCGAACAGCGCCGCCGCTTCGCGCAGGCGATGGATGAGAAACATCGCCGTTACGGCGAACGCTATCCGCTCGACGAGGATTTCCTCGCGGCGCTGGCGCAGATGCCGCAGGCCAGCGGCGTGGCGCTGGGATTCGACCGGCTGGTGATGCTGGCGAGCGGCGCAACACGGATCGATCAGGTGGTGTGGACGCCGCCGCCGGAGGACGCATGAACGGCAAAGCCAGTCTCGAACGAACGTCGACGCTGCGCCGGCCGGCCGATCTCGCGGCGCGCGGCCTCGTGCCGGCAACCACGGTCTCCGACCTCGATAAAGTGGCTGCGCGCTATGCCGTGGCGGTCACGCCCCATGTCGCTGCGCTGATTGATCCCGCCGATCGCAACGATCCGATCGCGCGACAATATCTTCCGAGCATGGACGAACTGGCGGCGCATCCCGGCGAGAATGCCGATCCCATCGGAGACCATGCCCATGCCCCGGTCGACGGGATCGTGCACCGCTACCCCGACCGGGTGCTGCTCAAGCTCGTGCACGTCTGCGCGGTGTATTGCCGGTTCTGCTTCCGCCGCGAGATGGTCGGGCCGGGCAAGGAGACGGCGCTGTCGAGCGATGCCTACACCTCGGCGCTCGGCTATATCCGCGTCCACCCCGACATCTGGGAGGTGATCCTGACCGGAGGCGACCCATTGATGCTCTCGCCGCGGCGGCTGGGCGAGATCATGAGGGACATCGCGGCAATCGCGCACATCAAGGTCATCCGCATCCACACCCGCGTTCCGGTGGCGGATCCGTCACGCATGAGCGACGAGCTGATTGCCGCACTGAAGGTTTCGGGGGCGACGACATGGCTTGCGCTGCACGCCAATCATCCGCGCGAATTCACCGACACGGCGCGGGCCGCATGCGATCGTATCGTCGATGCGGGGATCCCGATGGTCAGCCAGTCGGTGCTGTTGCGCGGGGTCAATGACGACATCGCGACACTGGGGGCGTTGATGCGTGCCTTCGTCGAATGCCGGGTCAAGCCGTATTATCTCCATCACGGCGACCTTGCGCCGGGGACAGCGCATCTGCGCACCACGCTGGCCGAAGGACGGGCGTTGATGCAGGCTCTGCGCGGACGCTTCTCCGGGCTTTGCCAGCCGGACTACGTCCTCGACATTCCCGGCGGTCACGGCAAGGCGCCGGTGGGGCCGCAGTATTTGGCGCATGCCGATGCGTCTCGGGAATGTGAACATCCCCGGGAATCGCGCTATCGTATCCTTGACTACTGCGGCGACGTACACCTCTATCCGCCAGAAACGTTGGATTGAATGCAAGTTGCGCCCGGAAAATTGAGGAACGTTCGAAATTCAATGACGTTCTCGCCGGAATAAAGACAAACAAGTTGGAGGAGCGACATGCGCAAGACAATCCCGGTCATAGCTTTTCTGGCTTTGCTCGGAATGCCAGCCGCGCTGGCGCAGTCCGGAACGAGCGCCGGTTCGTCCACCGCGCCCGCTTCCGGCATCCGGCAGGCTCCGATCGGCCACCGCCAACCACGGCCGAGCGAGATTCCGGCAGAGAGCACGAAGACCGGCAACCCGACGAACGTCAATGCCGAGGATGCGGCTCTCGACCGCAAGATCAAGAGCATCTGCCGCGGCTGCTAGAGTCTGCCTCTTCTGATGGAATCAGAAGCGGGACTCCATGATTTTGATTTCACGCGTTTTATTCACGCGTTGTCTTCACGCGAAGGCGGTCGCCGGTCGAAGCCGGCTATGGCCGGTATCCGCTTCGCTCGAAAACGCTATGGACCGAACTCTCAGTTCGCATTATTCGCGGCCAGCGCCATCCCGATCAGCGTGGCGCCACCGAACAGCAGGTTGATGCCGACCAGCAGTCCGATCGCCCATAACGCCGAGCCGGGAAGTCCGGCGATGATGATGCCGGCGACGATGATGTCCATCACGCCGGCCGTCAGCAGCCAGCCCCAGCGCTGGGACAATTCGCGGCGGTGCTCCAGCGAATACATGATGGTGGCGACGCCTTCGGCGAGGAAATAGGCGCCGACCACGATGGTCAGGGTCAGCGTTCCCTGGATCGGCCGGGCCAGCAGGATGATGCCGGCGCCAAGCGCCAGCACGGCGGAGAGCAGGGACCACCAGAAGCCTGGCATCTGGCGCGCCCAGAAGGTCAGGATCAATCCGCCGATGCCGCTGATGAGAAACAGCCAGCCGAGGAAGATCGTGACCGCGAGGCTCGCGAGGGGCGGCACGATCATCGCGGCCAGCCCGAGGATCACGAGCAGGATGCCTTCGAACAGAAACGCCTTCCAGTGAGTCCGCACGGCGGTGCTCATCTTCGATTGAAGTTTGGTGATGTCCTGTTGGGGGAGGGTCATTTGCGAGTCTCCATGTCCGGTGGACGCCATCTGCGCGTCCCGCCAGTTTAACCCGCTAAGGCTGCTGCCTGACAAGGATGTTGGTGGAGGTAAGAGGTAACCGGCGCGGGTTCCGGTATTCCGGACTCCCCCGCTAGTTAGGTGACGCCGGAAGTCGAGAGCCGGTCATCTGCAGGCGGTTGCGGCCGAGCACATACACGGCCGATGCGATCACCAGCAGGCCGATCCCGATCAGGATTGAGGTCACGCCGACCGGAACAAGATAGTTGGAGATGTGCTTGTCGTTGTTCGTCATCCAGCGATGGATCGACGACAGGATGAATGCGGTACCGAGAAACCCCGCACCGCCGCCAGCCAGCAGCAGAGCCCACATGCTTCGCAGATTGCGGATGCGCTCGCGCGAGGTTTCGCTGCGGGGCGCATGATGCGCGCCGACACGGCGGACGAGATAACCCGCGAACAGGATGGTGCCGAAGCCGACCAGCATGCTGGCGGCTTCCAGCATGAAGGCCCCGCCCGCGCCGATGTCAGGATTTTGCTGCAGCGCCAGCAACGGGGTGTCGAAGCTGGCGTGGACCAGAATGGGTACGAGAAAGATCGACACCCGGTAGCGGATGCGCGTCCAGTCGCGCGCGTGCCGGTGGGCGCCGAGCGCCGCGCCGGAGCGCGCGATGGCGATATAGGCTCCGGCGACGACGCCGAGGGCGCCATGGAAGGGCACCGTGAGCACGCTGCGCAGCACGGCCAGCGATCGCCAGATATCCGGGTGCTGCATCAGGTAGGCGAGGTTTTCATAGGCCGCAAAGCCCAGGCCGGCGGCCGCACCATAGACCACCGTATCCATGGGGTCGGTCGGCTTCCGGCGCATGGCGTAGATGGCGAAAATAGCGGCGATCTTGACCAGCTCTTCGGGGGCAGCGACTCCGAACAGGGCATGCAGCACCAGCGCGAGCCACGCCGGCTCGGTGACATGCAACAACCATGCGAAGGGGGCGCGTGCGATGCCGAGCAACAGGATGCAGGCGGCGCCGAGCAGAAACGCAGCCCAGACCATGCCCGGCGGTCCCGGCCGCTCATCGGCCGCGATCACCAGCCATAGCAGCAGCAGGGCAGGCGCGATCGCGGCTGCCCCGATAACGGTCGGGAGGGTTTCGAGAAGGTTCATGGAAGCCGAATACGCGTCTTGAACTCAGTTGGGCCGGGACGTGCACGCGACGATAATGGAACTCCACGCTCGCAGCGGGATTCCAAGGCGAAGCTAGTGGTCCAATTCTAACATTTGCATCCCGCTGCAGCGAGCGTCTTTGCAAATGTCAGAATTGAAGGACCGCCGGCAATTACAACCTGCTAGTGGAGCCTTGAATTCGACATTCGCGTCCCGGACTTGCTGCAATGTGGGAAGCGAATGTCAAATTTCGCTCCACTAGAAGCGACTGAAAACATTCGCTTATAACGGTCCGCCAGGAGCTTCTCTAGCATCGATCGGAGAATCGGTCCAGCCACGCGGACCGGGGCGCGGGGCAATCAAGCCAGGCAGCGGAAATCGGTCAATTCGCGGAAAGCCGTCCGCTCTATCGATTACAGGGCGCGCTGTTCCAGTTGCTCCAACGAACCGCGACGAGGCTTTGCCCGTCGGTTGCCAGTGGCCGCCGGGTCCGCCGGTCATACGCGCCAACGATGTGCTCGGACGCCGAGATCTTGCGTCTCAGGTCGGCGATGACGCGCTGGGTCTCGCTGCGCGCCCGCGCGTCGGTCGCTTCTCCAACGCGGAACCTGCGGATCTCGATGTTACGCAAATCCTCGCGGAGCTTCTTCAGTTGAATCCGGTGCCATGCAACAGTGCTGTCGCTATCGGCCATCACGAAGTCTCCTTATCCTTCGGTGAGCGGCTCATTCCCAAATCTCGCCAACGGCGCGTCCTCAGGCGGCGCGTCCAGGCCGAATGGCGGCGCGAGTGGATTCGGCCCCTTGCAAGAAAGTCGGCGGATTCTGGTTAAGCAAAAGTTAATAGCGACGTGCGGACGAAGGATGATCCCAGCCGGTCGGTTGATCGCGGTCACCGCCCGCCGGTCAGTTCAGGTCACTCCCGCTGACCGGCGGTGCTCGTCATTCCTGCTCAGAAGATGCTCGCGATCGCGCTCCCAAGGCCCACAATGGCCTGTCCGATCTGAGGAATCGTGGGCAGCGTGATCGGCTTCGTCGGCGGGTTCACCGTGTCGGCAATCTCTCTCGCAACGTTGACGATGGTGTTGCCGATACCACCGCCGCTAACGGTATCGATCTCGCAGATGTCGAGTTCGCGGATGTCGTGATTCATGTTTCGCTCCTGCGCTATGCGCTTGCGAGGGCCAATCCCTCACTGGAAGCGCAGGATGGGAGGCGACAGCCGGCGTTGCCGTGACGCACGTCACAAAGCGGATGCGCGGCGGCTGCCCAGCCAGCACCGGAAAAGTTTTATATGGGGAAATGGCGCTCCCTAGCGGAATCGAACCGCTCTCTCCACCGTGAAAGGGTGGCGTCCTGACCGATAGACGAAGGGAGCAAACACCGGCCCGACGAGTCGCACCGTTGTTTCCGGCTTCTGCTGCAATATCGCCTTAAATCAATAATTTGTGTTGACTTGATAAGGCAATTCCTCCGGATGACCGTGATCGATCCGCAGGCAGCGGCGGAACGTATAGTGTCGTTTGGCCGGAGGGGCAAGCGTCTCCCTGATGGCCGCCGTGACTCGACAGGACCGGCGGCTGCTCTGATAAAGGATATCGATATCTGCGAAAGTTCGTCGCCATGATGAGATTGTGGATTGGAGCGTTCGTCCTGCTTTCGCTCGGCGCGTTCGCGTCGGCGCAGCCGCGCGATCGTTCTGCCAGCGATCGGGACCTGAAAGTCGATATCCCCGGGAAGGATGCCGGCTCGGGTCGGACAAAGTCCTGCCCGGAATTCGGTCCGGGCTTTGTCAGGATTCCGGGATCATCCAGTTGCGTGCGGACCGGCGGCAGCATCAGCGTCGGCACCGGCATAAGCCGCTGACCGGGGAAGGCCACCCGTTCAGGACATTGGTCCGGACAGGAACTGCTGGAAGCCCCGTCGCGTCCCCAGGCTCGCAAACCAGCGTTCGAGATGGGGCAAACTCGGCTTGGCCACGCCCTCGACCCCGAGCCAGCGGCGGGTGAAGGCGCCAAGCGCAATATCGGCGAGGCTGAACTGATCGCCCTCCATGACGCGCCGGCCGGCGAGATGCGCGTCAAGGATTCGATAGACGACGGCGGCCTCGTCGGCGGCCCGCTGCAACGCTTTCATGTCCCGCTGCTCCGGCGGCGTTCGCACCAGCCCCCAAAACACCGGCCGGTCGACCGGTTGCAAGGTCGAGAGCGTCCAGTCGAGCCAGCGGTCGATCGAGGCACGCGCGCGTGGCTCGGCCGGATAGAGCAGAGAGCCCTGTCCATAGGCGAGGACGAGATATCGCATGATCGAATTGGATTCCCACAGGACATAGTCGCCATCGACGAGCGTAGGCACGCGGCCGTTGGGATTCATGGCGAGGTAATCGGCCTCGGTGTTGCGGCCGAACTGCATGCCGGCGTCGATGCGGTCGTAAGCGAGGTCGAGTTCGCTGCAGCACCACAGCACTTTCTGGACGTTGACCGAATTGACCCGGCCCCAGATCTGCAGGCGCTTCTGATGGACGTGGCTCACGTGGTTCTCCTGACTTCCAGCGTCAAAAACGCTCAGCTTTGTGGCTTGGGAATCTCCGAGAGCGACAGCCCGATCTTGAACAGCGAATAGCCGTCGCGATCGACGGCATCCCGAACCTCGGCGTTGACGTCCTCGGCGGATCGGGTCCGCGTCAGCCGCCAATCCGCTTCTTCGGTCTCTGCGGGAAAGGGGCGGTCGGCCCTGACCACCAGCCGATAGGCGGGATGGCGGCGGTGGACGAGGAATCTGTACACGACCCTACCAGTGGCCGGTATTCGGCATCGAGGTCCACGGCTCCTTGGGAGGCAGCGCGTCGCCTTTCTGGAGCAGCTCGATCGAATGCAGATCGGGCGAGCGGACGAATGCCATCTGCCCATCGCGGGGCGGCCGGTTGATGGTGATCCCGAGCTTCATCAGCCGTTCGCAGGTGGCGTAGATATCGTCGACCTCGTAGGCGAGATGCCCGAAATAGCGATCCTCACCGTAGGTCTCTTCATCCCAGTTGTAGGTGAGCTCGACCAGCGGCGCGCCGCGGCCCTTGACCTGCTTGAGCAGACCTTCGTCCTCGGGCGCGCACAGGAACACCAGCGTGAACTTCCCCTTGTCGTTGTCGACGCGGCGAACCTCCTTCAGACCCAGCGCATCGCTGTAGAATTTCAGCGCCCGGTCGAGATTGCGCACGCGCAGCATGGTGTGGAGGTAACGCATATGGGCTTCTCCCTTGAGAATATTGCGGAGCTTCGAGTCGGGCGCAGTATGGCGGGGTCATAGCAACAAATTCGGTCAGGAGCAGCCCCCGCATTGCCTTCGCGCGTGGCCTCGCCCCGGTTCGCGCTCTCAATCCCTCGTGAGTTTCATGCGCGATCTGCGCGGCTGGGTGCGCTGCGATCGAATTTTTTGCTGTCGGCTGCGGGATTGACGGGCTGTCAGCGCCATCTCGATGGGCTGCCCTTGACAGATGAAAAGCCCCGCGGGGGAAACGGGGCTTTCCATTACAGGGGACTGAGCGATGCTGCTCGCTCGCCCTATCAACCCGTCTGCGGGCCAGTCGTTCCCGGGTCGTCCAAAAAAGAGCCCGCCGCCTTCCGCGCCACGCCCCATGCGGCCGGCGTCATGGAACCGCGTTGAACCATCACGCTCCGGCGGCGTTATGTCGCTGGTTAGCGACAAGGAGACCGATATGAAAACAGCGATGGTTCTCGCGACGGTTGCCACGCTTGGCGCGGCGACGGTGACCTCAGCGCCGGCCGAAGCGCGAGGAATCGGCCCGGGTCTGGGGATCGGGCTGGCGGTGGGCGCGCTCGCGGCAGGCGCCGCAGCCAGCTCCTATTATTATGGTCCTTACGGGTATTACGGACCGCGGTACTACGCGCCCGCATATTACTACGGGCCGCGCTATTACTACGGGCCAGGCCCTTATGCCTATTATGGCGGCCCATACTGGCATCGTCACTATCGGCACTGGCGGCACTGGTAAGTCGGGACCGAAGGGGCGCCCCGGGAACGGTGTTCCGGAGCGCCCCTGGCGGTGACAGGTATTATCGTCATTGCGGAATTTGGACCCTGCATGACCTGGATCCGCATGACCTGGATCCGCATGACTTGGACCTGCATAACCGGGCGGAGTGGCGTCAGCTTTGAATGGCCACCCTAGCCGTGGGACGCCGAAGAATTTTGCGCTGGCGGAAGGGACAGTGCTGTTGCGATCTTCCGCTGGGTTGCGTTGTAATAGTCT
>DASZVY010000074.1:0-25978 GCA_035546855.1 Nitrobacter sp. | reverse complement strand
TGGATCGAAACCGAGCGGCCGAACATCGCGCAGATCGCCGAGATGGTCGACCGCATCCGCGAAGTCGTGCCGAACGCGAAGCTGGCCTACAACAACTCGCCGTCGTTCAACTGGACCCTCAACTTCCGTTGGCAGGTCTATGACGAGATGAAGGCGGCCGGCGAGGACGTCAGCAAATACAACCGCGCCGAGCTGATGAAGGCGGAGTATGACGACACGCCGCTGGCGAAGAAGGCCGACGACCTGATCCGCACCTTCCAGGCGGATTCGGCCAAGCGCGCCGGCATCTTCCACCACCTGATCACGCTGCCGACCTATCACACGGCCGCGCTGTCCACCGATAACCTCGCCAGGGAATATTTCGGCGAACAGGGCATGCTCGGCTACGTGAAGAACGTGCAGCGCCAGGAGATCCGTCAGGGCATCGCCTGCGTGAAGCATCAGAACATGGCCGGCTCGGACATCGGCGACGATCACAAAGAATACTTCGCGGGAGAAGCGGCCCTCAAGGCGGGCGGCGCGCACAACACGATGAACCAGTTCGGCTAACAGGCGGAATCCAGGAGACGACCATGACGACAGGCAGCAATTTCTGGGTGATTGGCGGCGAGTTCGGGTCGATGAACTTCCACAAGCTCGTGGAGGGCTCCGCCCAGGTGCAGGGTCCGTTCAAGACGCGGAAGGAAGCCGAGGATGCCTGGAAGGAAGTCTCGGAAGCGAACCGGCACAAAGCGGGCGTGCGTTTCTCCATCGTGGAAGAACCGAACCGCGCGGCGAGCTGATCCGCTCGTCCCCGCGACGACGACAAGGTCTTGTCCCGGCGACGGGGCGGGACAGGAGTGAAGCGATCGAACGACGGGAGATCATCATGCACGGGACCAACTACTGGGTGATTGGCGGCGAATTCGGTTCGATGAATTTTCACAAGCTGGTGCATGGGACGGCACAGGTCCAGGGTCCCTTCAGCACGCGCGGCGATGCCGAGGAGGCCTGGCGTTCGGTCTCCGAGCAGAACCGTCACCGTGCCGGCGTCCGCTTCTCGATCGTCGAGGAGCCGCGCCGCGCCGCGGGCTGATTTTAGGACCGGTTCTACAAGAAACGTCCAAGGAGGGCGGCCCCATCCGGTTTTCCGGGTGGGGCCGTTCCTGTTCAGGAACCCGGTGCGCGGCTGGGATTCCCGCAGGCTCCGCCGGAATTTGGCCGTAGGTCATTTATAAGTGTCTGGAAACAAAGGGCCTTTGCTCGGAACAGGGTTACTGCTAGGTTAACCGCGCCAGACCGCGCGGGAAGGGCGAGAGCTGATGTCGGACGCAAAGGGGTTGAGTACGGGTGTGGCGGGCGCCGCGAGGCCGGTGCGGCTGCGCGATGCCTTGCGGCAGGCGCGGATCGAGGCGGCCGACCGCACCGGCGTGGTGGTGGACCTGCGCGACGCCGAAGTGGCGCGGCTCGAAATTCTCAACGAGGCGCTCGATCCGCTGTTTGCGCAGGTGCCGGATCACATCGACCTGTTCGATCGCGGCATCAGCCAGGGCGACGTCCCGCGGCTGTGGATCGATGTGGTTGCACATGTCTTGATGGGCCGCGACAAGCGGATGTACCGCTTCGTGCAGGACACCCGCTTCGGACGGACCGTGCTTGCCGAGTCCCACGATGTCCCCGTTATCGTCGACGCCGTCACCGAGTACGTCGCGCGCCGCATGATCGAGCGCGAGCATGCGCTGGTCGCGACGCCTTTGCCGGAGCAGCCGAAATCGGAAGAAAAGGAAACCAGAAAGCCGCGTAGCGGGTTCTGGACCTTCGCGTTCGGATTTCTGGTCGGCGTCGCCGCGCTGTTCGGCTTCGCGCTGTTCGCGGCGCTGCGGAGTCTCTGACGCACGGCTGGCTGCACGGCACCCCGCACGACCGCTGAGTCGCGTTCAGCTTATTTTCCCGTAAAGACCGGCTTGCGCTTCTCGATGAAGGCCTGCACCGCCTCGCGATGATCCGCGGTCATGGTGGTGCGCACCAGCCGCTCGGCCTCGTGATCGCGGGCAGTTGCGAAATCGAACGCCAGCGCCTCGTCGAGATTGTCCTTCATGTAGCGTAGCGCGATCGACGGCCCTTCGGCCATGGTCTTGGCCAGCGCGAAGGCTTCCTCCTGAAGTTTTGCATCCGGCACCACGCGGTTGACGAGGCCGATGGCCTCGCATCGCCGCGCATCGACCTTATCGGCGGTGAACATCAGTTCGCGCGCCCGCGCGGTGCCGACGAGCCGCGTGAGCAGCCACGCGACGCCGTAGTCGCCGCTTAAGGCCACGCGCAGATAGCCGGTCGAGACGAACGCGGATTCGGCGGCGATGCGGATGTCGCAGGCCATGGCGATGGCGAGGCCGGCGCCGACCGCGGGGCCGGGCAGTGCCGCGAGAGTCGGCTTGCGCACCGAAACCAGCGCGCCGGTCAGGAGCCGCTGGCGTTCCTGCAGGTCCGCGACCTTTTCGTCCTGGGACATGGCTTGCTTCTTCGGATCGCGATTCGCGCCCATGCCCTTGACGTCGCCGCCGGAGCAGAATGCGGCGCCCGCGCCGGTCAGGAGCAGCGCGCCGACATCGGGATTCTCGCCGCAGGAGCGGATCATGGCACGGAGCGCGGGCGTCAGCCGGTCGGACAGCGAGTTGCGCGCGCCGGGGCGGTTCAGCGTGATGACCGCGACGCGATCGCGGATCTCGCACAGGAGTTCATCAGTGCCGGTGTCGATTTGAGTTCCTGCTTTCATGCCGCTTCCCCATTTCCTTGTCATTCCGGGGCATCGCGTAGCGATGAGCCCGGAATCCATAACCCCTGTGACTGCTTTTGTTCGAAACATCAGCGCCGGGGTTATGGATTCCGGACAGCCGCTTCGCGGCTTCCGGAATGACGGATTGTTTTTCGCTAAGCTAGAACTTCTCCACCCACGGCCGCAATTCCAATTCCCAGCTCCAGGCTGAGCGGTTCTGGCAGAGCACGTTCCAGTAGCTCGCGGCAACAGCGTCGGGATCGAGCAAAGAGTCCGGCTTGTCCTCGGGATTCGGGCGTCCGGCGCTGCGAACACCGCCGTCGATGACGAAATGCGCGATATGAATTCCTTGCGGCGAAAATTCCCGTGCAAGACTTTGGGCAAGGCCGCGCAGGGCGAACTTGCCCATGGCGAAGGGGGCCGACTGCGCAAAACCCTTCACGCTGGCGGAGGCGCCGGTGAAGAAGATCGCGCCGTGCCTGTTGGGCAGCATGCGGTTCAAGGCCTGTTGCGCCACCAGGAAACCGCCGAACGCGCTGACGGCGATCGCCTGCGCCACGTCGGCCGGGATGAGTTCGACAAACGGTCCGCGCGCCCGCGCGCTGGCATTGTAAAGAACGACATCGGGCGCGCCGATCTCGCGTTCCACGGTGCCGAACAGCCGCGCCACGTCGTCAGCGCTGGTGGCGTCGCAGGCGTAGGCTGTGGCGCCGGTGTCGCTGCACAAGGCGCCGAGCTTGCCGGTCTGGCGCGCGGCGAGCGCCACCCGCAGGCCCTGCTTCGCAAGCAGGCGCGCGAACGAGGCGCTGATGCCTTCGCCCGCACCGACGATCAGGGCGGTCTTGTATTTCGGCGTGTCCATGATGGGTAACTCCCGGATAGCTGTCGAAGGCGTGCATGGCTGCGGGGCTTTATTCGCTGCCACAACGGGGGCATGATCAGTTTCAGATAAGCCGTCTCACGGCTCGCACAAGGAAACGCCCGTGACCGCGACAGCCCGACAAGCACCCGCCAACCTGATCGCACCGGATACGTCCGGTATGAATTTCTATCGCGCCGATCCGTCGCTGGCGGATTTGCTGCGCATCCATCTTCCCGAAAAATTGTTTCAGCACATCGAGCCGCACCTCGACCGGCTCGGCGCGCTCGCCGGCGGCACGCTCGACGAGTGCGCGCGGCTCGCCGACAAGCACGGGCCGGTGCTGCATCAGCGCGACCGTTTCGGGCGCGACATCCAGTGGATCGAGTATCATCCGGCCTATCGCGAACTGGAGAAGGCCGCGTTCGGCGAATTCGGCATCCACGCGCTGTCGCACCGCAAGGGAATCATGGGCTGGCCGGGCACCTATCCCGTCGCCGCCAAGCACGCATTCACGTTTTTATTCAACCAGACCGAATTCGGCATGGGCTGCCCGATCAACGTCACCGACGGCGCGGCGAAATTGCTGTCGAAGTTCGGTGACGCCGCGCTGAAAGCGAAATATCTCGACGGCCTGACCCAGACCGACATGGCGAAACTGACGCAGGGCGGCCAGTTCATGACCGAGAAGGAAGGCGGCTCCGATGTCGGCACGCTGACCACGACGGCGGTGCGGGAGGGCGATCACTGGCGCCTCTATGGCGAGAAGTGGTTCTGCTCCAATGCCGACGCGCAGGTGGCGATGCTGCTGGCGCGGCCGCAAGGCGCGGGTGCCGGAACGAAGGGCGTCGGCCTGTTCCTGATGCCGCGCTGGCTCGATGACGGCACGCAGAATCACTACCGGATCGTGCGGTTGAAGGACAAGCTCGGCACCCGCTCGATGGCGTCGGGCGAGATCAAGCTCGAAGGTGCGATCGCCTACGCGGTCGGCCATCTCGACCGCGGCTTCGTGCAGATGGCCGAAATGGTGAACTCGTCGCGGCTGTCGAACGGCGTGAAGTCGACCGCGCTGATGCGCCGCGCCTATCACGACGCGATGACGGTGGCGCACGGCCGGGTGGTGTTCGGCCGCCGCATCATCGATCTGCCGCTGGCGCGGCGGCAGTTGATGAAGATCCTGCTCGCGACCGAGCAGGGGCTGTCGCTGAGCTTCCTGACCGCGGATGCGCTGGATCGCGCCGAGGCCGGCAGCCAGGATGCGGCAGCGCTGCTGCGCATCCTGACCCCCACCTTGAAATTCCGCGCCACCCGCGATGCGCGGAAAGTCTGTGGCGACGCCATGGAGATGCGCGGCGGCGTCGGCTATATCGAGGAGTTCGCGACCGCCCGGCTGCTGCGCGACAGTCATCTCGGCTCGATCTGGGAAGGCACCGGCAACATCGTCGCCATCGATGCGCTGACGCGCGCGGTCGGACGTCACGGCGCGGAGGCTGCGCTCGCCGCCGATCTGCATGCGCGGCTGGACGACAGCGCGGATGTGCCGCAGGCGTGGCGCGCCCGGCTGCACGGCCTGACCGACCGCGCCATCGGCTTTGCCCGCGAGGTCGCGAAGGGCGGTGGCAACGAGTCCGATGCGCGCCGCGCCACCAGCCTCTTGTATCAAGTTGCCAGCGCGGTGGCGTTTGCCTGGGAAGGTCATCGCATCCACGCGCTGCGCGGCGACGCGCGCCGCATGCTGCTGTCGCGCCTCGTGGTCGATCACAAGGTGAGCGCGCCCGATCCATTCCGGCTTACGGAAAACGGCGTGCAGCGTAGCATCGACGACCTGCTGCTCGGCGACCGCGCCGCTTCGCTCGCGGAGGTTGGCGAATTGCTTGTCGCGGCGTAGGCTTGGCCAGACCAAGGGTAACCGTCATTCCGGGATGCGCCGAAGGCGCAGGCCCCGATCCATGACCCCTGTGACTGCTTTTGTCTGACACCATCGGTGCAGGGAGTATGGATTCCGGACTTGCGCGAAGAGCGCGCAATCCGGAATGACGAAGACAACGAGAACGACAATCAGGGAGTGAATCGATGAAGGCCGCCGTCCTGCATGAAGTCAACCAGCCGCTCGTGATCGAGGACGTCAGCGTGCCGAATCCCGGCCCGCGCGAGGTGCTGATCCGAACCAAGGTCGCCGGCCTCTGTCACTCGGACCTGCATTTCATCGAAGGGCTGTATCCGCATCCGCTGCCGGTGGTGCTCGGCCATGAGTCCGCCGGCGTGGTCGAGAAGGTCGGTTCCGACGTCACCTATGTGAAGCCCGGCGATCACGTCGTAACGTGCCTGTCGGTGTTCTGCGGCACTTGCGACAACTGCACCACCGGCCGTCCCGTGCTCTGCACCGATACCACCGTGAAGATGCTGCCGGGCCAGTCCAACCGCCTGTCCTGGGGACGCAAGGAGAAGCTGAACCAGTTCCTCAACCTGTCGTCCTTCGCCGAGCAGATGCTGGTGCACGAGAACGCCATCGTCAAAATCCGCAAGGACATGCCGCTGGAGCTCGCCGCGCTGATCGGCTGCGGCGTCATTACCGGCTACGGCGCTGTGGTAAACACCGCGAAGGTTCAGGCCGGCGAAACGGTCGCCGTGATCGGCTGCGGCGGCGTCGGCATGGCGGCGATCAACGGCGCCGACATCGCCGGAGCCGGACGCATCATCGCGATCGACGTCAATCCGGCCAAGCTGCAACTCGCGACCAAACTGGGCGCGACCGACGTGGTTGATCCCAGAAACGGCGACGTGGTGCAGCAGGTTCGCGAATTGACGGGCGGCGGCGTGCACCATGCCTTCGAGGTGCTGGGCCGCAAGGATATCGCCGAACAGGCCTTCGCCATGCTGGCGCCCGGCGGCACCGCCACCATCGTCGGCATGATCCCGTTCGGCCAGAAGATCGAGCTGCACGGCTTCGATTTCCTGCGCGAGCGCCGCATCCAGGGCTCGTCCATGGGCTCGAACCACTTCCGCGTCGACATGCCGCGCCTGGTCGAGTTCTACATGCGCGGCAAGCTGCATCTCGAGGACTGGATTTCGGCGAAGATCAAGCTCAGCGAGATCAACGAAGGCTTCGCCAGCATGAAGGCTGGCAAGACCTTGCGCAGCGTCATCATGTTCGACGCGTAGGGTGGGTCGACCGGAAATTCGTTGAATGCGCCTCTTGGCAGGAATGCAACATAATAGACGTCATACTCCGCGAAAGCGGAGTATCCGTATCGGAGGCGGATGCCCCGTGGACTCGCCTTGATGACTGGATCGTCCGCGTTCGCGGGCGATGACGCGTCGTTTTCCGGTCAGGCTCTCAGGATGACGCTGCGCCGACACCGCACGCCGGCGGCCGTTCTGCGTCATCACGCAAGTGCGGCGTCGCTACAGAGACCGTTTGGCCGAACCCGGATCACAAATTCGTCATGGCCCTCCGAAAGCGCCATGATATCGCGTTTCGCGCGTCGTGCCGTCGTTTTCCGCAGTGGACGGCTGGGCCGTATCGCTCTACACCGCCGGCGAGGTCGGGGGCGGCCACAGCAGGACGTGGGATGACGCCGCGTTACCGGAAACACCTGAATGTTCTTCTGCCTGCGTTCGCGGCGCTCGGCATGATGTTCGGGCTCGTCGCTTATGCGCCGCAACTCTATCGTGTATTCTGCGGGGCAACCGGATATGGAGGCACCACGCAACGGGCCTATACGGACCCGGCCACCACGTCCGACAGGACCGTCGACATTGCCTTCGACAGCAACGTCGCGCCGGATTTGCCGTGGCGGTTCGAGCCGGAACAACGGTCGGTGACGGTCCATCTCGGCGAACAGAAGATGGTGTTCTTTACCGCGGAAAACCTCAGCAACGAATCGATCGTCGCGCACGCGACATACAACGTCACGCCCGAGACCAGCGGCCTCTATTTCAATAAAATCCAGTGCTTCTGCTTCAACGAGGAACGCCTCGATCCGCATCAGAAGGTCGAGATGCCCGTGGTCTTTTTCGTCGATCCGGCCTTCGCCAAGGATCCGGATAACCGCTACGTCGACACGATCACGCTGAGCTATACCCTGCTGCGTTCGGTCGATCCGTCAAAAAGCAAGAACCTGGCACGTTTCCTGCCGAATGCGCCGCCGGACCCCGTGCACGGCAAGCAGCTTTTCGCCGAGCGGTGCAACGCCTGTCATGCCCTCGACGCCAACAAGACCGGTCCGTTGCTGGGCGGGGTGATCGGCCGCAAGGCCGGCACCGCGCGCGGCTATCACTATTCGCCCGCGCTCCAGAATGCCGGCCTGGTCTGGTCCAAAAGCAATCTTGACCGGTGGTTGACCGATCCCAAGAAGTTCGTACCGGGCGTTCGCATGCCCGTGCGTGTGCTCGATGCGCCATCCCGTCACGACATCATCGCCTATCTGGAGGAGGCAGGCGAGACGCGCGGTGGCAATGCGGGAACGAAAGCCCATGCATCCGGCGGGGAATTCTAGAGCGGTTCACATGCAACGGAATCAAAGCTGTCGGCAATGCTCCTCGCCATGAGGTGATTCAACCTCATTTCATTCCGTTTTAGTCGTCGAAGGCAGGCGGCGGCACGAAGCCACCGAACTCGCGCTCGATCAACTCGGCGAGCTTCAGCGGCGTGCGGTCTTCCAGCCACGGGCCGACGATCTGCACGCCGATCGGCAGGCCATCCGACGACCGTGTCAAAGGGATCGCCGTCGCCGGCAGCCCCGGCAGCGTCGCAACGCCGGGCCAGACGAGTTGATCGATGTAGGGATATTTCGTGCCGTCGATGTCGATGGTCCGCGCCTCCTGCGGTTCGGTATGATCGTGCGGATAGGCCGGCGTCGGCATGACCGGGCAGATCACGGCATCGAATGTCTTGAACACCTCGCGCCATTGCGCGCGCAGACGGGTGCGACCTCCATCTGCGATCACCCAGTCGCGATGGCTGAGCACGATGCCGCGCAGCCGCTCGGCCGCGAGGCTCATGTTCTTGGGGTCGAGTTGCGCCGCAGCCTGTTTCGCATCCTCGTAAATCTCGGGCGCGAAGCTGGCGGCGAGAAACGACAGCAGCAGCCGCATATAGAGCCGCGACGTAGCGACCAGATCCGGCAGCAGCGGACTTTTGCGCGTCACTTGCACGCCGGCTTTCTCGAGCTTCGCGGCCAGGTCGTTGATGGCCGCGCGCACCTCGCGGTTGGGCGGCAGCAGCGGATCGGTGTCGATCACGAGCACGCGAAAATCCTTCAGCGCCGCATGACGGGCCGGAGGCAGCGCCAGATTGTAGCCGACGCCGTCCTCGATCGGGTCGGGGCCGGCCATGACGTCGAGCAGAACGGCGAGGTCGGCGGCGCCGCGCGCCATCGGACCGATCACCGAGAGGTCGCGGTTGAACGGCAACGGCGGCAGCGGCGGCGCGACGTGGCCGCGGTTGGGGCAGAGATTGTAGGTCGGCTTGTGGGCATAGACGCCGCAATGAAACGCCGGCACCCGCAGCGAACCGCCGATGTCCGAGCCGAGCGACAGCGGGCCATAACCCGCCGCGAGCGCGGCGGACGAGCCGCCGGAGGAGCCGCCCGGCGTGCGGCCGAGGTTGAACGGGTTGTTGGTGGTCCCGTAGATCTCGTTGTAACTCTGCCAGTCGGCGAGCGCGACCGGCACGTTGGTCTTGGCGAGGATGACGCCGCCGGCCTCCTTCACCCGCGCAATCGACAGGGCATCTTCCGTCGGCCGGAAATCTTTCTGCGGCGGAAAGCCGAACGTGGTCGGCAGGCCCGCGACGTTGTAGGATTCCTTCACCGTCATGGGGATGCCGAGCAGCGGCTTGGTTTCGCCCCGCGCCAGCGCCGCGTCGGCGTCCTTCGCCGCCTTCAATCCGCGTTCGAAGTCGCGTACGCACACCGCGTTGATTTTGGCATCGTGCCGCTCGATGCGCGCGATGACATCCTGCGCCAGTTCGACAGCCGAGACTTTTCTCGCCTTGAGCGCCGCTGAAATCTGCGCGGCAGTCTTGAAACTCCATTCCGATTTGGCCAAGGCGTCTCTCCGTTTTTGGTATTTGCGGGTATGATGCGCGGTTCCGGCGGACGCTGCAAGCCGCGCGAGCGAACGACAGCCGCAGTCAATGCCCGCGCAGCAATCTAGGCACCGCCGATCAGGATGCCGACGCCCAGCACGATGACACCGCCGAGCACGATCTGGAAGACCGCCTGCAGGAACGGCGTGTCCATGTAGCGCGCCCGGATATAGGCAATCGCCCACAATTCGAAAAAGACCACAACGCCCGCGATTGCTGTGGCGATCCAGAATGCATTCGGCCAACTGTCTGGCACCAGATAAGGCAGGGTGTGGCCGAGACCGCCGAGCGCGGTCATCAGTCCGCAGGTGAGGCCGCGCAACCAGGGCGAGCCGCGCCCGGTGATCGACCCGTCGTCGGACAGCGCTTCGGCGAAGCCCATGCTGATGCCGGCGCCGATCGAGGCTGCGAGGCCGACAAGAAAGGTCTGCCAGTTGTGATGGGTCGCGAAGGCCGCTGCGAACAGCGGCGCCAACGTCGAGACCGAACCGTCCATCAGTCCGGCGAGACCCGGCTGTACATATTGCAGGACGAACATGCGTTGACGGGTGCGGTCTTCCGCCACGCGATCATCGGATTTGAGGAAGTCGCCGGTCAGTCTGGCCGCGAGGTGTTCGTGGCCCTTTTCCATCTCAGCGAGATCGCCGAGCAATTTGCGGACGCTGACGTCCTGTGCCTGTGCGGCGGCCTTTGCGTAAAAGGTCCGGGCCTGCAGCTCCATCGTCTCGGCTTCCCGGCGGATGGTGTCGAGCGGCAGATTGCGCGTCAGCCAGATCGGGCGGCGGCGCAAAAAGCCCCTGACGTCCTCACGCCGGATCGGCGGCAGGTTGGGCCCGAAGCGCTGCTGGTACATGTCGAGCAGCATGTGGCGGTGGCCGGTTTCTTCTTCCGCCATCTGTTCAAAAATCTTCGTGGAGTCCGGATAACGCTCCGCCAGGTCTTCAGCAAAGGTCATGTAAATGCGGCTGTCCTCTTCCTCGCTGGCGATCGCAACGGCGAGGACTTCACGCTCGGTGAGGTCGGCAAACGTCTTCATTGGGTCCGGATATCTAATTTAGAATAATTCTAAAATAGATATCCGGACTGTTTCCCGGCGTCAATGGCCGCTTTGTTCATCGGCTTCGACCGGAATCCATATCTCGACGCCGCCCATGCCGGTCTGCGGATTGAAGGTCGGCAGATGCCGTTCGATGCAGGGCACGTTGGCCGCGCGTTCGCCGCTGTTGGGCAGGCCGGTGTTCCAGATCGCGTTGTAGGTTGCACCGATCGTGGAAATGTGCCCGTCATGCGCGAACACAAGGTAGCGGCGCGCAGGCAGAGACACTTCGATCAAACCGCGCGGTGTCTGGCCGAAAGTTGTCACCTCAGCAGCGCAAATGTATTCAAAATTGCCATCGTCATCGAGATCGCCGCTGAGGCTGATCGGGATGCCTTCGCGTTTGTTCGGAATGGCGGCGTAGCAGGTCGCCATGAAGTTCCTCCATTGCGCGGGAATGTCCTTCGGATTGCCGAAGGGATGTCGCTGCGCCAGCCCGACCGCCATGATCTCGTCGCCCTGCACGATTCGCGGCGGCTTGAGACCGGCGGATTTGCCGTCCTGAATATCGATCGGTTTGACCATGGCAATATCCTCCGTGGTTGCGGTCCTGCGGACCATTTCAGGAGTGACGCCGAACTGGGCGCGGAACGCGCGCGAGAACGCCTCGTGCGAGGCGTAGCCTGAGTCCAGCGCCAGCGAGAGGATGTCGGGCGCGCCGCCGGCCAGCGCGCGGGCGGCTTCCGTGAGGCGTCGGCCGCGCAGATACTGCATCACCGGCAGGCCGGTGGCCTCGCCGAAGGCGTGCGCAAGATGATAGCGCGAGACGTCGCAGGCTTCCGCGACGTCCGCCAATGTCTGCAGCCGCCCGAGGTTGCGTTCGATGATCCAGAGCGCCTTGCGGGTCAGCGACATGCATCCGTCTCGCGAGTTACGTGCGGATGAAGTTAGCGAACCCGGACGGCGTCCGCTTGATCGGAATTGCGGGATGGCCGGAAAACTTCAGACCAAAAAACCGGCGGCTGAATAGGCAAGTTGGTTTCGTCATGGCCGGAATAAATCCAGCCATGACGGCGGGAGGGTTTTTGGAGCCGTTGCGGTCAAGCCTGCGTTGAGGCTTTCTCGAGAAACGCGATCAACAACCGGCTCACCTCGCGCGGCTGCTCCTGCTGCACCCAGTGGCCGGCGCCGTCGATCAGATGGCAGCCGAGCATGTTGGTGCAGGCTTTTGTCTGCATCGCCTCGAATACGCCCGGCCGCTGATAGGTGCCCCAGTCCTGCTTGCCGGCGATGAAGCACGAGGGCACGTCGATGGTGCGGCCCGAAAACAGCTCGAGCTCGCTGTTGAATGCGCCCGTCGTGCCGCAGCGATACCATTGCAGCCGCCCTGAAAGCCGGTTCGCGCATATTCGCCGCTGTAAACCTCGAGTTCGCGATCCGGCAGCCATCTGTTGGCGGCAATCTGTTCTGACGTCGGCATTTCCTCCGCGACGGTTTCGGCCATGCCCTTGCCGAGATCCATCACGTAGTAGGTCGGCAGCTTCGCCAGTTCATCCGCGCTCCAGGCCTTCAGCGGAGAGGGCTTGTTCGCGGGCCAGTCGGCGCTCTTGTGGTGATAGTAGGCGCGCAGGAAGTCGTGCAGGCCCTGCGTCGCACGGTGCATGTTGGCGTTGGCGCCGCGCGTCGCATAGTACCATTGATAATGCCGGCGCGGCCGCGGCAGCGCGGCGAGGTCGCGATGCACGGGATCGTCGATAGGAGCGGCAGGCGTGGCCACCGTGTCGAACGGCAGCGGCGGGGGGCCGCCGAACGGCGCGCTCATCATCGCAACGCTGCGGAACACGTCCGGCCGCACCAGCGCGCACCACGCCGCGACCGGCGAGCCGAAGTCGTGGCCGACCACCCCCGCGACATGGCGATAACCGAACGCGGACGCCAGTCCGAGCGCATCGCGGACGAGATTCAGCAATCGGAATTGCGGGAGATCGCCGTCATAGCTGGATCCCAGCCGGTGGTGCGGCCGTAGCCGCGCTGATCCGGCGCGATGACGTGATAACCGGCGGCGGCGAGCGCCGGCATTACCTTGCGCCAGCTATAGGCGAGCTCCGGAAAGCCGTGGAGCAGAAGGACGCAGGGGCGGCCCCTCGTCTCAAAGCCCGCTTCCAGCACGTGCATGCGCAGGCCGTTGATGCCGTCGACGAAGCGGGAGCGGACGCCCGCGGGAAGGACATCCGCGTCGAGCGGATCGGGAAGGGGCATGGCGGTCATGAGCGATCCTCGCCGGCTCGGGGTGCGGCATCGGCGCCAGGAACGAACGCTGCGATGCCACGTTCACCCCGCACAAAACACGGAGGAGTCAAAATGGCAATCGAGGACAAGGAACAGGGCAACCTGATCGGCAGCGACAAGGTGGAGGGCACTGCAGTTTATGGTGCGGATGGCGAGAAGATCGGTTCCATCGAGCGGGTCATGATCGACAAGCCGAGCGGAAAGGTGTCTTACGCCGTGCTCGGTTTCGGCGGGTTCCTCGGACTCGGCAACGATCACTACCCGCTGCCTTGGCAGTCGCTGAAGTACAACACGCAGCTCGGCGGCTATCAGACCATGATCACCGAGGACCAGATCAAAGGCGCGCCGAAATACGCTCGTGAGGATGAGTGGAACTGGGGCGACGCCGGCCGCACCCGAAGCGTCAACGACTATTACGGCGTGCCGCTGATTTGAGCGCGCTGTTTTCAGATTTCGTCATGCCCGGCCTTGCGCCGGGCATCTACGTCTTTGCGGCCTCGCGATAGAAAGACGTGGATGGCCGGGACGAGCCCGGCCATGACGGGATTTGGATTGGTCATCCTGCCTTCGGCCAATACCTGTCGCGCAAATGGCGCTTGACCAGCTTGCCGGTCGGCGTGCGCGGCAGTTCGGCCTCGAAGTCGATGCTCCTGGGGCATTTGATCGGCGACAGGTGCTTTCGGCAGAACAGGATCAGTTCGTTCTCCAGCGCCTTGCCGGCCTTCGCCATCTCGTTGGGCTGCACCACGGCCTTGACCTCTTCGCCCATCTCCTCGTTCGGCACGCCGAACACCGCGACGTCGGCGACGTCGGGATGGCGGATCAGCACGTCTTCCGTTTCCTGCGGATAGATGTTCACGCCGCCGGAGATGATCATGTAGGACTTGCGGTCGGTAAGGTAGAGAAAGCCCTCGTCGTCGACATAGCCGACGTCGCCGAGCGTCGACCAGCCCTTGTCGTTGTAGGCGCGCTTCGTCTTCTCGGGATCGTTGTGATAGGTGAACACCGGCGCGTCGGCGAAATACACCGTGCCGATCTCGCCGGTCGGCCGCTCGTTGCCGTCCTCGTCGAGAATCTTGAGTTTGCCGACGACCGCCTTGCCGACGGTGCCGCGGTGGCTGAGCCACTGCTGCGAATTCGACACGGTGACGCCGTTGCCCTCGGAGCCGGCGTAATACTCGATCAGGATCGGGCCCCACCATTCGATCATCCGCGCCTTCACGTCGACCGGGCAGGGCGCGGCGGCGTGGATCGCGCCTTTCAGCGACGACACGTCGTATTTGGCGCGCACCTCGTCCGGCAGCTTCAGCATGCGTACGAACATGGTCGGCACGAGCTGCGAGTGCGTGACCTTGTGCGTTTCGACCTGGCGCAGGAAGTCTTCCGCGTCGAAATGCTCCATGATGATGACGGTGCCGCCGAGCGTGGCCGCCATCATGCTGAAGCGCAGGGGCGCGGCGTGATAGAGCGGCGCCGGCGACAGGTAGATGCTGTCGGCGTTCATGCCGCACATGTCGGCGCAGAGCAGCTTCAGGAACGGGTTGGGCGCATCGATCGGAGCGCCCTCGAAGGCTTTCTTGATGCCCTTGGGCCGGCCGGTGGTGCCGGACGAGTAGAGCATGTCGTAGCCCGCGACCTCATCTGCGATCGGCGTTTTCGGCTGAGCTTCTTCGGCCTCCTTGACCCAGGAGCGGAAGCCCGGCAGCGGCTCGTCCATCATGTAGAACAGCGGCGCACCGGGCGCGTCGCTCACCAGTGCCCTGATCTGGTCGGCGCATTTCGGTGTGGTGATCACGACCTTGGCGCCGCAGTCCCTGACGATGTAGTCGATCTCGTTCTGGGTGAGGTAGCGGCTGATTGCCGTGTAATAAAGCCCGGCGCGCTGCGCGGCCCAGCAGATTTCCATGAAGGCCAGCCGGTTCTCCATCAACAGCGCGATGTGATCGCCCGGCTTCAAGCCGAGCGAGCGGAACAGGTGTGCGCCCTGGTTGGAGAGTTCGTCGAGCTCGCGATAGGTGATGGCCTTGCCGGTGTCGGCCATCTGGTAGGCGATCTTGTCGGGATTTGTCTTGGCGTGGATCGACGGATGGGTCACATAAAAATCCTTGGGCGTTTCCTGATATGGGGGGCGATGGCAGGTTAATCCGCTTCCGAGGTTTTGGCGTTCCCCGGACGCAGCGCAGCGCGCAAGCGGTGCGCTGCTGATCCGGGGCCGTAACGAAGATGGTCTGTGATACGGTCCCGGATGCGAAGCAGCGTAAGAACGCTGCATCGCATCCGGGACACACGTCCGTTCGCTAGATTCCCTTACAACCTCTCCACGATCGTCACGTTGGCCATGCCGCCGCCTTCGCACATGGTCTGCAGGCCGTAGCGCTTGTTGGTCTGCTTGAGCGCGTTGACCAGCGTGGTCATCAGCTTGGTGCCGGAGCCGCCGAGGGGGTGGCCGAGCGCGATGGCGCCGCCGTTGACGTTGAGCCGGGCCGGGTCGGCGCCGGTGTATTTCAGCCACGCGGTCGGCACCGAAGCGAAGGCTTCGTTGACCTCGAACAGGTCGATGTCGTCGATCGACATGCCGGCCCTCTCCAGCGCGCGCTTGGTTGCCGGCAGCGGCGCCTCCAGCATGATGACGGGATCGCCGCCCATCATGGTCATGTGATGGATGCGCGCCATCGGCTTGACGCCGAGCGCCTTGAGGCCTTTCTCGTTCACCACCATGACGCCGGAGGCGCCGTCGCAAATCTGGCTGGCGCTGGCGGCGGTGAGCCGACCGCCGTTCTCATTGATCAGCTTGACGCCCTTGATGCCATCGAGCGAGGCGTCGAACCGGATGCCCTCGTCGATATGATGAGTGTCGGTCGAGCCGTCGGCGCGGGTGATCTTCAGCGGCACGATCTCGTCCTTGAACTTGCCGGCCTGCGTCGCCGCGATCGCCTTCTGGTGGCTGTTGTACGAGTACTCGTCGAGTTCGTCCTTCGACAGGTCGTACTTCTGCGCCATCATCTCCGCGCCGGTGAACTGGCTGAACTGGATGTTTGGATAGCGTGCTTCCATGCTCGGGCTCTTGTAGGTGCCGAGCCCGGCCTTGGCGGCGAGAATGCTCGGCGTGCCCATCGGCACGCGTGTCATGCTCTCGACGCCGGCGGCGATCACGCAATCCATGCTGCCGGCCATCACCGCTTGCGCCGCGAAGTGCAGCGCCTGCTGCGATGAGCCGCACTGGCGGTCGATCGAGGTGGCGGGCACGCTCTCCGGTAGCTTCGAGGCCAGCACCGCATTGCGCGCAATGTTGACGCCCTGTTCGCCGGCCTGGCCGACGCAGCCCATGATGACGTCCTCGATCTGCGCGGGATCGGCGCCCGTGCGCTCGACCAGCGAATCCAGCACGGACGCCGCGAGATCGGCCGGATGCCAGCCGGCGAGACGGCCTCCCTTGCGGCCGCCGGCAGTGCGCGCGGCGGCGACGATATAGGCTTCGGCCATGGTCGATCTCCCTGTCTGGTGCGGGTCGCGGTGTAATGATGGGGCGGGATTTAAGAGCCGGTGCAGGATTTAGTCAATCAATCAATTAACTCTTGAGTGTCGCGGGATCATAGGCTTATCTGACTCCATGACTCCGCATCTGAATACCACCGCCGCAACCCGCACGCCGCCGAAAAATTCGACGGCGGAAAAACTGTTGCTGGCGGCGGGCGAACTCATGATCGCGCGCAATTCGCCCGACGTGTCCCTGAGCGAGATCGCGCAGCAGTCCGGGGTCAACGCAGCCCTTGTGAAATATCACTTCGGCAACAAGGACGGCCTGCTGCTGGCGCTGCTCGCGCGCGACGCCGCGACCGAGATGACCCATCTCGACTACCTGATGGCGCAGCCGATCACGCCGACCGCGAAGCTGAAGCTGCATATCGCGGGGATCATCAAGGCGTACCACCGCTCGCCCTACATGAACCGGCTGATCCATTATCTTCTGCACGACAGCAGCGACGAGGCCGCCGACGAGGTGTCCAAATTCTTCATCCGGCCGCTGCTCGATTTTCATCGCCGCCTGCTTGCGGAAGGGGTTGCGGCCGGCGAGTTCCGCGAGATCGATCCGGTGCTGTTCTACACCAGCCTGATCGGCGCCTGCGATCACCTGTTTTCAGGACGCAACGCCATGGCGCGCGCCACCGGTGTCGGTCCCGTCACCGACGAGGTGTGCCGCGACTACGTTGCCCACGTGGAGGCGCTCACGCTCGGGGGGATGCTGCTGAAGCCATCTGCCGCATCAAAGGCCACTACGAAGAACTGACGATGACAGAATGCAGCCGGGAACATAACCCGGCGAGTTTTTGGAAACGCCCAAGGAAGCTCGCGGATCGCGAGCGAAACGACATAGACGACCAGTTCAGG
This sequence comes from Nitrobacter sp., assembly GCA_035546855.1. Taxonomy (GTDB): domain Bacteria; phylum Pseudomonadota; class Alphaproteobacteria; order Rhizobiales; family Xanthobacteraceae; genus Nitrobacter. The sequence goes on along the minus strand of DASZVY010000074.1, from coordinate 8,562 downwards.
AAACGCCCAAGGAGATAGCGTATCATGCAGTTGAAGGATGTTGCCGTATTCATCACCGGTGGCGGCTCGGGACTCGGCGCCGCGACGGCGCGCGCGATGGCCGCGAAGGGCGCCAAGGTCGCGGTGTTCGACCAGCACAAGGAGAACGCCGAGAAGGTCGCCGCCGAGGTGAAGGGCGTCGCCACCGTCGGCGACGTCACCGACGAGGAGCAGGTCAAGGCCGCGATTGCCAAGGCGGAAGCCGCGCACGGCGTCGCCCGCGTGCTGATGAACTGCGCCGGCATCGGCGGCTCGCAGCGCATCATCGGCAAGGACGGCACCTATCCACTGGCGAAGTTCGCGCGTATCATCAACGTCAACCTGATCGGCACCTTCAACGTGCTGCGGCTGTTCGCCGAGCGGCTGGTGCCGGCGCCGACGATCGGCGAGGAGCGCGGCGTCATCATCAACACGGCGTCGGTCGCGGCCTATGAAGGCCAGATCGGCCAGATCGCCTATTCGGCGTCGAAGGGCGGCGTTGTCGGTCTCACCATTCCGGCGGCGCGCGATCTCGCCCAGCACAAGATCCGCGTCAACACCATCGCGCCCGGCCTGTTCCTGACGCCGCTCCTGATGGGCCTCAACGAGGAGGCGCGCAAGAGCCTCGGCGCGCAGGTGCCGCATCCGGCGCGGCTCGGCGACGCCTCCGAATACGGCGCGCTCGCGGTGCACATCGTGGAGAATCCGATGCTGAACGGCGAGACCATCCGCCTCGACGGCGCGATCCGCATGGCGCCGCGGTAAACATCTGTCGTCCCCGCGAAAGCGGGGACCCATACCCCTGGCGTTTGTGTTGCAGAAGGGCTCGTCCGCAATGCCACATGGAGAATCCGCGCCGTATGGGTCCCGGCTCGCGCTCGCCGTGCTCGCGCGTCCGGGACGACGGAGGGTGAGTCGGTGACGTCATTGCTAATCGAGCATCGTGACGGCGTCGATTGGGTGACGCTCAACCGGCCCGAGAGCCTGAATGCGCTCGATCCGTCACTGATCGATGCGCTGAATGACTACTTCGGCGGTCTCTATCGCAATCGCGACACCCGCGTCGTGGTGCTGAAAGGCGCCGGCGCGAATTTTTGCGCCGGGCTGGATCTCAAGCACGCGATGGCGCGGCGCGCCGGGCAGCAGGAGCCGCCGGGCGTGACGGAATCGCTGGATTCGCAGCGGCGCATCGCCGACATCGTGATGGCGATGCGGCGCTGTCCGCAGCCGATCATCGCGTTGGTGCAGGGCGCGGCGGCCGGCGGAGGTTTCGCGCTGGCGCTGGCGGCCGACATTCGTATTGCAACCCGATCGGCGCGGATGAATTGCGCCTTCATCAAGCTCGGGCTGGGCGGCTGCGACATCGGCACCAGCTACTTTCTAACGCGCCTCGTCGGCGTGTCGGTGGCCTCCGAACTGATCCTGACCGGCCGTTTCATCGGAGCGGAGCGCGCGCTCGCGGTCGGGCTGGTCTCCGAACTGGTGGACGAGGGTGGACTTGAAGCCGCAGCCGAATCTTACGTCGCCGCGATGATGACGGCGTCGCCGGTGGGCTTACGGCTGTCCAAGGAATGCCTCAACATGGCGGTCGATGCCGGTTCGCTGGAATCCGTGATCGCGATGGAGGATCGCAACCAGGTGTTGTGCAGCCGCTCCGAGGATTTCAACGAAGGCATTCGCGCCTTCCTGGAAAAGCGGAAGCCTGTTTATATCAGACGCTGAAACGAGGTCCGAAAGAGACCTGAATGCGCGCGGGAGAGACGAGATGAGCGGCAATGCGGCGGAGGTACTGGCCAAACCGGCCTTCCGCAAGATCGACTGGCTGAAGCGCGACATCGACGTCGAGCGCCGGCCCGACGGCGTGATCGTGCTGAAGTCGCGCATTCCGCTGAACCCCTATCTGCCGCACATCCCGGCGGCGCTGGCGAAATGGGCGGTGGAGCGGCCCGGCCACACCTGGCTCGCGCAGCGCGCCGGCACGGACCGGCAATGGCGCAAGATCAGTTACGCCGAAGCCAAGCGCATGGTGGACGCGCTGACGCAGGGCCTGCTGAATCTCAAATTGCCGGAGGGTCGGCCTCTCGCGATCCTGTCCGGCAATTCCATCGAGCACGCGCTGATGACCTTGGCGGCGATGCAGGCGCGCGTTCCCGTGGCGCCGGTCTCGCCTGCCTATTCGCTGATGAGCCAGGATCACGCCAAGCTGAAATATCTGTTTCGCCTGGTGAAGCCGGCGCTTGTCTTCGTGCAGGACGGGCCAACCTTCGCGAAGGCGCTCAGCGCGCTCGATCTCGACGGCGTCCCGGTGGTCCACGTCGCGCGGCCGGCGGACGGGATCGGGAGCATCGCCTATGCCGATCTCGCCGCGACGCCGGTGACGAGCGAGGTCGCGGCGTCGATCGCAAGAATTACGCCGGACACCGTTGGAAAGCTGTTGTTCACGTCGGGCTCGACCGGCATGCCCAAGGCCGTCATCAACACGCAGCGGATGATGTGCGCCAATGCGGCGATGATGATGCAGACCCGGCCGCGCAGGGCCAACGGCCCGCTGCCGACCTATCTCGACTGGATGCCGTGGAATCACACCATGGGCGGCAACGCGCTGTTCAATCCGCTGCTGATCGAGGGCGGCACGCTTTACATCGACGACGGGCGGCCGGTGCCGGGCCAGTTCGAGGAAACGCTGAAGAATCTCCGTGAGATTTCGCCGACCTACTACGCCAATGCGCCGGTGGGCTATGCGGTGCTGGCGGCGGCGATGGAGAAGGACGACGCGCTCTGCCGCAGCTTTTTCAAGAATCTCTCGTTGATGGCCTATGGCGGCGCGCGGCTGCCGGACGACCTTTACGAGCGCATGCAGGCGCTTGCGGTGCGCGCCACCGGCGAGCGCATCGTGTTCTACACCGGCTGGGGCTCGACCGAGACCGCGCCGACCTCGACCGGCACCTACTGGAACACCGAGCGCGTCGGTCTGATCGGCCTGCCGTTTCCCGGCGTCGAACTGAAATTGATTCCGGCAGGACCGAAATATGAAATCCGCGTGCGCGGCATCAATGTCACGCCCGGCTATCACGGCCAGCCCGATCTCACCAAGGCGGCCTTCGACGAGGAAGGCTTTTACCGGATCGGCGATGCCGCAACCTTCGTCGACGACAGCGATCCGGTGCAGGGCCTCATCTTCGCCGGCCGCGTGGTCGAGGATTTCAAGCTGATGACGGGGACCTTCGTGCAGGTCGGTCCCCTGCGCACCGACGCCATCGCGGCCGCCTCGCCCGTGGTGCATGACGCGCTGGTCGCCGGACAGGACCGGCCCTATGTGGGCCTGCTGGCGTGGCCCAACCTGCATGCCTGCCGCCAGATCATGAACGACCCCGAGGCGACCTATGAGCAGGCGGTGACGCATCCCGCCGTGCTGGCGAGCCTCAGGAAGGGGCTGGAGGCGCACAACGCGGCCTGCGGCGGCGCCAGCAGCACGCGCATCGGCCGCGCCATGCTGATGGCCGAGCCGCCGTCGATCGACGGCAACGAATTGACCGACAAGGGCTACATCAACCAGCGCGCCGGCCTCGACCGCCGCGCCGGCCTGGTCGAGCGGCTCTATGCCGACCCGCCGGGGGAGGACGTGCTGGTGCTGAAGTGAGAAACCGTTCTCAAACAAACAACCTTCCCCGTCATTTCGGGACACGCCTCTTGGCGTGGGCCTGGAATCCGTACTCCCTGCAGGGGTTATGGATTCCGTGCTCGCGCTTCGCGCGCCCCGGAATGACGGTTTCCATATTCCTGCATCATCAAGAGGGTGTCGCCCCATGAACTTCGACTTCTCCGACGACCAGAAGCAGCTCCGTGACGAGGCGCGAAAGTTCCTCACCGAGAAATGCCCGCCGAAGGCGGTCCGCGCCGTGCTCGACGGCAAGGCGGACTACGACCGCGATCTCTGGAAGGGCCTCGCAGAGATGGGCTTCCTCGGCGTCGCGATCCCGGAAGAATTCGGCGGCGCGGGCGCGGGGCATCTCGAATTGTGCGTGCTCGCGGAGGAGATGGGTCGCGCGCTGGCGCCGGTGCCGTTCTCCTCGACGGTCTATCTCGCCGCCGAGGCGCTGATGATCGCCGGCAGCGACGCACAGAAACGGAAATGGCTGCCGAAGATCGCCAAGGGCGAGGCGGTCGGCACGCTGGCGCTGTTCGAGGGGCCGGGTAACCCGTCGCCCAAGGGGATCAAGCTCACGGCGTCGAACGACACGCTGAACGGGACCAAGAAGCCGGTTCCGGATGGCGCGATCGCGGATTTCGCTATCGTCGCCGCGCGCACCGGATCGAGCGGCCGGGAAAGCGACATCGCGTTGTATCTCGTCGATCTCAAAGCGGGTGGTGTCGAAGCAAAAGTGTTGACCGGCATCGATCCGACGCGGCAGCAGGCCGAGCTGATCTTCAAGAACTGCAAGGCCGAACCGCTCGGCGCGGCCGGCGAGGGCTGGAGCATTTTGACGCGCGTGCTGGATCGCGCCGCGGTGCTGGTGGCGTTCGAGCAGGTCGGCGGCGCCGACCGCGCGCTGGAGATGGGCCGCGACTACGCGCTGGATCGCATCGCGTTCGGACGTCCGATCGGGTCGTTCCAGGCGGTCAAGCACATCCTCGCCGATATGTATGTGTCGGCAACGCTGGCGCGCTCCAATTGCTATTACGGCGCCTGGGCGCTCTCGACCGATGCGGGCGAACTCGGTGAAGCCGCCGCCGCGGCGCGCGTCAGCGCCACGCAGGCGTTCCAGCACTGCGCCAAGAACAACATCCAGGTGCACGGCGGTATGGGCTTCACCTGGGAGTTCGACTGCCACATGTACTACCGCCGTGCCAACGCGCTGGCGCTCGGCATCGGCAGCCTGTCGTATTGGGAAGACCAGTTGATCGATCGCATGCGGAAGAAGAACGCGGCGTGATTGCGCATCACCCTAGCATCGTCCCCGCGAACGCGGGGACCCATAACCACCGAACTCGCGGTTCGTCACAATGGCCAGCCTGATCCTTCAATTGAAACGACACGGCGTATGGGTCCCCGCGTTCGCGGGGACGACGGCTGTGTTTGATGAAAGTCTCTCCCGATGAACTTCGATGACACTCCGCAGGAGGCCGCGTTTCGCGCAGAGGCCAAGGCGTGGATCGCGGCGAATGCGCCGAAGCAGTACGAGGACGAGCTGAAGAAGGCTTCGCTCGGCCGCACCCAGCTCAAGAACGCCAACATTCTCGAGGTCGCGAAGGCGTGGCAGAAGAAGAAGGCGGACGCCGGCTGGGCCTGTCTGCACTGGCCGAAGGAGTACGGCGGTCGCGGGGCTTCTCCAATTGAGCGCGTGATCTGGCAGCAGGAAGAGGGCGTGTTCGGAAAACTCTCCGCCATGTTCATCATCGGGCATGGCATGTGCGGGCCGACCATGATGGCGTTCGCGAACGAGGAGCATAAGCGCGCCTACCTGCCGCCGCTGGCGTCAGGCGAGAAGGTCTGGTGCCAGTTGTTCTCCGAGCCCGCCGGCGGCTCCGACGTCGCGGGCCTGCGCACCCGCGCGGAGAGGAAGGGCGACAACTGGATCGTCAACGGCCAGAAGATCTGGACGTCGGGCGCACACTATTCGGACTACGGCATCCTGCTGACGCGTACCGACCCCACCGTGCCCAAGCACAAGGGCCTCACCATGTTCTTCCTCAACATGAAGTCGCCCGGCGTCGAGGTGCGGCCGATCAAGCAGGCCAGCGGCCAGTCGGATTTCAACGAGGTCTATTTCACCGACGTCGTGATCCCCGACCATCAGCGGCTCGGCGAAGTCAACGACGGCTGGAACGTGTCGCTGACCACGCTGATGAACGAACGGATGTCGATCGGCGCGGGCGTCGCCACCGGCTTCCCGGAACTGTTCGATTATTGCAGCAGCCTGATGCTGGAGAGCGGCCCCGCGATCGAGGATCGCGGCGTTCGCTCGCGGCTTGCGAATTATGCGGTGAGGGCGAGCGGCCTGCGTTACACCAGCTTCCGCGCCATCTCGGCCCTGTCGCGCGGCGAGCGTCCGGGACCGGAAAATTCCATCGGCAAGCTGGTGGCGGGCTCCATGATCCAGGAGGTCGCGATGTACGCGCTGGACCTGCAGGGTGCGGCCGGCGTGCTGAATGGCCCGGAGGACGCAGAAGTCGCCGGAAAATTCCAGGCGATGCTGATGCGGTCGCCGGGCACCCGCGTCGAGGGTGGCACCGACGAGATCATGCGCAACATCATCGCGGAGCGGGTGCTGGGCCTGCCCGGCGACATCCGGGTCGACAAGGACGTGCCGTTCAACCAGATTCCGACCAGGGGACGAGGATGAACATGCTTCGTCGTCCCGGCCAAGCGCATCTTGCGCGCGAGCCGGGACCCATAACCCCAGGCCGACATGATTTGAAGATCGGCAATTCCGCGCTTCCAAAGCGGCGAGAGGGCGTATGGGTCCCCGCGTTCGCGGGGACGACGATAGATCGATGAAAGGATCATCACGATGAACTTCGACGATACCCCGCAGGAAGCCGCGTTCCGCACCGAGGCGCGCAAGTGGATCGACGCCAACGCGCCGAAGGATCTCCACGAGGAGCTGTCGCAGTCCTCGCTCGGCCGCATCCGGTTGAAGAACAAGGACATGGTCGAGGTCGGCAAGGCCTGGCAGAAGAAGAAGGCGGATGCCGGATGGGCCTGCCTGTCATGGCCGAAGGAATATGGCGGGCGCGGCGCGTCGCCGATCGAGAAGGTGATCTGGCAGCAGGAGGAGGGCGTCTACGGCAAGCTGACCCAGCCGTTCCAGATCGGCGAGGGCATGTGCGGGCCGACGGTGATGGCGTTCGGCAGCGAAGAGAGCAAGCACGACCGCTTGCCGAAGCTCGCGTCGGGCGAGGAAATCTGGTGCCAGCTCTTTTCCGAACCGGCTGGAGGCTCGGACGTCGCGGGGCTGCGCACGCGGGCCGAGAAGAAGGGCGACGAGTGGATCGTCAACGGCCAGAAGATCTGGACCTCGGGCGCGCACTATTCCGACTGGGGCCTGCTGATCACCCGCACCGATCCCAATGTGCCGAAGCACAAGGGCCTCACCATGTTCTATCTCGACATGAAATCGCCCGGCGTCGAGGTGAAGCCGATCAAGCAGGCCAACGGCATGCAGGAATTCAACGAGGTGTTCTTCACTGACGTGAGAATTCCGGACAGCCAGCGGCTTGGCGCGGTCGGTGACGGCTGGAACGTGTCACTGACCACGCTGATGAACGAGCGGGCCTCGATCGGCGCGCGCCTTGCGACCGGTTTGCCCGAAGTGTTCGCGTTCTGCGCCGATCTGATGACCGACGAGGGTCCTGCGATCGACAATCCGGCGGTGCGCTCGAAACTCGCGGAATGGGCCGTGAAGAATAACGGGCTCAAATACACCAGCTACCGCACGATGTCGGCGCTCTCGAAAGGCGAGCGCCCGGGGCCGGAGAATTCCATCGGCAAGCTGGTGTCCGGTTCCATGCTGCAGGACATCGCCGCATTCGCGATGGATCTGCAGGGCGCGGCCGGCGCGCTCGCCGGCGGCGACGCCGAGGTGGCCGGGCAGTTCCAGGCCATGCTGCTGTCGTCGCCGTCGATGCGTATCGCCGGCGGCACCGACGAGATCCTGCGCAACATCATCGCCGAGCGCGTGCTCGGCCTGCCCGGCGACATCCGGGTCGACAAGGACGTGCCGTTCAACCAGATTCCGACCAAGGGACGGTGAGTTAAGAGCACAAAACTTCAACTCGTCATTCCGGAAGCCGCGGAGCGGCTATCCGGAATCCATACTCCCCGTCGGGGTTATGGATTCCGGGCTCGCTCGCAAGGGCTCGCGCCCCGGAATGACGGCCCTGATGCAACGAGGCTTCCATGTCACCCGCTACTCATCATGATCACACCCGCATCGCCGTTCTCGACGAACTGCTCAACGAGCGTTATTCGGTGCGCGCGTTCAAGCCCGATCCGGTGCCGCGCGACACGATCGAGCATGTGCTGCGCACCGCGCAGCGCACCGCGTCATGGTGCAACAGCCAGCCTTGGCAGGTAGTGGTGGTCAGCGGCGAGGCCAAGGAAACGTTCCGCAAGCTGATCTATGCCGAGGCCGCGTCGGGCGCGAAGGACGACCACGATTTCCCGGCGCCGCGCGAATATCTCGGCGTTTACCTCGCGCGCCGCCGCGAGAGCGGGTTTCAGCTCTACAACACGCTCGGCATCGCGCGCGGCGACAAGGCGGCCTATGCCAAGCAGGCGCTGGAGAACTACAATTTCTTCGGCGCGCCGCACGTGGCGATCATCCACACCGACGAGGCGCTCGGCGTCTATGGCGCGGTGGACTGCGGCGGTTACGTCAACAACTTCATGCTGGCGGCGCAGGCGCTCGGGCTCGGCACCATTCCGCAGGCGGCGCTGGCGCGGCACTCCGGCCTGATCCGCAAGCACTTCAAGCTCGGTGACGACCGCCGCGTGGTGTGCGGCATCTCCTTTGGCTATGCCGACCATGCCCACAAGGTGAA
>DASZVY010000073.1:0-54001 GCA_035546855.1 Nitrobacter sp. | reverse complement strand
GCATTTATGCCGTGAAATTCCACCGTGCCGACGGCACGCTTCATGACGGCGTCGCCAGCTTCGGCCGCCGCCCGACCGTGGAAGAGGACGGCGCCGCGCTGCTCGAAACCTTTCTTTTCGATTTTTCCGGTGACCTGTACGGCGAGAGCTGCCGCGTAAGCTTCTTCTCCTACCTGCGTGGCGAAGAGAAGTTCGACGGTCTTGGCCCGCTGGTGGCGCAGATGCGCCGCGACGAGGAAGAGGCGCGCGCCGTGCTCGGCAAGGCCGTACCGCTGTCGCCGCTTGACCGCGCGATTGCCTTTGCGGCCGACTGATGTTTCGCGGTCAGGCACCGGCTTAAAGCATTGTTTACTTGCCGGGTGGAGAAGACTTTCCTATCCACGAGTTCATACTGGCAATCAAAGCAGCCTGAACGGAAGGGCAAGAATGAAGACGGGACGTGTAATCACCGCCACCGCCCTTCTGCTGTTCGGGATTTCCGCAAGCGCCAATGCAGCCGACATGGCCGACCAATCCCGCTTTGGCTGGTTTACCGGTAATTGGTCGCTGACGGTCGGCGTATCGACCTATGCCGAACCTGAGTTCGAGGGCGCGTCGAGTTATCACATCGGCGCGGTGCCGCTGGTCTCCTTCTCGCGGCAGGGCACGGCGACGCGCTTTTCCTCGCGTAACGACAACGTCTCGATCGGCTTCGTCGATACGGGCGACTTCCGCGCCGGCTTGACCGGTAAGCTCATCTTTCCGCGCGATTCCAGCGATTATAGTGATTTGAAAGGCTTGCACGACGTCGATTTCGGCGGCGAGCTTGGCCTTTTCGCCGAGTTCTACCCCTTCGACTGGATGCGTATCCGTGGTGAGGTGCGCAAGGGTATCGTGACGCATGATGCGATCGTGGGCGACCTTGCCGTCGACGCCTTCACCAACCTCACCCCGACGCTGCAGATTTCCGGCGGCCCGCGCCTTTCCGCCGCCACCGCCGATTATTTCAGGACATATTATGGTGTGAGTCCGGCCGAGTCCGTGAAATCGGGCCTCAGCCCCTATTCGCCGGGCGGCGGCTTGAAGTCGGCCGGCTTCGGCGGCGCGCTGACATGGAGGACGACCGACAAGGTGACGACCAGCCTGTTCGGCGAATATCAGCACCTGCTCGGTCCGGCCGCCGATTCCAGCATCGTCAAAGAACGCGGTTCGCCTGACCAGTTCCTTCTCGGTGTGTCGGCCACGTACCGTTTCGATTTTTCTCTGCGCTGAGCCCCTTTATTCCGTGGCGGCGCTCGGTTACATACGCGCCATGAATTCCGATGCGCTCCGCCGCTTCATACGAATTATGGGCCCGGCCTTCCGGGCGGCCTGAGGCCGCCGGCGGGTCCGGGAGACTGTTTTCGCTTTCCGCGCATTTTCCGCTTTGAGATGACATGGGCGCGCGGCCTTTGGCCGTCCGCCGCATAATGGCCAGAACCATGAACGACACGTCCGAAAAGATCGATTATTCCAAGACGCTCTACCTGCCGAAGACGGATTTCCCCATGCGCGCGGGGCTGCCGGAGAGGGAGCCGCTTCTTGTCGAGCGCTGGGAAAAGATGGACCTCTATCGCCGGCTGCGCGAGGACGCGGCCGGCCGCCCGAAATACGTGCTCCATGACGGGCCGCCCTACGCCAACGGCAACATCCATATCGGTCACGCGCTGAACAAGGTGCTGAAGGACGTCATCACCCGCTCCTTCCAGATGCGCGGCTACGATTCGAACTATGTGCCCGGCTGGGACTGCCACGGCCTGCCGATCGAATGGAAGATCGAGGAGCGGTACCGCGCCAAGGGCAAGGAGAAGCCGGATTTTTCCGACGGCAAGGCCATCAACGCTTTCCGCGATGAGTGCCGCGCGTTCGCCCGGCACTGGATCGAGGTGCAGACGGGCGAGTTCAAGCGTCTCGGGGTCATCGGCGATTTCGATAACCCGTACCTGACGATGAACTTCCACGCCGAGGCACGCATCGCCGGCGAACTGATGAAATTCGCCATGTCCGGCCAGCTCTATCGCGGCTCCAAGCCGGTGATGTGGAGCGTGGTCGAGCGCACCGCGCTCGCCGAGGCTGAGGTCGAGTACCAGGACTACGAGAGCGACACGATCTGGGTGAAGTTCCCGGTCGCTTCCGGTTCGGCCAATCTGGCCGGGACCCATGTTGTCATCTGGACGACGACGCCATGGACCATCCCCGGCAACCGCGCGGTGAACTATTCCCCTCGTATCGAATACGGCCTTTACCAGATCACGGCTGCCGAGAACGATTTCGGTCAGCAGGCGCGCGAGAAGCTGATCTTCGCCGACAAGCTGGCGGAGGAATCGGCGGCGAAAGCCAAGGTGACGATGAATCGGCTTCGCAGCGTCTCTCCCGAAGAGCTTGGAAGCCTTGTACTTTCCCATCCCTTCAAGGGCCTCTCCGGTGGTTACGAGTTCCTCGTTCCCATGCTCCCCGGCGACCATGTCACCGATGATGCCGGTACGGGCTTTGTCCACACGGCGCCGGGTCACGGCCGCGAGGACTTCGATGCGTGGATCGAGGCTACTCCCCTGCTAAGGGAGCGCCACATTAAGACAGATATCCCTTTCACCGTCGACGACGCCGGCTTTCTTACCAAGGACGCGCCGGGCTTCGGTCCGGACCGCGAGGGCGGGCCGGTCCGCGTCATCGACGACAACGGCAAGAAGGGCGACGCCAACAAGGCCGTCATCGACGCGCTGATCGCACGCAACATGCTGTTCGCCCGCGGCCGGCTGAAGCACTCCTATCCGCATTCCTGGCGCTCGAAGAAGCCCGTCATCTTCCGCAACACGCCGCAATGGTTCATCGCGATGGACAAGCCGATCGTGGCCTTCGGCGAAACGCTTCGCACCATCGCGCTACGCGAGATCAAGACGACCCGCTGGGTGCCGGCCGCCGGCGAAAACCGCATCACCGGCATGATCGAGAGCCGGCCGGACTGGGTGGTGTCGCGCCAGCGCGCCTGGGGCGTGCCGATCGCGGTGTTCGTGCGCGAGAAGGGCGACGGCTCCGCCGAAATCCTGATCGACGACGCCGTCAACAAACGCATCACTGAGGCCTTCGAGACCGAAGGCGCCGATGCCTGGTACGCCGAAGGCGCGCGCGAGCGCTTCCTCGGAAGCCGCGCGAATGAGGACTGGCAAAAGGTCGACGACATCCTCGACGTCTGGTTCGACTCGGGCTCGACCCACGCCTTCGTGCTGGAAGACCCGGTGCATTTCCCCGGCCTCAAAGGCATCAAGCGCAGGATCGACGGCGGCCAGGACACCGTGATGTATCTCGAGGGCTCGGACCAGCACCGCGGCTGGTTCCACTCGTCGCTGCTGGAGAGCTGCGGCACGCGGGGACGCGCGCCTTATGATGTCGTGCTGACGCACGGTTTCACGCTGGACGAGAACGGCCGCAAGATGTCGAAGTCGCTCGGCAACACCGTCGAGCCGCAGAAGGTGATCAAGGACTCCGGCGCAGATATCCTGCGGCTATGGGTCTGCGCCACCGACTATGCCGACGATCAGCGCATCGGGCCGGAAATCCTCAAGAACACCGTCGAGACCTATCGCAAGCTGCGCAACACCATCCGCTGGATGCTCGGCAGCCTGACTCACTTCCACGAAGCCGACCGCGTCAAGGCCGACGACATGCCGGAGCTGGAACGGCTGATGCTGCATCGGCTGTCCGAAGTCGACGAGATCGTGCGCAATGCCTATGCCGCGTTCGACTACAAGACGGTGGTGGCGACACTCGCCGCGTTCATGAACACCGAGCTGTCAGCGTTCTACTTCGACATTCGCAAGGACGCGCTCTATTGCGACCCGCCGTCGTCGGTGACGCGCAAGGCGGCGCTGACGGTGATCGACCATCTGTTCCGCGCTATCGTCACCTGGCTCGCGCCGGTGCTGTCCTTCACGTCGGAGGAAGCCTGGATGTCGCGCTATGCCGACGCGCCTTCGGTGCATCTGGAGCTGTTCCAGAAGGCATCCCCGGGTTGGCGAGATGACGACCTGGCGAAAAAGTGGGAGACCGTTCGCGACGTGCGCCGCGTCGTCACCGGCGCGCTGGAACTTGAGCGCGCCGCCAAGCGCATCGGCGCGTCGCTCGAGGCGTCGCCGGTGATCTATGTCGCCGACCGCGCCGTGCTCGGCACGCTGTTCGATGTCGACCTCGCCGAAATCTGCATCACCTCGAATTACGAAATCCACGAGGGCGAGGCGCCCGCCCACGCCTTCCGCCTGCCGGGCGTTCCCGGCGTCGGTGTTGTCGTGGAGAAGGCGCAGGGCACCAAGTGCGCGCGATCGTGGAAAATCCTCCCGACGGTCGGCGAGGACAAGGAGTATCCCGACGTTTCCCCGCGCGACGCCCAGGCGCTGCGCGAATGGAAGGCGCTGGGGGTGACGGCATAAGGAAGGCTTGGTCGTCATCCATGGCGCTAGCGCACATTGGGATGTCATGGCCGGGCTCGTCCCGGCCCATCCACGTCTTTGGTATCGTGGCTTCAGGAAAGACGTGGATGCCCGGTGCAGGGCCGGGCATGACGGCAGCGGGCATCGCGAAAGAGACACCATGACCCCTCCCCTCCGCGCCGGCCTCATCGCCGCCGTTCTCGCCCTGGTCCTCGACCAGGCGACCAAGCTGTGGCTGCTGCACGTCCTCGATATTGCACGTCTCGGCGCCGTTCGCGTGACGCCGTTCTTCGATCTCGTGCTGGCCTGGAACACCGGCATCAGCTACGGCTGGTTCCAGAACGACAGCGCGATCGGCGCAGCGATCCTGCTGGCCTTCAAGGTCGTGGCGGTCATCGTGCTGGCGGTGTGGATGACCCGTACCCGGGGCCGGCTGGCGAAGGTCGCCCTCGGCCTGATCATCGGCGGCGCCATCGGCAACGCCATCGACCGCGTGGTCTATGGCGCCGTAGTCGATTTTGCCCTGTTCCATATCCAGGTCGGCGGCACAACCTATAGCTGGTACGTGTTCAACCTGGCAGATGTGGCCATTGTTGCCGGAGTGATAGCCCTGTTGTATGACTCCTTCTTCGGGGCGCCCGCCGCAAAAGTGCCCTGATCCCGGTTGATACGGGCCCGGGGGAAGCGGGGCCGCGCCCGAACCGCCCTCGCCGAAAAACTGAACAGGATGAATGCGATGCGCAAAACCGAGACCGCTTGGGATGTGCTCATGTCCTCGCAGATCATGTCCGCGCGGATTTGGCTGCGCGCGGCGCGTCTGGCGGCCGTTGCGGCCGGGATCGGCTTCGTCGTGACGTCGGGGGTCGCCCGCGCTCAGGACGATGATAACGATGAGACCTTCGAGGAGAAGATCATCCACAACATCATGACCGGCATTGGCGCCACCAACATGGAGAGCAAGGGCATCGACTATCGCGAGCGCTCCCCGCTGGTGATTCCGCCGAAGATCGACCTGCCGCCGCCGGGAAGCGCCTCCGCCGAAATCAACAACGTGCCCAATTGGCCGAAAGATCCCGACCTGCAGCGCCGCAAGCAGGAAGCCGCGGCCAACAGGAGACGGAAGCCGGAGCCATGGGAATCCGGACAGACAATTCTGCCGAGCAAGCTCGCGCAAGGCGGCGCGGCCATGCGGAAGGAAGCCAGGAACGCGCAACCGAGCGATCAGCCCGGGAAACCCGTCGGCAATGAAAACCCCTCGCTCAGCCCGTCTCAGCTCGGCTTCACCGGCAAGCTGAGCAACTTGTTCGGCGGCAGCGGCACGGAGACCGCCAAGTTCACGAGCGAGCCGAATCGCGAGCGGTTGACCGAGCCGCCTCCGGGCTATCAGACACCGTCGTCCGACTATGCCTATGGCGCCGGCGGCCCGCAAAAGCCGATCGGCAACACGTTCATCGATGTCAACAGCGGCAAGGAAGTCACCTACTAGCAGCGCCCGATACTGGCTCGCCCGCAAATCTGGACGGTTGAACCCGGTCGAGTGAGAATCTCGATCCCGATGCTGATTGCATCTCGTACATGGAGCGTCATTGAACGCATCCGTTGAAAAAACCGCCGCCGATCATCGCGTCCGGCCAGCCAGAGGAGAGACGGCGGCATCCGCCCCCGAGCGAACCGTTGCCGTCAGCGCCGTCATGACATCATTGCCACGTCTCGTCGTCCGAACCGCAACGGCGATCCTTCTCGCCCTCGCTCCGCTCCTGCTCCCCGCCTCCACGGCGGCCGCCCAGACCATCACCTCGCCGCGCCCGACAACCTTCACGCTGTCCAACGGACTCGCCGTCGTGATCATCCCCGACCATCGCACGCCGGTCGTCACGCAGATGATCTGGTACAAGGTCGGATCGGCCGACGAGACCCCCGGAAAATCCGGACTGGCGCACTTCCTCGAGCATCTGATGTTCAAGGGCACCGCCAAACATCCCGAAGGCGAGTTCTCGCAGACGGTGCTGCGCGTCGGCGGCAACGAGAACGCCTTCACCTCGGCCGACTACACCGGCTACTACCAGCGCGTGCCGCGCGACCAGCTCGGCAGGATGATGGAATTCGAAGCCGACCGCATGACCGGCCTCGTGCTGAAGGACGAAAACGTCCTTCCCGAGCGCGACGTGGTGCTCGAGGAATACAACATGCGGGTCGCCAACAATCCCGATGCACGGCTGACCGAGCAGATCATGGCCGCGCTTTATCTCAACCATCCCTACGGCCGGCCGGTGATCGGCTGGCATCATGAGATCGAAAAGCTCACCCGCGCCGACGCGCTCGCCTTCTACAGGCGCTTCTATGCGCCCAACAACGCAACGCTGGTGATTGCCGGCGACGTCGACGCCGATGAGATTCGTCCGGCCATCGAAAAGACGTTCGGTCAGGTGCCGCGCAACCCGGATATCCCGGCAACGCGCGTTCGTCCGCAGGAGCCGCCGCCGGTCGCTCCCCGCACGGTGACGCTGGCGGACCCGCGCGTCGAGCAGCCGATCCTGCGCCGCTATTATCTGGTGCCGTCGGCCAAAACCGCCGCGGCTGGCGAAAGTCCGGCGCTAGACGTGCTGGCTCAACTGATGGGTGGCGGCAGCAATGCCTATCTCTATCGCGCCCTCGTCGTCGATCATCCGCTCGCCATCAGCACCAGCGCATCCTATCAGGGCACCGCGCTCGATCCGACACAGTTCTCGCTCGCGGTCGCGCCGAAACAGGGCGTCAGCTTTCAGCAGGTCGAACAGGCGATGGATGCCGTGATCGCCAACCTCGCAGAGCACCCCGTCCCTGCCGAGGATCTGGAGCGCGTCAAAACCCAACTGATCGCCGACGCGATCTATGCGCAGGACAGCCAGGCCACCCTCGCCCGCTGGTACGGCGCCGCGCTGACCGTCGGCCTCACCGTCGACGACATCCGCAGTTGGCCGGACCGGATTCGCGCCGTGACGGCGGCGCAGGTTCGCGACGCCGCGAAGACATGGCTGGTGAAGACCCGCTCCGTCACCGGCTATCTGGTCAAGGACACCGCGCCGAAGCCCGAGGAGAAGCGTTCGTGAGTTTCACCTGGAGCGGCGTGACGCGCAGCGTTTTCGCGGCCGCCTGTTTCGCCCTGATCTCGCTGGCGCCGGTGCCTTCGCACGCTGCCGCCAAGATTCAGCATCTGGTTTCTCCCGGCGGCATCGAGGCCTGGTTCGTGCAGGATGCGACCGTGCCGCTGGTCGCGATGGAGTATGCGTTCAAGGGCGGTGCCAGCCAGGACCCCGCCGATAAGGCCGGCGTCGGCAACATGGTGGCGAGCCTGCTCGACGAAGGCGCCGCCGATCTCGACTCCAGGACCTTCCACGAGCGCCTCGATCGCCGCGCCATTCAGTTGAGCTTCGAGATCACGCGCGACACGCTGCGCGGCTCGCTCCGCATGCTCAAGGCCAACAGCGACGAGGCCTTCGGCCTGCTGCATCTGTCGCTGACCGCCCCGCGGTTCGACACCGGCGACGTAGAGCGCATCCGTTCGCAGATCGTCGCCGGCCTGCGCCGGGATACGACCAGCCCGAACGCGCTGGCCAGCCGCAAGTTCCTGCAGATGGCGTTTGGCGACCATCCGTACGGGCGGACGAATTCAGGAACGCTCGACAGCGTGCCGAAAATCGAGGTCGGCGATTTGCGCGACTATGTGCGCCGTGTGATCGCCAGGGATCACCTCAAGATCGCCGTGGTCGGCGACATCGATCCGGCAAAGCTCGGCAAATTGCTCGATCAGACCTTCGGCGCGCTCCCGGCGAAGGGCGACCTGACGCCGATCCCCGACATCGTCGCGGCCAAGCCGCCGCAACGCGCCTTCATTCCGCTCGATGTGCCGCAGACCGTCGTGACGTTCGGCGGCCCCGGCATCGCCCGCCACGATCCGAATTTCATGGCGGCCTATATCGATAACCACATTCTCGGCGGCGGCTCGCTGTCGTCGCGGCTTTACAAGAACGTCCGCGAGAAGCGCGGCCTCGCCTATTCCATTTCCGAGTCGTTGCTGTGGATGGACCATTCGGCGCTGTTCGTCGGCATGACAGGCACCCGCGCGGACCGCGCCGGCGAGACGGTCGACGCCATCAACGCTGAGGTGCGCCGCATGGCGGAGGACGGGCCGACCCAGAAGGAACTCGACGAGGCCAAATCCTACCTCAAGGGCTCGCAGATGCTGGCGCTGGATACCTCGTCCAAGCTCGCGACCGGCCTGTTGCAATATCAGATGGACGGACTCGGCATCGACTATATCGAAAAGCGCAATGCCATCGTCGATGCCGTCACGCTGGATCAGGCCAGACAGGTGGCGAAGCAGCTCTGGGGACAGGGACTTCTGACCGTGGTCGTGGGCCGCGCGCCGCAGGCGGCCGCCCAACCCGCGGCGGCTCGACCGCCTGCGCATTGAATCACATCGGGGCAGGCAAACCCCGCTCGACACGTTATGATGCGGTGACATCAGTCCCGCGTCGGGACACATGCCCGGTGCCCCATGCTGCGGATCGCCCGCGATATCGCCATCGACGAGAACGACATCGAGATCAGTTTCGTCCGCGCGTCCGGCCCCGGCGGCCAGAACGTCAACAAGCTCTCGACCGCCGCGCAACTGCGCTTCGACACCCGCCGCGTCGCGCTTGCGGACGATGTCGCGATGCGGCTGGCGCGGATCGCCGGCCAGCGCATGACCAAGGATGGCGTGATCGTAATCCAGGCCCAGCGTCACCGCACCCAGGAGCGCAACCGCGCCGACGCCATCGATCGGCTGATCGCGATGTTCCGCGAAGCCGCGGTGCGCCCGACGCCGCGTCGACCCACCCGGCCCACGCTCGGGTCGAAGCAGCGCCGGCTCGATAGCAAGAAACGCCGGAGCTCGATCAAGTCGACGCGCGGGTCGGCCGGATTTGACGATTGAGGCGTTGGAATCCCGCGGCTTCCGCCCTCAAAACAGGGGGACGAGCCGGAACGCGGCCTCCCCGTGACCGGGAAAAGCACCTAAATTGCGGACCCGTATCGCGAGTCGCTCCGTTCATGCCCGTCCGCCAACTCCCGGAAACCATCGTCAACCGCATCGCCGCCGGCGAGGTGGTGGAGCGGCCCGCCAGCGTGGTCAAGGAGCTGGTGGAGAACGCGATCGATGCCGGCGCGAGCCGCGTCGACATCTTCACGGACGGCGGCGGACGGCGCCGCATCGGCATCACCGACGACGGCAGCGGCATGACACGCGCCGACCTCGCGCTCGCGGTGGATCGTCATGCCACGTCAAAACTCGACGACGAGGATTTGCTGCGCATCCGCACCCTCGGATTTCGCGGCGAGGCGCTACCCTCGATCGGCGCGGTCGCAAGGCTCGGCATCACCACGCGCCACGACAGCGAGCCGCATGCATGGTCGCTCAATGTCGAGGGCGGCCAGAAATCGGCAATCATGCCGGCCGCGCTGACGCAAGGCACCCGCGTCGAGGTCAGCGATCTCTTCTATGCGACGCCGGCGCGGCTGAAATTCCTCAAGACCGACCGGACCGAGGCCGAAGCGATCCGCGAGGCAGTGCGGCGTCTCGCGATGGCGCGCCCCGACGTTGCCTTCACGCTGGCCGGCGAGGAACGCGCGCCGATGACCTGGGCGGCAGCGTTGCCGGGCGCGGCCGGACGGCTGACGCGGCTCGGCGACATTCTCGGCGCGGATTTTCGCAGCAGCGCCATCGAGGTGCGCGCCGAACGGGAAGGTGTCGTCGTCGAAGGGTTTGCAGCCGCGCCATCGCTGACTCGCGCCAACGCGCTTGGCCAATACCTGTTCGTCAACGGCCGCCCCGTGCGCGACAAGCTGATCCTGGGCGCGGTGCGCGCGGCCTATTCCGACTATCTGCCGCGCGACCGGCATCCGGTCGTCGCGCTGTTCGTGACACTCGATCCGCAGGAGGTCGACGCCAATGTCCATCCCGCGAAAACCGAAGTGCGCTTCCGCAATGCCGGCCTGGTGCGCGCGCTGATCGTCCATGCGCTGAAAGACGGCCTCGCGCGCGAGGGCCGCCGCACCGCGGCAAATGTGGATGGCGCGGTGTTGACCGCGTTCCGTCCAGCGGTTGCACCGCGACCCGCGAACTGGGACTGGCGGCAATCGCCCGCCGCACCAACCGGTGCGCGGCCGTGGGCGAACGTCGCAGCCACCGCACCCGCCTTCGCAGAGCCGGGACAGGCCGCGTTCGATGTCGGGGCGCCGACTGCGGATGTGCGCCCCGAGGCGGCTCCCACGGCGGATTTGCTGGATCGCCCGCTGGGCGCGGCGCGAACGCAAATCCACGGGACCTATATCGTGGCGCAGACCCGCGACGGCCTGGTCGTGGTGGACCAGCATGCCGCCCATGAGCGAATCGTCTACGAGAAACTGAAGGCGGCGCTGGAACGCGACGGCGTGCAGCGGCAGATGCTGTTGATCCCCGAGATCGTCGAGCTCGACGAAGCCACGGTGGAGAAACTCGTC
The DNA here is from genome assembly GCA_035546855.1 of Nitrobacter sp. Taxonomy (GTDB): domain Bacteria; phylum Pseudomonadota; class Alphaproteobacteria; order Rhizobiales; family Xanthobacteraceae; genus Nitrobacter. The sequence continues at coordinate 43,037 of DASZVY010000073.1, read as the reverse complement.
AGCCGTGCCGCCGAACTGGAGACATTCGGCCTCGCCATCGAGTCTTTCGGGCCAGGCGCCGTCGCGGTGCGCGAAACGCCCTCGCTGCTCGGCAAGACGAATGCCGCCGCATTGCTCCGCGACCTCGCCGAGCACATGGCAGAGTGGGACGAGGCCCTGCCGCTGGAACGCCGCCTGCTCCACGTCGCCGCCACCATGGCCTGCCACGGCTCGGTGCGCGCCGGACGCATCCTCAAGCCCGAGGAGATGAACGCGCTGTTGCGCGAGATGGAAGAGACGCCGAATTCGGGCCAGTGCAACCACGGCCGCCCGACCTACGTCGAACTGAAGCTCGCGGACATCGAGAAGCTGTTCGGACGGAGGTAAGATTTCGCAACAAGTACCATAGTCGTCATGCCCGGCCTTGTGCCGGGCATCCACGGCTGCGATTTTAGACGTACATGGCCGGGACAAGCCCGTGTCGTGTTTTCACCGAGACGTCCTCCGGGCAGATTGGGAGACATGGTGCAGCTTGAGAGTGAAGACGTGGCGACCGCCATTCCCCTATGCGGTGACGCAACCGGACAGGTCAATGTCAATATTCTGACGCTTTATCCGACGCAGCAAGCCTGACGGAAAGCCATGACCACCGGAAGAAGATTTCTGGTCACGGCGAGAAACCATGGTCTATCGCAAGCAGTATTCAACCCTGCTGGGCAGATTCGATTGCGGAAATAAAGGCTGCCACCTCTTTGCCAATGACCTCCGGATGATCTTCCTGCAAATAGTGCAGGCCCGAACCGAGCTTGACGAGTCTGCAGTCGGGGAGCCTGCGGGCGAAGTCTTCTGCGACAGCCGTCGGAACGAGTGCGCCGGGGTCGCCGGCAAAGAGGAGCTTCGGGTAGGTAGAGGCAGCGAGGACCGCGTGTGCTTTTTCCATCGTCGCATAGACATCGGCGGGCTCCCCAGCGATCGGCAGTTCATTCGGAAAGCGCCATGTGGGAAGGCGCGATTCCGGCGTCGTGAAAGGTGCCCGGTAGACGGCCATCTCCTCTTCGGTGAGCTTGCGCACGGTGCCACCAGGCAAAATACGCTCGACAAACAGATTGTCCTCGAGGATGAGCTTCTCGCCTTCACCGGGTGTCCGGAATTTGCGGAAAATCTCCCGCTCCTTCGAATTATGCACGAAGTCCTCCCACGTCGGGATCGGTCGGGTGAATTCCATGAACGCCAGCCCTCGAACAAAATCGGGCCTGCGGGCCGCGAGATGGAAAGCAAGCGCCGTGCCCCAGTCCTGCGCAACGAGATAGGCGGATGTGATCCCCTTGTTCGCGAGGAAGGAATCCAGATAACGGACGTGATCTTCGAAGCGATACGCGATGTCCGGCTTTCCCGACTGGCCGAAGCCGATAAGGTCGGGAGCGATGCAATGCGCGGCCTCTGCGACCCAGGGGAGAATGTTCCGCCAGATATAGGAGGAGGTGGGATTGCCATGGAGGAACAGGGCAATCGGCGCATCCGTCCTTCCCACTTCCCGATATGCCATCTGCGAATCGAGTATGGCGACGGTTGGCAAGCGAATATCAGGGATCATTTCGATGATTCCTTCAAGACGGTGCCGAAGGCAATGCGCTTGAAGCGCTCAAGCGGTTCAGCAGTCCGCTCGACCTTCATGCGCAGAATCGCGCCCTCCCAGGAGCAGAGCAGGAATTCGGCAAGCTCTTCGGAGGCGAACGTCGAGGCGATCTCGTTTGCCGCCTGAGCTTCAGCAATGCACGCCGCGAAAGCGGTGCACCATTCCCGGAATATCTCGGCCAAGCGCAACCGGATCATCTCGCTTTGCGGTGCCGCCTCAAGACTGAAATCGCCGATCAGGCAACCGCGGCGGAATCCATCGTGCGCCAGTCTCTCCGTAATGATGTCGAGGTACCGCTTCAGGCGCTCGCGAGGTGAGTTGCTCCGGTCGCGCAGTATCTCAGCTACGAGTCGCCTGAGGTCATCGAAATAGCGATCCAGCACCTCGCGCGCGAACACCTCTTTCGACCGGAAATGGTTCGTAAAGGAGCCCTGCGGTGCGGCGGCTTCAGCGGCGATCTCGCGTATGCCCGCTCCGATATATCCTTTTCGGAACATGACCCCGAGGCCCGCACCAAGAAGCTGCTCGCGTAGAGAGTGTCTCGCCATGCCAGTTAAATACGTTCGAACGTATTAAAAGTCAAGCACTCTCAAATCCATGAAACATCGACGGTAAACTGGATGACGATATTGCCGCGCCGGCTCTGGCGCAGCCATGCCGATCTTAGCCGCAACTGGAGTTCCAGTTTGGAGGGTTCGTGAGGATCATGCGCTGGTGACGAACGGCGTCCATGCCCGCGTCCGTCACCCTATGTATGCTGCCATCTGGATTTCGGCGCTGGCCCAGCCACTCCTCATCCGCAACTGGATTGCGGGTCTTCTTGTCGTGCCGGCCTTCGCCGCCATGTGGTTTATTCGCGTGCCGAACGAGGAAGCGATGATGCGGATGAGGTTCGGTGTCGCATGTGATGATATTGCCGACGCGCTGGGCGTCTTTTGCCCCACCGGGCGCTAGGCTCGACCTGCCAGGCAGCCTGAAATTGAGAACATCCAGACCGGTTGGTGAATAGTGGGTCTCAAATCTCCGCGGTCAGGGAATGTCGATCTCGGTCAAAACCCATCCGGCCATGACGGATGATGGTTGCGGACGCCCTCACTTGTACTTCGGATCCCGCTCCAGGAGTTCGATCGAGATGCCCTGCGGTCCGCGAATGAAGCAGATGCGGACGCCGGGACGAATGGTCTGCGGCTCCTTGGTGAATTCCACGCCCTTGGCCTTCAGATGCGCGGCAACGTCGTCGATGTCCTTCACCGACAGGCCGAAATGGTCGAGCCCCTGATAGGGCGTCGACGGCGGCGGATTGACGCCATCGCCGGCCGTGACCGGCGCGAGGAAGATGTTGGCGCTGCCGAGTTTGACATCGAGCCGCACCGGCGTGCGGACGATTTCCGCGCCCAGCGTCTCGGCGAACCACTTCGCGGTGCCCTCTGGATCGGGCGTGCGGATGTGGACGTGGTCCCAAGTAAACCGTGGTGTCAATTGTGGCGTTGCACCGGCCATTCGTCGCGCTCCTGTCGTTTCCCGAGCGATCTTTGCCGCGCGATGACCGCAGCGTCAATTCGCGATGGCCTCACCCGCATCACACCAGTCATGCGCTGCGCAGGAACACAAATTCCGTATCGTCATAGGCGCGCCGCTCAAGCTCATCGAAGCCTTCGGGTGCAGCGAAGGCCACGGCCCTCGCTTCCTCCACGACGAGCAGCGCTCCCTCAGTCAACCATCCGCCGTCGCGCAGCGAGGCGACAGCCTTGCCGGCGAGTCCCATCCGATAGGGCGGATCGAGAAACACCAGCGAGAACGGCTCGACCGGATGGGCGGGGCCGAGATCGGTGGCGTCGCGGCGATAGACCTTCGTCATGCCCCCCAGACCCAGCGCCTCGACGTTATTGCGCAACAGCGCCCGCGCTTCGGCGCCATTATCGACGAACAGCGTGAACTTCGCGCCGCGCGACGCCGCCTCGATGCCGAGCGCGCCGGTGCCGGCGAACAGGTCGAGCACGCGCGCATCCGTGATCGGATCGTCGTAGGCATGGGCAAGGATGTTGAACAGCGACTCGCGCAGGCGGTCCGCGGTCGGCCGGATCTGCTGCGTCGACGGCGACGCCAGCGCGCGGCCTTTCAATCGCCCCCCGACGACGCGCATTGCTACTTCCCTCCCCCTTGTGGAGTCGAGACGAGCAAAGCTCGCTCTTGGGGGGCGGGGGTGGAGATTACTCCGACGACTGAGCGCCCCCCTCCCCCGTTTGCGGGGAGGGGTCGGGGGTGGAGGACTTCATAAACGCAATGTTTGCCCCCATCCCTGACCCTCTCCCACAAGGGGGGAGGGAAAGGAGAGGCATCGCCGGTATCAAGTGGAAGCGACGTACGAACAATCATCGACTCGCCTCGCTCAATCCCGCGGCTTCAGGTCGCGCTTGCCGTGATAGCCGCGCTTCGGCCGGCGCGGCGGGCCGTAACCGTTGGCCTCGTCCTCGTTGCGGGCACGGGCTTCATCGCTGCCGGTTCGCTGGACCACGACGCTGCGGCCCTTGCGATCCTCGATCAGCGATCGCCTGGCCCGAACCTTGTTCTCCTTCTTCGTCCGCAACGGCGTGCCGTCGCGGCCGAATTTCGGGATTTCAGATTCGGCGGATGCCGGGAAATTCGCATTCGCCAGCGCCGCGACCTTCTCGCCGAGTTGATCACGCAGCACGCGGCTTCGCACCTCCTCGACCTGACCTTCCGCGATTTCGCCGAGTTGGAACGGCCCGTAGGACACGCGGATCAGCCTGTTCACCTCGAGGCCGAGATGCGCCATCACGTTGCGCACCTCGCGGTTCTTGCCCTCGCGGATCGCGAACACCACCCAGACATTGGCGCCTTGATCGCGTTCCAGCGTCGCCTCGATCGGACCGTATTTCACGCCATCGACCTCGACGCCGTCCTTCAGCGTGTCGAGTTGCGCCTGGGTCACCTCACCGTGGGCACGAACGCGATAGCGCCGCAGCCATCCCGTGTCGGGATGCTCGAGCACCCGCGCCAGCCCGCCATCGTTGGTGAGCAGCAGGAGTCCCTCGGTGTTGAAATCGAGCCGGCCGATGCTGATGAGGCGCGGCAGGCCCTCCGGCAGGTTGTCAAACACCGTCGGCCGGCCTTCCGGATCGTCGTGCGTCGTCATCAGTCCGCGCGGCTTGTGATACAGGAAAAGGCGCGTCCGCTCGCGCTCCGGCAGCTTCTCGCCATCGACGGTAACGACGTCGCGCGTGGTGACATCGAGCGCAGGCGAATTGATGATGCGGCCGTTCACGGCGACGCGGCCCTGCGTGACCATCTCCTCGGCGTCACGGCGCGAGGCCAGCCCCGCGCGCGAGATCACCTTGGCGACCCGCTCGCCGGCCTTTTTCGGCTTCGGTTCGATGCTCGGCGCTCGCCTGTCATCGTCGAGCTTGCGCTCCCGATAGGCCCCGCGGCCGCCGAAGGCGGGACGCTTGGCGAAGATCTTGCTGTCGTCCTCGTTGTCGCGGCGGGGACGGTTGTCGCGGTCATTGCGATGCGGACGATTGCCCCGATCGTCCCGACGCGGACGGTCCTGCCACGCGTTGCGTTCGCCACGAGAACGATCGAACCTCGGACGGTCCTCGCGATCCTGGCGCGATCGCGAAAAACGCGGACGCTCGGCCTCACGATCGCCGCGCCGGTCATCGAAACGGGGACGGTCGAATTTGCGCGGACCGCGATCCGGCCCGGCGGCGCGCTCCTCGCGCGATCGATCGAAGCGCGGCCTGTCGCGGCGCGTATCGTCGCGCGGCGGACGGGAGTCGCGGCGACCTTCCCCACGATCCCGCGTCTGCCACGGCTTCTCGTCGCTGCGATCACGCCCCTCGCGGTCGCCGAAGTCGCGGCGTGGACTGCGCGAGCCGCGATCCGGTGCTCCGCGTGAAAACTTCTTTTCACCGAAGGGACGATCACCGCGCGGCGTGTAGGGGCGCTTGTCGCCGGACTTTTTGTCGGCAAAGCGCCCCGCCGGGCGCGCATCGCCGCGGTCGCCACGCGCTGGCCGATCGTCGCGATTGAAGCGAGCCGGACGCGGCCCATCGCCGGACGCCCTGCGTGACGCCTCGCCGTCCCGCTTGCCCGCATGGGAACGCCTGTCGCCCTCGCCCCTGTCGGACTTGCCGGCGAAGCCGCGTTTGGCGAACTTCTTGTCCGGGCCGCGCGGTTTGCCGGAGCGGCCTGTGGCCTTGTCCCTGTCGGGCCGGTCGCGGCGCCCACGCGGGGAAGCATTGTCTTTGTCTTTGTCGCGGGGCATGAATGATCTCGCTTGAGGATCGTGGCGGGCCGGCAGAGCGCGACCGTCGGAAAGAGCGCTCTTGCAAAATCGGCATCCACTTTTGCTGAAGGCGGCCTCTTAGCAGAGTTCTTCACCGGATACGAGGCATGACGACGCCCTCTTTCATGGATTTGGCGCTGAAAGCCGCCGAAAACGCGGCCAAATCGGGCGAGGTCCCGATCGGCTGCGTGATCGTGCGCGACAATTCCGTGATCGCGACGGCCGGCAACCGCACCCTGACTGACCGCGACCCCACCGCCCATGCCGAATTGCTGGCGATCCGGGAGGCGGCGCGCAGGCTCGGCAGCGAGCGGCTGACCGATTGTGACCTCTACGTGACGCTGGAGCCCTGTCCCATGTGCGCCGGCGCCATCTCGTTCGCCCGCATCCGCAGGCTCTATTACGGCGCGACCGATCCCAAGGGCGGCGCGGTGGATTCCGGCGTGCGGTTTTTTGCGTCGGCCACCTGTCATCACCGGCCGGAAGTCTATCCATCCGTCGGCGAACGCGAGGCGGCAACGCTGCTCAGGGATTTTTTCAGGGCGCGGCGCTGAAGAATTCCAGCAAGGCCTTTGCGGTCGCGGCGGGATTCTCCTCCGGAAGGAAATGTCCTGATTCGATCGGACCGCCCGTGACCTTGGTGGCCCAAACCTTCCATGCGTCGAGTTGCGTGCTGGACGCGCTCGCCGCGACGCCGGCATCGCCCCACAGCGCGAGCAGCGGAATCGTGATCCTGTTGCCGGCGTCGAGGTCCGCCTTGTCGATGTCGAAATCCGCATGGGCGCCGGCGCGATAATCCTCGCACATCGCATGCACCCGCGAAGGATCGCGGAACGGCGCGAGGTAATGCTCGAGCGCGCGCGGGTCGATGGCGTCGAGCGTTCCGGTGCGGGTCTGGCTCGCCATCTTCTGCTTCAGAAAAAAATCCGGATGGCCACCGATCAATGTCTCCGGCAACGGATACGGCTGCGCCAGAAAGGCCCAGTGATAGATCTTCAGCGCCGAGAGCCTATTGATGCGCGACCAGTAGTCGTAGGTCGGCAGGATATCGAGCACCGCGAGTTTCGATAGCCGGCCGGGATGATCGAGCGCGAGTCGATAGGCGACGCGCCCGCCGCGGTCATGGCCGGCCAGCGCGAAATGCACAAACCCAAGCTTCTCCATGGCCTCGATCATCGTCTTGGCCATGGCGCGCTTGGTGTAGGGGGTGTGGTCTTCGTCGCTCTCGGCCATGTCCGACCAGCCGTAGCCGGGCAGGTCCGCGATGACGAGCGTGAAGCGGTCCGCGAGTTGCGGCGCCACCTTGTGCCACATCACATGCGTCGAGGAGAATCCGTGGAGCAGCAATAGCGGCGGCCCGCTGCCGCCGATGCGGGCGAAGATGCGGCCCGACGTGGTGCTGATCCATTTGGAGTCATAGCCGGGAAACAGGTCGGCGAGATCGGGCATGGTGATAACTCTCCGTCATCATCTGCGAAAGCGGATGATCCAGTAACCACCCGCCGATCGATCCGGCAACTGGTCTCGCGGCATACTGGATGCCCGCCTGCGCTGGCATGACGCAGATAGACCTATCCGCCCTTTTCCCGCACCACCGCGCGCCAGCCGATGTCGCGGCGGCAGAATCCGTCCGGCCAGCGGATGCGGCCGACCGCCTCGTAAGCACGGCGCTGCGCCTCGGCCACCGTCTTGCCTGTGGCGGTGACGTTGAGCACGCGGCCGCCATTGGCGACGACGTGCCCGTCCTTCAAAGCGGTGCCGGCATGGAATATCTCGACGCCTTCGACCTTCGCTGCGTCCTCAAGCCCGTCGATGCGCGTGCCCTTGGCGTAGTCGCCGGGATAACCCTTCGCCGCCATCACCACCGTCAGCGCCGGATCGGGAAACCAACGCAGGTCGAAATTCTTCAGTTGCCCGTCGATGGACGCCATCAGCGCCGGAACGATGTCCGACATCATCCGCAGCATCAGCACCTGACATTCGGGGTCGCCGAAGCGGACGTTGTATTCGATCAGCTTCGGGCCTTGCTCCGTCATCATCAATCCCGCGAACAGCACGCCCTTGAACGGCGTCCCTTTCGCGGCCATCGCGCGCAGCGTCGGGTTGACGATCTCGTCCATGGTGCGGCGGCACATCTCGTCCGTCATCACGGGCGCGGGCGAATAGGCGCCCATGCCGCCGGTGTTCGGGCCCGCGTCGCCGTCGAACACCCGCTTGTGGTCCTGCGCTGTCGCCAGCGCCAATGCATGCTCGCCGTCGCATAGCGCGAAGAACGAGGCCTCCTCGCCCTGCATGAACTCCTCGACCACGACCTGCGCGCCGGCACCGCCGAAACCGCCCTCGAACATCATGTCGACGGCGGCGAGCGCCTCGTCGACCGTCATCGCGACCACGACGCCCTTGCCGGCCGCGAGGCCATCGGCCTTGATGACGATCGGCGCGCCCTGCGCGCGGATGTAGGCCGCCGCCGCCGCCGCATCGCCGAAGCGTTCATAGGCCGCGGTCGGAATGGCGTTGGCCTTGCACAGGTCCTTGGTGAACCCCTTGGAGCCTTCGAGCCGGGCGGCAGCCCTGGTGGGACCGAACGCCTTGATCCCGGCCACGGCGAGATCGTCCACGATCCCGGCGGCGAGCGGCACTTCGGGGCCGACCACGACGAGATCGACCGCCTTGGCCTTGCAGAAGGCGATCACCGCCGCATGGTCGGCGACATTCAAGGCCATGCATTCGGCCTCCTTCGCGATGCCGGCGTTGCCGGGCGCACACCACAGTTTGGTCGCCAGGGGCGAGGCTGCGATCTTCCAGGCCAGTGCATGTTCGCGGCCGCCGGAACCGATCAGAAGGATGTTCATGAAAGAGCGCCGATCCGGATTTTCGATGGTTTCCGTACGCTTTAGCATGGTAAGGCGGAGCCGCAATACAGGCGAATCCGATGCCCGCAAACCCTGCACAGCTATTGGCGAATGCGCCGGAATATACCGTGTCGGAGCTCTCCACCGCGCTGAAGCGCACGGTGGAGGACACCTACGGCCATGTCCGGGTGCGCGGCGAGATTTCCGGCTTTCGCGGACCGCATTCGTCGGGACATTGCTACTTCGCGCTCAAGGACGAGAGCGCCAAGATCGAGGCGGTGATCTGGAAAGGCGTCCATGGCCGGATGCGGTTCAAGCCGCAGGAAGGCCTCGAGGTCATCGCGACCGGCAAGCTCACCACCTATCCCGGCTCGTCAAAGTATCAGATCGTGATCGAGGCGCTGGAGCCCGCCGGCATCGGTGCGCTGATGGCGCTGATGGAGGAGCGCAAGAAAAAGCTTGCGGCGGAAGGCCTGTTCGACGAGGCCCGCAAGCAGCTCCTGCCCTGGCTGCCGGAGGTGATCGGCGTGGTGACGTCGCCGACCGGCGCAGTCATTCGCGACATCCTGCACCGGCTCAACGACCGCTTTCCGCGCCGCGTGCTGGTCTGGCCGGTGCGGGTGCAGGGCGAAGGCTCGGCGGAGCAGGTCGCGGCCGCGATCCATGGCTTCAACGCGCTGTCAGAGAGCGGCGATATCCCTCGTCCCGATCTTCTGATCGTCGCGCGCGGCGGCGGCTCGCTCGAGGACCTGTGGTCGTTCAACGAGGAGATCGTCGTGCGCGCGGCGGCGGAGAGCATGATCCCGCTGATCTCGGCGGTCGGTCACGAGACCGATGTGACCCTGATCGACTTCGCCGCGGACAAGCGCGCGCCGACGCCCACCGCCGCCGCCGAAATGGCCGTGCCGGTGCGCGCCGAATTGTTTGTCGAGGTCACAGGTCTCGCCCGCCGCGCCATGCTGTGCTGGCAGCGCGCGCAGGACAACCGCCGCAACGAATTGCGCGCGGCAACCCGCGCCCTGCCGACCGCCGGAGACTTGCTGGCAATTCCGCGGCAACGGCTTGACAGCGCGGCAGCATCGCTTCCCCGCGCGCTGAAAGCCAACACCCATGCTCATCATCGCCGTTTCACGCAAGCCTCGGGCGGCCTGACGCTACGCGTGCTGCGCGCGCAGGTGGCGCATGCGAAGCAAACCGTGTCCACCACCGGCGCGCGACTGACCCATTGCGCGCAGGTTGTTCTGCGGCACCGTCGCGACCGCTTCACCGGGCTCGCGATCCGCCTGAAGGCCTCGCAGGTCGCCAACGCGCAAGCGCAACGCCAGCGCATCGAACGCGACAAGGAACGGACCTTGCGGCTCATGGACCGCGCACGCCGCGCGCTCACGACGCTGCTGCAACGGCGCGAGGCACGGATCGTCCATGCCGGCCAGTTGCTGTCGGCGCTGTCCTATCGCGGCGTGCTGGCGCGCGGTTTCGCACTGGTCCGCGACGATCACGGCCACGCCGTCCGGACGGCCGCGGCCGTCGGCTCCGGTGCGCGGCTGACCCTTGAATTCGCGGACGGGCACGTCACGGCAACAGCCGGCGCCGATCGCGCACCGGCGTCCGAACAGAGCAGTCAGCCCACCAAGCCGGCGACCGCGAAACGCTCCGGCAAGACGACCGACCAGGGCTCGCTGTTCTGAAGCATGATGAAGTTAGGTTGAACCAACCACGCTGTCATTGCGAGCGAAGCGAAGCAATCCAGAGCCACAAGAAAAGAACTGGATTGCTTCGTCGCTCCGGGACAACGCTGCGCGTTGCCCTTGGGCTCCTCGCAATGACGAAAGTGCCTTTCAATCCGATTGAACCGGATTCTAACGCGCCAACCACTCGGCGACGCGCTTCAGTGCGTCAGTGCGCGCCTTGGGATCCGCATGGAAGCGTGGTCCCGCGCCCTTCAACGCACCCGCCACATGCATCACAACACCCGTTGCATCGAAATCGTGATCCGCGCCGGGATAGACCACGATCCGGGCGAGCGCGCTGCGGCCGCGCGCATCGTCGATCATTTGCCGGCACACCGCCGGAGAATTCAGACCGTCCTTGCCGCCGATCAGGAGCAGCGTCGGCACGCGCGCGCTCCAGCCGAGCCGCGAGGACAGGCGGCAATCCGGATAGAGCGCCACGGCCGAACGGAAATCCGGACTGGCACCGGAGGATGCGAGTTGCGGACGCACCGCCCACAACAGGGCGCTGGCACCATTCGCCCAGCCCAGCAATCCGACGTGATGAGCGGACACCCAGGGTTGCGCCACCAGCCAGTGCCGGGTCGCCTCGATATCCCGGACGCGCTCGCGCCGCATCAGCGTGCGATGGCTTTTCTCGTGGCACTGCGGCCCCAGGTTTCGCGACCCGTAACTGTCCGGAAACAGCACGGCGTTCCCGGCCTTGAGCAGGTGTTCCGCCCAATCCTGATAGAGCGGCAGAATCTGTCCGGATCGTCCGATCAGGCCGTGACAGCCGTGCAATGCGATCACGGCCTGAAACGGACCGTTCCCATCCGGCTTGTAGAGCAATCCGTGGAGGACACCGCCGGCGTGCGGAATATCGACACGCGCCGGAGCAACCGCAGGCGCGGCGTGCGCCAAAGCGCCCGCAGCCCAGATCGCTCCCGAAACGAGTGCTGTCAGCAGGCGCATGACGTCTTGCCGGAGGGTCCGATATGCTGCAAATAAGCCACCTGTTCGAAAATTAGCATGCGGCAACAGGGTCAATTCATCACAAATCGGTGGGTTTGATTTCGAACGCTGCAAAACCTATCTGGCATAAATGAACTGGCGTTGACCACTCTGGTTGCCGGCCAGTCGAGGAGAGCAGCGGTGCTGAACAAATTCGGGCCTTCCAGCCATGGCGAGGCGCAGGTGCAATATCTGGACGGTGATTTCCGCGTGATATCGCCGGGATCCTTCGTCCGCTGCGCCGTGACCGACGTTCGTATTCCCCTCGACGAACTGAAATACTGGAGCGTTGACCTGCAGGAAGCCTATGCGACGCCCACGGCCGTGTTGCAGCGGCACTACCCGGGCGAACTGAAAACGGCAGGCTGATCGGACTCGCGCGCGGCGCGAAGACACCCGCCAAGCAATCGGCGCAGACGCTCTCCGTCGTCGATCTCCAGCGTGACCGCAAATGGCACGATCGTGTCGACGGCTGCGCCAAATTGCGTCCGGTCGCCGAGCCGCACCAGATCCTTTTCCGTGGTCACAAGCGTCAAACCGCGATTTTCCGCCTGCGTGATCAATCCGTCGATCTCGCTGCGCGAAAAGGCGTGATGATCCGGGAAGGCCGTTGACATCGCCACATCGATGCCGTTCGCCCGCAAGGTCCGAAAAAACCGGTCGGGGTCGCCGATACCCGCGAAGGCGAATACGCGAACGCCGCGCAAGCGCGCCAGCATCTCCTCATTGGCCTTGAAACGTCCGCGGACCGTCGATCCGCCATTCGCATTGACGGCGGCAACAACGGAATCCGCCGCGTTGCCGTCGCCGATGACCACCAGCGCATCGGTCCGCGCGATCTGCAGCGGCAACGGCGCCCGCAGCGGTCCTGCGGGGAATACGCGGCCATTGCCGATCCCGCGATCGCCGTCGATCACGACGACGGACGCATCTTTCATAATCGCCGGGTTCTGAAGCCCGTCATCCATCAGGATCACGCTCGCGGCCGACGATCGCACCAGAGGCAACGCCATGGCGCGATCCCGCGCGACGATCACCGGGAGCGAACGCGCCATCATCAACGGCTCGTCGCCGACATCGGCAGCCGCATGATGGGCCGGGTCGACGACAACGGGGCCGGCCAGCCGCCCGCCGTAGCCACGGCTCAGCACCACGGGACTCTCGCCCATGGCGCCCAGCAATTTCGCCAGCGCGAGAACTGTCGGCGTCTTGCCGGCTCCTCCGGCATGATAGTTCCCGACACAGATCACGGGCACACCGGCGCGGACGCCGGATCGCATCATGCGCCAGCCGCTGACGGCGCCATAGATCGTGCCAAGAGGGGCGAGCACACGCGACAGCAGGGATGAAGGCCGATGCCAGAAGCCCGGCTCATGCATCGGCCGCTCCCTGCTCCAGTTGCAGTTGCAGGAGATAGGGCTGAAGCGCCGCCAGCGTCCGATCCAGTGCGCCCCCGAGTTTCTCGACCACGCGCGATGCTGCCGCGGTGGACAATTGGCGTGCCGCTGAATCGTTCAGCAACTGACCGAGCTGCTTCGCCAGCGTCTCCGCATCCGTGACTTGTCGTGCGCCGCCGGCGCCATCGAGCGCCGCGTAGATATCCGTGAAATTGAACACATGCGGCCCGTGCACGATGGCGGCGTCGAGCTTGACCGCCTCGACCGGATTCTGGCCGCCATGCGGCACCAGCGAGCCGCCCATGAACACGATCGGGGCCAGGCGATAGAACAGGCCGAGTTCGCCCATGGTGTCGGCAACGTAGATGTCCGTTCGTGCGACCGGCTGTTCGTCCAGCGACCGCAGCGCGACCTGTGCACCTGCCCCCGCGATCATACGCGCGATCGCCTCGCCCCGGTTGGGATGGCGCGGCACAATCACGGTCAACAGCGACGGGAACTGCACCGCCAGCGTGCGATGCGCGGCGAGCAGCAGCTCTTCCTCTCCCGGATGCGTGGACGCCGCCACCACCACCGGACGGCCGCGCGTCAAAGCCATGAGCCTCTCGAGCTTCGCCTGATCGACAGGGGGGGCGGCGACATCGAGCTTGAGATTGCCGGTGACGATGACATTCCGTCCGCCAAGCGCGGCGAAGCGCTCCGCATCGGTGTCCGACTGCGCCAGGCAGATATCGAAGCGCCCGAGCAGCGCCGCGATGGTCGCCGGCAGCCTGCGCCAGCGCGGAAACGAACGCGGCGACATCCGGCCATTGATCAGGACCATCGGCAACCGGCGCGCCGCGCTCGACAGGATCATGTTGGGCCAGAGGTCGGATTCGATGAACAGCGCGAGGCTGGGCTGCCAGTGGTCGAGAAATCGCGCAACGAAACGCGGCGTGTCATAGGGAACGTACTGATGGATGATATCGGCCGGGAACCGCTTGGCGACGACCGCCGCCGACGTCACCGTTCCCGACGTGAGAAGGATGCGGATGTTCAGCCCGCGCAGCCGCTCGATCAGCGCCGCGGCCGCCAGAACCTCGCCGACGCTCGCGCCATGGATCCAGATCAGCGGCCCGGCCGGCCGCGACACCTTGCTGACGCCGCGCCGCTCGCCGATGCGGGCCTCGTCTTCCTTGCCCTGTTTCAAACGGCGAGAGACGAGGGCCGATGTCAACGGCGCGACCGCACCGGACAGTTTCCGGTAAACGCGCAGCGTCGCCGGCAACTGGCTAGCCATGATCCGCCTCGTGGCCAGCCTCGCCTTCGGATCGACCGACCGCGGCATAGGCGCGGCGCGTGACGTCGTTGAGCGTCGCCTCAAGCCGCTGCCGCAGCGCCTCCATGGTGGCGGAGTCGGCATCGGGCGGCACCGTGATCGGCTCGCCGCCCACCAGTGCGCCGCGGCCGAACGGAAGGCTGATGGTGGTGCGATCCCAGTTCTTCAGTTGAATGTAGCGGCTGGTCGCCATCGCGAACGGCATGATCGGGCGCCCGGATTCCCGCGCCAGCATGATGATGCCAAGCCCCGCGACGCGCGAGCGCTTCGGCACGTCGGCGGTCAGCGCCATGTTGTAGTTCTCCGCGAGAGCACGGACCATTTCCTTGAACGCACCGACGCCACCCTTGCGATGGAAAGCCGATCCATGATCGCCGGAACCGCGCACGGTCCCGATCCCGAGCCGCTCCGCCGCCAGCGCGTTGAACTCACCGTCGCGATGCCGCGAGATCAGCACCTTGGCGCGGTGTGTGTCGTTGTTCCGCTTGATGAACGGCGTCATGAAATGCTGCCCGTGCCAGAACGCCAGGATAACCGGCATCTGCGGCTCGACAATCTCGTAAACGTCCGGGGGATCATAGCTGAATGTGTTGGTGCGCCACACCAGCCGCAGAAACGCGGCCGCCAGACATCCGGCGAACTGCTGAAACCAGTTGGCGCGCAGCAAATGACGAGCAAGTTTCTTCAACGGGCGGGCTTCGCGTCTTGGCCCGGATCGAGCAACCGATGAAGGTGTACGATGAAGTAGCGCATGTGAGCGTTATCCACCGTCTGCTGCGCCTTCGCCTTCCAGGCGGCATAGGCCGTCGCGTAGTTCGGATACAGGCCGACGATTTCCACCTGGTCGAGATTCTTGAAGGTCGTATGCTCGAGGTCGAGCAGTTCCCCGCCGATCACGAGATGGAGCAACTGCTGGGGCGGACTATCAGACATGAAATGTGGCCTCGTGTCCCGATTCCAAAGCTCGCGCCCGCCGGCGCTCAGGACAGCGGGCGGTCACGGAAATACTCGACGATACGCGTGTGTCGATCATGGCCTGCCGCAACCAGCAAACCGTGCGTCACTTCCGGACGGTTATAGCGGATCGCCTCGCCCGAGAGCGACGTCATTCTACCATTCGCTTCATGCACGATCAAATCGGCGGCGGCGAGGTCCCAGTCCCGGCTCTGGCCGCCGGCAAAGGCGGCATCGATCCGGCCGTCCGCCACACGGCAAAGACGCAAGGCAAGGGAAGCGATTCGCGGATACAGCACGATATCCCGTCTTGATCGGTCGAGGCGCTCGACCAGCGGTTTCGGCCCGGCCATCCGCGCGAAATCCAGGTCGACCCCGGGCGTGGCACGGATCGGCGCATCATTGCATGTCGCGCCCTGCCCCCTTTCGGCAAAAAGGAATTCATCGGTTGCGGGTGCGTAGACCGCCGCCAGCCGCGGCGCGCCGTCCTCGACCAGTGCCACGCTGACGCACCAGTCTTCGCGTCCGCCGAGATAGCCGCGCGTGCCGTCGATCGGATCGACGATCCAGACCAGGCGCCTGCCAAGCCGTTCCGGGTCGTCGGCACTCTCCTCCGACAGCCAGCCGTGATCCGGCGTCGCCCGCCGCAGCCGCCGCTCGATCAGATCGTTGACAGCGATATCGGCTTCCGAAACGGGCGAAGACGCGCCTTTGGTCCAGTTGCGCAGGTCGGTGCGAAACATCGACAGCGCCAGCGCCCCCGCGTCCCGGACCGTCTCGATCAACAGGGCCCTGTCACGCGCCACAAAATCGTCGTGCGGTCCGCTGCGGTGTCCCTGTTCGGGATCAGCGGCCACCGATCGTCAGTCCTTCGATACGCACGGTAGGTGCATTGGTGGCGTAACGGAACTCGAGATCGTTGGCCGGCGTCAGCGATTTGAACATCTCGATCAGATGCCCCGCGATGGTGATTTCGCTGACCGGATAAGTGATCTCTCCGTTTTCGATCCAGAACCCGGAGGCGCCGCGGCTATAGTCGCCAGTCACACCGTTGACGCCCGAGCCGATCAGGTCGGTGACGTAAAAGCCCTGCTTGATGTCGGAGATCAGATCCGCCGGCGTCACCGATCCGGCTTCGAGATGAAGATTGTACGGCCCCGGCGACGGCGACGACGACACGCCGCGATGCGCATGCCCAGTCGTCGCAAGGCCCAGTTCGCGCGCGGTTGCGGAGTCCAGCAGCCATGACGTCAGAACGCCGTCGTCGATGATCGCGAGCTTTTTGACCGCTACGCCCTCGGCATCGAACGATTGCGAGCGCAGGCCGCGGACCCGCAGCGGGTCGTCGACGATGCGAATGCCCGGAGCGAAAAGCCGCTCGCCGAGCCGATCCTTGAGGAAGCTGGTCTTGCGCGCGATCGACGCCCCGTTCACCGCGCCGACCACATGGCCGACAAGCGATCCGGCCACACGGGGATCGTACACCACGGGCGCCTTGCAGGTTGCGACTTTGCGCGGATTGGCGCGCGCCACGGTGCGCTCGCCGGCGCTGCGGCCCACGCTTTCCGGCGAAGCCAGATCGGACGCGTGCAGCGCCGACGTGAAATCGTAGTCGCGCTCCATCGACGTGCCGTCGCCGACAATCGCCATCATCGAGATGCTGTGGCTCGATCGCAGATAGGCGCCATGGAAACCGGTGCTCGTCACCAGCACCATGCCGCCGATGCCGGCCGATGCGGACGCGCCGCCGGACTTGGTGACGCCCTTGACGGCGAGGCCCGCGGCCTCCGCTTCCATCGCACGCCGCTCGAGCTCGGCGGTTGTCGGAGGTACCGGATCGAGCAGATCGAGATCGGGAAAGTTCCGCGCCAGCAATGCGGGATCAGCGAGCCCGACGTATTGATCTTCCGGCGCGACCCGCGCCATGGCGACGGCGCGCTCGGCGAGCTTCGCGACGTTGTCGCCGCTGATGTCGTTGGTGGAGACCACCGCCTGACGTCGCCCGACCAGAACGCGCAAGCCGACGTCATCACCCTCCGACCGCTCGGATTCCTCGACGCGGCCATCGCGCACCTCGACGCCTTGCGACACGCCGCGCACTGCGACCGCATCAGCGGCATCGGCGCCCGCGCGCTTCGCAGCTTCGACGAGACGCTGCGCAAGCGTGGTGAGCGCTGACTGATCGAGAAGTTCGGACGTTTGGGATTTCGACGAAGCCTGCGACGACGCGTTTGGTGAAGAGATCACGAACAAAATCCCGGAGCTTGCATGAAAACCGTGGGACCCATGAAATGATCCCATTTGACGCGGACTTCAAGCACCCGATGGCGCGGAAACTGAAGAATTTCCCTGATACGGCAAGGTCCCATCAATCATGTCGGCCAAGGGTCTATCAATCATGCGGGCAAATGCAGCGGCAGGTACCTTCGATTAACCAGCCTTTTTAAGTGAATCCGGACCGCACTCTGGCATGCTCGCGCCATCGACCGGGAGCATAATCCCGGCGGGGAGACCGAGACCTTGAGGCGTCAAACATCAACAAGCGGGGACAATCCCGCCGGGTCGGGCCGCGCACTGCGGCTCGACCCTCTCTCTCTGCCCGTCAGCTTCGAAGCGCGCGACACGCGCGCTGACGGCGGCGTCCGCCGCATCGAACTTCATCGCGAGCGTGTCGTGCTGCGCCGGGCCGTCAGCGGCATGCGAATGGCGATCAACGTGCGCGTCAGCGACTTCATCGGCATCGCCGAACGTCAATGCGGCGAGGAGCGGATGCTGCTTCTGCTTCACCGCGATCCATCGTTGTCGATCCCGCTTCTGGTGACGACGGATACCACCGAAGTCGAAACGGCCTCGCAGACATGGAGCGAACTCCTCGCCCTTCCGCAGTTGCATGACGACGAGCGCGACCCGGCGCCACGGCGGCGGCGGCGCAATGCGGTGAGCCAGCGACGCCCGAAATTCCTGGTGCGACGGCGAGCCGGCGACCTGCTCAATCCGCCCGCCAGCTATCGCGGCGAGCGCGAGATCATCGCGCGAACCTAGAACTATCCCAATCACTAGGTCAGGCTATAAGCTACCCTACGATGAGATGGCCCTGGCTTCCGCCAACACGCAAGGACGCATTGATCGCGGTCGTAATGATCGTGCTAAGCTGCGCGCTGGTGTACGCTTCGCTCAGGTATCCATACCCTTCTATCTTGAAACCCAACACCGGGTTCGGTCCCGGCTGGTCTTGCGCGCCCCAACCCAAAGGCGACCCAATCTGCATCAAAACAAAGCCATGAACATCATCGCGTCATAGCGCACGCAATAGTGCGTCGGCGAGCAGACCTGCGAACAGCAAGAGCCCGGCGTCCCGGTTCGACTTGAACAGTCGCAGGCACAGCGCCGGATCGTGGATATCGATCCGCACGACTTGCGAAACCAGATGCGCGGCGAACGCCGCAAGACCGAGCCACGCCGGCCACGTCGCGCCGGCGAACCAAAGAGCCAGCCCGATCAACACGGTCGCGAGCGCATAGAACGCCGACAGCATCGGACGCGTGCGCTCACCGAACAGCAGCGCCGTCGATTTGATGCCGACAAGCGCGTCGTCCTCAGTGTCCTGATGTGCGTAGATGGTGTCGTAACCGATCACCCACGAGATCGACCCGGCATAGAGGATCAGCGCCGGCAGGCCGACACGGCCGAACTCCACCGCGAACCCCATCAGCGCGCCCCACGAAAAGGCGAGGCCGAGCACGATCTGCGGCCAGTAGGTGATCCGCTTCATGAACGGGTAGACCGCGACGATGAGAAGCGACGCGATGCCCATCGCGACCGCGAACCGGTTGAACTGCAGCAGAACCGCCAGCCCGACCAGCGCCTGCAGGACGAGGAACGCCGCAGCCTGCCTCACGCTGACCTGACCTGCAGGTATCGGCCGCGACCGCGTGCGATCCACCTGTGCGTCGAGATGGCGGTCCGTAATATCATTCCACGTACAGCCCGCACCGCGCATCATGAACGCGCCGATGAAAAACAGCACGATAACCAGCGGAAGCTGGCTGACGTGACGGGCAACGCCGGCCGCCAGCGCCGCCGACCACCAGCACGGCATCAACAACAGCCATGACCCGATCGGCCGGTCGAAGCGTGACAATCTCAGATAAGGCCGCGACCACAACGGCGCATGGGTGTCGACCCAGTTGCCGGTTGCATCGGCGACACGGGCTGTTGCACCGCTCATCGATGACCTGTCATCGTGTGAGGACGTTGCCGCTCAAGGTATCGAACGTACTGCCACCTTTCTTGGTGACGCTCGCCTCGGGGGCGGCCGTCGATCCCAGCACGTCGGACAGACTGGGACCCGCAGGGCCGCGCTGCTCCGCCTGTTTCGCAATCGCGCAGACTTTTTGTAGCAGCGTCTCGGTTCCCTTGTGGTTGGTCTTGATTTGAGAGGCCACCTGCACCGGGATTCCGCACTTCTGCTGATTCGTTTCCACGAACTTCAGCATCTTGTATTCCGACCGCGAATACTCGCCGATCAGCTTGCACGCTTCACCGGGGGGCGCATGCCGCTTGTTGGCAGCCTGGATCAACTTGCCGCGCCGCTCCGCCTCTTCCCGCAGCGGCGTGAACCGCTTCATGCAATCTTCCGCGCCGGGCGGAGGAGCGGGCGGCGCACCGAAGCCAGCGCCGGCAACAGGCGCGGCGCCGTTGGCCGGGAAGGAAGCCGGCGCCCCGACCGAAGCCCGTGGCGCGGCGCCGTTGACCGGCGGAAACGCCGGATCTGCGGCCGCGCGCTGCGGTGCGCCTCCTCGCACCGGCGGAAACGCGGGATCGTTGACGGTCCCGACGCTGCCCCTGACTGGCGGAAACGCGGGATCATTGGCAGTGCCCGTCGCACCATTGGGCAACGGCGCGGGAAACGCGCCTTGCGCATGGGCTGCAGCGGCACAAGCGAGAAGAGCAAGGGCCGCCAGCGGGACAACTCCACGTCGGATGGTCACAGGCATTTCTCCGGCCACGCTCCCCGAAGCCCTTCGCCGCGAAAGACTTTCCATAATCGGGCGTTCTACGATTCCCGCCGTATCTTAACAACCCGTGGAATCAGGCAATAACGCGACGCATGGCCGCGCCGGGCTCCGTGTTCCGAATCCGAGGTTCGCCTCATGATGCAGCGGCCTGCGCCGCGAACACATTCGGAAGGACAGCAGAAACCCATGATTCCAGCGTGGTTTGGGTTCAGAAGTCCGCTTGCGGAACATGGCCGGGGCATGAAGCGAGTTTCTGAACCACCACACTGGTAATTACACGCTTTTGTTCTAGAACCGGCCGGCACCGGAGGGAACCGCAGCGATGCCGGAGATCGATTTCCGCAGTCCGCGCCTGTTCGTCGATACGCCGCTCGCAGCCGGGTTGCATGTCTCGCTCGACCGTCAGCAGAGCAACTATCTCGGCAACGTGTTGCGCCTGCGCCAAGGCGATCGCGTTCTGGTGTTCAACGGGCGGGATGGCGAATGGGCCGCAGTCATCGCCGGGCGCAAGCGCGCCGACGAACTGGACATAGGCTTCCAAACCCGTCCGCAGGATCGCCTGCCGGATATCGCCTGCGTATTCGCGCCGCTGAAGCATGCCCGCCTTGACTACATGGTGCAGAAGGCGGTGGAGATGGGCGCATCCGCTCTGCAGCCGGTGCTGACGCGCTTGACCCAGGTCTCCCGGGTCAACACCGAGCGCATGCGCGCCAACGTGATCGAGGCGGCCGAGCAGTGCGGCATCCTGAGCCTGGCTGCGGTCGCGGAGCCGGTCCCGCTGGAGCGCTGGCTCGGCCAGCGCGGGCAGAGCCGCCTGCTGGCGTTCTGCGACGAAGCCGCCGAAACGGCGGACCCGACAGCGGCCCTTGCGCAGGTCCGCGCTGACGCTTCCGCCGGCATCGACGTGCTGGTCGGCCCCGAGGGCGGGTTCACCGATGAGGAGCGCGCAACCTTGCTCCGACAGCCCCGCTCTTTGCGGCTGGCGCTGGGCCCGCGGATCCTCCGGGCGGATACCGCGGCCGTGGCAGCCCTGGCGCTGGTCCAGGGCATCCTGGGGGATTGGAGCCCGAGGCCCTGATCCAGCCGGCTCCAATCCCGGCAACTCATTAAGCGATTCAGGCAATCCCGGTCGAAACTGCGGGATCGCCGTGCTAAGGCGGTGCGCGAATTCGGCGGAAATCCGTTCCCGGACTGCCCCTCATCGGAGAGGCATCGGCGAACAAAACAAAATTTCCATCTTTTTCAAATACTTGCGTCAAAACGCAGCCACCAGACCGATGACCTGTGACGTTCTGAATTCATGGATCCTGCGATGAGCCAGACCGCTCCCCCGAACGTCGCCGCTTCCGCCTCCTGGGCGGACGCGCTGCTGTCGTCGTTCGCGCAGGCAGGCTACGCCAAGGCCGAGCCGCCGATCCTGCAGCCTGCCGAGCCTTTCCTCGATCTGTCCGGGGAGGATATCCGCAAGAGCCTCTACCAGACCACCGACCTCCGCGGCGAAGAACTTTGCCTGCGTCCCGATCTCACCATTCCGGTCGCGCGCGACTACCTGGCCTCGAGCCGCGCCGGACAGCCGGCCGGGTTTTGCTACCTCGGGCCGGTGTTCCGCTATCGCAGCGGCCGGCCCAGCGAATTCCTGCAAGCCGGGATCGAGTCCTTCGGACGCCCGGACCGCGCCGCCGCCGATGCCGAGATGCTTGCGCTCGGCCTCGAGGCGACCGCGGCCTTCGGCCTGACCGACATCGACATCCGCACCGGCGACGTCGCGCTGTTCACCGCGCTGATCGATGCGCTCGACCTTTATCCGGTCTGGCGGCGGCGCCTGATCAAGGATTTCAACCGCAAGGTGTCGCTGGTCCAGGACATCGAGCGGCTGACCCTCGCGCCCGGCAACAACGAATACGAAGGCGTGCTCGCAGCCCTCGCCGGCTCAGACCGCAAAGCTGCGCTGGCGCTCGTCACCGACCTGATGTCGATCGCCGGCGCCACCAACGTCGGAGGCCGCAGCGTTTCGGAAATCGCCGATCGTTTTCTGGAACAGTCGACGCTCAAGGGCGGCGCGTTGCCGCGCGATGCGCTGGCCATCATCAAGCGTTTCCTCGCCATATCCGGCGATCCGGACGACGCGCTTGGACAACTGCGCGCCCTCGCCGCCGACGCCAAACTCGATATTCACGCCGCAATCGACCAGTTCGAAAGCCGTATCGGTTTCATGGCCGCGCGGGGCATCGACACCGCCGCGGTCAACTTCGCCACCGCGTTCGGCCGCGGCGTCGACTATTACACCGGCTTCGAGTTCGAACTGCATCGCAAGGGCAACGGCGACGAACCGTTGGTCGCCGGCGGCCGCTATGACGGGCTGATGACTCAACTCGGCGCGAGCACGCCGATACCCGCGGTGGGCTTCTCGATCTGGATCGAGGCGCTGACACGGGTCGCCCGCACCATGACCGGGAGCACGCCATGACGGTTCCGTTCGTTCTGGCGGTGCCCTCGAAAGGCCGCCTGCAGGAAAATGCCGAAGCGTTTTTCAGCCGCGCCGGCCTCGCGCTGGCCAAGCCGGGCGGCGCGCGCGATTATCGCGGCACCATTCCTGGCCTCGACAATGTGGAGATTGCCTATCTTTCCGCGAGCGAGATTGCCTCGCAGCTCGCGCGTGGCGCGGTGCATTTCGGTGTCACCGGCGAGGATCTGGTGCGTGAAAGCATCGTCGATGCCGACAAGCGCGTCGCGCTGGTCGAGCAGCTCGGTTTCGGCAGCGCCAACGTCGTGGTCGCCGTGCCGCAATCGTGGATCGACGTGCGCACCATGGCCGATCTCGATGACGTCGCCACCGGCTTCCGCGCCCAGCACAACCGGCGCATGCGGGTCGCGACCAAATACATCAATTTGACACGCACGTTCTTCGCCGCACACGGCATTGTCGACTACCGCATCGTCGAGAGCGCGGGCGCAACGGAAGGCGCGCCCGCCGTCGGAACCGCCGAGATGATCGTCGACATCACGACGACCGGCGCGACGCTCGCCGCCAACGGACTGAAGGTGCTGGACGACGGCGTCATCCTGCGCAGTCAGGCCAATCTGGTTGCGTCGCGCAACGCCGATTGGTCGCGTGACGCCCGAGAAACCGCGCGCATCATCCTCGATCACATCGCGGCGCGCGCCCGCGCCAGCAAATACCGCGAGGTCCGCACCCGCTTCGCCGGTTGCGATGCAGCATTACTGGCCGAAGCCCACGGCCGGTTCGGCGTGATCTCGCCGTTCGGCGGACCGACATCGTCCGGCATGGTGACGCTGCACTGTCCGCCCGCCAAGCTCTACGCGCTCGGCAGTTTCCTGCGCGAGCATGGCGCCGATACCGTCTCGATTGCGTCGCTGGACTATGTGTTCGACCGTGAAAATCCGCTGTTCGCCAAACTCGAGGCGTTCCTTCAAACCTGAAGCAGGCACGGGGCGCGGTTGTGACCAACCGCCGCACTCCTTACGTTAAAGCGATGAACCACGCCGGAACCGATCGATGACGCTGGCCGCCACCCTTCCCGGTCCTCCTGCAAGCGCCGCTGCCGCCGCGCAGGGACTGTCGATCGTCGTGCCGGTTTACAACGAGGCCGCCGGTCTCGAACGGCTGCACGATCGCCTGTGCGATTTGGCGACAAAGCTAAAGCAGCGATTCGGTCTCGCCTGCGAGGTCGTCTATGTCGATGACGGCAGCACCGACAATACGCTCGCGCTCGCGCGCGCCCTGCCCGCGACATCGCTCGACGTGCAGGTGGTGTCGCTGTCGCGTAATTTCGGCAAGGAAGCCGCGCTGATGGCAGGGCTGGACCATGCCCGGCGCGGCGCGTTGCTGTTCATGGACGGCGACGGACAGCATTCGCCCGATCTGGTCGAACGGCTCGTCAATTACTGGATCGCCGACGGCTACGACGTGATCTATACCGCCAAGGCCCATCGCACCAACGAGTCCGTTCTGAAACGTTTTGCGGCCCATGGATTCTACGCCCTGATCAACTGGGGCGCGCGGCAGAAGATCCCGGAAGACGCTGGCGACTTTCGCCTGCTCTCGCCGCGCGCGGTGGCCGCCTTGCGGCAGCTTCCGGAACGCAACCGCTTCTTCAAGGGACTCGCGAGCTGGATCGGCTTCCGCCAGATACGCGTCGACTACGAGCCCGAGCCGCGCGCGCATGGCATGACAACCTTCAACACGGCGCGGCTGCTGGGCCTGTCGATTGAAGGACTCACCTCGTTCTCGGTCGCGCCGCTCCGGCTCGCCAGCCTGCTCGGACTATTGCTGGCCTTCGCAGCGTTCCTGTTCGGGCTGTCGATCCTCTGGGAAACATGGGTCAGGGGCGAATCCGTCCCCGGCTACCCCTCGATCGTGGTCGGCCTGATGACCATCGGCGGCGTGCAATTGCTCATGATCGGCATCGTCGGCGAATACATCGGCAAGATTCTTTCCGAACTGAAGGCGCGGCCGATCTACTTCGTCGCTGAACATGCTGTGAAGCAGGCGGAAGACGGGCAAGCCGCCGACAACTCACCGCGAGCCGCGGCTGAATGAACGGCAACTTACCGCGCCGAGTCCGGCTGTGCGCGGACGACTATGGCATCAGTCCGGGCGTCAATCGCGCCATTTGCGATCTCATCGCGAAAAAGCGGCTCAACGCCACGTCCGTCATGATGGTCGGGCCGGCGATCGGCCGCGACAACGTCGCGGCCCTGGACGCGGTCACCGCCCATCAGGCGGACTGCGCGGTCGGACTTCACGTGACGCTGACCGCGCCGTTCCATCCGCTGACGATGCATTTCAGCCCGCTCGACGGCGGCATGTTCCCGCCATTGCCGAAATTGCTGCGCACCAGCCTGCTGCGGCGGCTCGACCCCGAGATGATCCGCGCCGAGATTGCAGCCCAGCTTGCGGCCTTCGCCGAGCGCTTCGGCCACCCGCCCGCCTATGTCGACGGCCATCAGCACGTGCAGTTGTTCCCGCAAATCCGCGACGCGTTCCTGTCGGCGGTCAAGGCGGCCGCGCCCGCGGCCTGGGTCCGACAGTGCGGACGCGATCAGCCGCTGGCACGGCGCCTCGGCGCGCCGAAGGCGCTGCTGCTGGACTTCCTCAGCGCCGGATTTCGCCGCCGCGCCATGCGAGCCGGCATCGCCTTCAATCCCGGCTTTGCCGGCGCCTATGATTTCCGGACGGCCACCGCATTCGGCCCCCTGTTGCAAGGCTTTCTGGACGGCCTCCCCGACCGCGGCCTCGTGATGTGCCATCCGGGCTTCGTCGACGACACATTGGCAAGCCTCGATCCGCTTACCGATCAACGTGAACGCGAATATGCCTTTCTTGCGGGCGATGACTTTCCGGCCCTGCTGGCCGCGGCCAACGTGACACTGGCCTGATCTTCAAGGCACCCCGGCCTTTCTGCCGCATACGAAAATTTAATTCCGGGGGCACTACTCGCGACACAAAGCGCGACTACATCCCGACCACCACATTTTTGGGAGCGCGCCATGACGCCGCAAGAACGCCAGTTGATCGACGATCTTTTCAGCCGCCTCGCCAGCGCGGAAAACGCCCCGCGCGACCCGGCAGCCATGGCCGCCATCGCCGACGGTCTGAGGCAGGCACCGAACGCGGTTTATGCGTTGGTGCAATCGGTCCTGGTTCAGGACGAGGCGCTGAAACGCGCCCACGACCGGATCCAGCAACTGGAGAGCGCAGCGGCTGGCACGCCCGCGCCATCCGGCGGATTCCTCGATTCGATGCGCGATACGATGTTCGGCAGAACCGCGCCGCACGGCTCGGTCCCCAGCGTTCAACCGCCTCCGCCACCGTCGAGCCGCCC
Source organism: Nitrobacter sp. (assembly GCA_035546855.1). Taxonomy (GTDB): domain Bacteria; phylum Pseudomonadota; class Alphaproteobacteria; order Rhizobiales; family Xanthobacteraceae; genus Nitrobacter. Next base: position 17,005 of record DASZVY010000073.1, on the reverse strand, counting down.
GGTCTGGAATTCGGGACAAGCCCTGCAACAGGCCGAACCGCCCGGCCGTTATGACCAAGCTCCCCCCAATCAACCCTACGGCGCCCCGCAGGCACCGGCAGGCGGCGGCTCGTTTCTCGGAACAGCCGCGGCGACCGCCGCCGGTGTGATCGGCGGCGGCCTGCTGATGAGCAGCATTCGCTCCATGATGGGCGGCGGTCATTCCAGCGCGTTCGGCGACGCCGGCGGCCTCGGTGGATTGGGCGGCGCCCGAAGCCCCTGGGGCGGCGGCGATCAGTCGGGCAGCAGCCTGGCGCGTGACGCCGGCGTGAACGACATCGGGTCGCAGCAGGCAGACGGGTTCGGTCCGTCCCAGTTCGATCAGGCACAGGCCGATGCCGATCAGGATCAAGACCAGGATCAGGATGACGACGACGAAATGGACATGGATTCCGACGGCGGCGATAACGACGACGGCGGCAGCGACTACGCCTGAGCCGGAAACTCTGGCTTAACGCAAACGGCCGCCCGATCGGACGGCCGTTTCAATTTCGGTTCGCGAAGAGTCAGATCACAACGACCCGCGCGCCGACGCGGACGCGTCCATAGAGATCGATGACGTCCTGATTGCGCATCCGGATGCAGCCGGACGAGACGTTGGTACCGATGGTCCATGGCTCGTTCGAGCCATGAATGCGATAGAGCGAGGAGCCGAGATACATGGCGCGGGCGCCGAGCGGATTGTCCGGACCGCCGGCCATGTGCCGCGGCAGGTCGGGGCGACGCTGCAGCATCTCCGCCGGCGGCGTCCAGTCCGGCCACTCGCGCTTGGCCGTGATCGTCTTCACGCCGTGCCAGAGAAAACCGTCCTTGCCGACGCCGACGCCGTAACGCAGGGCCTGTCCGCCGCCTTGCACCAGATAGAGGAACTTGCTGGACGTATCGATCACGATGGTGCCGGGCGCTTCCTTGCCATGGTATTCGACAAGCTGCTTCTCGAACTTCGGATCGAACGCAGGGCGCGCGGCTTCGCTTGCATCCTGCTGGCGCATCATCGGCTGAGGCTGCGGCGCGTAGATCGGCCTGCGGTCGTAAGGTTGCTGATATTGCGGCTGTTGCTGCCCGTCGCCGAACAGGAATTCAATGAAGCCGCCGCCCAGATTGGAGCGCTCCGCATAGGCGGCCTGCTGCGGCAGAGCCTGCGGTGGCGGATTGGCAGAAATCACGGTGGGTTCGGGATAAAACACCGCCTGCTCTCGGGCGGCCGCGGACTGAATTCCAACGGCAATGAGGGATGCGCCTGCGAGAAGCGCAACGGACATGGTTCTGGACATCGACGTACTCTGCACTGTTTCGCCGTCGACGCGCCCGATCGCGCGCCGGTACGCGTTCGACTTAAATTCAAAACCGCATCGGTTTGGTAAACGGAATCGGCCGTTGGATTCACCACGTCACCAACAAGGCCGCATTCCTGCGCTTAGCGTTTATTTTCGATAAATGCCGATCGTTCATGGTTAATCGATCGTGAGGAGACGGAATCGGATTTATGATGGACAGTTCCCGCGTGAACCGTGCGTTAAAACACGCCGATATAAAACCCCCTTCATAGAGGTTGGGGGATCCGATGGCTGTTCATCGCAAGCGTTATCGCGTGGAAGAAATCTATCGCGGCGACATGCCGCCCGTCGTGAACGGTGGCGACGACGCGCCGATGCCGATGCACGATGAGATCATGGCCGAGTTGCGGGCCATCCGTCAGCAGATGGCGCGCCCGCGCCACGATAGCATGCTCGATCTGCCGGCAGCGGAAAATATCGATGCGACGAACCGGGAAGTCGCCGACGCGCAAGCATTGCTCGAGACCTATCGCGCACAGATCGAGCAATGCGAAAAGCTCAAGATCGAGCTCGACCTGATCCATGACGCCATCAATCGCACCAAGCAGGAGATCGCGGTCCTGCACGGCAAGAGTTTCAGCGGCGACGAAATGGCGAAGGTCACGGGCGAACTCGGCGCCGTGGTCGGCGGCACCGAACAGGCGACGCAGCATATCCTCGAAGCGGCGGAGGCCATCGACCAGTCGGCCAACGCGCTCGCCAAGGTGCCGTCGCCGGATCAGACCCGGCTGCTCAGCGAGGAAATCCAGGAGCGCGTCATCTCGATCTTCGAGGCCTGCAACTTCCAGGACCTCACCGGTCAACGCATCAGCAAGGTGATGAATACGATGAAGTTCATCGAGCATCACATCAACGTCATGATGGACATTTGGGGCGGCGTGGACGCCATCCGGGCGCATACGCCGCCGATCGCCGATGACCGCGTCGGCGATGCCCGGCTCCTGAATGGCCCGAAGCTCGATGGCGACGAAGGCCATGCGTCGCAGGACGACATCGACGCGATGTTCGGCTGAGCCGGCCCGGCTCCGGACGAAGACCCTATCGCATGCAAAATGCCCGGCGGAAGCGCCGGGCATTTTGATGTGCGGATCAGAGTGGGCGCGCCGCGCGGGCGCCTATTTTGGGCGCGACCTCGTGGCGGCGTGCCGGGGCGGCGGCGCCGCTCCTGCGGCGCAACGAACATAGACCATGTTGCCGTAACGGGTCGCGGCATCCGGATCGATGAAGCGCGTCACCATCACCTGTCCGTTGAACGAGATGATCTCGCGATCCTGCGGACCGCCGGGCGGGCCCTCGGGACCGATATAGTTCTTGCCGCTCTGGCTGCCCTTCAGCTTCAGCTCCTGCGGCGTCGCCTCGTCGGCAAGGTGCATGACCACGCCGCCATGGGCGCCGGCACCGATGACGTAGGGATTGCGGCATTGGGCCTTGGCCGCCGCCTCGGTCCGCGCCTGATCCGCCGGGTTCTGATACGAGGCGAGGCCCCACCGCCCGACGAGTTCGTCGGACCGGATCGTCGCCGGCACCTCGGGCGCCACGGCGGGTTCCGGCGCAGGAGGAGGGTTGTTGTTGAGCCCGATCGAACCGATCGACCCACAAGCCCCAAGCAGAATCGCAACCGCCGACAGCAGGCCGAGATTGAGGGCCGCGCGCCCGCCCTTTGATCTAATCATCCATGCATCCCCAAATCGGAATCTGACTGCCACCCATCCGCAGCCAACCGCAAAACCATCGCCTTAGCAATCACATCCTGTTGCCTGTCGCTTCGACGACATTGATACCTCTTTAACACGGCGCTCGCTCCGGCTCCGCGGGCCAGCTTGACAGGATCGCCGTCACGCCATATTTCCCGCCCATCATTAGCACTCCCGGAGCACGATTGCCAAAGCTGCGGATCGCTCGCTCCCGCGGACCACGAATCCACGTCGCCTCCGCTCGATAGCAGATCGGGCTTTCGAACCCCCAGAGGAACCGCCATGGCTAAAACCAAATTTCGTCCACTGCATGACCGTGTCGTGGTCAAGCGCCTCGATGCCGAGGAAAAGACCAAGGGCGGCATCATCATCCCCGACACCGCCAAGGAAAAGCCCTCCCAGGGCGAGGTCGTCGCGGTCGGTCCCGGCGGACGCGACGAGGCCGGCAAGCTGATCCCGATCGACATCAAGGTCGGTGACAAGGTGCTGTTCGGCAAGTGGTCCGGCACCGAGATCAAGCTCGACGGCGAGGAACTCCTGATCATGAAGGAGTCCGACATCATGGGCGTGGTGGCGTAACCCGATCAGACTTGCCGCGCGCGCGGGCGTCATCACCGGGCTTGTCCCGGTGATCCACGTCTTCTCTCGTTCAAAAGCAAAAAGACGTGGATGGCCGGGACAAGTCCGGCCATGACGGCAATCAGGGCACTTTCTTAGAGGAGCAACAGTCAATGTCAGCCAAGGACGTCAAGTTTTCCGGAGACGCGCGCGATCGCATGCTGCGCGGCGTCGATATCCTCGCCAACGCGGTGAAGGTCACGCTCGGCCCGAAGGGCCGCAACGTCGTGATCGAAAAGAGCTTCGGCGCGCCCCGCATCACCAAGGATGGCGTCACCGTCGCCAAGGAGATCGAACTCGAGGACAAGTTCGAGAACATGGGCGCGCAGATGGTGCGCGAAGTCGCCTCCAAGACCAACGATCTGGCCGGCGACGGCACCACCACCGCCACCGTGCTGGCACAGGCCATCGTGCGCGAAGGCGCCAAGTCGGTCGCGGCCGGCATGAACCCGATGGACCTCAAGCGCGGCATCGACATCGCGGTTTCGGCCGTGGTGAAGGATATCGAAAAGCGCGCCAAGCCGGTCGCCTCCTCCGCCGAGGTCGCGCAGGTCGGCACCATCTCCGCCAACGGCGACGCCGACATCGGCAAGATGATCGCGCAGGCGATGCAGAAGGTCGGCAACGAGGGTGTCATCACCGTCGAGGAAAACAAGTCGCTCGAAACCGACGTCGACATCGTCGAAGGCATGAAGTTCGATCGCGGCTACCTCTCGCCCTACTTCGTCACCAACGCCGAGAAAATGACGGCCGAGCTCGAAGACGCCTACATCCTGCTGCACGAGAAGAAGCTTTCCGGCCTGCAGGCCATGCTGCCGGTGCTCGAGGCGGTCGTGCAGTCCGGCAAGCCGCTGGTCATCGTCGCCGAGGACGTCGAGGGCGAAGCTCTCGCCACGCTGGTCGTCAACCGTCTGCGCGGCGGCCTCAAGGTCGCGGCCGTCAAGGCGCCCGGCTTCGGCGACCGCCGCAAGGCCATGCTGGAGGACATCGCGATCCTCACCGGCGGCCAGCTCATCTCCGACGAACTCGGCATGAAGCTCGAGAACGTCACGGTGAAAATGCTCGGTCGCGCCAAGAAGGTCGTCATCGACAAGGAGAACACCACCATCGTCAACGGTGCCGGCAAGAAGGCCGACATCGAAGCCCGCGTCGGCCAGATCAAGGCGCAGATCGAGGAAACCACCTCGGACTACGACCGCGAGAAGCTGCAGGAGCGGCTGGCCAAGCTCGCGGGCGGCGTCGCGGTGATCCGCGTCGGCGGCGCGACCGAGGTCGAGGTCAAGGAGAAGAAGGACCGCGTCGAGGACGCCCTCAACGCGACCCGCGCGGCGGTGCAGGAAGGCATCGTGCCGGGCGGCGGCACCGCGCTGCTGCGCGCCAAGAAGGCGGTCGGCAAGCTCTCCAACGCCAATGCCGACGTGCAGGCCGGCATCAACATCGTGCTCAAGGCGCTTGAGGCTCCGCTGCGCCAGATCGCCGAGAACGCCGGCGTCGAGGGCTCGATCGTGGTCGGCAAGATCCTCGAGGACAAGAGCGAGAGCTTCGGCTTCGACGCGCAGAAGGAAGAGTATGTCGATCTCGTCGCCAAGGGCATCATCGACCCCGCCAAGGTGGTGCGCGCCGCCTTGCAGGACGCAGCCTCGGTCGCGGGCCTGCTGGTGACCACCGAAGCCATGGTCGCCGAATTGCCCAAAGAGCCGGCTCCGGCGATGCCTGGAGGCGGCGGAATGGGCGGCATGGGTGGAATGGGCTTCTGAGGCCTCCAACTACACGACTTCGTCAGAAGGCCGCCTCCGGGCGGCCTTCTTTTTTGGCGAAGCGGGTTCTGGTACCGCTTTCCGAAGTTCGCGATACATCCCAACACCTGCGTAACGAACTTCGGAAAGTAAAGGATACTAGCAAGACTATGATTCTAGTACCGCTCTCCTATTTGACGGGCCTGACGGAATTCGCAGCAAGTGGTGCAGGCCCGTCAAATAGGCGGTACTAGTGTGACAGGCGATTCGAGGAACGAGGATTCTCCATGCGCGTGCTGCGGTTCTGCCTGATCGGTCTGATGATCGTGTCGCCCGGGAGCGTGTTCGCGCAGGACAGGCCGCTTCCCAGGGCTGTCCCTGCCGGGCCTCAAACCCGCTACTTCACCTCTATCGATGGCCTGATGGACGGCAACGCCGACGTCATCCTCAAGGAGACCCGGCAGGGCAAGACCGTCACAGCCGCCGTGCTCGACGTCTGCTATCCCGCCGAAAAAGGCTCGGACCGCAAGGACCGCTTTGTCGTCGACCTTGCGGTGGACGGCACGACCCTGAGCGGCACCACGCAGAGCATCGGAGACAAGCTGCCGGTCACGGTCAAACTGACTCGCAAGCCCACGGGCGACACCTTCGAGTTCAAAGGCCAGATCAAGGTCGGCCAGACGACAACCGAGGTCACCTCGACGGACAATTCCGATATCAGCGAAGCCGAATTCAAGGACAGTCAACCCACCGATGACGGCATCGTCGCCGCGCCGAAGGATTTTACCGAGGTCTCTCCCGAAGCCCTCGCGGTGAAGGTCAAGCTCGAATCCGTCGTGGACCTGCTGAAATCCCTGAAGGGACAGCATGTCGAGGTTGCGCTGGACAGCCTCACCGCGAGTTGCGACGCGCTGCGCGCCGGCGAGCAGATCATCAACCTGAACGTGGATCCGGATCGTGCGTCTGCGCTGCTGACCCAACTGAAGACGATGCCGGGGGTTGTCACAGCCGGGTGGAGCAGCGGCACCTTCGACATGGACCGCACGCTGCGCTTCCCGTCCGCGGGCTGGCGCGACGGCAACAGCTTCAATCGCAACAAACTCGCGCGCGCGATCTCCGATGTGCTGGCGGGAACCCTGTCCGCCAAACCGGTCTCGTCGACCTGGAATGACAATACCGGCCGGCTGACGATGGTCTTCAAGCGGCCGAGCACCCTCCTCCCGGCGCTGGGACTCATGGACACCATCGAAGTGTCGGCCATGGCCGCACCGGACAAGCCGACCGGGTCCGATCACATGCTGCTCTGGATCGACAGCCCGTCCACGTCCACCGCCGACGAAAGCACGGGTCCGCGGCTCAATCTGGTGGATCAGTCGGCAGACGACGGGGAGGAGAGCGACAGCGATGAAACCGGTTCGATCCCGGCGCTCGCGAAAGCGTTCAAGGCGCAGCGGTGGGATGCCGACAAGTCGGTCTGGAAGTAAGCGGCAACCGGTGACGCCGACTTCGCCTCCCCGAAGAAAGCCGCCGCCGCAACGAGCTTGCCTCGCCCGGCAATCCTGCAAGGCAGCCATTCCCGCGCGCCGTATTTGACATGCCGCCCGGCAGCGGCAAGAAACATCCCGAGAACTGAAAACGGGCCGCGGGACTAGACTGTTGATGGCGCGCTATGACGTGGTGGTGATTGGCGCGGGCCTTGGCGGTCTGACGGCGGCGGCGATCCTCGCACGCGCCGGGCGCAAGGTGCTGATCGTCGAGCGCAGCAATTCAGTGGGCGGCGCCGCGTCGAGCTACAAGGTCGGCGATCTCTTCGTCGAAGGCTCGCTGCACGAAACCAGCGATCCCCGCGACACCCGCGATCCCAAGCACGAGGTGCTGACGCGCGCCGGGATTCTCGACGCGGTGACGTGGTGCCGCAGCGAAACATTCTACGAGGTGCGTGGCGGCCCGGTCGGCCGGGCGCTGCAACTACCGGCGAGCTTTGCCGGCGCGCGCGAGGCGCTGATCCGGCGCTTTCCGGAATCGCGTGACGGTGTCGAACGCCTCCTGCGCGACATCGAACACGGCCCGACGGAGCCGGAAGGCTCATTGTCGCTTCTGCAGAAACTCGACAGCGTGTTCGGCGGCAACGAGGCGGCAAAATGCGTCGCCGCCGCCAACCTCGCCTATTATCACGACGATCCTGCAACGCTGGCGTGGCCGCACTTCGCGACATCCCAAGCTCACTATCTTCGCAGCGGGCCGAGCTTCGTCAACGGCGGGTCGCAGCGCCTGTCGAGCGCGCTCGCGCGGGCAGTGCGGACTGCGGGCGGCACCGCGCTGCTGCGCCGGAACGTCACGGCGATTATGCCCGGCGCAAACGGCCACATCATCACGCACACGGCGAAGGACGGCAGCGATCCTCAACAAGTCGAGGCCGCGCGCGTCATCAGCAACGCGGCGCCGGACATGGTGGCGGACATGCTGCCGGATGATGCAGCCGCGACGGTTCGCGCGCATTATGCCGGCCTGCCGCGTTCGATCTCGCTGTTCGCGCTGACGCTCGGCCTGTCGCGGCCGCCGCGCGAATTCGGCATCACGAGCTATTCGACGCACCTGCTGCCGCCATGGATGCAGCGGCTCGCCGATTATCCGCGCGGCTCGACGGTGATGGCCGGGGAGCCCGGCAATGCAATGCCGCCGCTGGCGATCGCCGACTATGCCGCGATCGATTCCGGCATTCCCACGCCGCCCCACGTGCTCTCGATCTTCGGCCCGGACCGGCTCGCCAACTGGGACGCCTCGGACATGGACCGCTATCGCGAAAAGCGCGCGCGTTGGCGCGACGCGATCGTGCGCTATCTCGACAAACACTATCCCGGCCTCGCCGATGCGGTGACGGCGTCCTCGTTCAACACCGCGCTCTCGACCAAGCAATATCTCGGCGCCCCCGATGGCGCCGTCTACGGCTTCGCGCCCGATCCTGCGACGCTGCGAGATCCGCGCCGTTCGCCGCGTACGCCGATCGAGGGACTCTATCTCTCGTCGGCTTATGCAAACGTCGGAGGCTATACCGGCGTGATTGTCGCGGGCGCCCGGTGTGCGGACATGATCTTGCGGACATAGGAACCTCATGACCTCGCGCGCAAAACAAAATCAGCCGGCCTTTGGGGCCGGCTGATTCGCATCAGGCGAGTGTCCGTGGGCGCGAGGCTTACTGACCCTGCGGCTGGTCGTTCGGCGGCGTCGGACGCGAGCGATGCTGCGCCATGAACGCGTCGAACTCTTCCTTGTCCTTGGCGTGACGCAGGCGGCTCAGGAAATCCTTGAACTCCTGCTGCTCTTCTTCGAGGCGGCGCAGCGTCTCCATGCGATACTCGTCGAAGGCGCGGTTGCCACTCGACGGCGCGCCGAAACCGCGGAAGCCGAAGCCGCGACGCTCCATGTGGTCGCGCATCCGCTCCATCTTCCACTGCATGCGCTGCATCTTGTTCTCGAATCGATCGTTGCTCCAGCAACCCATTTTTCTGCTCCCGAGTGTGAAGAAGAGAAGTGCGAGGCCGATCGGCCACCACACGATGAACCCGAGCACGATCAGAACGATCCGCAGGGGATGCCACGGCACGTCCATGCGCGGCGGGCCGTAGTAGTCGTTGCGAGGCGGCTGAGTGGGGCCGTTCCAGCGATAGTACTCTGCGGTGTTGGCCATGGGCCTTCTCCATGAACGGCATCGCGCCGTGTTAATGTAAATAACATTCACATACCTAAACCGTTCCTGGTTTTTGTCAAGCGGCGCGCTGTCGCGCGGCCGATTTTTCCGGTGCGGCCGGGCGCAATCCCGCCGCCGGTTCGCCGCATCGCGGCTTTGTTGCGGCATTTCAGACAGTTATCGAAGCGACGGCGGGCGCTTCATGGCGCCGGCTTGCTCCATGGACCGGGCGGTGGCTGCGGCGGCTCCGCGGATGGAGCTGGCGCCTTGCGGTCGGTGGGGAAGCCGAGGCCGCGCATGTAGATCAGCACGCCCGCCTCCAGCAGCTCGTCCGCCGACATCGGCAGCTTGCGCCGCGCCGCGTCGCCGCGGCCGAACAGCGACGCCACGCCGTGCGACATCGCCCAGATGTGGAGCGCCATCATCAGCGCCGGCGGACGCGCCACGCCTGGCGGCGTCAACGCCGCCAACCGCTCTGCAGCGGCGCGAATGATGTTGAATGCGCGCTCGCTGGCGGCCGACAGCATCGGATTGACGTCGACGGGCACGCCCGATTCGAACATCGCCGAATAGAACGCAGGCTCGTCGCGCGCGAAGGCAAGATAGGCCCGTCCCACGCGCTCAAACGCGCTCACGGTGTCGGGACGCCCGTCGTCCCAGGCTTTCGTCAGCACGAGTTCGAACTGCTCGAAGCCACGCTGCGCGATGCTCGACAGCAGTTCGTCGCGATCGCGGAAGTGGCGGTAAGGCGCCGCCGGGCTGACACCGGCCGAGCGCGCCGCGTCGGCAAAGGTGAATCCGGCCGGGCCTTTTTGCGCGATCAGATCCAGCGCCGCCTGCAGCAGCGCTTCTTTCAGGTTGCCGTGATGGTAGCCGCGCTCGGCGCGGCGCTGCTCCTTGCGCCAGCTCATGTGAATGGCTTTTACATGAGCCGCGCCAAAACGTCACTTTATTTGGAGCCCGCGCCGTCCCTCGGAATGGCGGCCGGCGCGTTGCGGCAAACCCATGGCGGGCACGGGGCAACCCGAAATCACCGGCATGCCCGGTGACCGCCTCAGGGGCGGCCCGGCTTGCCCTGCATCGTCTCGAATCCGGCGGCGGCCTCCTGCACGTCGGCGGGGAAATCGGCCATTTCCTGCACCTGCCGGATCTCGATGATTTCGTTTGCACCCGCCGGGCACCGCTTGGCCCAGGCGACCGCCTCCTCGCGCGAGGCGACATCGATCATCCAGTAGCCGCCGAGCACTTCCTTGGCCTCGATGAAGGGACCGTCGGTCACCAGCGGCTTGCCGCCTTCGAACGACACCCGCGCGCCCATCGACGGCGGATGCAGACCGTCCAGCGTGATCAGCACGCCGGCGTCCTGCAGGTCCTGATTGTACTTCATCATCGCGGCGACCGCCTTGGCATCGGGCATGGTGCCGGGCGCGGCGGCCTCATAGCCCTTCGGAATCATCAGCATCATGAAGCGCATGGTTGTTCGTCCTTCGCGATTTGAAACCATTGTCATTCCGGGTTCGCGCCATCGGCCTTGCTCGCCTTGACGATCACCATGAAACGCATCGGGCTTTCCGCATGTGTCCGGCCCGGAGGGCCCGCTGCGCCTGAAAGACGAAACAGGTCCGGCGGAACCGACACCGGGGACGAAAATTATTTCAGGCGCTGAAGCGGGCGCGATAGTCCTGCGGCGTGGTGGCGAGCAGGCGAAGGAAGCTGCGGCGCATGGTCTCTTCCGAACCGAAGCCGCATCGCCGCGAAATCGTCTTGACCGGCAGGCGCGACTCCGAGAGCAGCCGCCGCGCCGCTTCCACGCGCAGCCGTTCGACCGCGTGGACCGGCGTCAGCCCGGTGGCTTCCGCATAGCGCCGGCTGAAACTGCGCTCGCTCATTCCGGCCTGCCGCGCGAGAACGGGCAGCGACATGTCGTCAGCCAGATGTTTTGCAATCCAGTCGTGCAGCGCGCCGAACTTGTCCTCCGCCGCTTGCAGCGACAGTGCGGCGCTGAACTGCGCCTGCCCGCCGGGGCGCTTCAGGAAAACGACCAGATAGCGCGCCACCGCGAGCGCGATCGTGCGGCCGAGATCTTCCTCCACCAGCGCCAGCGCGAGATCGATGCCGGAGGTGACGCCGGCCGAGGTCCAGACCTTGCCGTCGCGCACGAAGATCGGATCGGACTCGACACGCGCTTTCGGGAACCGCCGGGCCAGTTCCGTGCAGTATGACCAGTGCGTGACCGCGCGCCGCCCGTCGAGCACGCCTGACGCGCCGAGCAGAAACGCGCCGGTGCAGACCGAGGCCACGCGGCGGGCTTTCGCAGTGCGTTGCCCGATCCATTTGACGAGCACCGGGTCGGCGGCGGCCGCATCGACGCCGGGACCGCCGGCGATCAGCAGCGTATCCAGCGGCCCAGTGGCGCGCGGCAGCGGCTTCACCGCAAGGCCGAGACCGGACGAGGCGGTCACGCTCCGGCCACCTCGCGCGACGACGCGAAGCGCATATGGCCGCGCGTCCCACGCCTGTTCGGCAAGGTCGTTGGCGGAGGAGAACACCTGCAACGGCCCCGCGACATCGAGCAACTGCACGCCCGGATAAGCCAGCACGTCGACGATACGCGCGCGCTTCGGCGGCAAGCGGTTTGGCGGAAATCGTGGGGTCTTTGGCATTTCCGCCACAGCTTGCTCCGCTAAGGTCGCGATGTCCACCCGGTTTGCGACAGGAGGCTTCAATGATCCCGCACGACGTTCACCTGCAGATCGGATCGCTGCTGTTCGAGGGCGTCGATCAGATCGACCTGACAGGACCTTTCGAGGTGCTGTCGCGCATACCGAATGCAACCTACCGCATTTACGGCAAGACCGCCGAACCCGTGCGCGATCTCAAGGGATTGCGGCTGACGCCGGATGCCGCACTCACTGAGGCGCCCCAGCTCGATGTGCTGCATGTGCCCGGCGGCTTTGGGCAGGAAGCGCTGATGGAAGATACGGAGGTGCTCGGCTGGATCCGGCAGCAGGCCGCCGGCGCGCGCAGCGTCTTTTCGGTCTGCACCGGCGCGTTGATCTGCGGCGCGGCCGGGATTCTCCGGGGCCGCCGGGCGACCACGCACTGGGCCTCGTTTCATCTGCTGCCGTTCTTCGGCGCGATCCCGGTGAACGAGCGCGTGGTGCTGGACGGCAACTGGGTGTTCGCTGCCGGCGTCACGGCGGGCATCGACGGCGCCCTGCGTCTTGCCGCCGAGTTGCGCGGCGACGAAGCCGCCCAGGCGATCCAGCTCTACATGGTCTACGCGCCCGAACCGCCATTCAGCAGCGGAACGCCGGAGACCGCACCGCGCGCGATCCTGGAGCACGCGCGGCAATCGGTCCGCGCCATCACCGCACAGCGCGAGGAAACGGCGCGGCGAGCGGCAAGGCGGCTGGGCATCGCGCCGTCCGTCGCCCCCATCGCCACAACAGGAGAACAGGTATGACCGAACAAACCTTCACCAAAACCGCCCCGCCGCGATGGCTGCTCGCCATGTGGAAGGAGATCGACGACAAGACTTTCGGCAAGGGTTTTGATTGCTTTGCCGAGGACGCCGTCTGCAACCTCGGCGTCGCGGACTGGCACGGACGCGAGACGATCCGCGAGAATCTGCGCGCCTTCATCGACACCGGCTTCACGGCCTATCATGACGTCGTCGAATACTGGGACAGCCCGTCCTTGAAAATCTTTCACGGCAAGGTCGCGATGACGTTCGGCGATCCCGCGATGGCGCCCCGGAAGCCGTCCATGGTCCATTTCTTCTACATGGACAAGAACGATCCAACCAAAGTCAGCCGCTGGGTCGGCGCGGTCGGTCCCGTCAGCTTCGGATAAAGCTCGGCGCGTCATGGCCGGAAATTCCGGCCATGACGTTTTGATGCGGTCCAGCCTGCTGCCGTCAGGCCGCTTGCGGACCGGCCTCCATCACCTCGAGCAGCATTTTGAGCCGCGCAATCACATCGCCTGCTTCGAGGAACTGTTGCTTGCGCGCGATCGGCGCCGACACCAGACCCGCGACGGAATCGGCCAACCGACCCGGCTCACCGGCGCTCGGCAACTTGAACAACGCCGGCGTCCCGCGCGGCGTCGCCACAAAATCCACCTTGGCATAACGCTGGTAGGCATCGAGCACGGCGCGCGACAGATCGGCCGCTTCGGCACTCTCGCCGCCGGTCTCCTGAAAGGGGGCGACTTCGGCAGCGAGAAATTCACCCGCGATCGGGCGGACGACGGTCTTGCGTTCGATACAGGACACAAAGAACTTCAGCGTTCCGTCCAATAGCGTCTGGCGATCGATAATTCTTGCCGTGACCCCGACCCGATACAGATCGTCGAGGGTCGGATCGTCGTCGCCGGCGCGGCGCTGGGTCACCACCAGAACGAGGCCGTCACCCGCCATCGCGGCTTCCAGTGCGCGCATGGTTTTTTCGCGGCCGACGAAAATCGGCGTCACCATTTGCGGAAAGAACACAACGTCCCGCATCGGCGTAACCGGGATGACCGTGTCGGCGGGCCGGACGAGCGGCGCAGCGCCGGCAACCAGCGCGCCGGGACGTTCCGACTGAATCCGCGCAGACAGCGTATTCCAGTCGTGGAAGCCAAAAATCCTGGCGATCAGTTCCAGGCTTTCGCTGTGGGTGATGGGAACGGATTTGCTCATGAGAGCGTCGCGCAGCGTCTGCGCCATAGCCTTGGCATCGCGAAAATCGCGCATGGGATCATCCTCTGCATCGGCGAACGAGAAGCGTCAGACGCTTGCGTTACTGACTCGTCCGCCTGGCAAAGGAGGCGTTGAGCGATGCGATACGTTCACCATCCCGAAAAGGGCGCAAGCAGCAGGTCGTATCCACCTGACACGATTATGAGCCCGCGCGCTTTGCCCTGTCAATCGCCGGGCGGTCCCGCCTTGACAGGAAAGAAGGTGAATACTAGTTTACTAGTTAATGCATACACAGCTCCTCAAATCCCTGCGCCTCGAGAGTTCGGGCATCCCGATCTATGTTCAGCTCCGCGATCAGATCCTGCGCGCGCTCGGCGCGGGCGTGCTGGCGAAGGGCGAGCAGATGCCGACCATGCGCGAAGTCGCGGTGGCGCTGACGATCGATCTCAATACGGTGCGGCACGCCTACGACGAACTGGAGCGGATGGGCGCGATCACGTTGGTGCGGGGGCGCGGCAGCTTCGTCGCCGAGCCGCCGCCGCCGATGGGGGCACGCGCGCAGGCCGCGCAGATCGACAATCTCGCCAAGCAGACGGTCGCCGCGGCCATCGCGGCCGGCATCGATCCCGCCGCATTGGCCGAGCGGATCAAGGTTCTCGCCAAGCAGAAGGAATAGTCGTCATGAGCAACTATTTTAGCGCTAAAGGCACCCATCAATTCGCTGTTGTGATCGCCCTCATCCTTCTCGCGCTGGCGGCGGCGGCCGCGTGGTTTGCGCGCGAGAGCGGTACCCACGGCGGTGACGGTCTTGCCGTGGTTCTCGTGATCGCCGCGATCCTCACGCCGCTGTCGATCAAGGTCGCGGACCAGTGGGAGCGCGCCGTCGTGCTCCGGCTCGGCAAGCTGCAGGCCATCCGCGGGCCGGGCCTGTTCATGATCGTGCCGTTCATCGACGAAGTGGCGTCCTGGCTCGACCAGCGCATCCAGACCACCGAGATCAACGCGGAAAAAGCGCTCAGCAAGGATACGGTGCCGGTCAATATCGACGCGGTGATCTTCTGGCAGATTCACGATCCGCAGCGCGCCGCGCTCGAAATCACCAACTACCGGCAGGCCATCACCCAGGTCGCGCAGACATCGCTGCGGGAAATGGTCGGCTCGTCGCTGTTGTCCACGCTGCTGTCCGAACGCAAGCAGGGCGACCAGCTCCTGCGCGACGAGATCGGCCGCAAGACCGCGGAATGGGGTATCTCCGTTCTGTCCGTCGAGATCAGGGACATCGGCGTGCCGCCCGACCTGCAGGACGCCATGAGCCGGCAGGCGCAGGCCGAACGCGAAAAGCTCGCGCGCGTGCTGCTCGGCCAGGCCGAGCAGGAGATCGCCGCCAAATTCGTCGAAGCCGCGGACATCTATGCCCGCACGCCGGCGGCGCTGCAGTTGCGCGCCATGAACATCATCTACGAAACCACCAAGGAACGCGGCGCCACGATCCTGATTCCGACGGCGATGGTCGACAGCATGAATCCGGCCAGCGCGTTCGGCGTCGTTGCCGCCGCCGCGGCCGCGCCGGCGGGCTGAGGCCGTCAGGTCTGGCAAACCGGAAGGCTCTATTTTGTATTTTGTCGCGCCTGCGTTTCCCGGGCGCGATGCAGCACGGAGTGATGCATCGCAGAACCGGGATCGCCGCGCACGCCGCGTCCGGAAAGGCCCCGGCTCAGCGGTGCACCGTTTCACGGTGCGCCGCGTCCGGGACACGACGCGCCCAGGGATCGACGCCCTGGCTCCTTAACCCCGGCGCTTCCTGCCCGGTGCGCGCGACGTACTCGGTGTAGCCGCCGCCGTATTGATGGATGCCGTCAGGCGTCAGTTCCAGCACGCGGTTCGACAGCGCGGCGAGGAAATGCCGGTCGTGCGAGACGAACAGCATGGTGCCTTCGTAATCGGCGAGCGCCGCGATCAGCATTTCCTTGGTCGCCATGTCCAGATGGTTGGTCGGCTCGTCCAGCACCAAGAAGTTCGGCGGATCGAACAGCATGATTGCCATCACCAGCCGCGCCTTCTCGCCGCCGGACAGCACGCGGCATTTCTTCTCGACGTCGTCGCCGGAAAACCCGAAGCAGCCCGCGAGGGCGCGCAACGAGCCCTGCCCGGCCTGCGGGAACGACTCCTCGAGCTGCTGGAACACGGTGCGCTCGCCGTCGAGCAGGTCCATCGCGTGCTGCGCGAAGTAGCCCATCCTGACGCTGCCGCCGACCGCCACCGTGCCGTCATCCGGCTCGGCGGCACCGGCTACGAGCTTCAGCAGCGTGGATTTGCCCGCACCGTTGACGCCCATCACGGCCCAGCGCTCGCGCCGCCGCACCATGAAGTCGAGCCCGTCATAGATGCGCTTGCTGCCGTAACCTTTCTGCACGTTCTTGAGCGCGACCACGTCCTCGCCGGAGCGCGGCGCCGGCGGAAAATCGAACGCGATGGTCTGCCGCCGCTTCGGCGGCTCGACGCGCTCGATCTTGTCGAGCTTCTTCACCCGGCTCTGCACCTGCGCGGCGTGCGAGGCGCGCGCCTTGAACCGCTCGATGAACTTGATCTCCTTGGCCAGCATGGCCTGCTGGCGCTCGTACTGCGCCTGGCGCTGCTGTTCGCCGAGCGCGCGCTGCTGGTCGTAGAAGTCGAGGTCGCCGGAATAGGTGACCAGGGAGCCGGCGTCGATCTCCACCACCTTGCCGATGATGCGGTTCATGAAGGCGCGGTCGTGCGAGGTCATCAGGAGCGCGCCGTCGTAGCCCTTGAGGAAGGCCTCGAGCCAGATCAGGCTTTCCAGGTCGAGGTGGTTCGAGGGCTCGTCCAGCAGCATGGCGTCGGGGCGCATCAGCAGAATCCGCGCCAGCGCGACACGCATCTTCCAGCCGCCGGAGAGATTGCCGACATCGCCGTCCATCATCTCCTGCGTGAAGCTGAGCCCCGCGAGCACTTCGCGGGCGCGGCTTTCCAGCGCGTAGCCGTCCAGCTCCTCGAAGCGCCCCTGGACCTCGCCGTAGCGCTCGATGACGGCGTCCAGCTCGTCGGCCCGGTCCGGATCGACCATGGCCGCCTCCAGCCCGGCCATTTCGGAGGCCAGGGCGCTGACGGGGCCGACGCCGTCCATCACAGCGGCGACCGCGCTCTGGCCCGACATCTCCCCGACGTCCTGGCTGAAATAGCCGATCGTCATC
>DASZVY010000072.1:0-26602 GCA_035546855.1 Nitrobacter sp. | reverse complement strand
CGCGGCCGGCGGCGCTGGCGGCACCGCAACCCTGGCGCATCGCCGGCGACACGGTGGAGCGGCTCGAGGCGCTGGCGCGCGCGCTGGTCGCCGGGAGCGCGTCCCCCGCCGAGTCATGGACGCGCACGCGCGCCGTGCTGGGCTGGATCGAGGCCCATCTGCGCCCCGCTGTCGAAGCCTGCGGCCGCGCCGAGATCGACGGGCTGCTGCGCGGGCTCGACGGGCGCTTCGTGCCGCCGGGCCCCTCGGGTGCGCCGACGCGCGGCCGGCCGGAAGTGCTGCCCACCGGCCGCAATTTCTATTCGCTCGACACGCGCGCGGTGCCGACGCCGGCGGCGTGGCAGCTCGGCTGGAAATCGGCGCAGCTCCTGGTGGCGCGCCATGCCCAGGAGCATGGCAGCTATCCCCGCCGCCTGGCGCTCTCCGCCTGGGGCACCGCCAACATGCGCACCGGCGGCGACGACGTGGCGCAGGCGTTGGCGCTGATCGGCGCGCGGCCGCTCTGGGACGAGGCCAGCGGGCGCGTGACCGGCTTTGCGATCATTCCGCTGTCCGGACTGAAGCGTCCGCGCATCGATCTCACCCTGCGGGTCTCCGGCCTGTTCCGCGACGCCTTTCCGACCCAGATGGACCTGATCGACAGCGCGATCCGCGCCATCGCTGATCTCGACGAGCCGGACGACGCCAATCCGATCGCGGCAAATGTGCGTGCAACGACGCGCGCGCTGGAAGCGAACGGCATGCCCCCCGCGCAGGCGCAGCGGCAGGCGACATCGCGCGTGTTCGGCGCAAAGCCGGGGGCTTACGGTGCCGGCTTGCAGGCGCTGATCGACGAAGGCGGCTGGGACACGCGCGGCG
Organism: Nitrobacter sp.; assembly: GCA_035546855.1. Classification (GTDB taxonomy): domain Bacteria; phylum Pseudomonadota; class Alphaproteobacteria; order Rhizobiales; family Xanthobacteraceae; genus Nitrobacter. Next base: position 25,744 of record DASZVY010000072.1, on the reverse strand, counting down.
ACATCGCCGACGTCTACCTGTCTTGGAGCGGCTACGCCTATGGCGGCGCCCTCGAGGGCGAGGCGGCGCGGGACGCCTTCGCCGAGCGCCTCGCGCAGACCGATCTGGTGGCGCAGGCTCAGGACAACCGCGAGCACGACATTCTCGACTCGGACGACTACTATCAGTTCATGGGCGGACTGGCAGCCACGGTGCAGAGCCTGCGCGGACGTGCGCCGCGCATCGCGCATGTCGACACCTCGCGGCCGGAGGCACCGGTGGCACGCTCGCTGGCACACGAAATCTCGCGCGTGGTGCGCGGCCGCGCCGCCAACCCGAAATGGATCGCCGGCGTGATGCGCCACGGCTACAAGGGCGCGTTCGAGATCGCCGCTACGGTCGACTACCTGTTCGGCTTTGCCGCCTCGACCGATTCTGTCGGCAATCACCACTTCGATCAGCTCTTCGCCGCCTATGTGGAGGACGCGCGGGTGCGCGACTTCATGGCGGAGGCCAATCCGGCGGCGCTGCGCGAGACCGCCGCGCGCTTCGACGAGGCCATCCGGCGCGGGTTGTGGACTCCGCGATCCAACAGCGCGCGCGACCTGATCGCCAGCCTTTTGTCCCACACGTCCAGCCGGGAGACCGCCGCATGACCGACCTGCCCCATTCCGACGCAGACGAGAACGCCCGCCACGCCGAGAAGGCGCGCAAGCACAAGGCGGCGCGCGACAGGATCATGGCCACAAAGACCGGCGAGAAGGGCCTTTTGATCGTCCACACCGGCACCGGAAAGGGCAAGACCTCGGCCGCGCTCGGCATGGTGTTCCGCCACATCGGTCATGGCCTGCCGGTGGCCGTGGTGCAGTTCACCAAGTCGGAGAAATGGGACACTGGCGAGGCGCGGCTGCTGGCGAAGTTTCCAGATCTTGTCACGCTGCATATCGTGGGCGAGGGTTTCACCTGGGAAACGCAGGATCGCGCGCGCGACATCGCCGCCGCGCGCAAGGGCTGGGAGCGCGCCAAGGAGCTGATCCGCGACGATCGCCATCGCCTCGTGCTGCTCGATGAGCTGAACATCGTGCTGCGCTACGACTATCTGCCGATCGAGGAGATCGTGACCTTCCTGCGCGAGGAAAAGCCCGCCGGCAAGCACGTCGTCGTCACCGGACGCAACGCCAGGCCCGAGCTGATCGAGATGGCCGATCTGGTGACCGAGATGACGCTGGTGAAACATCCGTTCCGCCAGGGCATCAAGGGCCAGAAGGGCATCGAGTTTTAGAATGATCGCGAAACAATCGCCATCATCGTCATGGCCGGGCTTGTCCCGGCCATCTACGTCTTTCGTTGTGCGAAGCCTTGAAGACGTGGATGCCCGGCACAGGGCCGGGCATGACAAGTCAGTCTGCGCTGACAGCTTTTGCGGGCCGCGATGAACCGCCCCGCTCCCGCATTGATGATTCAGGCGACCGGCTCCAATGCCGGCAAGTCGACGCTGGTGGCGGGGCTGGCGCGCGCGCTGGCGCGGCGCGGGTTGAAGGTCGCGCCGTTCAAGCCGCAGAACATGGCGAACAATGCGGCGATCGCGGTCGACGGCGGCGAGATCGGCCGGGCGCAGGCGGTGCAGGCGCGCGCCGCGCGAATACCGCCCAGCGTGCACATGAACCCGGTGCTGCTCAAGCCGGAGACCGACACCGGCGCGCAGGTGATCTTGCGCGGGCGACGCATCGGAACGTTGCGCGCGAAAGACTATCTCGAGAAGAAAGCCGCGCTGCTGCCGGCGGTGCTGGAGAGCTTCGCGCATCTCGCCCGCGACGCCGACATCGTGCTGGTGGAAGGCGCGGGAAGCCCGGCCGAGATCAACCTGCACGCCGGCGACATCGCCAACATGGGCTTCGCGGTCGCCGCCAACGTGCCGGTGATTCTCGCCGGCGATATCGATCGCGGCGGCGTCATTGCAAGCCTGATCGGCACCCACGCCGTGCTGGCGCCGGACGAGCGCGCGCGCATCCGCGGCTTTCTCATCAACAAGTTTCGCGGCGATGCCGGATTGTTCGATTCCGGCCTCGCCAAAATCACACAAATGACCGGCTGGCCCTCGCTCGGCGTGGTGCCGTGGCTGCCGCAGGCCGCCTGGCTGCCGGCGGAGGACGCGCTCGATCTCGACCGCGGCCAGAAAGCACCGTCGTCATCCTGCGTGATCGTCGTTCCCATGCTGTCGCGCATCGCCAACTTCGACGATCTCGATCCGCTCGGCATGGAGCCCGGCGTGACGCTCGTGTTCGTGCGGGCGGGCGAACCGATCCCGGCGAACGCTAACGTGATCATCCTGCCCGGCAGCAAATCGACGATCGGCGATCTCGCCTTCCTGCGGGCGCAGGGCTGGGACATCGATATCGCGGCGCATGTCCGGCGCGGCGGCCATGTGCTCGGCCTCTGCGGCGGCTACCAGATGCTCGGCCGCGCTGTCAGCGATCCCGATGGCCTCGACGGTCCCGCCGGAACGGTGGAAGGACTTGGCCTGCTCGACATCGGGACGGTCATGCGCGGCGGCAAATCGACGACGCGGGTCGCCGGCATTCATTGCGCGACGAATACGCCGATTGAAGGCTATGAGATCCATCTCGGCCGCACCGACGGGCCCGCCTGCATGCGCCCGATGCTCATGCTCGATGGACGCCCGGACGGCGCCCAATCCCGTGACGGCCGCATCCAGGGCACCTACGTGCACGGCCTGTTCACCGGCGATGCCTTCCGCAAGGCGTGGCTGGCGAATTTTGGCGTGGCATCGTCGCTCGCCTATGACGCGCGGATCGAAGCCGCGCTCGACGCGCTGGCCGATCATCTCGAGGCGCATCTCGACATCGCGCGGCTTCTGAAGATCGCGCGCAGCCGTCAGAGCAGCAACAGCAGCGCGTAGATTACAAATTCGAGTGCGCAGGCCCCAATCAGGATTTTCAGCGCGCGGCCGATGTCGTCGGGAGCCGCGTCCTTGCGCCCTTCTGCATTGAGAAAGGGATCATCGACGACGGACTCGCCGTAACGGCGCGGCCCGGCCAGCGCAATGCCGAGCGCACCGGCCATCGCGCTTTCCGGCCAGCCGGCATTGGGCGAACGATGTTTTGGCGCATCGCGCCGCATCGTCCTGAGCGATTCAAGGATCGACCCATGCGCTACGGGCGCGACAAGCGCGATCAGAAGACTCGCAAACCGCGCCGGCACAAGATTGAGAAGATCGTCGAGCCGCGCCGCCGCCCAGCCGAAATCCCGATGACGCGGCGTGCGATGGCCGATCATGGAGTCCGCGGTGTTGATCGCCTTGTAGACAATCAGTCCCGGAAGCCCGCAGAGCGCGAGCCAGACCGCCGGCGCGACGACGCCGTCGGAAAAATTCTCTGCGCAGGATTCGATCGCCGCGCGCGCCACGCCGCTCTCGTCGAGACTCTCGGGATCGCGGCCGACGATCATCGCCACCGCTTCACGCGCCGCAGTAAGCCCGCCTTCTTCAAACGCAAGCCGCACCCGCGCCACATGCCGGTAGAGGCTTTGCTGCGCGAGAAAGACCGACGCGACCAGCCCGAGCGCGGCAACCGGGACAAGGCGGCTGCCTTGGGTTTGCCGCAACGCCATTTCGATCAGATATCCGGCCACGCCGGCTATGACGATCAGTAACAACACGGCCAGAACGCCCGTTGCCTTGCGAACCCGCCGCGACCAGCCTTCCCGGTTGAGCCCGCGATCGAGCCATGCGATCAGCCCGCCGATCAGCGCGACCGGATGCGCGAGCCGCCGCCAGATCCAGTCCGGATCGCCGAACATCGCATCGAGCGCCAGCGCGATCACGACGATGATCAGATGCGCGCGCCAGGGCTCCATCGCTCTAGTCTCCGACCCGCTTCAACTCCGACACCAGCCGGTCCAGCGCATCCGGCAGGCTCGGCCCGCCGCACACTGTGAGATCCTCGGGAATCACGATGCGTTTTGACGGCGGATACAATTTTTCCAGCGCCGGATGCAGCAGCAACGCCTGACCTTCGTCCTCGGCGGCATCGCGGCCATCCGCCACCACGATGAAATCCGGCCGGAGCGCCACGATGGTCTCGAGCTTGGCGAAGCCGCCATGCTTCACGCCAAGCCCCGATGCCGCATTGGATAGCCCCGCGACCGACAACAGCGCGCTGGTGACGCTGTCATCTCCCGACACCCAGCCACGCCGCGACAGCGCAAGCACGCGATAAGGTCTTTTCGCCACCGCCTGCTTTGCGCGCGCAATGGCGGCATCGAGCCGCGCGATCTGGCGTTCGGCACGATCCGGATGCTGCACGAGATTCCCCATCCGGCGAATCTGCCGCTTCACGTCGTCGATCGACTGCGCCGTATCGAATTCGGCGACGCGCAGGCCTTGCTGCTTGAGCAGTTCTCGCGTGGCGCGCTTGGTATAACGGCCGGCTACCACAATGTCCGGCTTCAGGACCAACACGTCTTCCGCTTCCCCGGACAGACGCCGGTACTTCCTGGCTTCCGTCGCCGCCCACGACCGCGCGGCGTCGCGCGAATAGGGACTGAGGCCGAGAATTTGATCGGGATCGGCCAGCGTCATCAGAAGCTGATCGGTGCAAAGATTGATCGAGGCGATCCGCGGCAAGCCGGCGGCATCCACGCGAGAGGTAACACCGAACAGAAGCGCCAATGCAATCGCCGGAATCGCGGCGCGCAACCTCTCGCACTTTGCGACAGAAAATGGCATGAAGCGCCCATGAAGCATGGCGGCGACCTGACCGAAGCAATCGCACAGTACGGCGGCTCGCCGGACATGTGGCTCGATCTGTCGACCGGGATCAATCCCTGGCCGTGGCCGATTCCATCGCTGCCGAATGAAATCTGGCAGCGGCTGCCCTCGACCGCCGACGGAGCGGCGCTGATCGTCGCCGCGCGCGAGGCCTATCGCGTTCCCGATGAGGTCGAGATCGTCATCGCGCCGGGAACGCAAGCCCTGATCCAGTGGCTGCCGCGCCTCGCCGCATCGGGCGCTGTCGCGATCGCCGGCCCGACCTACAGCGAGCACGCCCGCGCCTGGAGCCATTGCGGCCACGGCATCATGGCGCTGGATACGGCGAGGCCTTTTCCGGACGGCGCGCGGCACTCCGTGATCGTCAATCCCAACAACCCGGATGGCCGAACGATCGATCTCGACTCGCTCGAGCAAATCGCCGCGATCGCGCGCGATCGCGGCGGCTGGCTGGTGATCGACGAAGCCTTCGCCGATCTCGATCCTCGCATCAGCGCAGCCGCCCTGTGCCGCGACCGGCCTGTTGTCATCTTGCGGTCGTTCGGAAAGTTTTATGGCCTGGCCGGCTTGCGGCTGGGATTCGCCATCGCATCGCCGTCCATTGCCGACGCCATCCAGACCGCGCTCGGACCCTGGCCTTGCTCCGGCCCTGCGCTCGCCGTCGGCCGCGCCGCGCTGAGCGACGAGACCTGGGCCGCGCACATGCGCGAAACCTTGCCGGATCATGCCCGGCGGCTTGATGAGGTTCTGCTTGCCCGCGGCTTCGCGATGGCCGGCGGCACCGCGCTGTTCCGGCTGGTCCGACACGCTGACGCAGCCGTCATTCATGAATCCCTCGCGCAGCAGCAAATCTGGTGCCGCAGCTTCGAGTGGTCGACCGATCTGTTGCGATTCGGTTTGCCGCGAGATGACGCCGCTCTCGCCCGCCTCGCCACTGCTTTGAAACCGGCGTGTGAGTAGCGACATGGCGCATCATACCCCGGCCCACGGCACGATCACGGCGCCGCGCTCGTGCGTGGCGCGATAGATGCTGACGCGAAATACTTCCGCCACGCGGTCGTCGGACAGCGCATCCGCCGGCGGGCCCTGCGAAACGAGGCGTCCCTCTGCCAGCACCAGAACCGTATCGGAAAAGCGTGCCGCAAGACCGAGATCGTGGGTGACGACGATCACCAGCACGCCGCCATCGGCGGCGGCACGCAGATTGGTCATGACATCGATCTGATAGCGCGGGTCGAGCGACGCGGTCGGCTCGTCGGCCAGCACCACCGGCGCTTCCACCGCGAGCACACGGGCCAGCGCCACCCGGCTGCGCTCCCCGCCCGACAACTCCGTGACAGGGCGATCGCCCAGAGCGACGACGTCGGTCGCCTGCATCGCCCGCTCCACCACCGCTGCGTCCTGCGCCGACAGCCGCGCCGGATCGACGGCGCCGTGCGGATACCGGCCGAGCGCGACGATGTCGCGAACCGGCAAGGGCCAATGCACAGCGTGCCCCTGCGGCAGATAGCCGAAACGGCGAGCCCGCTCATTGAGCGAGAGCGACGACAGCATCTCACCGCCGATCCGGATCACGCCCTCTGATGGCGACAAGCCGGCCAGCGCCCGCAACAGCGTCGTCTTGCCCGCTCCGTTCGGTCCAACCAAGGCGACGAGGTGGCCGCGCGACAGCGACAGGGACACGTCATGCAGGACCGCGCGGCCTCCGAGCGATGCGGAAAGCGACGACGCAACGAGAAAGGCTGCGTCGGTCATGCAACGCCTCCGCCAAGGGCACGGCGCTCGCGCACGATCATATAGAGGAAGAAAGGCACTCCGATCAGGGACGTCAGCACGCCGACCTTGATGTCGGAGGTCGATGGGATGAGCCGCACCGCGATGTCGGCGGCAAGCAGAAGTCCCGCGCCGGTGAGCGCGCTGGGGACCAGCAGCCGCGATGGATCATACCCAATGAGAGGCCGCATCAGATGCGGCGCAACGAGGCCGATGAAGCCGATGGCCCCGGCCACCGCCACGCTTCCGCCCACGCCGAGCGCAACGCCGACGATCACCAGAAGGCGCAGCCGGCCGACCTCGACGCCGAGGCTTCGCGCAGTTTCCTCACCAAGACTGAGCGTGCGAAACGCATGACGCCGGCTCAGTAAAATGGCTGCGCCGACGACAATGAACGGCAATGCCAGCAGAACATGCCGGAAACTGCGATCCTCCAGCGATCCCAGCAGCCAAAAGGCGATCTCCAGCGCAGCGAAAGGATTACGCGACAGATTCATCGTCAGCGACGTGGCCGCGCCGGCCAGACTCGAAATCGCCAGCCCCGCGAGAATTAGAATCAGCAAACTGGCGTTTCGGCCGGCAATCGCCAGCAAGACAAACACCGAGACAAACGCAGCAGCGATTGCCGCAACAGGCAGCGCAAAGGAACGTACATCGGCCGCGCCCAGCGCGATCGCGAGCACCGCGCCGAAGGCCGCGGCCTGCGGCGCGCCGAACAACGACGGCGATGCGAGCGGATTGCGCAACAACCCCTGCAGCGACGCGCCGGACAGACCAAGAATGCCTCCGATCGCAACCGCCAGGATGGCGCGCGGCAAACGTATCTGCTGCACGATGATGCGCTGCACCTCACTGCCGCCGCCGAACAGAGCATCGATGACCGTCGCAGGCGACAGCTTCACCGGACCGACACCGAGCGACGCCAGCGCCAGCAACCCGACCAGCACGAACAGGGTGGCCGTGACAACCGTCCGCCGGCGCGCCGCCATGTCAGCCGTCACCATGTGGCGTCGAACCCTCCGTAGATCGCGGGTCCGGTCGTACCGAAATTGAGAACTTCCTGGTAGTGCTCGTTGAAAATATTCTCGCCACGCGCGAAGACCTTCCAGGTCTTGTCGATCTTGTATTCCGAATACAGATCGACGCGGGTATAGGGCGCAAGCGCACCGGTTTCGTTGGCCCCGCTATAGCGCGTTGAAACAGTCACGATGCGCGGCTCGATCAACCAGTCCGGGGTCGGCGTATAGCTGATCGCAAACCGCGCCAGGTTTTCCGGCCGGCGCGCCAATGTGAGGCCGGTCGAAAGATCCTTGGCGCGCAGATAGGTGTAGGCCGCATTCAATTTCAAGAGGCCCGGCACCAGCACGACGGTGCCCCCGAACTCGACGCCGGAGGTTTCGGCGCGCGTGACATTGATATAGTGGCCGAGGGGGTTGTTGTTGTCGACCACGAAGTCGATAAGGTTGCTGAATCGGTTTCCGTAGCCGGTGAGCGACAGTGTCACGCGACCATCGAACAGGCTCTGATCGATACCGGCATCGTAGCCAAAGCTTTGCTCCGGACTGAGACTGGTGTTGCCGTAAATCGGCGCATGGAGTTGGTAGAGCGTCGGCGCCTTGGCGCCGGTGCCCGCGCTGGCATGCAGCTTGGTGCCAGTTTCAGCGATATTGTAAGCTGCCGTGGCGCGCCAGGTCCCGAAAGTCGAAACGCCTGCGACGTCGTCCACCCGGCCGCCCATCGTGACGTTCAATCGCTCGCCGATTGGCAATTGCCAGAGCGCAAAACCGGAGTTGGTGTCCTGCGTTCCCGCCAGTTGCGGAATCGTCAGCCCCGGCACCGGCAGCAGGTTGGTCATCGCCACACTGGCCGTCTCGTGCTGGGTTCGAGCGCCGTAAATCACGGAGCCGAGCGCCCCGACCTTCACTGTCCCCTGATATTCCGCGCCGACGCTGTTGCCGACGTAGTCGGTCAGCGTTGAAATCGTGTTCGCGGGCAGCATGTTGGTCGTATAGGAGATGTCGTTGAACGATCGATCGATGCGCGTCTCGAACACATTGAGGCTTTGCGTCAGCACGCCGCCGAAGGATTCCACGGTGGCCTTGCCCCAGACCTGGTCGATCTGGCGGTTGGCGCTTGATGGCGTATCTGGGAATTTCCCGGTGGCGGCATCGTAGGCCGAGCGCGTGAAGGACGACAGGAAGCCCGATTCGAGTTTCACGCCCTCGCCGGAATCGTAACCGATCCTCGCCGATCCTCCGACGCGATCGAATCCGTCGTTTTCCAGATTGGGAAAGTTTGCTTCGATCGAAGGGATGCGATAGCCATAGCGGGAGAAGCCGTTGCTGTGTTCGCCGTTGCCGGTGATGGCATAAGACCACGGGCCGGATGAGCCGATCGCGGAGCCGCTGGTCGACACCGTGCCGTAGCTTCCGGCTTCGGTCCGGACATTGAATTGCGTCGGACCGCTCCCCTTCTTGGTGATGATGTTGATGACGCCGCCGATCGCGTCGGAGCCGTAAAGCGCGCTCTGCGGCCCCTTGAGCACCTCGATATGATCGATCGCGCTCGGCGCCAGCATCGAAAAGTCGAAATCGCCGCTCGCCGCCGTCGGATCATTGACGCGAATGCCATCAATCAGAACCAGCGTCTGCCCGGTGTTTGCGCCGCGCAACCGGATGTTGGTCGTCGACCCCGGACCACCAGACTCAGTAATATCGAGCCCCGGAACGGCGCGCAACGCATCCACCAACGAGCCGGCATTGGCGGTCGCGATGGCCTGATGGTCCACGACGCTAATCGAGCTTCCAGTGCTGCCAAGCGGCTCCGGCGTACGATCCGCCGTCACCACCAGTTCGGGTAGCGTATCCGAAGCGGATTGAGCAAGAGCCCTGCCTGACAAGCATGACAAGACCAGACATGCCGCCGAGCCAACGGCAGATTTGCGGGAACGCATCAAAACCCTTTCCGTCGACCCACCGTCGAACGAGCCAATCCGTCACCGGCCGGTCTCCTGGCTCGCAGCCGTTATCCGGATCCGCCTTCCCGGGCATGAAAACCACGCCCAGTGGCCGAATGGATCGGATGGCCGCTTACAGTTGCGGGGGCAGCCGCGGCATTGGGAGAAGACTCCCGCACCGCATTCCCGTTTCACCTCCCTTGGGAGGCACCGATGACGCGATCAAACAAGCACAGCCGGTCAGCACGTGCAACCGGCCGCCGCCGGTATTCCCCCAAATGACTCGGGGCATGGACTGTGCGAGAACGGGTGACGCGACCGGCGCGCCGATAGCGCCAGCAACGTCACGAAACATAAGGACATCATCCGCGGATGAACCGGCCACCTACTTTCGACGCTGAATTTCGCGCCCGGTTTCGCGATCTGCTGGGCTGGCGCCGCGATGTCCGCCAATTCCGGCGCGATTTCCTGCCGGAGGGGACGCTGGAACGGCTGCTGCAACTGGCCTGCCTCGCGCCCTCTGTGGGACTGAGCGAGCCTTGGCGCTTCGTCGTGGTCCGCGATCCCGCGCGGCGCGCGCAGATCAAGAGATGTTTTGAAGCCTGCAACGCCACGGCTTTGCGCGGACAGGACGGCAAGCGAGCCGCGCACTACGCCAGATTGAAACTCGAAGGACTGGACGACGCGCCAGATCATGTCGCCGTGTTTGCGGACCGATCGACCATCCAGGGTCACGGGCTTGGGCGGCTGACCATGCCGGAGACGATCGAGTATTCCGCGGTGCTCGCCATTCATACGCTCTGGCTCGCGGCGCGCAGCGAAGGGATCGGGGTGGGCTGGCTCTCGATTCTCGATCCGGCCGATATCCCCGCCATCCTTGGAATACCGGCAGACTGGACCTTCATCGGCTACTTCTGTGTCGGATACCCCGTCGAGGCTTGCGATACGCCGGCCTTGGAGCGGCAAGGGTGGGAATCGCGGAGGCCGACGGCCGGAGTCATCACCTATCGCTAACGTGAGGGTTCAGGCGTTTGCTCTGATGCCGGCCGTGACCGGGCGCGGCGTTAATTCGGAGCGCGGCTCCGTGCAAAATTGAGATAGAATGGCAACCAAATCCCGCGAGGCGGCAAGGACACACAATGAGCGATTCCGGAAAGACGCCGAAAGACCCGACATCGAAGACCCCGGCCAAGGCGAAAAAGGTTCCGCCTCCCCCAGGCAATGAGGACGACGATTACGAGGATGGCGACATCGCGACCCCGAAACGCGACCGCGACGACGAACAACAGGGTTTGTGAGGTCCCGCCACGCACGCTCGTTATATCGCATTGCGGCAGCGGTTGACCGGTCCGGAGGACTGTCATGCGGATGCATGGATGGACAAGCCGTCGGGGGGATCGATACCTTTCCGCGACGCCATGCGCGGCGCCACCAATTTGAGGACGAGATGGCAGAGGTTCCGGCCGGCACCCCGCAAACGAAAGGCGACGGAGCCCTGCGCACGCTGACCGGCATTTCAATCGCCCATTGGGTCAGCCATTTCCATCTGCTTGTTCTTCCGATGCTGTTTCCGTTCCTGAAGAAGCAGCTCGGGGTCGACTTCATCGAACTTGGATTCGCCCTCACCGTTTTTGCCGTCGTGTCTGGCCTGACCCAGGCGCCGATCGGCTATCTGGTCGATCATGTCGGCGCACGCAGGATCCTGCTGATTGGACTTTGCATCGGCGGCATCGCCCTGATCATGCTCGGGCTCCACGTCAGCTATCCCTGGCTGATCGCAAGCGCGGTGCTGTTGGGAGTAGCCAACAGCGTCTATCATCCCGCCGACTACGCGATCCTGTCCGCCCACATGGACGAGGCCCGCATGGGCCGCGCGTTCTCGATCCATACCTTCGCCGGTTTTCTCGGCGGCGCGGTCGCTCCGGCGATCATGGCGACACTTGTGGCGACGATCGGCGGACAAGGCGCGCTGATCGCGGCCGGCGCAATTGGCGTGCTGGTGGCCCTGTCGCTCATGCTCATGGACATCCCGGACGCCGGCGCCGCGACCATGGGAGCGCGCGACATAAACGGGCCACGCGTCAACGTCCTGACGCCGGCCATCATCGTGCTGACGATCTTTTTCATGCTTCTCAGCCTGTCGAGTGCCGGCATCACCAATTTCGGCGTCGTCGCGCTGATGAGCGGCTATGGCACGTCGTTCTCAACCGCGAACGTCGCGCTGACCGCATTTCTTGGCGCGAGCGCCGCCGGGGTGCTGGCTGGAGGCTTTCTTGCCGATCATACCCGACGTCACAGTCAGGTTGCCGCGGCCTGCTTCGCACTCAACGCAGCAATCGTCCTGGCAATCGCCGTCGTGACGCTCCAGCCGATGGTGCTGACGGTGGCGATGGGTGCCGCAGGTTTCCTTGGTGGCGTCATCGCACCGTCCCGCGACATGCTGGTTCGCGCGGCCTCTCCGGCAGGCGCCGCCGGGCGCGCATTCGGCATCGTGTCGACCGGATTCAATTTCGGCGGCATCGTCAGCCCGCTGCTTTACGGCTGGATTATGGACCGGCATCTTCCGCACTGGGTGTTCGGTGCGTCCGTCGCATTCATGGTGGCGACGGTGCTGCTGGCGCTGGTCACCGAACGCGAACCGGGAACAGCCCGCGAGTCGCCAAGCATCGCCACACCCTGATTCGTCCGCAACACGCGTGCGGCCGCCTCGATGGTGGCCGCACAATGATTGCCTCTGCTCTGCGCGCGGGGCTGTCCTACCCGCAAGCGCCCTAAGCAAATTTCGGCTGGGGCGACGCGTTCATCAGGCGTAAGCGCTCGGTATTGGGCCACAGCAACAGCAGCCCGAGCAGGCCCGACACGATCAGCACGATCCCGTTGATGGTGAAGCCCAGCATATAGCCCGAGAGCATTTCGCCGGCATGCTGGATCACCGTGCCCATGACCATAGGGGCGACGATTCCCGCGAGCGTGTAGATCGCGCCGTAGATCGCGATGGCGGCACCGCGTTGGGAGACCGGCGCGAATTCGCCGATCATCGGCGGGCAAACCACATAGATCGAACCGCACAGGCCGGAGCCGATGACAAGCAGGGCGATTCGCAGATTGGCGCTGCCCACATAGGGAATGCCGAGCAAAATCAGCCCGCCGACGATCAGCGGCGCCGCACCGAGAACGCCACGCGCCCCACGCGTCGTCATCCCCCGCCCCATCAGACGCTGCGACAGCCACCCGGTCAGGATGACGATGAAGGCGCCGAATATCCACGGCAGGATCGAAATGAAGCCGGCTTGTTTCTGCGTGAAGCCAAGACCCTTCACGATGAACGATGTGAACCACGTCAGCCCGAGCGACAGCGCCCAATAGGCGCCGAAGGTCGCGATGCAACAGCCGATGAAGGTGCGCGAGGTCAGCAGCCGCGAATACGGAATGCGCGTTTCTTCCGTCATCTCAGCCGTGTGAACCAGCGGCCCTTCCTTGCCCAGGAACAGCCAGAGAACGACCCACAGCAGGCCGACAAGACCCAGCGCGCCGAACGCATGGTGCCAGCTATGATTGACGATCAGCCAGTTCAGCGCCGGGACCGCAAAAACGACGCCGAGCGCGGAGCCCTGGGACAGAACCGCGGTCGGCAGCGTTCGCTTCTCATCCGGGAACCACTTGTAGATCGCATGCGCGGCTACCGAAAATGCGGGTCCTTCTCCCGCACCGAGGATGATGCGGCAGATCACCAGCGTGGTGAAGCTGACCGTGCCGAACATCGGGAACTGCGCCAACGCCCAGATCAGCGCCAGGGCCAGCAGAACCCAGCGCGCAGCGACACGGTTCACCACGAAGCCGACGACAACCGCCGAGATCGAAAACAGGAAGAAAAAGGACGAGCCGAGGAAGCCGAACTGTTCCGGCTCCAGCTTCAGCTCGGTCATGATCGGCACGCCTGCAAGGCCCACAACGATCTTATCCGCGAAGTTCACCACCATGAATAGAAACAGAAGGAGCGTGATCCTCCAGGCTCCCTTCGGCGTCGGCTGCGCAGTCATGATCTCATCTCCCCCTGGGTCGCTTTGTTTGGCGGCGATGCTAGCCATTGTTCGAGCGATAAAGCAATCCGGGTTTTCGTGGAGGCCGCACGACCGATCACGATCAGGTGCTTGCGAAACTGATGTGCTCCGACGGTCGCGCCGCACCGCGAGATCGGGTAGCGTCCGCATTTCGCCGCTTGTAACCGGGCGCAGGACATCCGTTTCCGGATAGGCACGAAGCATGCTCAAAGTCCAGAATCTGACCAAGACCTACCGATCGACGCAGGAACATGTCGCGGTGCTTCGCGGCGTCAACCTGACAGTGGCCGCGGGCGAGCGTGTTGCTCTGATCGGCGAGTCCGGCAGTGGCAAGAGCACCTTGCTTCACCTGATCGCGGGCCTCGACCACGCCGATGCCGGCGACATCTGGCTTCAGGACGCGCGGATGACCGGATTGCCCGACGCCGGCCGCGCCGCTTTGCGCTGCAATCTGCTCGGCATTGTCTTCCAGCAATTCAACCTGATCCCCAGTCTTACCATTGCCGACAATCTCGCCTTTCAGGCGCGCATCGCCGGGCGGCACGATCCGCACTGGCACGACGAACTGGTCGATCGGCTGCAACTCGGCAATCTGCTGACTCGTTATCCCGAGCAGCTTTCCGGCGGCCAACAACAAAAGGTCGCCGTCGGTCGCGCGCTGGCGGCCCGCCCACCGCTGCTTCTCGCCGACGAGCCGACCGGCAATCTCGATGAGAACACCGCCGATCAGGTTCTCGGCCTGACGCGCGACCTGGTCGCACGGACAGGATGCGCCTTCCTGATGGTGACGCACAGCCTTCGGCTCGCCGCGACGCTGGATCGCGAGGTTCGCTTAAGTGCGGGTTCGATCTCGTGATGCGCGCGTTGTGGAGTCTCGCCGTTCTGCTGAGCCACTGGCGCCGGCATCCGGCGCAGTTGGCGACATTGCTGATCGGCCTGATCTCGGCCACCGCGCTCTGGAGCGGTGTGCAGGCCCTGAACCAGCAGGCCCGAAACGCTTACGATCAGGCCGCAGCGCTGTTCGGCGGCGCGCGGACCGCGATGCTGGTCGCACAACGAGGAGACGTTATTCCGCAACGGATGTTCGTCGACCTGCGCCGCGCGGGATGGCCGGTCTCCCCGATTCTCGAAGGCCGCATTCGGATTGACGGGCACTCCGTGCGGCTGATCGGCATCGAGCCGGTGACGTTGCCCGCCAAGGCAGGTGCAATTCCGGCGATCGGTCGCGCCACGCTGCAATCGTTCCTCGCGCCACCGGGACTGGCTCTGCTCGCGCCTGAAACCGCGTCCGAGCTTCATGCAGTTGACGGCGCGGCGCTCCGATCCGACGACGGCACGTCGTTGCCACCCTTAAAGAGTCGGCCGCAGCTCGCGCCGGGCGTGATCGTCGTCGATATCGGACAGGCGCAACGCATCCTGCGCCAGCCGAATGAAATCTCCCGCCTGCTCGTCGGCGACGTCAAAGGCAAGCATCTCCCGCTGGCCACCGTCGCTGGTGACGCACTCCGGCTGGTCGCACCCAATGCTGAGACCGATCTCGAGCGTCTGACCGACAGCTTTCATCTCAATCTGACCGCCTTCGGCCTGCTCTCGTTTCTGGTCGGACTCTTTATCGTCAATTCGGCGATCGGGCTTGCTTTCGAGCAGCGTCTTCCGACCATCCGAACATTGCGCGCCTGCGGAATCTCCGCTCGCCTGCTAAGCGGGACGTTGCTTGCCGAACTGGTTTTGCTGGCGCTGGTATCCGGATTAATCGGTTTGATCTGCGGATATCTGATCGCCTCCGCCTTGTTGCCGAACGTCGCCATCAGCCTGCGCGGCCTTTACGGCGCGGACATCCCGGGCCAACTGACATTGCGGCCTGAATGGTGGGCCGCCGGTCTGGCAATGAGCGTGCTTGGCGCCGCCGCGGCTGCGGCGCTGGGTCTGCTGCGGGTCGCGCGGCTTCCTGTGCTCGCGGCCGCGCAGCCCTCCGCCTGGCGGCAGGCCCAACAGCGGCGCCTGACCCTGCAGGGCGCCGCGGCAGTCGTCCTGTTTTGCGTCGCCGCCGGATTATTGAGGTTTGGCGAATCCCTGATTTCCGGATTTGCCGTGCTTGCGGCATTGATGCTCGGAGCCGCGCTCGCGCTGCCAGTGCTGCTCGGCTTCGTACTGGCCTTGGGCGAGCGCACGAGTCGTCGCCCCGTCGTCGAGTGGGTCTGGGCCGATGCCCGTCAGCAACTCTCGGGATTGTCGCTGGCGCTGATGGCGCTGCTGCTCGCGCTCTCGGTCAATATCGGCGTCGGAACCATGGTCGAAACATTCAGCAAGACCTTCACCACGTGGCTGGACGGACGACTGACTGCGGATATTTACGTGCGTCCGATCGATGCCGGACAGGCGCATACGATTGAAAGCTGGCTCCGCAAGCGGCCCGACGTAAAGGCTATCCTGCCGGGGGCAAGAGCCGACGTAAGGATCGCGGGCCAGCCAGTCGAGGTTCTCGGCCTCGCGGACGACGACGCCTATCGGGCGCGGTGGCCGCTGCTGCAATCGAGTGCAAACGCATGGAATGAGGTCCGGAAGGGGAGCGGCGTTCTCATCAGCGAACAATTGGCGCGGCGGCTCAAGCTGGGTCTCGGCGACCGCGTCATCATTCCGGCACCGGCCGGAGATTGGCCGGCCGTGATCGTCGGGTTTTATGCCGACTATGGCAATCCGAAAGGACAACTTGGCGTCGACATCAATGTGCTGAAGGCGCGCTTTCCAAAAATGACGCAGAGCCGATTCGGGTTGCGCGTTGCACCGGAACAGGTGGCGCCGCTGATCGAAGCCATGCGGTCGGCGTTTTACCTTGATAGCAGTCGCCTCTCCGATCAATCGACGCTGAAAGCGGAATCGACCCGCATCTTCAACCGCACCTTCGCCGTCACCGCGGCATTGAATACGTTCACGCTCGGCGTCGCCGGCATCGCGCTGCTCACCAGCCTGCTGACGCTGAGCGCGTCGCGATTGCCGCAACTGGCGCCGCTCTGGGCGATCGGACTGACGCGGCGCCGGCTCGCCGTGCTGGAATTGTTCAAGACCCTGTCGATCGCCTTGATCACCGCGCTGCTTGCGATTCCGCTCGGCCTCGTCGTAGCGTGGTGCCTGATCGCGGTGGTCAATGTCCGGTCGTTCGGCTGGCGATTGCCGTTTCACGTCTTTCCGCAGTCGCTGATCGAATTGCTCGGCGTCGCCATGCTGGCAGCGCTGCTTGCGATGCTGGCGCCTGCGATACGGCTATGGCGGATGCAGCCCGCCAGACTGCTTCGGATTTTCGCCGATGAGCGATAGAACGATCCCGTCGCGGCGCGTATTTCTCGGTGGTCTTGCCTGCCTTACCCTCGGCTGGCGCGCCGCAGCCGCACAGGGATTCGCCGGCCTCGGCCGCGATGCGGCAGGTTTCGCAGCCGTAACGCCCGGTCGGCCGCTGCTGTTTCCAGCCGATCACGGCGCACATCCGGATTACCGCATCGAATGGTGGTATCTCACAGCCAATCTGACGGACGCGCAGGGCGCGGCCTGCGGCGTGCAATGGACGCTGTTTCGTCAGGCGATGCGGCCCGGCCCGCAGCAGGACGGTTGGGATAATCCGCAGATCTGGATGGGACATGCCGCCGTCACGCGTGCCGACACGCACCGTTACACCGAAACGTTCGCGCGCGGCGGAATCGGACAGGCGGGCGTCGACGCAAACCCGTTTCACGCCTGGATCGATGCCTGGCAGATGGCGAGCCCGCTCGGCGACGAACCGATGCGTCTCTCGCCGCTTCAACTCAAGGCATCTGGACCGGATTTCGACTATACGCTGCGGCTCGAGGCCAGCAAACCGCTGATGCTCGAGGGCGACAACGGCTACAGCGTGAAATCCGAACGCGGACAGGCGTCGTATTACTACAGTCAGCCGAACTTCACCGCGAGCGGCGCGATTACCATCGACGACAAACACGCAGATGTCAGCGGGCTGGCATGGCTGGACCATGAATGGAGCAGCCAGCCGCTCGCCGCGGATCAGGCCGGGTGGGATTGGTTCGCGCTGCATCTCGCAACCGGCGAAAAGCTGATGCTGTTCCAGTTGCGGCAAACCCAAGGCAAAAGCCGAGGCAAACCCGCCGTCGCCGGCAACTGGCTCGGGCGGGACGGCCGGTCGACCGCCCTCGCCCCGGAGGGGATTACCATGACGCCGATGGCGACGACGGATATCGCCAACCGGGCGATTCCCACCCGCTGGCGCATTGCTATCCCCGGCCGCGGTTTCGAGATCGAGAGTTCACCGCTCAATCCGCAGAGCTGGATGGGGACGAGCTTTCCGTATTGGGAGGGACCGATCCATTTCGACGGCACGCACAAAGGCGTCGGCTACCTCGAGATGACGGGTTATTGAACGCCGGACCGGGTACCGCGCCGTCGTTTGTTTTGTCAGCGGCGCCGGCCGCGGCTATGGTCCGCGCGCGATCGATCTCCGGAATATCGACTCATCGACATAAGGAATGCCCGTGACCGTCAACGCCGTCGTGTTCGATGCCTATGGAACGCTCTATGACGTTCAGTCCGTTGCGGCCGTCACGGACGCGGCCTTTCCCGGATACGGCGATATCATCACGCAGATCTGGCGCATCAAGCAGCTCGAATACAGTTGGCTGCGCTCGCTGATGCGCCGCTACGAGGATTTCGAGACCGTCACGCGGCAGTCGCTGATCTATACGCTGAGAATTCTCGGCCTCCGATACGAGGAGGCGCTGTTCCGGCGCATCATGGACAAATATGTTCATCTCGACCTCTATCCGGATTCCCTGTCGACGCTGGAAGCCCTGAAGCGGAAAGGCGCGCGACTCGCCATCCTGTCGAACGGCTCGCCCGGAATGCTGAACGCATTGGTCCACAACACCGGGCTGGACAAGCTTCTCGATGCAACCATCAGCATCGACTCCCGGAAGACGTTCAAGCCAAGTCCGGACGCCTACACCTTGATCGAGAGCGAGCTTGGTGCGACGCCGAAAGAGGTTTTGTTCGTCTCGTCAAACCCCTGGGATGCGATCGGCGCGAAATCGTTCGGGCTTCAGGTGGCATGGATCGAGCGCGTCACGGCGGACGCGATGGCGAAGGCCTGCGAAAGGAGCGACCTCGTTACGCCGCTCACGATGTTCAAGGCCATCCGGATGCAGATGGATGAGCTCGGATTTGCGCCCGATCATCGTATTCTCGGGCTGTCGGCGCTGACAGGCGTTCTGGACGGCGGACGCTGAATCAAACCTGACCGGCCAGCCGCCGCGGATCGCGACGGCGCAGACCGTGCTCGCTCTGCCTGATCGCCGTCAACCGCACCCGATGCCGACGAATGGGACGAGGCCGCCTATTTGACCTTGCCCATGTCCTTGAGCACCTCGTTCGCCGCCTTGAAGGCGTCGAGACCCGCCGGGATGCCGCAATAGACGGTCGCGTGCAGCAGCACTTCCTTGATTTCATCCACCGTCACGCCGTTGTTGATCGCGCCGCGCGTATGCAGCTTGATCTCGGGCGAACGATTGAGCGCCGTCAGCATGGCAAGGTTCAGCATGCTGCGGGTCTTCCGGTCGAGGCCGGGCCGGTTCCAGGCATATCCCCAGCACCACTCCGTGGTGATGTGCTGGAATGCCATCTGGAAATCGTTCGCAGACTGGATCGATTTCTCGACGTAATCCGCGCCCAGCACCTCGCGGCGGACAGCAAGACCCATGTCGAACAGTCCACCCAACGTCACAGTCTGATTATAGCTCATCTGAGTCTCCATGCTTAAAGAGCCGGTGTGATACGGCTCAAATTCCGAGATAGGCTTCTCGTATCTTTGGATTTTCGTTCAATTCGGAAGAGCTTCCTTCCAGCACGATCCGACCGGCCTCGAGAACGTAGCCGCGCGTGGCAACATCCAGCGCAAGGCTGACGTTTTGCTCCACGAGCAAGATCGAGGTGCCTTGCGCATGGATCTTGACGAAAGCGTCATGCATCTCTTCGACGACCTTTGGGGCGAGTCCGTGGCTCGGCTCATCGAGCAGAAGCAATTTCGGCCTCAGCATGAGGGCCCGGCCGACCGCCACCATCTGCTGCTCGCCGCCGGACAGCGTCCCGGCGAGTTGCCCGAACCGTTCGCGCAGGCGGGGGAACAGCTTCAGGACCTCACCCATTCGCTCTTGCAAGTCAGGCGACTTGCGCGCCGTGAATGCGCCGAGAAGCAGGTTCTCCTCGACGGACAAGCCGGTGAACACCTGCCGCCCCTCGGGGACGTGCGCAATTCCGCGCTGGGGGACCTGATGCGGCGCGCAACCGATGAGATCGGCGCCATCGAACCTGATCGCGCCGCTCACATGCGGCACCAGCCGGGAGATGCTCCGCAGGATCGTGCTCTTTCCGGCCGTGTTGGCGCCGATGATGCAGACGAATTCGCCGTCGTTCATGGCCAGATCGATACGGTGAAGGACCTCGATCTCGCCATATCCGGCGCGCAGTCCCTGGATTTCAAGCAACGGAGCGACACCGGTCATCGGTGTTTCTCCATGGATTGTCCGAGATAGGCTTCGATCACCTCGGGATGACTGGCGATTTCCTTCGGCGTGCCATCGGCGAGCAGCTTGCCGAAATTGAGCACCAGGATGCGATCGCAGACGGCCATGATCGCCCGCATGTGGTGTTCGACCACCAGAAGCGTAATCCCGTCGTCCCGCAAGGAGCGGATCAGCTCCATGATCTCGCGCATTTCGACGGGATTGAGGGCCGCCATGACCTCATCGAGCAGAAGAACCTTTGGCCCGGTGCACAGCGCGCGCGCAAGCTCGACCCGCGCCCGCTCCGGAAAAGACAAGGTGTCCGCCTGCTTGCCGGCGATCGCGAGCAGCCCGACCCGATCCAGGCATCGGCGCGCCTCATGCCGCGCGGCCGCCACGTCATGGCGCAGAAGACCGGCCGTCAAAACGTTGTCGAGGACGGTGCTATCTCCGAACAGCGCCACGTTCTGAAACGTCTTCGTCATTCCGTAAGCCGCGACGCGATGCGGCTTCAGCCCGACGATCGGCCGGCCCTCGAGCGCGACCGATCCCCGATCCGGCTTGATGAGCCCGACCAGCGTGCTGAAGAACGTCGTCTTTCCCGCGCCGTTGGGTCCGATCAATCCGACAATCTGCCCCTCGCCTACGGAAAACGTGACATCGGACAGGGCTTGCAGCCCGCCGAAACGCTTCGAAATTCCCCTCACGTCCAGAATGGTCATGCAGGCGCACCGCCGGGCCTGGCCGAAAGCGATTTGAACAGCGTCACGAACCCGCGAGGGCGCCACAGGATCACAACGATGAGAATGAGGCCGAACGTCAGTTGCGACAGGCCGGCCGCGCTCGCGGAGAACCAATCGTTCATCAGTTCTTCGAGCGGGATGATGAAGAACGCTCCCAGAATTGGCCCGGCCGGCGTGCCGATCCCGCCCAAAATCGCAATCAGCGCAACGCGGATCGAAACGGAGCCCGCGCTGAAGACCGTATCCGGATCAAAGAACACCGCGACCTGGGCGTAAAGCGTGCCGAGCATCGCCATCAGCATGCCGGAGATGATCGCGGCTTGCAGTTTTACTTTCGTGGTATCGATGCCGATGACTTCGGCAGCCGCCGGGTTTTCCTTGATTGCGCGCAGCCGATACCCCATCGCGCTTCGGCGGATGGCTTCAAAGATGATCGTAACGATCACCAGAGCCGCGAGCGCGATGTAGGCATGCGGCCGCAGCAACTTGAACGAATAATTGGCCACGCTTGGCGGCGAGAACGGCACCGAGATTCCGCTCGCGCCGCCGGTCACCGACGTCCAGACGTTGGCGACGACCCGCAAGACCTCACCGAACGCCAGCGTCGCCAGCGCGAAATAGTGCCCCTGCAACCGCATGGTGGGAATGGCGATGGCGAAAGCGGCCACGGCGCCGAGACCGGCGGCGGCGATCATTCCGATCCACGGGCTGATCCCGAACTTGATCAAAAGAACGGTCGATGTGTAGGCGCCGATTCCGAAGAAGGCGGCATGCCCGAGCGAGGTCTGGTTCGCCAGCCCGCCGACGATATTCCAGGCCTGCGCCATCGCCGCGAACAGGAAGGTGAACGTCAGCACCCGGATCCAGTATCCTTGCGGATCGAGCGACAACGGCAGAAGCAACGCAGCCGCCAGGGCTCCGAGCCCGATCATCCAACGCGTCATCGGCTGGCCCCTACCAATCCTTGCGGACGCACCGCCAGCACCGCGATGAACACCAGGAACAAGACCAGGTTCTGCAATTGAATGGGAAAAACCAGCGCGGAGAGCGCCTGAATGATGCCGACCGCCAGCCCGCCGACGACGGCCCCCGCCACGCTTCCGAGGCCGCCGAGCACCACAACCGTGAACATCAGAATCACGTAGTCGGCTCCGGCGGTCGGAGACACGGTCGCGTACGGCAAGATGATTGCGCCGCCGAACGCGGTCAGCCCGACGCCGAGCGCGAAGGCGATCCGGTACATCAAGCCGGCATCGATTCCCATCAACTGCGCGGCGGACGGATTCAATGCGGTGGCCCGCATCGCTCGTCCGAACCAGCTCGACCGCATGAACCACCAGAGGGCGCCGCCGCAGGTGAGCGACATGCCGAACGCGATCAGATATGGCAGGCTTACGAACAACGAGCCCAGCGAAAGCGACGTCGTCTGATACGGCGTCGTCACGGAACGGAATTGCGAGCCGAACATCAACAAGGCGCCGTTCTCGAAGACGATGAGCAGCCCGACCGTCAGGAAGATCTGCGCGACCGAGGGAGCCTTCAACACCCGCGAGATCAGATGCCCCTGCACGAACCAGCCGATGACGAATGCCACGGCAAACGACAGCGGCGCCGCCAGGACCGGATCAAGCCCGAGCCACGACCAGGCGAACCAGGCGACGAACATGCCGATCATCACGAACTCCGCCTGCGCGAAGTTCACGATTCCCATCACGCCGTACACCAGGGTCAGGCCGATCGAGATGACGGCGTAAACGCCTCCGATCAGCAGCCCGTCGACGATCGCTTGAACGAATTGCAAGGCGTCTCCTTCGATCGTCCGCTCAGGACTTCCAGATCGCAGGAGCCTTGGCGATGTCCTTCGGCCAGACCGTGACGAGCTCCTTCTTCTGCCACTGGACCATCAGAGGCACCGACTTCACGTTGAGGCCTGTCTGATCGAACTGGACGGCACCGCCGGTCATGGCCCTGGCCCAGCCGCCGGTGAAGGTTGCACCGCGCAGAGCCGCCGCCACGTCTTCGGCCTTCGCCGACTTCGCCTTCTCGATGGCCTGCACCAGAACATCAAGCGCCACGGCGTTCTCGAGTGCTTCGTGCACCATGAAATAGCCGAACCGCTTGCGGAAGCGCTCGGTCAACTCCGGCGACAGGTCGTAGTTCGAGGTATTCACCGAGAGGACGTTTTCGGAGAACTCGCCAAGCCCCTTCTCGAAATCGGGAATGACGTAACCCGCGGCACCTCCGATCGCGGGAATATCGATCTTCTGCTGCCGCATGGTGCGGATGATGAGCAGGCTGTCGTTCAAATAGGAGACCGGAAACACCGCCTGCGCGCCGGACGCCCGCAGCTTGTTGATCAACGGCGTCGTGTCCGTGATGCCGAGCGGATACGCCTCGTCCATGACGAGCTGCACGTTCGCCGCGTGCGCGCCCGCCCGCAGGCCCTTGGCCTGCGCCGTGCCGTAAGCGGTGTCCTCGTACATGATGGCGATCTTTTCGATCTTCGAGCCGGCGGCCTGCGCAATCGCCATCGTGTAGTCGAACTGCGCCTTGCCGATGACGGACGCCTTCGCCACCACCTGGAAAACATTCTTGAAACCGCGGCCGGTGATCTGGTCGGCGAATGACATCGTCAGCAGCGGAATGTCGCGACGCTCTGTCACCTCGGAAATGGCGATCGTCAGCGCCGACGCGAACGCGCCGAGGATCGCGGTGACTTCGTGCTGCGAGATCAACCGCTGGGCGACGTTTCCCGCGGTGGTCGGCGTCGAGGTCGCATCGGCGACGATCAGGTTGATCTTCGCACCGCCCAGCGCCTTGATGCCGCCCGCAGCATTGATTTCGTCCGCGACGAGTTCGATGCCGTTGCGTGAATTGATTCCGAATTGCGCGTTCGCACCCGACAGCGGCTGGATCACCCCGATGTTGACGCTCTTGGCAGCGGCGCGCGCCGAGCCCATCACCGCGGGACTGGCGAGAATTGCGGCCGTCCCGGCCAGAAGCGACCGGCGGCTCATCCGAAACGAGGTGATCGAAGATTTCTCACGCATGACCGTTCTCTCCCGATGGACGTCCTGTTGTCTTGGCAGCTTGTCTTGGCGGCTTGTCTTGCCCGGCACATCGTCACAAAAGGACTCGCCGGTCAAGCTGATTGACAGATTGTCTGACAATCTGTTCAGTGCGCTCATGTCGAAGATCAAATCAGACCTGAATGTCGCGAGGGAGGCCGTCAGCCTTCGGTTTCTGGTCGAGAATCGCCTGCGGACGGCGATCGGCAACGGGACCTTCAAGCCCGGACAACGGCTGGTCGAGCGCGAGCTCTGTGAACAGACCGGCGTCGGACGCACCTCCATCCGGGAAGCCTTGCGCCAGCTCGAAGCGGAAGGACTGGTGACGACCATTCCGCATCGCGGTCCCGCGGTGAGCACGATCAGCGCCGAGGAAGCGAGCCAGCTCTACGACCTGCGCGCCCTGCTCGAAGGTTTTGCCGGCCGCGAGTGCGCCCGCTTTCGAGACCCGGACATCCTCGCCCGCCTCCGCGAGCAGTACGAGCGGATGGTAGTCGTCGCGCACCAGGACGATCATCGCGATCTTCTCGCGGCGAAGACGGCTTTCTACGCCGCCATGCTCGAGGGATGCGGCAACACCTTCGTGCAGCGGGTTCTGAACATGCTGCTGAACCGCGTGACGCTCCTGCGCATGACATCCATGACGCAGAAGAACCGCATCCATCACAGCCTGAGGGAGATCGAGGCCATCCTGACCGCGATCGAGGCGGGCGATGCGACTGCGGCCGAGGCCGCCTGCATCCAGCACATCCACAATGCCGCCGCAGTCGCGATCGAGGCTCTCAAGGCGCACGAGGCGCAGAGCGATCCGTCGGCGGCCAAACTCAGGGTTCGATGATCGATGAGGAGTCTTCCGTGACGGGATCGACGAGCATTCTGCCGCCGGCGAAAATCGCCATTGTCGGGCTTGGCAATATGGGACAGCCCATGGCCGCATGCCTTTCACGCGCGGGCTACCGGGTCTCCGGCTTCGACACCTCCGCGGACGCCCGCAACAAATTCAGCAACGCCGGCGGCCACGCTGCGGCGACCGTCGCGGACGCCGTGTCGGACGCGCAGGTGGTCATAACGCTGCTGCCCGACGGCAAGATCGTCCGTGCGGCGGTGGACGGCCTGAAGCCGCATCTCGCGCCGGGCGCCGTTCTCATCGACATGAGTTCGTCCGCGCCTGTCGGCACCAAGGCGCTCGGCGACGACCTCATCGCCGCGGGGTTCGAGTTCATCGACGCGCCGGTGTCGGGCGGCGTAAAGCGCGCCGTCGACGGAACGCTCGCGATCATGGTCGGCGGCGACCCTCGGACCTTTGACAAAGTCCGTCCGGTTCTCGACGCGATGGGGAAATCGATCTTCCATGCCGGGCCGCTCGGCGCGGGCCACGCCGCCAAGGCCCTGAACAACTACGTGTCGGCGGCGGGACTCGCGGCGGCCGTCGAAGCCGTCGCCATCGGCGGCCGTTTCGGAATCGATCCCAACGCGCTGACCGACATTTTCAATGCCTCCACCGGCCGCAACAATTCGACCGAGAACAAGCTCAAGCAATTCGTGATTCCGGAGACGTTCACGTCGGGGTTTTCGCTGGCGCTGATGGCGAAGGATATCCGGACCGCCGACGAGCTCGCCCACCAGATCGGTGTCGCGGCGCCGCTCGCCGACGCGGTTGCTTCGTTGTGGGATGACGCGTTGAAAGTCTTGGGGCCTTCGGCTGACCATACCGAGATCGGCCGGCACCTGACGCCCAGGCGCTGACCCGGCCATCGGCGCCGTCATCGACACGCCGGGCCCGCGACCGAGATCCGCCGGCAAGCGGAAGCGCGGGAGCCACGGTGACGAGAATCA
>DASZVY010000071.1:0-4312 GCA_035546855.1 Nitrobacter sp. | reverse complement strand
GCACTCGATCCCGGAGTTCCCTACGAAAGTAGGTGGGCACCATATGTCCGGGTCCACGGACCCGGCCAGGGACAGTTCCCTAAAGGATCGATAAGGCCCCGGGGATATATGGCTCCTGACGCGCGACGCAGCCTCGCCGGGACAATGTAAGGGGGACGGGCGAAAAGCGCCAGCGGGCCGAGTCCGGTGATTTTTGATCCCTCCCCACCTGGGGAGGGATCAAGCTACCCGATGGCGATGCCGCCGCCGATGGTGCGGTTGAGCACCTGCGTCGTGGTCTCGATCCGCTCGGCCGCCTTGTTCAGGGCTGCGGCGACGGCGGCCTGGGTGGCGCGGGCGCGCTCGGCCGCCACGGTCCGCACGTCGCGCAACCCGTTGAGTTCGTCCTCGAGCGCGCGGATGCGCTGGCGGGCGTCGGCCAGTTCGTCGGCGATCATCAGCGCCGCCATCACCTCGAGGCGCTGGTCGCCGATCTCGCCGAACTTGCCGCGCAACTCGGCGATGCGGCTCTCGAGATCCTCGGCGAGCTTCAGCAGCCGCGGCTCCTGCCCATCCTCGCAGGCCATGCGATACTGGCGGCTGTTGATGGTGACGTTGATATGGCTCATGGCTTCTCCCCGGCCGCCTCGATCACCGACCTGATGGTCCCGATCGCCGCATCGAGCTTTTCGGCGATCTCGCGATTGACGCGCTCGAGCTGACGCGAGCGCATCAGCGAGCCATCGAGTTCGTCCGCGAGCCGGGAGCGATCCGCGCCAAGCGCCTGGATACGGCTCGCGAGCTCATCCTCGTCGCGATCGGCTTCGCGGCGGCGCTCCACGGCGCTTTCCAGCGCGTCGAGCGCATTGGTCAGCCGTCGCGTCGCCGCTTCAATGTCGGGCGCGCCCCCAACAGCAGGCTCGGCAGGCGTGGAACGGTTCGCGGGACGATCACTCATCGGCGTTCGACGGGTCCTCCACCCGCAGCTCTCCAGTCAAAAAACAACGACTCGACAGGTCTTTAGACGGCAAAATTTACGTGGCGGACGAAACCGGCGCAACGCTGGGAAGCAGCTATGCACCGCAATTCCTTCCCAGCCTGTGCAGGAACTGGCCGCCGCGCTTGGACTCGCTGGAACCAAGGTGCTATCCACCGTGTCGATTTTCCGCCTGCGGTCGCATCGAAAAGCGGTGCGACGCGTTATCGTCCATCCCACCTCTCGAACCGGATATCTCATGGCGAGCGTCGATTCCTCCCGTATGGCGAATGCAATCCGCGCGCTCGCGATGGATGCCGTCGAAAAAGCAAAGTCGGGTCACCCCGGCCTGCCAATGGGCGCGGCCGATGTCGCCACGGTGCTGTTCACCAAATTCCTGAAGTACGATGCCGCCGATCCGCACTGGCCGGACCGCGACCGCTTCATCCTCTCCGCCGGCCACGGCTCGATGCTGCTCTATGCGCTGCTGTACCTGACCGGCAACAAGGAGATGACGCTCGACCAGATCAAGAACTTCCGCCAGCTCAATTCCAGGACGCCCGGCCATCCCGAGAATTTCATCACGCAGGGCGTCGAAACCACCACCGGCCCGCTCGGCCAGGGCGTCGCGACCTCGGTCGGCTTCGCGCTGGCGGAACGCCTGCTGGCGGCGGAGTTCGGCAGCGACGTCGTCGATCATTACACCTACGTGTTGTGCTCGGACGGCGACCTGATGGAAGGCGTCAGCCACGAGGCCATCGCGCTCGCTGGCCACCTCAAGCTCAACAAGCTGATCTTCCTCTACGACGACAACGGCGTCACCATCGACGGCCCGCTCACGCTGACTGACAACGTCGATCAGGTGGCGCGCTTCAAGGCCCATGGCTGGAATGCGAAGCAGATCGACGGCCATGATCCCAAGGCCATCGCGGCCGCGATCCGCCGCGCGCAGAAATCCGACCGGCCGTCGCTGATCGCCTGCAAGACCATCATCGGCTTCGGCGCGCCGACCAAGGCCGGCACCTCGAAAGCACACGGCGAACCGCTCGGCGCGGACGAACTCGCCGGCGCCAAGAAGGCGCTGGGCTGGAATTACGGTCCGTTCGAGATTCCCGACGATGTGCTCAAGGCATGGCGCAGCGCCGGCCGCAGGGGCAGGCGCCTCAACAAGCAGTGGCGCGCGCGTCTCGAGACCCAGCCGGAAGACCGGCGCGCGGAATTCAAGCGCCGCGCCATCGAGCGCAAACTGCCGCCGAATCTCGACGAGGTGATCCGCAAGCTCAAGGACAAGCTCGTGGCCGATCCCCCGGTGGTCGCGACCCGCAAGGCCAGCGAGCTCGCGCTCGACGTCCTGGTGCCGGCGCTGCCCGAACTGCTGCTCGGCTCCGCCGACCTGACGCCGTCCAACAACACCCGCACCAAGGGCCTGAAGGAGGTGCAGCCCGGCCACTATGACGGCCGCTATATCCACTACGGCATCCGCGAAATGGGCATGGCCGCGGCCATGAACGGCATTTCGCTGCACGGCGGCTTTATCCCGGCCGGCGGCACTTTCATGTGCTTCACGGACTACGCGCGCCCGGCGATGCGTATCTCGGCGCTGGCGCACGTCCGGGTTGTTTACATCATGACCCATGATTCGATCGGGCTCGGCGAGGACGGGCCGACCCATCAGCCGGTCGAGCACCTCGCGTCGCTGCGCGCGATGCCGAACATGCGCGTCTTCCGCCCGGCCGACGCGGTGGAGACCGCGGAATGCTGGCAACTGGCGCTGGAGCGGCCGAAGGGGCCGACGGTGCTGGCGCTGTCGCGGCAGAACCTGACGCCGGTGCGCAAGGAGGCCGATGCGGACAACCGGTGCGCCCACGGCGCCTATGAACTTATCGCGGCCAACGGCGAAGCCAGGGTATCGATCTTTGCCTCGGGCTCCGAAGTCGAGATCGCGGTCGCCGCGCAGAAGCAGCTCAGCGAGCGCGGCATCGCGACGCGGGTGGTCTCGGTGCCGTCGCTCGACCTGCTGCTGGAGCAACCCGAGGCGCGGCGGCATGCCATCATCGGCAACGCGCCGGTCAAGGTCGCGGTCGAGGCCGCGGTCCGCTTCGGCTGGGATGCCGTGATCGACCCCGAGGGCGGCTTCGTCGGGATGCACACATTCGGTCACAGCGCCCCGGCAAAAGACCTGTTCAAGCACTTCGGAATCACCGCCGAGGCCGTGGTCAATGCAGCCGAGACCCGCCTGCGCTAGTGTCCCCGAATCCGAAGTTCGTCACACCTCGCGTCAACCTCCTGAACGAACTTCGGATTCGCAAGGGACACTGGAAGCTCATGATTCTCGTGTGGTTTTGGTTCAGAAGTTCTCTGAATGGACTGGCGGCAAAAAGTGCAGAGAACTTCTGAACCACCACATGTGGTTGTGATCGGCCCCAAAAAGGGCTAGCTAACGCCTATTATCAATGGTCGCCGCCCGGCAGAACCGGGCGACACAGGCGTCGACGCCGCGAAAAGCTGGAACTTCCGGTTGCGCGGAGGATTGCCGCCTACTTGAAGGAGAATGCTGACATGGCAGTCCGGGTCGCAATCAATGGTTTCGGCCGCATCGGCCGCAATATCCTGCGCGCCATTTACGAGGCCAAGCGCACCGACATCGAAGTGGTCGCCGTCAACGACCTTGGCCCGGTCGAAACCAACGCTCACCTGCTGCGCTACGACTCGGTGCATGGCCGCTTCCCGCATGACGTCGCCGTCGAGGGCGACAGCATCGTGATCGGCAACAGCAGGATCAAGGTCACC
Organism: Nitrobacter sp.; assembly: GCA_035546855.1. Taxonomy (GTDB): domain Bacteria; phylum Pseudomonadota; class Alphaproteobacteria; order Rhizobiales; family Xanthobacteraceae; genus Nitrobacter. The sequence continues at coordinate 567 of DASZVY010000071.1, read as the reverse complement.
GCCGAGCGCGATCCGTCGAAGCTGCCGTGGAAGGACCTCGGCGTCGACATCGCGATGGAATGCACCGGCATCTTCACCGCGAAAGACAAGGCCTCGGCCCATCTCACCGCCGGCGCCAAGCGCGTGCTGGTGTCCGCGCCCGCCGACGGCGCCGATCTCACCGTGGTCTACGGCGTCAATCACGACAAGCTGACCAAGGACCACAAAGTGGTCTCGAACGGCTCCTGCACCACCAACTGCCTCGCGCCGGTCGCGAAGGTGCTGAACGACGCGGTCGGCATCGAGACCGGCTTCATGACCACGATCCACGCCTACACCGGCGACCAGCCGACCCTCGACACCATGCACAAGGACCTCTACCGCGCCCGCGCCGCGGGCCTCTCGATGATCCCGACTTCGACCGGCGCCGCCAAGGCGATCGGCCTCGTGCTGCCGGAGCTCAAGGGCAAGCTCGACGGCGTCGCCATCCGCGTGCCGACGCCGAACGTCTCGGTGATCGACCTCAAGGTGGTGGCGAAGAAGGAGACCTCGAAGGAGGAGATCAACGAGGCGGTGAAGCGCGCCTCC
>DASZVY010000070.1:0-24272 GCA_035546855.1 Nitrobacter sp. | reverse complement strand
AAGCAGTCGGTCGGGCTGCTGAGGAGGCATCTTTGACGTCGACCGCTCGACCGCGCGTCTGGCGGAGTTAAACAAGCTCGCCGAGGATCCCGATCTCTGGAACGATCCCCAGAAGGCACAGAAATTGATGCAGGAGCGGACCTCGCTGGAGGATTCGCTGACCGGTATCGGTAAGGTCGAGCGCGAACTCGAGGACCAGATCGGCATGATCGAACTCGGCGAGGCCGAGAAAGATCAGGTCGTCGTCGAGGAAGCTGAAGCCGCCCTGAAGGCTCTCAAAAAGGAGGTCGGGCGCCGTGAACTCGAGGCGCTGCTCTCGGGAGAGGCGGATCGCTTCAACACCTACCTTGAGGTTCATGCCGGCGCCGGAGGCACCGAAAGCCAGGACTGGGCCTCGATGCTATTGCGCATGTACACGCGCTGGGCGGAGAATCACGGTTTCAAGATCGAGTATCTGGAAGAAACGCCCGGTGAAGAAGCCGGCATCAAGTCTGCGACGATTCAGGTCAGCGGCCATAACGCCTATGGTTGGCTAAAAACGGAGGCGGGTGTGCACCGTCTCGTCAGAATTTCGCCGTTTGATTCCAACGCACGTCGCCATACGTCATTTTCCAGCGTGGCGATCTTTCCGGTGGTGGACGACAGCATCAAGATCGACATCAAGGAATCCGACGTTCGCACCGATACCATGCGCTCCGGCGGCGCCGGAGGACAGCACGTCAACAAGACCGAATCGGCAGTGCGGCTGACACACATTCCGACTGGCGTCGCAGTCGTTTGTCAGGCCGGGCGTTCGCAGCACAAGAATCGGGCGCAGGCCTGGGATATGTTGCGGGCGAGGCTTTATGAAATCGAGCTCAAGAAACGGGAAGAACAGGCGGCCGTGGATCAGGCCGCCAAGACCGACATCGGCTGGGGCCATCAGATCAGGTCCTACGTCCTGCAACCCTACCAGATGGTGAAAGACCTCCGGACCGGGGTGCAGACATCGGATACGTCCGGCGTGCTCGATGGCGACCTGGATGAATTCATGGCGGCAACGCTGGCGCAGAAAGCCTTCGGCATCTCGCCCGGGGCCGTCGAGGACGTGGATTAGCCGATGTCAGAAGCGGCTTCATCGGGTTGGGACGCCGGGGCGGGAGCATCCCCGGGCAAAAATAGCGCGTGACTCATTATTCCGTTGTCATCTGCAGTTAAGCCACGGGATGAACTTCTAACCTATCAGATTTTTCAGCGCAAAATATAATGAAATCAAATTTTTGACTTCATTTCTTTTAGTTTTTGATGTCCGTGGAATTCGATCGGGATCATCGAAAAAAGAGTGGGGATCTTGAACGAAACGTCGTTGGTCTAATTCGGCCACAGTTGCCGTCCAGTGCAGCAGGTGTGGCCGGGATGCCCCAGCTAGAGAGTTTCGTTCGGGATCGCCCGGAAGGGGTTCCGTCTCGCTTTGACGGCGAATATGGTTGTATGGGGACAAGTTGAATCGAGGGGTCCGGCGCTCAGGCACAGCCTTGGCGCTCGGAAAAGAGATGGAACTCCGCGGATGGGTGGTGTGAGACTGCTGACCGGGACTGCCGTACTGGTTCTGATGACGGCATGGTCGGGGGTGACGACACCGGTCCTCGCCGATACGATCGAGGCCGCGCTAGTGCGCGCCTATCAGACCAATCCCCAGCTCAACGCGCAGCGCGCCTCGGTCCGGGCCACCGACGAAAACGTGCCGCAGGCTCTCTCCGGCTACCGGCCCAAGGTCGCCATAACAGCGAGCGGCGGTTACCAGTATACGGATGCCACGCAGGGCGTACCGGGAGGCCCTGGGCAGGCGCTTCACGGCGCACAGGCACCGGTGGCTGTCGGCGCGACCGTGTCGCAGACCCTCTTCGACGGCTTCCAGACGTCCAACAAGACCCGAGCGGCGGAAGGCCAGGTCTCGGCCTCGCGCGAAGGGCTAAGGGTGCTCGAACAGACCGTGCTGCTCGCTGCGGCAACCATCTACATGGACTATTTGCGCGACGCCGCCATCGTGGAAGTCCAGCGCAGCAACGTCCGCGTGCTTGAGGAGACGCTCAAGCAGACGCGCGATCGGTTCAACGTCGGCGAAGTCACCCGCACCGACGTTGCGCAGTCGCAAGCTCAGCTTGCCGCCGGTCGCACCCAGCTCATGACCGCCCAATCCACCCTGACGACGACGCGGTCGAATTTTCGCCGCATCGTCGGCAACGAACCGGGCCAGTTGGCGCCGGGTTCGCCGGTTGATCGTTTTCTGCCGGCATCGCTCGCTGGCGCCGTGGATCTTGGTCTGACCCAGAATCCCAATGTCACCGCGGCGATGTACGGCATCGACGTCAGCCACCTGCAGGTCAAGGTGGCCGAGGGCGCACTGTTCCCGACCGTGAGCCTTCAGGCCAACGTCCAGCAGGGCTATCAGCAGCAACTCACGGTCCAGAAGCAGTTCTTTGCATCGGCGATCGCGCAGGTGTCGGTGCCGATTTATCAGGGTGGCGCGGAATATTCACTGATCCGCCAGTCCAAGGAAACATTGGCGCAACAACGTCTCACGCTCGAGCAGGTTCGCGATCAGACGCGCGCCAGCGTGGTGCAGGCCTGGGGGCAGCTCGTCGCGGGCAAGTCGCAGGTGGTATCGGCGCAGGCGCAGGTCGAAGCGTCCGAGGTCGCGCTCAACGGCATTCGCGAAGAGGCCAAGGCCGGACAGCGTACCACGTTCGACGTGTTGAACGCGCAGCAGACGCTCGTCAATGCGCGCGTCGCGCTGGTGACGGCTCAACACGATCGCGTCGTCGCGTCCTACGCCGTGTTGAATGCCATCGGGCGGCTGTCGCCTCAGGTGTTGAAGCTGAACACTACTGTTTACGATCCGAGTGTTCATTATCACCAGGTTCGCGACAGTTGGGCCGGTGTGCGTACGCCGGACGGACAGTGATCTCGCGCTGACGAAGGCTGTGTCCACAGCCCTTTGCTTGCAATCAATTGTTGCCATGCCATACCTTTGCAGGAGGCCGCGAAGCGATTCGTGCGATATCCGCGTGCTGATCGGCTTGCTGCAGAAGTCCGGGGCGGAGAATCGATGTTGGCGTCGATTCGCGGTGCCCGATCCGGGACAGATCGGGTTGGCGATCGAAATCCGAGCCCGCGTCTGGGACCCGAGAATCCTCTATCGCTTGCCGCCAGGATACTGGCGGGGGCCGCGAAGATGTGGAGTTGGACATGACGCAACCTGCAAAGGTCCAGGAACCCTCGATGGAGGAGATTCTGGCGTCGATCCGCCGCATCATTGCCGATGACGACGCCAAGCCGGGGGCCACCGGAAATGCAGCCCCGGCGGCCGCGCCAAAGCCAGCCGCGCCGACGGCTGCGAAACCGGCCCCGGCGAGGACGTCGGGAATTCCGCCGTCCCCGGTCACGCCGAAGCCGGCGGCGCCCCCGGCACCTCCTCCCGCTGCGACCAACAGCCAGGACGATATCGACGCGATGCTGGCAAGCCTTGACGAGGCCACCACCGAGGCAGAGGTGCGTCCGTCCCAGCCCGAAGATGTGTTCGAGCTGACCGACGACATGGCGGTGCCTGACCCGGCCGCGCCGTTCCAGAAGGTGGTGCCGGAAGACCTCGAATTTGCCGAAGCGGCGCAGCCGGTCGAGCCGCCGCGCCACGCCGCGTTCGAGGCGGCGCCTCCGCCTTCCAGGCCCGCGCCGGCGGCGCAGGAGATTTTGTCGCACGCCACCGTTTCGGCGGTCGAGTCGGCGTTCAGTTCGCTTGCCAATACGGTCTTGAGTAATAATTCGCGCACGCTGGAAGATCTCGTCAGGGAGATGCTTCGGCCGATGCTCAAGTCCTGGCTGGACGACAATCTGCCCGGACTGGTGGAGCGCATCGTCAGGGCCGAGATCGAGCGCGTCTCGCGCGGCCGCTGATCGGCATTCCGCGTCCTCGACGGGCGTCTCCGAACAATTCTGGAACGGTCGTGTTGACTTGGCAGGCGCCGGAAGGTTTTTAGCCGTCAAATCCCGTTGTGTTCCGTGGTTTCGCGGAAACTCTCCTGACTGTTGCATGGCCATGATCGAGAAAACCTATCAGCCCGCCGACATCGAAGCCCGCATGTCCCGCATCTGGGAGGACGCCGGCGCATTCAGGGCGGGGCGGCCGGATCGCCGCGCGGCGGAGCCGTTCACGATCGTGATCCCGCCGCCGAACGTGACCGGCTCGCTGCACATGGGCCACGCGCTCAACAACACGCTGCAGGACGTGCTGTGCCGGTTCGAGCGGATGCGCGGCCGCGACGTGCTGTGGCAGCCCGGCACCGACCATGCCGGCATCGCCACGCAAATGGTGGTCGAGCGGCAGTTGACGGAGCGGCAGGAGCCCGGCCGCCGCGACATGGGCCGCGCGAAATTCCTCGAGCGCGTCTGGCAGTGGAAGGCCGAGAGCGGCGGCACCATCATCAACCAGTTGAAGCGGCTCGGGGCGTCTTGCGACTGGTCGCGCGAGCGTTTCACCATGGACGAGGGCCTGTCGCGCGCAGTGGTGAAGGTGTTCGTCGAGCTGCATCGCGCCGGCCTGATCTACAAGGACAAGCGGCTCGTCAACTGGGACCCGAAGCTGCTCACGGCGATCTCCGATATCGAGGTGCAGCAGATCGAGGTCAAGGGACACCTCTGGCATCTGCGCTACCCGATCGAGGGCCGCAGCTTCAGCCCGGATGACCCCTCGACCTACATCGTGGTCGCCACCACCCGTCCCGAGACCATGCTCGGCGACACCGCGGTCGCGGTGCATCCGGAGAACGGGAAGCTCAAGCATCTGATCGGCAGCAAGGTCGTTTTGCCCCTGGTCGGCCGCGTCATTCCGATCATCGGCGACGACTATGCCGACCCGGAGAAGGGCACCGGCGCGGTCAAGATCACGCCCGCCCACGACTTCAACGATTTTGAGATCGGCAAGCGCCATGGACTGCCGCAGATCAGCGTGCTCGACCGCGAAGGCCGCCTGTCGCTGTCGAACAACGAGGACTATTTGCGCGGCCTGCCCGAGGGCGCGCCGATGCTGGCCGGCGAGCTCGACGGCATGGATCGCTTCGCCGCGCGCAAGACCATCGTCAAGCGCCTCGAAGACTTCGGCTTCCTCGACAGGATCGAGCCGCATGCGCACATGGTGCCGCATGGCGACCGTTCGGGCGTCGTCATCGAGCCCTATCTCACCGATCAGTGGTATGTCGACGCCCATACCATGGCACAGCCCGCGATCGCAGCCGTGCGCAGTGGCGAGACGACAATCATTCCAAAGACGTGGGAGAAGACCTATTTCGACTGGATGGAAAATATCCAGCCCTGGTGCATCTCGCGCCAGCTCTGGTGGGGTCATCAGATCCCGGCCTGGTACGGCCCGGACGGAAAGGTGTTCGTCGCCGAGACCGAGGACGAGGCGGTCGGCAATGCGCTCGGCTACTACGTCGAACAGGAGGTCATCACGCCGGAGCAGGGCGCCGAGATGGCGCGCGATCCGGCGAAGCGCGCGGGCTTCATCACCCGCGACGAGGATGTGCTCGACACCTGGTTCTCGTCGGCGCTGTGGCCGTTCTCCACGCTCGGCTGGCCGGACGACACGGCGGAGCTGAAACGCTATTATCCGACCAGCGTGCTCGTCACCGGCTTCGACATCATCTTCTTCTGGGTGGCCCGGATGATGATGATGGGCACGCATTTCATGAAGGACGCGCCGTTCTCGACGGTCTATCTGCACGCCCTCGTCCGCGACGAGAAGGGCGCCAAGATGTCGAAGTCGAAAGGCAACGTCATCGATCCCCTGCATCTGATGGACGAATACGGCGCCGACGCGCTGCGCTTCACGCTGGCCGCGATGGCGGCGCAGGGCCGCGACATCAAGCTGTCGACGCAGCGCGTCGAGGGCTACCGCAACTTCGCGACCAAGCTGTGGAACGCCTGCCGTTTCGCCGAGATGAACGCCTGCGCCGCGCCGGCCGGCTTCGATCCGACCGCCGCGAAGGATATGCTCAACCGCTGGATCGTCCACGAGACCGCGCGCGCCACGCGCGAGGTGACGGAGGCGATCGAGGGCTACCGCTTCAACGACGCCGCCGGCGCGATCTATCGCTTCGTCTGGAACGTCTATTGCGACTGGTATCTCGAACTCGCCAAACCCGTGCTGATGGGGAAGGACAGCGCCACCAAGGCCGAGACCCGCGCCATGGTGGCCTGGGCGCGGGACGAGATTCTCAAGCTGCTGCATCCGTTCATGCCGTTCCTCACCGAGGAGCTGTGGGCCGTGACGGCGACGCGTCCGCAACTGCTGACGCTGACGCCGTGGCCGCTCAAGCCCGGCCTCACCGCCGAGCAGAAGGCGATGATCGCCGCCGCTGCCGGCGATCCGCTCGCGGCGCCGGTCCTGCTCGCCGACCGGTCAAAGCCGGATTTCCGCGACGATGCGGCGGAAGCGGAAATCGGCTGGGTCGTCGACCTCGTCACCGCCATTCGCTCGGTTCGCGCGGAGATGAACATTCCGCCGGCGACGCTGACGCCGCTCGTGCTCGCGGGGGCATCCGCCGACACGCGTGCGCGCGCTGCGCGCTGGAGCGACGTGGTCAAACGCATGTCGCGTCTCTCCGATATTTCGTTCGCGGATCGGGCGCCGGAAGGCGCGGTCCAGCTTCTGGTGCGTGGCGAGGTGGCGGCGCTGCCGTTGAAAGGCGTGATCGACCTCGCGGCCGAGCGCGCGCGTCTCGACAAGGAGATCGCCAAGGCGGACGCGGACATCGAGCGCGTCGACGCCAAGCTGGCGAATGAGAAATTTGTCGCCAACGCGCCCGAGGAAATCGTCGAGGAAGAAAAGGAAAAGCGCGAAGCTGCGATGGCGCGCAAGGCGAAGCTGATCGAGGCGCAGGCGCGGCTGAAGGCCGCCGGATGACCCCAACCTCGTCGTCGTCGCTGCGAGCCCTTTTTCTGCTCTGGCTCGGAGGAAACGGGCTGCGGCTGACGATTCTGGCCGTGCCGCCGATCCTGGCGCTGATCATTCCCGATCTGGGCCTGTCCGGAACGCAAGTCGGAATTCTCAACGCCATCCCGGTCAGCCTGTTTGCGCTCGTCGCGGTTCCCGGATCGCTCCTGATTGCCCGCGTCGGGGCCTTCAATGCGCTGGTCGTCGGCCTCCTGATCGCGGCCGGCGGATCGGCCGCGCGGGGTTTTGCGGTTGACGCTCATACGCTGTTCGCTGCGACCGTTCTGATGGCGGCGGGCGTGGCGGTGATGCAGCCGGCGCTGCCGCCGCTGGTGCGGCAATGGCTTCCGCACCGGATCGGCTTTGCCACCGCCGTCTATACCAACGGCCTCTTGTGCGGAGAAATCTTTCCCGTCGTCCTTGCGGCGTTGGTCGTGCCCCTGCTCGGAGGCGGCTGGCGCCCGAGCCTGGAATTGTGGTCGATCGTTTCGGCCGTGATTGCGGTGGTTATTTTCGTCATGCGGCCGCAGGGAGGGGATGGCGCCGCGGCCCACACGCGCCGCTGGATGCCGGACTGGCGCGATCCCTTGCTTTGGAAAGTCGGCCTCGTCGCAGCCGCGAACAATCAACTCTATTTCTGCACCAATGCGTTTCTTCCGGGACTCTTGCTGCAAAACGGTCATACGGATCTGATCCGTCCGGCGTTGTCGGCTCTCAACGCCGGTCAGTTGCCGGGATCGTTGTTTCTGCTGGTGGCCGCGAGCCACCTCGAGCGGAAAAAGTGGCCGTTTATTTTTTGCGGCGTGTTCGGCCTGCTCAGCATTCTTGGCGTGGCGACCGCCACGAACCTCTGGATCGTTGTCTGCGCCGCAGGCTTCATCGGGTTTGCTGCGGCGGTCAGCCTGACGCTCGTGCTGACGCTGCCCGCGCTGCTCGTGGCGCCGGATGACGTGCCCCGGATGTCGGCCGGTGTTTTTACCATCGGCTATGGCACAGCCATGGTGGTGTCCCTCATCGGCGGCGTCTTGTGGGATGCGACGGGCAGCGCCGCATTCGCATTCCTGCCGATCGCGGTTGCGATCCTGCCGATGGTCCTTGTTCCGCCGCTGATCGACCTCCGGACTCAGCGATCCTGAGGAAAGCGCTTGCTGACGAAGGGCGACCCTTTCAAGCCGTAGCGCCATGGCAGTTCGACCGCCTTGGTGATGCCGATCCGCACGTCCGTTGAGATATCGACCCGTCGCGTGCGTCGGTAGAGCGTGATCGGCGGGGCGTCGAGCGGCAGGCCGTTGTACGCGATGGTGATGCCGAGCGCCTCGGTGAGCTTGCCGGGCCCTGAACACAGCGTGCGTTCGTCGTGCAGTCCGCGCCGCCGCCGCATCGCCGGAATGCCGCGGGTCGGCTGGAGCGCGCGGATCAGCACCGCGGCGGCGGTACCTTCCTGCTCGCAGACGAAATTCACGCACCAGTGGATGCCGTAGGAGCGATAGACATAAGCGAAGCCCGGCGGCCCGAACATCACCATGTTGCGCGGTGTCGGCCCCCGATAGGAATGCGCCGCCGGCTCGGTGTGATGGTAGGCTTCCACCTCGACGATGATGCCGCCGACACCATCGACCAGCAGGGTGGCGCCGATCAGGTCCGGCGCGACGGCGAGCACGTTGCGCGCAAAGAACGAGCGTTTGATCGGTTTGCCGAGGACGGACCCATCGAGGCCGTCAGGAGAGTGGTTTCGAGGCATTTTCAGGCGGGGAATCGGGACGGGAAGACACGAGGAACGTCAAATATGTTACATATCTCCGTGCGTTCGGCGAGGCATGGTTGCGGCCCGCTGCCGGGCGGATTACTTAAGGGCCTTCCACAACGGATTATCCATGGTCGTCGTCCTCGATACCGTTTCAGCCAATCCCGTCCGGCCGCGCCATCCTGAAAAGGCGAACCGGCCCGATGCGATGTCGCCGCCGAAACCGGACTGGATCCGCGTGCGGGCGCCGAACACGCGCGGCTATGCGGACACCCGGAAGATCGTGAGGGAGAACGGGCTCGTCACGGTCTGCGAGGAAGCGGGCTGCCCGAACATCGGCGAGTGCTGGGACAAGAAGCACGCCACCTTCATGATCATGGGCGATACCTGCACGCGGGCCTGCGCGTTCTGCAACGTCAGGACCGGCATGCCCGGCGCGCTTGAGGCTTCCGAGCCCGAATATGTCGCGGAGGCGACGCGCAAGCTGGGGTTGTCCCATGTCGTGGTTACTTCCGTCGACCGCGACGATCTCGACGACGGCGGCGCGGAGCATTTCGCGCGTACCATCCGCGCGATCCGCGAGCGCTGCCCGGCGACGACCATCGAAATCCTGACGCCGGATTTTTTGCGCAAGGACGGCGCGCTGGAAGTTGTCGTCGCGGCGAAGCCCGACGTCTTCAACCACAACCTCGAGACCGTGCCGGCGCGCTACCTGACGGTGCGGCCCGGCGCGCGCTATTTCCATTCCATTCGTCTGCTGCAACGGGTCAAGGAACTTGATCCGACGATGTTCACCAAGTCGGGCATCATGGTCGGGCTTGGCGAGGAGCGGCACGAAGTCTTGCAGGTGATGGACGATCTGCGCTCGGCGGATGTCGACTTCCTGACCATCGGGCAATATCTGCAGCCGACCCGCAAGCATCACGCCGTGATGCGTTACGTCACGCCTGACGAATTCCAGGGCTATGAGACCGTCGCCTACACCAAGGGATTCCTGATGGTGTCGGCGAGTCCGCTGACCCGCTCGTCGCACCACGCGGGCGAGGATTTTGCAAAACTGCAGGCCGCGCGCGCCGCGCAGGCGCGCTGAAATCTGACGATATGCCGCGATTTTCCAGCAAGCGCCGCGTCCCACACAGCGCGGCAAAAATGTTCGACCTCGTTGCCGATGTCGAACGCTATCCCGAGTTCGTGCCGCTGTGTCAGGCGCTGAAAATCCGCAAACGCACATCGCAACCGGACGGCACCGAAGTCGTGGTTGCCGACATGACGGTGTCGTTCAAGCTGGTGCGCGAGACCTTTACAAGCAAGGTGACGCTGGATCGGCCGAATCTGAAGATTCTCGTCGAATATTTGCAGGGCCCCTTCAGTTCGCTGGAGAACCGCTGGACGTTCGAATCCAGGGCGGAGGATGCCTGCGATGTCGGTTTCTTCATCGCCTACGAATTCAAGAGCCGGATGCTGGCGATGCTGATGGGGGCGATGTTCGATACCGCCTTTCAGAGATTTGCCGCGGCGTTCGAGAAGCGCGCCGATGCGGTTTACGGCACGCCGCGAGCGGCGACATAACTCGGCTCAGTCAGCTTTCTTGGGTGACGGCTTGCGCGGCCGCGTGGTGCGGCGGCGCTCGCCGGCGCGCCGCAATGGCACGCGTTTTGTCCGTGGCTGCAATCGGCTTGCACTTTCCCGTCGGGGTTTTGCAGGTGGTTTCGGCCCCCGCGCCAGTTCCATCAGCATGCGCAGGGCTTCGACCACCGAACGCTGGCGGACGGCGCTGCGTCCGATGGCGCCGAACCGGCATTCGCGATGGATCATGCGGCCGTCGCGCGCGGCGGCGGCGAAATGCACCAGGCCGACCGGCTTGCCCGTTGTCGCGCCGCCGGGGCCGGCGATGCCGGTGATCGACACGGCGAGATCGGTGCCGGCGCGTTCCAGCGCGCCGACCGCCATCGCGGTCGCGGTTTCCTTGCTGACGGCGCCGAAGCTCTCGAGTGTCGAGGCGTTGACGCCGAGCATCGCGCGCTTGGCGTCGTTGGAATAGGTGACGAAGCCGCGGTCGATCACGTCGGACGACCCGGGGATGTCGGTCAGCGCCGCCGCGACGAGTCCGCCCGTGCAGGATTCGGCGGTGGCGATGGTCAACTTGCGCATGCGGCAGAGATCGAGCAGCGAACGTGAAAGGGCGCGGGTGTCGCTGCCGCTCATGTCACTCGCTCCAGGGAAGCCGGATGGTGGCGCTGGCGGTCGCCGCGATGCCTTCCTCGCGGCCGGTGAAGCCGAGCCGCTCGCTGGTCGTGGCCTTTACCGCGACGCGCGACAGCGCGACACCGGAAATCTCGGCGATCCGCGTCCGCATCACGTCCCGCAGCGGTCCGATTTTCGGCCGCTCGCAGATCATGGTGACCTCGAGGTTGGCGATGCGCCCGCCGCGCGCCGTCACGCGGTTGACGGCATATTTCAGGAACTTGTCGGACGCCGCGCCCTTCCACTGCGGATCGCTGGGCGGAAAATGCGAACCGATGTCGCCGTCCGCAAGCGCGCCGAGGATGGCATCGACCAGCGCATGCAGGCCGACATCGCCGTCGGAGTGGGCAAGGAAGCCGCGGTTGTGCGGCACCTTCACGCCGCACAGCATGACGTGATCGCCGTCACCGAAGGCGTGCACGTCATATCCCGTGCCGGTCCTGATATCGCCGAGCGATGCGGCGAGGCGCGCTTCCTCGCGCACGAAATCTTCCGGAGTTGTCAGCTTCATGTTGGCAGCATCGCCTTCAAATGTCGCAACCGTCAATCCCGCCCATTCGGCGAGCGCGGCATCGTCGGTGAAATCGTCGCGGCGTTCGCGCGCCGCACGGCGATGCGCGTCGAGGATGACGTCGAAACGGAATGCCTGCGGCGTTTGCGCGATCCGCAACGTGGCGCGATCAGGGGTGGCGTTCACGGCACCCGACGCATCGACCTGCTTGATGGTGTCGGTGACAGGAATCGCAGGCACGGCCGCGCCGGTCTTGTCGGCGGCATCGATCGCGCGGGAAATCAGGGCTGGCGTGACGAAAGGACGGGCGGCATCGTGGATCAGCACGATGTCCGGCGCATGCGCGGCGAGGGCCTCGAGACCGGCGCGCACCGACGCTTGGCGCGTGGCGCCGCCGTTGACCGGCGTCTGGTAGCGCAGATCTCCGGTGGCCTCGCGGAACATGGCCGCGTCGTCCGGATTGAGGACCGGCTGGACCGCGCTGATCTCTGAATGGCCGCAGAACGGCTCCAGCGCGCGGGCGATCACGGGGCGGCCGCCGATCATGCGGTATTGCTTGGGGCCGCCGGCGCCAGCGCGGAGGCCGCGGCCGGCGGCGACGATGATGGCGGCCGTTCTTTTTGCTGTCGGCATCGAAAAGCGGATGACTCGGGTTGCGCATTGATCGCCGAGGGACGCCCGGCGCATTGCCCTTACCATGCCCGGCGCGAAAAGCAGCACGATTCCATTGTGCTGGCCTGAAAAGCTGCGACATCAGGGAGCCAACGCCGGTTCTGTTGCAGCGCACTTGCGCGATCCGAAAAATTGGCTAAACTGTAGGCATCTGATTTGATTGCTCAAGAAATAAGCTAATCGCTTACTGCATGAGGATTGCAGGGATGCAATCCTCTCCAGCTCGAGAAATCCCTGATGGGGTCGGCGTTGACGGAACCCAAGCCTTTGAAAATCGGAGATATTCATATCGCCGGACGGGCTCTTTTGGCGCCCATGTCGGGTATTACCGATCGGCCGTTTCGCCGGCTGGCGGGTGCGTTGGGGGCGGGGCTTGTGGTGTCCGAGATGACCGCGAGCGACGATCTGGTGCGGGGCCGCCCGATGTCGGTGCTGCGCTGTGAGGCGACGGGCCTCGGGCCGCACGTCGTGCAGTTGGCGGGTTGCCAGGCGCGGTGGATGGCCGAGGGGGCGCGGGTGGCCGAGGCTGCCGGAGCCGACATCATCGACATCAACATGGGCTGTCCGGCCCGTCACGTGACCGGAGGCCAGTCCGGCTCGGCGCTGATGCGCGATCCCGATCACGCGCTGCGACTGATCGAGGCGACCGTCGGAGCGGTGAGGATTCCCGTCACGCTCAAGATGCGGCTGGGCTGGGACGATCGCTCGCACAACGCCCCCGAGCTCGCGCGCCGGGCTGAAGCTGCGGGCATCCGGATGGTCACGGTTCATGGCCGCACCCGTTGCCAGTTCTACAAAGGCAGCGCCGACTGGCGCGCGGTGCGTGCGGTGAGGGACGCGATCGGCATTCCTCTCGTGGTCAACGGCGACATCACCTCGTTCGACATGGCGGTCGCCGCGATGGAGGCGTCGGGCGCCGATGCCGTGATGGTGGGACGCGGCGCGCAGGGCCAGCCATGGCTCCCCGGCCAGATCGGCCGCCGCCTCGACACCGGCGTCGTCGAGGCAGCCCCGCCGCTGACGGTGCAATTCGGCTACATCCGCGCGCTCTACGACGACATTCTTGGGCACTACGGCCTGCGCATCGGACTTCGCCATGCGCGCAAGCATCTTGGCTGGGCGCTCGATGTCGCCGCGCAGTGCAGTCGTGCGCCGGCCGCAAGACTGACGTTCTGGCGGCAAGCGCTTCTGACGTCCGAGGATGCGGCTCGCGTGCAGCGATCTCTCGCCGAGGCTTACGACGACTTCGCATGGAGCGCCGCCGCATGACCCCGATCGCGGACCACTCGCGTACCCCCGCGCCCGGCGATGGCGAAGCGATTCTCAACGCATTGCCGAATCCGGTGCTGCTGGTCGCGCCCGATGGCCGCATCGTTGATGCCAACATGGCGGCAGAGTCCTTCTTCGAGATGTCGACGCAGTTCCTGCGGCGGCAATTGCTGAAGGAAGTCATCCCGTTCGGCAGCCCGCTGCTGACCTTGATCGATCAGGTCCGGGACAGCGGCTCGCCCGTCAACGAATTCAAAGTCGATCTCGGCACACCGCGCATCGGCCGCGACCGTCAGGTCGATCTGCACGTGGCGCCGCTGAGCGAACGCCCCGGCCATATCGTCGTTATGCTGCAGGAACGCACGATCGCCGACAAGATGGACCGGCAACTGACCCACCGCAGCGCCGCGCGTTCGGTGATCGCGCTCGCCGCGATGCTGGCGCACGAGATCAAGAACCCGCTGTCGGGTATTCGCGGAGCGGCACAGTTGCTCGAACAGGCGGCCTCGTCGGAAGACCGGGTGTTGACGCGGCTGATCTGCGACGAGGCGGATCGCATCGTCACATTGGTCGATCGCATGGAGGTGTTCGGTGACGAACGCCCGGTCGCGCGCGGGCCGGTGAACATTCATTCCGTCCTCGATCACGTCAAGCGGCTCGCCCAGTCCGGCTTCGCGCGCAACGTCAAGTTCATCGAGGACTACGATCCCTCCCTGCCGCCGGTGTTCGCCAATCAGGACCAGTTGATCCAGGTCTTCCTCAACCTCGTGAAGAATGCGGCGGAGGCCGTCGCTGACCTTGAGGGCGAAGGCGAAATCCAGCTCACCACCGCGTTCCGGCCCGGCGTGCGCCTGTCGGTCCCCGGAAAGAAGTCGCGCGTGTCGCTGCCGCTTGAATTCTGCGTCAGGGACAACGGACCGGGCGTGCCCGAAGATCTGCTTCCGAACCTGTTCGATCCCTTCGTCACCACGAAGGCGAGCGGCAGCGGGCTCGGCCTCGCGCTGGTCGCCAAGATCGTGGGCGACCATGGCGGCATCATCGAATGCGAGTCGCAGCCGCGCCGGACGACGTTTCGTGTGCTGTTGCCGATGTTCAACACAGTTCAAAAACCCGATCCCCCAAGCAATGGCGACGCGGCGCCGGGAACGCCGTCATCTGCCTCACGCGATCCATGATGAGGAAGACCCATGCCAGCAGGTAGTATTCTCGTCGCCGATGACGATTCCGCCATCCGCACGGTTCTCAATCAGGCGCTGTCTCGCGCCGGCTACGAGGTTCGCCTGACCGGCAACGCGGCGACGCTGTGGCGCTGGGTCAATCAGGGCGAGGGCGATCTGGTTATCACCGACGTCGTGATGCCGGACGAAAATGCCTTTGATCTGCTGCCGCGGATCAAGAAGCTGCGGCCCAATCTGCCGGTCATCGTCATGAGCGCGCAGAACACGTTCATGACGGCGATCCGCGCCTCCGAACGCGGCGCCTATGAATATCTTCCGAAACCATTCGATCTCAAGGAGCTGATTGCGATCGTCGGCCGTGCGCTCTCCGAGCCGAAGGAGCGCGCCGCCGCTCCCGCGGATGAAGGCGAGTTCGATTCCATTCCGCTGGTCGGACGCTCTCCGGCGATGCAGGAAATCTACCGCGTGCTGGCGCGGTTGATGCAGACCGACCTGACGGTGATGATTTCGGGCGAGTCCGGCACCGGCAAGGAGCTGGTCGCGCGCGCGCTGCACGACTACGGGAAGCGGCGGAACGGGCCGTTCGTCGCGGTCAACATGGCGGCGATCCCGCGCGACCTGATCGAGTCGGAATTGTTCGGTCACGAACGCGGCGCGTTCACCGGCGCCAATAACCGCGCCTCGGGCCGGTTCGAGCAGGCGGAGGGCGGGACGCTGTTCCTCGACGAAATCGGCGACATGCCGATGGAGGCGCAGACCCGCCTGCTGCGCGTGCTGCAGCAGGGCGAATACACCACCGTCGGCGGCCGCACCGCGATCAAGACCGACGTGCGCATCGTCGCCGCGAGCAACAAGGACCTGCGCATCCTGATCCAGCAGGGCCTGTTCCGCGAGGATCTGTTCTTCCGCCTCAACGTGGTGCCGCTACGGCTGCCGCCGCTGCGCGAGCGGATCGAAGATCTGCCCGATCTCGTCCGTCACTTCTTCTCGCTGGCCGAGAAGGACGGCCTGCCGCCGAAGAAACTCGATGCTCTGGCCCTCGAGCGGATGAAGCAGCACCGCTGGCCGGGTAACGTGCGCGAACTGGAAAACCTCGCCCGGCGGTTGGCCGCGCTCTATCCGCAGGACGTCATCACGGGGTCGGTGATCGACGAGGAGCTGGCTCCGCCGGCGGTGATTTCCGGCGGCCCGGCGAGCCGAAGCATCGACAATCTGAGCGGAGCGGTCGAGATGTATCTCTCCTCGCACTTCTCCGGCTTCCCCAACGGCGTGCCGCCCCCGGGTCTCTATCATCGTGTTCTTCGGGAGATCGAGGTGCCGCTCCTGACCGCGGCGCTCGCCGCGACCCGTGGCAACCAGATCCGGGCCGCCGACCTGCTGGGATTGAACCGCAACACGCTGCGCAAGAAGATTCGCGACCTCGACATTCAAGTTTATCGGACTGGCGGTTAAGGCCCGGCGGTCGGGAATTCTGGATTGTTTCCAGCTCGCGCGGTCGACTTTCGGTGTGTTGTCCGCCGGCGGACCATGGTTCGCGCCGTGGAAATGTCGTAATTGAGCAACATTGTTGTAGGAATGCATCAGTTGCCCGTCAGCGTTGGCTGACGGCGATAGCAGGCCTCTCGCTCAACCTTTTTGGCATGACCAGCGCAGACACGTCGGCCCCAACGCTCGATCCGTCGTTCCCCAAGCCGCGCGTCCGGACATGGCGGACGTTTCTCGCGCCCCTGGCCATCGCACTCGCGCTGATCTCGGCCTTCGTGACCTTCGTCGTGCTCACCGGGCTGACGCCGATCGAGCCAAAACATAACGTCGTCATTACCCTCCTTCTGATCAATGCCGGGACCATCCTGATTCTGGTCGGCATCATCGCCCGCGAGGTCTGGAAAGTGGTTCAGGCGCGCCGGCGAGGGCGGGCCGCCGCAAAACTGCACGTCCAGATCGTCAGCCTGTTTTCGGTGATTGCGGTGCTGCCGGCCGTGCTGGTGGCCATCGTCGCCAACGTGACCATCGACCGCGGTCTGGACCGGCTGTTTTCCGGGCCGACCAAGGCCGTCATCCAGAACTCCCTGATCGTCGCCAACGCCTATCTGCACGAGCATGCCCAGCTCATCCGGGGCGACATCATCGGGATGGCGAACGACATTGCCAACGCGCGGCCATTGTACGATCAGGATCGCGGGACATTCCGCGATCTTCTGACCGAGAGCGCGAAGGCGCGAAATCTCCCCGGCGCCATGCTGATCGACAGGGAGGGGCATCTTCTGGAATCGGCCCAGACCGGAATCGAGCGCAACTATACGACGCCCAACCCGGACTTCCTGAAGAACGTCAACGAATCCGAGCCGCAGATCGCGGTGTTTCCGGAAGCCAACTACGTGGCGGCCGTTATTCGCCTGCGTGCGTTTCAGGATACGTTCCTCTATGTCGCGCGGCTGCTCGACCCGCATGTGGTCGCGCAACTGAAGCAAACTCAGGCCAGCGTCGCCGAATACGCCACGATCGAAGCGCGCCGCCTCGGCATTCAGGTGGCGTTCGCGCTGATGTTTGCGGTGATCGCGCTGACCATCCTGATGGCGTCGGTGTTGCTGGGACTCAATTTCGCCAACCGTTTCGTGGCGCCGGTCCGGCGGCTGATGAACGCCGCCAACATCGTGTCCACAGGCGATTTGAACGTTCAGGTGCCCGTTCTGAAGGCCGAAGGCGATCTCGCCCAACTCGGCGAGACCTTCAACAAGATGACGCAGGAGTTGCGGACCCAACGCGACGAACTGGTCAATGCGAGCAATCTGATCGACAGCCGGCGGCGTTTCATCGAAGCGGTGCTGTCGTCGGCCAGCGCCGGCATTATCGGCGTCGATGGGACCAATACCATCGGCATCCTCAACCGTTCCGCCGAAAAATTGATCGGACATCCGGAATCCGAGGCCCTCGGACACTCGTTGACGGAGATCATTCCCGAACTCGACGATCTGATGCGCACAGCGAGGGAAGGGTCGCAACGGCTCGTGCAAGGCCAGATCACCATCAGTCGCGACGGAAACGAGCGCAACCTTTCGGTGCGCGTCAGCGCCGAGCAGACCAGCCAGTCCCGCGACAGCTATATCGTGACGCTCGACGACATCACCGAGCTTGTGACGGCGCAACGCACCTCGGCATGGGGCGACGTGGCGCGCCGCATCGCTCATGAGATCAAGAATCCGCTGACGCCGATTCAACTGTCGGCCGAGCGCATTCGCCGCAAGTTCGGCAAGGTCATTACCGAGGACAAGCCGATCTTCGAGCAATGCACCGACACCATCATCCGCCAGGTCGAGGATATCCGGCGGATGGTCGATGAGTTTTCGCGCTTCGCGCGGATGCCCAAGCCGGTCATGGAAGGCGAGGACGTCGCCGATACCGTTCGGCAGGCCGTGTTCCTGATGCGGGTCGGGCATCCCGACATCGACATCGAAGCCGAGATCAAGAGCGAGCCCCTGCGCGCGCAGTTCGATCGCCGGCTGATTTCCCAGGCGTTGACCAACATCATCAAGAACGCCGCCGAGGCGATCGAGGTCGTTCCGCCGGAGACGCTGGGGAAAGGCCGTATCGACGTCATCGCGGGGCGCGACGGCGACGATATTCTGATCGACGTGATCGACAACGGTATCGGCCTGCCGAAAGTCGCCCGGGCGCGTTTGCTGGAGCCTTACGTGACCACGCGTGCGAAAGGCACCGGGCTTGGCCTCGCGATCGTCGGGCGTGTTCTGGAAGACCATGGCGGCAAGCTCGAGCTCAACGACGCGTCCGCCATTCGCCCCGGCGCACGGGGCGCCTGGATGCGGCTACGCTTCGCCGTATCCGGACATCCGCAAAATGCTGAAACCAAGAGCGCCGATCAAGCGACCAATCACGACACCGCCCCCGGCGCCGAAACAAAGACCGAAGCTGTAACCGGCCATTGACAATGCAGGCTTTTACCCATGGCAAATGACATTCTGATCGTCGATGATGAAGCAGACATCCGCGATCTCGTCGCGGGCATTCTGGAAGACGAGGGGTTTACGACCCGTACGGCGCGCGACAGCGACCAGGCTCTCGCGGAGATTTCGAGCCGTCGGCCGAACATGGTCTTTCTCGATATCTGGCTGCAGGGAAGCAAGCTCGACGGATTGCAACTGCTTGAAAAAATCAAGCAGGATAGCCCCGACATGCCTGTGGTGATGATCTCGGGGCATGGCAACATCGAAACCGCGGTCGCTGCGATCAAGCGCGGGGCCTATGATTTCATCGAGAAGCCCTTCAAGTCCGATCGCCTGATCCTGGTGGCGACGCGTGCGCTGGAAACCTCGCGTCTCAAGCGCGAGGTGAGGGAGTTGAAACAGCACTCGCCTGCGGCCAATACGCTGGTGGGCCGTTCTCCCAGCATGAATCATCTTCGACAGACCATCGAGCGCGCGGCGAAGGCGAACAGCCGCATCATGATCGTGGGGCCATCCGGCTCCGGCAAAGAATTGGCGGCGCGAACGCTGCATAGCATGTCGAGCCGCGCCGAGGGACCCTTCGTGGTCATCAACGCGGCCGCGATCACGCCGGAGCGAATGGAAGTCGAGCTGTTCGGCATCGAGCAGACCGACGGCCAGCAGCCGCGCAAGGCGGGAGCGCTCGAAGAGGCGCATGGCGGCACGCTGTTCATCGATGAGATCGGCGACATGCCGCGTGAGACCCAGAACAAGATCATGCGCGTGCTGGTGGACCAGACTTTTCAGCGCGCCGGCGGCACGGCCAAGATCAATGTCGATGTCCGTATCATTTCCTCGACCGCGCGCAACCTCGAGGAGGAAATCGCGGCGGGCCGCTTCCGCGAAGATCTTTACCACCGGCTGTCGGTGGTTCCGATCCGGGTGCCGCCGCTGTCGGAGCGGCGCGAGGACATTCCTGAACTCATCAACTATTTCATGGAGCAGATTTCGGCCAGCAGCGGCCTGCCGAAACGGCAGATCGGCGACGACGCCATGGCGGTGCTGCAGTCCCACGTCTGGCCGGGCAACGTCCGTCAGCTCCGCAACAACGTGGAGCGCGTGATGATCCTCGCGGGCGGCGGCCCTGAAATCATCATCACGGCCGACATGCTGCCGCAGGATGTCGGGTCGATGGTTCCGGCCATGCCGAGCGGCGTCAACGGCGAACACATCATGGGCCTGCCGCTGCGCGAAGCGCGTGAGGTGTTCGAGCGCGACTATCTCATCGCCCAGATCAGCCGCTTTTCGAACAACATCTCGCGAACCGCGGAGTTTGTCGGCATGGAGCGCTCGGCGCTGCATCGCAAGCTCAAGGCGCTTGGCGTCAACTGAAATCCGGTCGACCGAAACGGAAAGAAGCCGATGTCGCGCATTGCCTATGTCAACGGCCGCTATTGCGACATGCGCGAGGCCAGCGTGAATATTGAAGACCGCGGTTATCAGTTCGCCGATGGCGTCTATGAGGTCTGCGAAGTCCGCGGCGGGCGGCTGGTCGATTTTCCCCGCCACATGGCGCGCCTGCAGCGGTCGTTGCGCGAATTGCGGATTGCCGAGCCGATGCCGCTGTCCGCGCTCGAGGTCATCATGCACGAGGTGGTGCGCCGCAATCGCGTCGGTTACGGCATCGCCTATCTCCAGGTCACACGGGGGGTCGCACGGCGCGACCATGCATTCCCGTCTCCGGCCGTCAAGCCGAGCGTCGTGGTCACAGCCCGGCCGCTGAACTTCGAGAAGAACCGGGAGACGGCGGCGAACGGCATCAAGGTCGTCACCGTTCCCGAGAACCGCTGGCCGCGGGTCGACATCAAGTCGGTCTCCCTGCTGCCCAACGTCCTGGCCAAGCAGGAGGCCCGCGAGCAGGGCGCATACGAAGCCTGGTATGTGGATGCCGACGGGTTTGTCACGGAAGGCTCGTCCAGCAACGCCTGGATCGTGACGGCGGACGGACGGGTGATCACCCGCTCTGCGGACAGGGGCATCCTGGCCGGCATCACCCGGGCGGTCCTGATGGAGGTGATGGCCGCGCTTCAGATCCGGCTCGAGGAGCGTCCATTTACGCCGGAGGAGGCGAAAGCCGCGGCGGAAGCCTTCATCACGTCGGCCACTCAACTGGTCATGCCGGTCGTCGTACTTGACGGGGAGCCGGTCGGAAATGGAACCCCCGGGCCGATCGCCAGGCGCCTTCGGGAGGAATTCCACCGTTTTTCGGCGTTTTCCTGAGCCCGGCGCCATGCTTTGACCGTCGCGCGGGCTTGCTTCGGAACGAGCTCTGCCCTCTAATCGGACTCGCCGTGTCCACGGAGGGGGAACTCAGGGACGCGGCAACCGGGGGACGTTCCTGAGAGAACGCGCTCGGCAGCATAAAAACGCAAAACAAGACTGCGGGATAAAAACAATGGCGGCAGACCGCGCACAAAACCTACAAGACACCTTCCTCAACCACGTTCGCAAAACCAAGACGCCTCTGACGATCTTTCTGGTCAATGGCGTGAAATTGCAGGGCATTGTCACTTGGTTCGACAATTTCTGCCTGCTGCTTCGGCGCGACGGTCATTCGCAGCTCGTCTACAAGCATGCGATCTCGACCATCATGCCGGGGGCGCCGATCCAACTGTTCGAAGGCGGCGAGGATGCTCCGACGTGAGCGCCAGCTTGAAAGGTTCCTGATTGGAACCCCGCAATCATGAAGGGGCTGCCGACCGTCCGCGGTCGGCGGAGGGCAAACCGACCGGCCGGGTGATCGTCATCGGCCCCTATGTGAAAGCCCGGCGCGCTGGTTCCGACGCGCCATCGGAGCCGCATGCCGCGCGCGACACGGAAGCGCGTATCGAGGAGGCGGCCGGTCTTGCCCGCGCGATCGACCTCGACGTCGTGGATGCCGTGATAGCGCCGATCGGCCAGATCCGGCCCGCGACCTATCTCGGCAAGGGCAAGGTCGAGGAATTCACCGGTCTCATCGCCTCGCACCGCGCGGATCTTGTGGTGATGGACTGCGCGCTATCGCCGATCCAGCAGCGCAACCTGGAGAAGGCATGGAATGCCAAGGTTCTCGACCGCACCGGCCTGATCCTCGAAATCTTCGGACGGCGCGCCAAGACCAGGGAAGGCGCGCTTCAGGTCGAACTTGCTCATCTCAATTACCAGCGCAGCCGCCTGGTGCGCTCGTGGACTCACCTTGAGCGGCAGCGGGGCGGCTTCGGCTTCATGGGCGGCCCCGGCGAAACCCAGATCGAAGCCGACCGGCGCCTGATCGGCGAGCGCATCACGCGGCTCGAAAACGAACTGAAAAAGGTTCAGGCGACCCGCCGGCTGCATCGAGCCGGCCGCCAGCGGGTGCCCTATCGCGTGGTCGCGCTGGTCGGTTATACCAACGCCGGCAAATCGACGCTGTTCAACCGGCTGACCCGCGCCGACGTGCAGGCCGCCGACATGCTGTTCGCGACCCTCGACCCGACGCTGCGGGCCTTGACGTTGCCGCATGGCGGCAAGGCCATGCTGTCGGACACCGTCGGCTTCATTTCGAATCTGCCCACGCAGCTTGTGGCCGCTTTTCGCGCCACGCTGGAAGAAGTGATGGAAGCGGACGTCATCCTTCACGTTCGCGACATCTCGCATGACGACGCGGAGGCGCAGCAGCACGACGTCGAAGCCGTGCTGCGTCAACTCGGCATCGACCCCGCAGCGGGTCCGGGCATCATCGAAGTCTGGAACAAGATCGATCGCTTCGATCCGGAGCAACGCGACAACCTCCGAAACATCGCGGCGCGCCGGCCGACGGACGTGCCATGTTTCCTGGTATCGGCCGAAACCGGCGAGGGGATTGGCGCGTTGTTGACAGCGATCGAGGAGCGGCTGGCTGCCACGCGCACCACGCTGGATCTGTCGATCGACGCAGCGGATGGCGCCGGCATCAGTTGGCTGCACCGCAATGCCGAGGTGCTCGCCAAGGAACTGCATGACGGCCGCTACGACATGACCGTGCGCGTCGACGAGACCAAGCGCGACATTGTCGTGAACCGATACGACGCGACGCCGCATCCGCTGTGAGGGCGCTCCGTTGCGCCAACTTGTCCCAATTCCCGCAAGGCTGGGTCACGAAGGAATCACTTGACCCAAAGCACTCCATCGCTGTTCCATGCCGCCGCATCAAAGCCGGGTCAAGAACGCAAGGAAAGAGTGCCATGAGCTATCAAAACACATCGCTGCTGATCAATGGCAAGTGGCGCGCCAGCAGCTCGGGAAAGACCATCGACGTGGTGAACCCGGCAACCGAAGAGAAGATCGGCACCGTGGCTCACGCCGACCGGTCCGACCTCGACGAGGCGCTGGCGGCTGCCGACAAGGGCTTCAAGGTCTGGCGCGCCGTTGCGCCCTTCGAGCGCGCCAAGATCATGCGTAAGGCCGCCGCCCTGATGCGCGAGCGCGCCGACAAGATCGCGACCCTGATGACCATGGAGCAGGGCAAGGTTTTGGCCGAAGCGAAGATCGAAACGCTGGCCGCGGCCGACGTGATCGAGTGGTTCGCCGAAGAATCCCGCCGCGCCTACGGCCGGCTGATCCCGGCGCGCGGACCGGGCATTTATCAGATCGCGGTGAAGGAGCCGGTCGGCCCGGTCGCAGCCTTCACGCCCTGGAATTTTCCGATCAACCAGGTCTGTCGCAAGCTGTCGGCGGCGCTTGCCGCCGGCTGCTCGATCATCGTCAAGGCACCCGAGGAAACACCGGCGTCGCCCTCCGAACTGCTTCGCGCCTTCGTCGACGCGGGCGTCCCTGACGGCGTCATCAATCTCGTGTTCGGCGTGCCCGCCGAGATTTCGGAGTACCTGATCCCGCATCCGGTCATCCGCAAGATGTCGTTCACGGGATCGACGGCCGTCGGCAAGCAACTCGCCGCACTGGCTGGCCTGCACATGAAGCGCGCCACCATGGAGCTCGGCGGCCATGCGCCCGTGATCGTGTTCAACGACGCCGACGTTGCGAGCGCCGCGCAGATCATTTCGGGCGCGAAATTCCGCAACGCCGGTCAGGTCTGCATCGCGCCGACGCGCCTTCTGGTGCAGGACAAGGTCTACAAGGATTTTGTCGGCAAGTTCACCGACGCCGCCAAGGCGATCAAGGTCGGCAATGGCCTCGACGCTGACTCCAAGATGGGATCTCTGGCCAATCCGCGCCGCGTCACCGCAATCGAGGGCTTTGTGCAGGACGCTGTCGGCAAGGGCGGCAAGCTGACTGCGGGCGGCCATCGCGTCGGCAACAAGGGCTATTTCTTCGAGCCGACGGTCGTCACCGACGTCCCGAAGGATGCGCGCGCGATGAACGAGGAGCCGTTCGGCCCGCTGGCGCTGATTTCGCCGTTCTCGACCTTCGACGAGGCGGCCGAGGAAGCCAACCGTCTGCCCTATGGCCTCGCGTCCTATGCCTTCACAAGTTCGACCAAGACAGCGACCGCTATCGGTGCCGCGATCGAGAGCGGCATGGTCGCGATCAACAACGTCGCTCTCGGCATGCCCGAGAACCCGTTCGGCGGCGTCAAGGATTCCGGTTACGGCTCCGAGGGCGGCACCGAGGCGATGGAGGCTTATCTCAACACCAAGTTCATCAGCCAGACCGGGGTGTGAGAGCTCTTTTCGTGATCCTCAGAGCCTGACCGAGAAAGAGGTGTCATCGTCCGCGAATGCGGACG
>DASZVY010000069.1:0-27467 GCA_035546855.1 Nitrobacter sp. | reverse complement strand
CCGCGTTGCGAGCAGACGAGGGCTCGGTACTGGCGTTCCTGCCGGGCGCCGCCGAGATCCGCCGCACGCAAACCATGCTGGCGGAGCGCATCCACGATGCGGGCATCGAGATCGTGCCGCTGTTCGGTGCGCTCGACGCCGCGGTTCAGGATCGCGCCATCGCGCCGGCTCCGAAAGGCCAACGCAAGGTGGTGCTGGCGACGTCCATTGCCGAGACGTCGCTGACCATCGAGGGCGTCCGCATCGTGGTGGATTCCGGCCTGGCGCGCGTCCCGCGCTACGAGCCGGATATCGGGCTGACCCGGCTGGAGACGGTGCGCGCCTCGCGCGCGGCGGTGGACCAGCGCCGCGGCCGTGCCGGCCGCACCGAGCCCGGCGTGTGCTACCGGTTGTGGGACGAGCCGCAGACGGCGTCGCTGCCGGCCTACACCCAGCCGGAAATCCTCTCGGCCGATCTGTCGACGCTGGTGCTCGATCTCGCGCAGTGGGGCATCAGCGACCCCGGCGCGCTGACGTTTCTGGATTCCCCGCCCGCGCCCGCGCTGAACGAAGCCCGGAACCTGCTGCGCGAACTCGGCGCGCTCGATGCCGATGGCCGCATCACCGATGAAGGCAAGAGCCTGCGCGCGCTGGCGCTGCCGCCACGGCTCGCACGCATGATCGTGGATTCGCATCGCCTCGGCGCTGGCCGCGAGGCCGCCGACATCGCGGCTGTGCTGACTGAGCGAGGGCTCGGGGGCGACAGCGTCGATCTCGACGCGCGCCTCGACAATTTCCGTCGCGACCGCTCGCCGCGCGGGTCCGGCGCGCGGCAGCTCGCAGAGCGATGGGCCTCGCAGGTGGCGGCGGCAAAAGCCGATGCAGTGGTTGTGGTGCAGACGCCGATGAGCGGCGTACGGATGCCCTCTTCTCCCTTCCCCCTTGCGGGGGAAGGTCGGGGAGGGGGATCTCCAAGCAAGGCTTCCGGTACTGTTACCCCCACCCCCAACCCCTCCCCGCAAGGGGGAGGGGAGTTAAGTAGCGGCGTCATGCTCGCGCTGGCGTTTCCCGATCGGGTGGCGCGCAATCGCGGCAACGGGTCGTTCGTGCTCGCCAATGGCCGCGGCGCGTCGGTCGACCCGGCTTCCGCGCTGGCGCGCGTGCCCTACATCGCGGTCGCCGAACTCACCGGCACCGCCGCCAACGGCCGCATCCTGCTGGCGGCGCCGATCGCGCAGGTCGACATCGAGGCGCGTTTCGCGGACCAGATCGCGACCGATGACGAGGTGATGTTCGACCGCGCCGCGATGGCGTTGCGGGCGCGGCGGCGGAAGCGTCTGCATGCGATCACCCTTTCCGAAGCGCCGCTCGCAGTCGCGCCTTCGCTGGAGACCGCGCGCATTTTCGCGGAGGGCCTTGTGAGCGCAGGGCTGGATCGCCTGCCGTGGTCGAAAGCACTGAAGCAATGGCGCGACCGAGTGATGTTCCTGCGCGCCGCCGAAGGCGATGATTGGCCCGACCTCTCCGATAGCGCGCTGGCGGCGCAGCGTGAAAACTGGCTGGTGCCTATGCTCATGGACAAGACGTCGTTGAAGGATATCGCCGCTGGCGACTTGTCCGATGCGGTCATGGCGCTGTTGCCATGGAATCTGCGCAACCGGCTCGACCGCGAGGCGCCGACGCACTTCGAGGCGCCGACCGGCACGATGCTGGCGATCGACTACGAAGCCGGGCAGGGGCCGACCATCGCCGTGCGATTGCAGGAACTGTTCGGCCTGACGGCGCATCCCGCGATTGCCCAGGGCAAGGTGCCGCTGGTGCTCGAACTGCTGTCGCCCGCGCATCGGCCGGTGCAGGTCACGCGCGACCTTCCGGGCTTCTGGCGCGGCAGCTATGCCTCCGTTCGTTCCGATCTTCGCGGCCGATATCCGCGCCATCCGTGGCCCGAGGACCCCGCGAACGCGCCGCCGACGCGGCGGGTCAAGCCGCGCGGCACCTGATCCCGCGCCCGTCCGCGGCGGGAACTCCCGATATCGGTCCGGCGTTGGAACCGGGCATGGACATGCCGCTGCAGCCAACCTGGGCCGACATCGCGATCCGCATCGCGCTGACGATGATCGCCGGGGGCATCGTGGGGTTCGACCGCGGTGTGCGCGGTCATGCAGCCGGATTCCGAACCACCATTCTGGTGGGGCTCGCCGCCTCGGTGGCCATGATCCAGGCCAATATCCTGTTGCCGCTCGGCGGCAAGACGCCGCAATCCTTCGCGGTGATGGATCTGATGCGTCTGCCGCTCGGCATCCTCACCGGCGTCGGCTTCATCGGGGGCGGGGCTATTCTGAAGAAAGGCGATCTTGTCACCGGCGTCACCACGGCGGCAACGCTCTGGCTGATGACGGTGATCGGCCTCTGTTTCGGGGGAGGCCAACTCATTCTCGGCACGGTTGCGACGGCGCTGGCCTTCGTCACCTTGTGGGGTTTGAAGTGGGTCGACCGCGCCATGCCCCGTGATCATCGTGCCAGGCTGACCATCGCAGGCGATGCCGAGATGCGCGCGATCGTCGAGTTGCCGCGGTTGCTTGACGGCACGCGCTATCGCGCGCAGTTCGCGGAGATGGCGCGGCATTGCGGCGACGAGACGGACTGCTCCTTCCAGATTTCCTGGCGGCGAGCCGAACAGTCGACGCCGCCCGATGACCTTCTGGCGGTCGTTCGGCAGCATTACGCAGTGAAAGCATTTGCGCTGACCACCGAGAGCGATCCTTGATTCCGTCCTAGATTCCTGCCGGAAGCGGACCTGTTAACGCTTCGCTCATGCTTTTCGCTGAAATAGCTGGGTGTGGCGTTTGCGGTTCATCGCGCCGAACTGGCCGATATGATGGAATCGCGAGCGAGGCATGTGCCTCCGGTGGGTTTGTGTAATGCGTCATCTGCTGATCCTTGCAGCTCTTCTGGCCGGTTCCGGCACCTACATGGCGCAGATGGCCGACAAGATGTCGGCGGCCACGCCTGCGCGCGCGGCGTCTTCCGAACAATCCGCCTTTGCCGCCATTCAGGCGCCGTCGGGGACTCGTCGCCTTCGCATTCCCAGCGACGGGCGCGGCCATTTCCGGACCGACGGTCAAATCGACGGGCAGCGGCTGGGCTTCATGGTCGACACCGGCGCGTCGGTCGTCGCGCTCAACGAGAGTTCGGCCGAGCGGATCGGGGTGCGGCCTTCGCCGGCCGACTACACCGCGAAGGTCGTGACCGCGAACGGCACGGTCAAGGGTGCGCGGACCCGGATCGCCATGCTCGACGTCGGCGGGCTTGTGGTGCGCGACGTCGACGCCATGGTGTTGCCCGACGAAGCGCTGTCGCAAAACCTGCTGGGCCTGTCGTTCCTGTCCCGGCTGAAGCGGTTCGAATACGCCAGCGGCACCATGGTGCTGGAACAATAAGCCCTGAACGACATTAACTCGATCCGCTCTCGCGGCTGGCCGCCGCCGCGAATTATGCCGTAATTTCAGCCAAGAAAGTCTCCCTCGTCTTCCCAGCCGCCGCTGCATTGGCTATGGCTGCGGTTGTCCTTTAGCCCATTTCCAGAGGCCCGCCTGATGTTTCCGAAGCCGAAGCCCGTTCTCGTGCCCAATACCTACGCCTATGAATCCGAGCCGATGGTGAAGCCGACCGGATTCCGCGAATACGACGCGCGTTGGCTGTTCGGCAAAGAGATCAACCTGATGGGTATCCAGGCGCTCGGCATGGGACTCGGCACGTTGATCGCCGAACTCGGCGCGAAGCAGGAGATCGTGACGGGCCACGACTTCCGCGGCTATTCGTCGTCGATCAAATACGCGCTGATTTCCGGCCTGCTGGCGGCGGGCTGCAAGGTGCATGACATCGGACTGTGCATGACACCGATGGCCTATTTCGCGCAGTTCGATCTCGACGTGCCCTGCGTCGCGATGGTCACCGCCTCGCACAACGACAACGGCTGGACCGGCGTGAAGATGGGCGCCAATCGTCCGCTCACCTTCGGCCCCGACGAGATGAACCGGCTGAAGGACATCGTGCTCGCCGCCGATTTCAAGACCAGGGGCGGCGGCAGCTATCAGTTCCACGAGAATTTTCCGGCGCGCTACATCGCTGACCTTACCAGGCGGCCGAAGCTGAAGCGGAAGCTCAAGGTGGTGGTGGCCTGCGGCAACGGCACCGCCGGCGCGTTCGCGCCGCAGGTGATGGAGGCGATCGGCTGCGAGGTGATCCCGCTCGACACCGAACTCGATCACACCTTCCCGAAATACAATCCGAATCCGGAGGACATGGAGATGCTCCACGCCATCCGCGACGCGGTGCTCGCGCACAAGGCCGATGTCGGCCTCGGCTTCGACGGCGACGGCGACCGCTGCGGCGTGGTCGACAACACCGGCGAGGAAATCTTCGCGGACAAGGTCGGCGTCATGCTCGCGCGGGATATGTCCGCCATTCACAAGGACGCGCAGTTCGTCGTCGACGTGAAATCGACCGGCCTCTTCGTCACTGACCCCGTCCTGCAGAAGCAGGGCGCGAAAGTGAGTTACTGGAAGACCGGCCATTCCTACATGAAGCGCCGCACCAACGAGCTTGGGGCGCTGGCGGGTTTCGAGAAGTCCGGCCACTTCTTCTTCAACAAGCCGTTCGGCCGCGGCTATGACGACGGCCTCGTCTCGGCGATCGCGGTCTGCGAGATGCTGGACCGCGCGCCGGGCAAGTCGATGTCCGATCTCAGGGAGGCGCTGCCGAAGACGTGGTCGTCGCCGACGATGTCGCCGCATTGCGCCGACGAGGCCAAGTACGGCGTCGTGGATGCCGTCGTGAAGCACTTCGAGGCGGCGAAGGCCAGGGGCGAAAAGGTTGCGGGACAAGCGATCCGCGATCTCGTCACGGTCAATGGCGTGCGCGTCACCGTCGAGGACGGAAGCTGGGGGCTGGTGCGCGCCTCGTCCAACAAGCCTGAACTCGTGGTCGTGGTCGAAAGCCCGGTGTCGGAACAGCGCATGCGCGACATGTTCGAGGCGATGGACTCGGTGCTGCGCACCCATCCGGAAGTCGGCGAATACAATCAGAAGATTTAGAAACGGTCGTCATTGCGAGCGAAGCGAAGCAATCCAGAGCGTGTACAAGAACTGGATTGCTTCGGAGCTCACGCGCCTCGCAATGACGCGCGGCGTTTAAGTATACCTTACGCCGCGCTCGCGGGCGGCACGGGCAACGCCGTGACCGACTTGATCTTCTCCATGGCGAACCGCGAGGTCACGTTCTTCAGCGGGACCGCGCTGATCAGCTTCTTGTAGAAGATGTCATAGCTCGTCATGTCGGCGACGACGACGCGCAGCATGTAATCGACATCGCCGGCCATCCGGTAGAATTCCATCACCTCGGGCATGGCGCTCACGGCATCGGCGAACTTCTTCAGCCAGGCGTCGGAGTGGTCGCCGCTTTCGACCGAAACGAACACCGAAATGCCGAGGCCGATCTTGTTCTGGTCGACCAGGGCGACCCGGCGAAGGATCACGCCATCGGCCTCGAGCCGCTGGATACGTTTCCAGCAGGGCGTCGACGACAATCCGACGCGATCGCCGATTTCCGCCACGGAGAGGGAAGCGTCGTCCTGCAGCACGGTCAGGATCTTGCGGTCAATGGCATCGAGGCGGCGGTTGGCTTCGGGGGGTTGGACGGCGATGTCGGTCATGGTAGAACTTTGTTCCAAATATGAGGTTACTTAGCCTCATATATAGAAAATTCTTCCATGACAAGGGGCGCGCCCGGGCCTCGGCGTCGCTAGGTGCTCGCCCGCTCCAAAAGCGCTTGGACTTCAGGACGTTGCGGGCAAGCGAAGGCGCCGCCGAACCGGGTGCATTTCAAGGCGGCGGCGGCCGATGCAAAGCGCAGGGCGTCGGGCACGCTCTGGCTTTCGGTGATGGCGAGGGCAAAAGCGCCATGGAACACATCGCCTGCACCCAGCGTATCCACAGTGTGGACCGGAAAGGCCGGGGTTTCCTGCACGGCGCCCTGCGGGTCGAGCCATAGCGTGCCCTGCGGCCCGCGGGTGCCGGCCAAAAATGACGGCGTGACCTTGGCCATCTTGTGCAGCGCGGCCGCGTCGTCGACGATATCCGCCGTGGCCTGGAGGGCCTCGCTGGAGAAGATCAGATGCGACGAGGCCGTCAGCAGGCCTTCCCGCATCGACATGGCGCGGTCGACGTCGACGACGACGGGAATTCCGCGCCGCCGCGCCTCAGTGCACAGATCCGTGCAGAATTCCGCACAGCGATTCTCGGTGAGGATGGCGTCGCAGTCGTCGAGCAGCGCGTCGGTGTCCGGCAACCGCACCTTCCACAATTCCGGGTCGCGAAAGGTGACGATGGTGCGCTCGCCGCTGGGGTCGATCATGATCGCCGAGATCGGCGTCACGAGGCCCGGCATGTGAACGATGTGGTCGGTCTCGATGCCGAGTTCGGCCATCCTGTCGAAGATGTAGCGGCTGGATGTCTCGCCGGCGTCGCCCATCGGTCCGCAGATCGACGCCCGGCCGCCCAGTTTTGCAATGGCGATTGCTGAATTGAGCGCGTTGCCGCCGCAGATTTCCGCGAAATGCTCGGCGTTGACCTTGAAGCCGCGCGCCGGCAGTCCCTGGACCCGAAACGTCAGGTCGCGCACGGGCATGCCGATGCACAGGATGCGGGGCTTTCGTGTCATGCGGAATCCTTGCAGGAGCGGAGTGTCAGGGTTCGCGTGTTAATCGGCCAGTCCTGAGCAGGTTCCCCGGTTGGCGCGAGGATGCCGGCTCATGTCTGCGCCTGCAGCCAGCTCCCCAGCAGATGGTGCGCGATGGCGAACGGATGCGGGCCGGTCATTCCGTCCGGATGCTCGCGCTTAAGCATCTGGAGCGCTTCCGCGCGACTGAACCAGCGGGCATCCTCGAGCTCGCTGCGGTCGACGACGATATCGTCATTCAGCGCCTGCGCCGTGCAGCCGATCATCAGCGATGACGGATAGGGCCAGGGCTGGCTCATGTAGTAGCCGACGTCGTCGCAACGGATGCCGGCTTCCTCGAACACCTCGCGGCGCACGGCGTCCTCGATCGTCTCCGCCGCCTCGACAAATCCGGCCAGGCACGACCACATGCCGCGCGCGAACCGGCTTTGCCGTCCCAGCAGGCATCGATCGCCACGGGTCACGAGCATGATGACGACCGGGTCGGTGCGCGGAAAATGCTCCGCCTTGCATTCCGGGCAATCGCGCTTCCAGCCGCCCTGGCTCATGCGGGTCCGGCTTCCGCAGTTGGCACAGAAGCCGTGCCGCTGGTGCCAGTTCACCATCGATTTCGCAACGGCGATGGACGACAATTCGCTCGGCGGCACCAGGCCCTGCATGGCGATGCCGCGCAGTTCGGCAAGCTCCACGTCGCTGCGCCCGGCGAGGTTCTCCGCCGCGCTTGCGCCGATGCCCATCCCGAAGACGGCTGTTCCGTCGCGCAGGCCGAGGAAAATCGTGCCGGCGTTCGCGCCGCAGGCCAGCGCTTCCTTGATCGAGAGCAGGGCGCGCATGCCGTCTGCTTCGCGTTTCACCAGCAGGGAATCCTTGAATACGACGTATGCGCGCGCGTCGCGGTGATTCTCCATCGCGTACAGTTCGTCGTCTTTGCTGCGCAGATGGGCGGCGCGATCGAGGATGTCGGAGACGAACGCGGGCTGGCCGAGCGGGAAATGATTTTTTGTCGTCATGATGGGCCGGCCTTCAGTCGGGTGCGAAGCGTGTCGCTGAATGATTGGAGGGTTTTGAGATCGTAGTCCAGAGCCGGAACGACCCCCCACACAGGGCGTGGCCAGGCCGCGTCGTCCTTGCGGCGGGCGATGATATGGACATGAAGCTGCGGCACCTGATTGCCGAGCGCGGCGATGTTCAGCTTGTCGCAACGGCTGATGTCTCGCAGCGCTTCGGACACCAGGCTGATTTCCGTCATCAGCCGTATCCGCGCGTCCGGATCGAGATCGATGATTTCGACTGCGCCGGCCTGTCGCGGCACCAGGATGAGCCACGGGTAGTTGGCGTCCTTGCTCAGCAGCAGCCGGCAAAGCAGCAGATCGTCGACGGTGACCGTGTCCTTGTCGAGTTGGGGATGAAGCGACCAGACCGCGGGCATCGATGGCTCAATACTGAATGATGGCTCAATACTGAATACTGACAGGCGATTGCAGTTTCGATCCCAAACTGGCTCCTCGGCAAGCGCGCGTCAATGCCCGGAACCGGAAGCTCCGAACGGCGTCGGGCGGCTTGCTTTCCGTCGCTTTTGGCCCCAAATAGGGGCCGGGAGATTGGCGGTGGACGAGCCACTCGCCAACCGGGTCAGGTCCGGAAGGAAGCAGCCCTAACGAGGTCCGGATCGGGTCGCTCGTCAGTCTCCTACCTGTTTTTCGGGTGAATCGCGCATCGGGCGTCGGCTTGATGCGGCAGGCCGCCCCGTCGTTCCGCAAGCCGGCTTCGAGAAACTATCATTTGCGGATCATGCGATGACCGATGCTGGCGCTCCCACCACCCCGCCGAATGACAGCGACAGCCAGGCCGGTTTCGACCTCGGCGGCGCAAGCGCGGACGCCAGCGGCGCCTATCGCGTGCTGGCGCGGAAATACCGCCCCTCGAGCTTCGACGACCTGATCGGCCAGGAGGCCCTCGTCCGGACCGTCTCGAATGCATTCGAGACCGGACGGATTCCACAGGCCTGGATCCTGACCGGCGTTCGCGGCGTCGGAAAGACCACAACGGCCCGCATTCTCGCCCGTGCGCTGAACTACGAATTGCCGGACGGCTCGATCAAGGGCCCGACCATCCAGATGACGAAACTGGGGGTGCATTGTCAGGCCATCATGGAAAGCCGGCACATCGATGTGCTGGAGATGGACGCGGCGTCGCACACCGGCGTCGACGACGTCCGGCAGATCAACGACAGCGTCCGCTATGCGCCGTCGAGCGCGCGCTACAAGGTCTACATCATCGACGAAGTCCACATGCTGTCGACAGCGGCCTTCAATGCATTCCTGAAGACGCTGGAGGAGCCGCCGGAACACGCCAAGTTCGTGTTCGCGACCACCGAAATCCGGAAGGTGCCGATCACGGTGCTGTCGCGCTGCCAGCGCTTCGACCTCCGGCGCGTCGAGGCCGACGTGCTGATGGCGCACCTCGCCAATATCGCGGCGAAAGAGAATGTCGAGGTCGAGCCGGAGGCGCTGGGCATCGTCGCCCGCGCCGCCGAAGGCTCGGTGCGCGATTCGCTGTCGCTGTTCGATCAGGCGATCGCGCATGCGGCCGGAATCGTGCGGGCCGACGCGGTGCGGCAGATGCTGGGTCTGGCGGATCGGACCCGGGTGATCGATCTTTTCGACTCGCTGGCGCGGGGCGACATCGCCGCGTCGTTCCGCGAATTTCGCGACCAGTACGACACCGGCGCCGATCCCGTCGTGGTGCTGAGCGACCTCGCCGAGTTCGTCAATTTCGTCACGCGGGTGAAGATCGTTCCGGCGACGGCGGACAACGTCGCCTTCGGCGAGACCGAGCGGCTGCGCGCGCGCGATTTCGCGGCGAAACTCTCGATGCGCGTGCTGTCGCGGATGTGGCAGATGCTGCTGAAAGGCATCACGGAAGTGCAGGGCGCGACGCGGCCGGCGGCAGCGGCCGAGATGGTCTTGGTGCGCATCGCCTATGTGGCCGATCTGCCGACGCCGGATGAAGCGATCCGGATGCTGGATCAGAACGGCGGCGGATCGCTGGTTGTCACGGGCAGCCCCTCGGCGTCACGCGGCGACGGGTCCGCTCCGGCCCCGTCGGCGCTATCCGCGCCACGGGCGATGTCATCACCGCGCGCGAGCGCGGAGGCGCTGTCCCGTCCGCAGGCTGCGGCCGCGCGCCCGGAGCCGCAGGCTGCGGCGCCCGCGCTGAAGCTCGACAGTTTCGAGGATCTCGTTGCGCTGGCCGGCGAAAAGCGGGACTTGATGACCAAGGCCGCGCTCGAGGCCGACGTGCGGCTGGTGAAGTTCGAGGACGGCAAGATCGAGCTGGCGCCGGAGCGCGGCGCGGCGCGAGCCATGATCAGTGACCTCGCCCGCAAGCTGGAGCAATGGACCGGCCGCCGCTGGGCTGTCGTCGTTTCCAACGAGGCGGGCCAGCCGACATTGCGCTCGCAGGCCCAGCAGCGCCAGAGCGAGCGGGAGCGTGCGGCCGAAGCCGATCCGCGTATCAGGGAAGTGCTGGCGCGTTTCCCCGGCGCCAAGGTGGTCGAGGTACGCAAGCTGGCGCCGTCGCTGCCGGATGCCGATATGGCGGGCGAGGATCCCGACGAGAATGACGACGGGGACGACGAATGATGGACTCGAGAGGACAAGGTCATGGCTGATTTTCTCGGCATGATGAAGCAGGCGGCCCAACTGCAATCCAAGATGAAGGCCATGCAGGACGAGCTCGAGCACGTCGAGGTCGAGGGCGTTGCCGGCGGCGGCTTGGTCAGCGTGCGGATGACCGCGAAGATGGACGTGAAGGCCATCCGGATCGACCCGTCGCTGATGAAGGCGGACGAGCGCGAAATCCTCGAGGATCTGCTGGTCACCGCGCACAACGATGCGCGGCGCAAGGCGGAAGCCGCGATGCAGGAGAAAATGCAGGCGTTGACCGGCGGCCTTGGCCTGCCGCCCGGGCTTGGCCTCGGCTAGTTCTCACCGATGCGCGGAATGTGACGACCGATGGCCTCCGTTGCCGGCCCCGAGATTGAACGCCTGATCCAGTTGCTGGCGCGGTTGCCGGGACTCGGCCCGCGCTCGGCGCGGCGTGCGGCGCTGCATCTGATCAAGAAGCGCGATGCGCTGATGACGCCGCTGGCCAGCGCGCTGCAGGTGGCGATCGACAGGATCCAGGTTTGCGAGACCTGCGGCAACATCGATACCCAGAGCCCTTGTACGGTCTGCACGGACACGCGCCGCGATCCCTCGATCATCGTCGTGGTCGCCGACGTGGCCGATCTCTGGGCGCTGGAGCGCGCCAATGCCACCAACGGATTCTATCACGTGCTCGGCGCCACGCTGTCGCCGCTCGACGGCGTCGGTCCGCAGGATCTGACTATCGACGCGCTGGTGTCGCGCGCGCACGATCCGCGCGTGACGGAAATCATTCTGGCGCTGAACGCGACCGTCGATGGCCAGACCACGGCGCACTACATCACCGATTTGCTGGGCGAGGCCAATGTGAAGGTGACGCGGCTCGCGCACGGCGTTCCTGTCGGCGGCGAGCTCGATTATCTCGACGAGGGCACGCTGTCGGCGGCGATGCGGCAGCGGACGCTGTTCTAACGAATCGTCATTCCGGGGCGCGCGAAGCGCGAACCCGAATCCAGTATCCACAGACCCTCCTCGGCGTACTGGATTCCCGACAGCCGCTGGCGCGGCTTCGGGAATGACGGCAATTTTCACGCCGGATTCTGTTCAGTCTCCAACCCCGCAAAATGCCCGCGCCGCTGCAGCCACGTCAGCAGGATCAGGCTCGGCACCGCCACCAGTACGCAAATTGCGAAGAACAGCGGCCATCCGGTCGCCTCGGCGACAAAGCCCGCGCTGGCAGAGAGATAGGTCCGGCCCACGGCGGCGAGCGCGGTCAGCAGCGCGTATTGCGTGGCGGTATGCAGCGGATTGCGGCACAGCGCGGAGAGATAGGCGACGAAGATCACCGTGCCGATGGCGCTGGTAAAATTCTCGGCGGTGATGGCGACCGCCAGCGCCCATTGGTTGACGCCGACCAGCGCGAGCCATGAGAACGACAGGTTGGCGACGGCCTGCAGAACGCCGCCGATCCACAGGCTCGCCGCCAGCGAGTAGCGCCGCGCCACGAAGCCGCCGGCAAAGCCGCCGATCAGCGTGGCCGCGAGCCCGACGCCCTTGACGATGGCGGCATAGTCGTTGCGGGTGAAGCCAAGATCGATGACGAATGGCGCGGTCATGGTGCCGGAGAACGCATCGGTGAACTTGAACAGCACGATGAAAGCCAGCGCGGCCATCGCATCCTTGCGGCTCAGGAATTCGGAGAACGCGCCGATGGCCGCGTGCATCACGCGCGTCAGCGCGGTCTGCGCGGCGGTGGTGGCCTCGGCCTGCACCGATTGGTCGGGTTCGGTGGCGGCAAGCGCGGTGATCGTGCCGATCAGCACCAGCGCGGCCATGGTCGCATAACCCCACGTCCACGCCGAGGCGCGGACAAGACCCGTGCCCTCGAACGCGCTGACCAGAAACAGCGCGCCGGCGGTCGAGACCAGCATGCCGATGCGGTAGGCCGCGACGTAGCCGGCCATGCCGGCGGCCTGCTCGCTCTCGGGCAGGCTCTCGACGCGGAAGGCATCGACCACGATGTCCTGCGTCGCCGATGTCGCCGCGACCAGCAAGGCGCCGAGCGCGACGAACCATGGCGATTTGACCGGGTCGGTCGCGGCCAGCAGCAGGATCGCGGCCATCAAGAGCAATTGCGAGAACACCAGCCAGCCGCGGCGGCGGCCGAACCGGCGCGTCAGCAGCGGAATGTGCAGGGCATCGACCAGCGGCGCCCATAGGAATTTCAGCGTGTAGGGCGTGCCGACCAGCACGAACAGACCGATGGCGCGCAGGTCGATGCCGGATTCCTTCATCCAGATCTGCAGGGTCGAGCCCGACAGCGCCAGCGGCAGGCCGGACGAGAAGCCGAGCAGCATCACGATCAGCACGCGCGGTTGCAGGTAGACTGCGATGCTCTCGCGCCAGGAGGCGCGGGGCGCGGCGTCGGCGGCTTTCGGCGGAGGAGCGGCGGCGTCGGGAGCGGTCATGCCGCAGTGCTAGCAGATTCGGCGGCGTTCCGAATGGACCTCATCGTCCGGTCAGGTCGGACGATGACATCCAAAGCTACTCGCCCGCCTGCAACTTGCGGGAAGGTTGCGGCTGAAACAGGTCGCGGCTGTCGGCCTTGACGATATGGGGCGCATCGGCCGCGGGTTCGTCCTTGCTGAAGTCGAGTTCCTCGATCTTCGCCGCGCGCTTGCCGATCTTGTTGACCGAAATCAGCACCTGACGGACGTCTTCACTGACCTGATCGAAATGGCTGCCGAGCTTGCTGACGCGGTCGCGCAGCCGTTCGACATCGCCCATCATGTTCATGACCTCGGTCCGTACCTGATCGGCGGCGTCGCGCATCCGCGCGTCCTTGAGGATCTGCTGCATCACCTGGATCGCCAGCATCAGCAGCGACGGCGACACCAGCACCACGCGGGCGCGATAGGCCTTCTGGATCACGTCGTCGAAGCCGTCGTGAATCTCGGCATAGACCGATTCCGACGGCACGAACATCAGCGCGGTGTCCTGCGTCTCCCCCGGGATCAGGTATTTCTCGGCGATGTCGGTGACGTGTTTCATCACGTCGGCGCGCAGCCGCTGGGTCGCGAACTTCTTCTCCTCGTCGCTGCGCGCGTCATGCAGCGCCGTCACCGCTTCCAGCGGGAACTTGGCGTCGATGCACAGCGGCCGCTGATCGGGCAGGAAGATCACGCAGTCCGGACGGCGGCCGTTGGTCAGCGTATGCTGGAACGCGAAGGAATCCTTCGGCATGCCGTCCTGGACGATCGCTTCCATCCGCGCCTGTCCGAACGCGCCGCGGGCCTGCTTGTTGGCGAGCACGTCGCGCAGCGTCGTCACCTGCGTGGTCAGGTCGGTCAGGTTCTTGTGCGCGTTGTCGATGATGCCGAGCCGTTCGTGCAGCGCGCGCAGGCTCTCCATGGTGTTGCGCGTGGTCTGTTCCATGGACTGGCCGACGCGATGGGTGACGGAATCGAGCCGCTCGCTGACGGCGCGCGCCATCTCCGCCTGCCGTCCCGCGAGCGCCTGGCCCATGGCGTCGACGCGGCCGGTGGCCTCGGACTGCGCGCGCATGACCTCGCTGAGGCGTTCCTCCAGTTCGTCGGCGCGGATCGCCTGCGCCATGGCCATGGCTGCGCTGCGCCGTCCCGTGCGCGCGATCACAACCGCGATGACCAGCAGCAGCACCAGCGCCAGCGCGCCAAAGGCGAGCAGCGCCACGCCGGTCCGCACCGGCAGCTCGCCCACCATGAAAAGGATGTCGTTCATCCCGTCCTTGTAGCCCGATTCGGTCCGTGATGCGAACGAAGAGGGAACATTTATGGTGAACAGAAGCTCAATTTTTATGGTTAACCGCGGGTTAATCGCCGAATCTGCCACGGATTGACCGCGCCGGACCGGCGGATTACATGGCGCGCCATGGCCATACGCGAAATTATCGTTCTTCCCGACAAGCAACTGCGTCTCGTCTCCAAGCCGATCGAGAAGGTGACACCCGCGATCCGCAAGCTTGCGGACGATCTGTTCGAGACCATGTACGACGCGCCGGGGATCGGACTTGCCGGCATCCAGATTGCAGAACCGCTGCGCATCTTCACCATGGATCTCGCCAAGCGCGATGAGGACGGCGAGACCAAGCCGCGGCCGCGCGTCTTCATCAATCCGGAAATCCTCTCCGCGTCGGAGGAGATGTCGGTTTATGAAGAAGGCTGCCTGTCGATTCCGGAATACTACGAGGAAGTCGAGCGGCCGGCGCGGGTGCGCGTGCGGTTCACCGATCTCGACGGCAAGGTGCAGGAGGAGGACGTTGACGGTCTTGCCGCCACCTGCATCCAGCACGAGATCGATCATCTCAATGGCGTGCTGTTCGTCGACTATCTGTCGAAGCTGAAGCGCGACCGCGTGATGAAGAAGTTTGCCAAGGCGGCGAAACTCGCCGGGAAATAGCTTTCGGATAGGATGCCCGATCTTTATTTTTAGTCATGGCCGGGTTTATCCCGGCCATCCACGTCTTGGAGCCGGTAACGAAGACGTGGATGCCCGCGACAAGCACGGGCATGACGATGCGAAAGCGCTGACGCAAAGGACGAATGACTCAATCATCATGTCCCTTCGACTGATCTTCATGGGCACGCCGGATTTCGCGGTGCCGACGCTTGTCACGCTCGCGGCGCGCGGTCACGAGATCGTCGCGGTCTATACCCGCGAGGCCAAGCCGTCCGGCCGCGGCATGAAGCTGCAACCGAGTCCGGTAGCGCGGGAGGCACAGCGTCTCGGCATTCCCGTGCTGACGCCGAAAACGCTGAAGACGCAAGATGCGCTGGATGAGTTCCGCTCGCACGGCGCCGATGCCGCCGTGGTCGTGGCTTACGGCATGATCCTGCCGCAAGCCATTCTCGATGCGGTGCCGCGCGGCTGCTACAATCTGCACGCGTCGCTGCTGCCGCGCTGGCGCGGCGCCGCGCCGATCAACCGTGCGATCATGGCCGGCGACACCGAGAGCGGCGTGATGGTGATGAAGATGGATGCCGGTCTGGACACCGGCGATGTCGCCATGGCCGAGCGGATCGCCGTGACCGACGCGATGACGGCGTCCGATCTTCACGATGCGCTGGCGCCGCTTGGGGCAGACCTGATGGTGCGCGCGATCGGGGCGCTGGAACGCGGCGGCCTGCAACTGACGAAGCAAAGCGGCGAGGGCGTGACCTACGCCACGAAAATCGAAAAGGCCGAGGCGCGGATCGACTGGCGCAGGCCGGCGCGCGACGTGCTGCGGCATATCCATGGGCTGTCGCCGTTTCCCGGCGCGTGGTGTGAGATGCCCATCGACAACGAGCAGGTGCGCGTGAAGGTTCTGCGCTGCGAGCTGGCGGAAGGAGGCGGCAAGCCCGGCGAACTGCGCGACGATCGCCTGACGATTGCGTGCGGCGAGGGGGCGATCCGCGTCCGCGAGTTGCAGCGGGCCGGCAAGGCGCCGATGGCGGCGGATGACTTTCTGCGCGGCACACCGCTCGCACCACCGCTGAACGTGGCCTGATGGATATTCGTGGAGCAATTCTTTTCACCTCTCCCCGTTTACGGGGAGAGGTCGGATTGCGTAGCAATCCGGGTGAGGGGCGTGCATCTCGCTCACCCGGACTATGTCCCTCATCCCGACCCTCTCCCCGCAAGCGGGGCGAGGGAGAGACACGCTGATGCCGCGCTACAAGCTCATCATCGAATATGACGGCGGGCCGTTCTGCGGCTGGCAGTATCAGGACAACGGCCCCTCGATCCAGGGTGCGCTGGAAGCGGCGGTGAAGGCGATCTGCGGCGATGATGTGCGTGTGCATGGCGCCGGCCGCACCGACGCCGGCGTGCATGCGCTGGCCCAGGTGGCGCATTGCGACATCGCCAAGCCATTTGCGCCGAACCGCTTGTGTGACGGCCTCAATGCGCATCTGCGCCCGCATCCCATCGGTGTGCTAGCGGCCGATATCGTCCCCGATACGTTCGAGGCGCGCTTTTCCGCGGTCAGGCGCCACTATCTCTACCGCATCGCCAACCGGCGCGCGAACCTCACGATCGACGCAGGCCGTGCCTGGCGCGTGCCGCGGCGGCTCGATACGGAGGCGATGCACGCGGCCGCGCAGCGCCTGCTGGGCAGGCATGATTTCACGACGTTTCGCGACACCGAGTGCCAGGCGAAATCGCCGGAGAAGACATTGGATCAACTCGACGTCGTCAGGGACGGCGACAACGTCAATATCGTGACGTCGGCGCGGTCGTTCCTGCACAGCCAGGTGCGCTCGATGGTCGGATCGCTGGTTTGGGTGGGGCACGGCCGCTGGAGCGGCGACGATCTTGTCGCCGCGCTCGCCGCGCGCCGCCGCGCGGCCTGCGGTCCGGTCGCGCCGCCGGACGGGCTGTATCTCGTGCGGGTGGATTACTGAGCCGTCGGCGCGCACTTGACGAGCGGTCGCAGCTTTCCGAAGCTTAGTCATGGGCAGGGGCAATTCTACGTTTATATCCTTGCAGGTCGCATCGGCGGGGGCACTCTACATCGGTGTGACCAATGATTTGGTTCGCCGCTGTTACGAGCACCGCGAAAAGCTGGCTGACGGATTCACGCGCCGCTACGAGGTCAGCAGGCTCGTTTATTTTGAGTGTCTTGACGATCCCGAGAATGCCCTTCGCCGCGAGAAGCAATTGAAGAAATGGAATCGGGCGTGGAAGGTGCGATTGATCGAAACGAAGAACCCAAACTGGGATGATCTTTATCCGGAGATTTCCCGACAATAACTATTGCGTCATGCCCGCGAAGGCGGGCATCCAGTAACCCGTGACGCGAATTGTGAAATCCGAATGTTCCCGAATACTGGATCGTCCGCCTTCGCGGACGATGACCGGTTGCGAGCTAAGACCTCAACCCCGCCAGCGCGTTCCAGAACAGCGTTTCGCCGTCCTTCACGTTCGCGACCCAGTCCTGATGCGCGAGGTCGTTGGCGTCGTCGGTGATGAACTTGAACGCGCGCCACGGCAGGCCGTGGCGCTGGCAGACTTGCGCGATCGCGAACAGCTCCATGTCGACGATATCGACCTTGTTCTCGATCAGCCACGGGTCGGCGGTGGTGACGAAGCTGTCGCCGGTGCCGCAGACCACGCCGGCTTGTCCCGATGACAGGCGATCGAGCTCCGGTGAATACGGCACCCGCCCGCGCGGCGCCAGCGGCATCGCCATCATGTCGCGCTGGATCACGTCGGAAACTTCCAGCAGGCCGCTCAGGGATTCGTTGATCCGGCCCGCGGTGCCGTAGTTGACGACGAGCGAGGGCCGCAGCACCAGCAGCGCGAGGGTCGTCGCGCTCGCCGCGTTGATCTTCCCGACGCCGGTGTAGATGACTTCAACGCCATCGGGGGCGCGCGCCTTGTCGAGTTCGTCGTCGACGGCGGTGAGGACGAGGATTTTTCCGGTCATGCGAAATAGCGATCCAGCACGCCGCGATAAATGCGCGTGAGTTTGTCGAGATCGGAAACCGGCGTGCGTTCGTCGATCTGATGCATGGTCTGGCCGACCAGACCGAATTCGATCACCGGGCAGTAATTCTTGATGAAGCGCGCATCGGACGTACCGCCGCCGGTGTTCAAATCCGGCCTGCGCCCGGTGACTTCCTCGATCGCGGCAACCACCAGGTCGGTGAACGGGCCGGGCTTGGTCACGAACGCGTCGGCGTTCGACGGCTCCCACGCGATCCGCGCGCGGATGCGGTTGCCGGCGGCTTTCGCAAGGCGCGCTTCGACCAGCGCGCGCAGCGTCTCCTGCGTATGATGGTCATTGAAGCGGATGTTGAATCGCGCGCGCGCCTGCCCGGGGATGACGTTGCTGGCGGTGTTGCCGACATCGACCGAGGTAAATTCCAGATTCGACGGCTGGAACTGCGCGTTGCCGTTGTCGAGCGGTTCGCCGACGAGCGCCGTAATCAATGCGGCGATGTCGGGAATGGGGTTCGACGCGCGATGCGGGTAAGCGACGTGGCCCT
Organism: Nitrobacter sp.; assembly: GCA_035546855.1. Lineage (GTDB taxonomy): Bacteria > Pseudomonadota > Alphaproteobacteria > Rhizobiales > Xanthobacteraceae > Nitrobacter. The sequence continues at coordinate 9,094 of DASZVY010000069.1, read as the reverse complement.
GCACGCCGTCGACATAGAGTGTGCCGGACTGTGAGCCACGGCGGCCGATCTTGATGGTGTCGCCCATCTCGGCGACGTTGCTCGGCTCGCCGACGATGCAATGATCGAATTTTTCGCCGCGCGCCGCCGCCCACCGCATCAGCTTGACGGTGCCGTTGACGGCGACACCCTCCTCGTCGCCGGTGATGAGGAAGGAGATCGAGCCGCCGCCGTCCTTCCGCGGCTTGCCGCCGTTGGCGGCGAGGTGGTCCAGCGCCGCCGCGACGCTGCAGGCGATCCCGCCCTTCATGTCGACCGCGCCGCGCCCGTAGAGATAGCCGTCCGCCACGTCGCCGGAAAAGGCGCCGTGGCTCCATGCCGTCTCGTCGCCCGGCGGCACGACGTCGGTATGGCCCGCAAAGGCAATGTGCGGGCCTGACGTGCCGATACGCGCATGGAGGTTTTCGACGTCGGGCGTTCCGTCGTCGTGGAAGGTCACGCGATGAACATCGAAGCCCGCCGCCTTGAGCCGCGTCTCCAGCACGCCGAGCGCACCGGCGTCCGCCGGCGTCACCGACGGACAGCGGACGAGGTCGCGGGCGATGCTGAGCGCGTCGTCGGCCATCAGTCGCGCAGCAGGTCGTTGATGCTGGTCTTGGCGCGGGTGCGCTCGTCGACGCGCTTGACAATGACGGCGCAGGCGGTCGAGGGACCGGGCTGGCCGTTCTTCATCGGCTTGCCGGGCAGCGCGCCGGGGACCACGACGGCATATTCCGGCACCTCGCCGACGAAGACCTCGCCGGTCTCGCGATCGACGATCTTGGTCGACGCGCCGAGGAAGACGCCCATCGACAACACCGCGCCCTTGCGCACGATCACGCCCTCGGCGACCTCAGAGCGCGCGCCGATGAAGCAGTCGTCCTCGATGATGACCGGCTCGGCCTGCAGCGGCTCCAGCACGCCGCCGATGCCGACCCCGCCGGAGATATGCACGCGCTTGCCGATCTGGGCGCAGGAGCCGACCGTCGACCAGGTGTCGATCATGGTGCTCTCGTCGACATAGGCGCCGAGATTCACGAACGACGGCATCAGCACGACGTTCCTGGCGATGAAGGCCGAGCGGCGCACGATCGCGCCGGGCACGGCGCGGAAGCCTGCATCGCGAAAACGGTTCTCGCCCCAGCCTTCGAATTTCGAGGGCACCTTGTCCCACCACGTCGCCTTGCCCGGACCGCCGGGAATGGTGCTCATGTCGTTGAGGCGGAACGACAGCAGCACCGCCTTCTTCAGCCACTGGTTGACGGTCCACTTGCCGCTTGCCGCGCGCTCGGCGACGCGGCTCTCGCCCTTGTCGAGCAGGTCCAGCGCATGATCGACGGCGTCGCGCACTTCGCCCCTGGTCGTGGTGCTGACGGTGTCGCGGGCCTCGAAGGCGCCGTTGATGGTGGACTCGAGTGAGGCGAGAGACATCAGGATTCCTTGAGCGAGATGGGCCAATTGTCGGACCCGCCTGTTTTCGGGATTTGAGGCGGGGAGTCAAGAATACAGCGTCATGGCCGGGCATAGCCGTTCGAAGAACGGCGTCATTTCGTTCCGCCTATGTCCCGGCCATCCACGTCTTGCCTGGTCGGAAGAAAGACATGGATGCTCGGACAGGCCCGGGCGTGACGAGAAATCTATGTTGCGCCGAGCCTTACGAGGAAGTTAGTCAGGTCGTCGGTGACGTGGTCGACATGCGGATCGCCACGCCCCTCCATTTCCCAGTCCTCCCGCACCACCTCCTGCGTGCCATCGGGCACCACCAGCACGGTGGTCATGCCGAGCGCGTGCGGGACAACGAGATTGCGTGCCAGATCTTCGAACATCGCGGCTTTGGCGGGATCGACCGCGTGCCGGTCGAGAAAGCGCTGATAAGTCTGCGGTGCCGGCTTTGGCTCGAGCTCGGCGGCGATGATGTCGAACACCGCCTCGAAATGATGCCCGAAACCGAGCCGCTCGAGCACCTTTCCGGCGTGGCCGGCCGAGCCGTTGGTCAGGATCAGCTTGCGGCCGGGAAGCGCGGCGAGCGCGGCGCCCATCGCCGGATTGGGTTCGAGCGGCGAGTGGTCGATCTGGTGGACGTAAGCGAGATAGTCGTCGGCGGAGACGCCATGCTCGGTCATCATGCCGCGCATGCTGGTGCCGAAACGCTTGTAGTAGTCCTTCTGGATGCGCCGCGCTTCATCGGGCGGCACCTTCAGAAAGCCGCCGATGTATTCGCCGATCCGCGCATCGACCTGCTGCCACAGATTGACGTGATGCGGATAGAGCGTGTTGTCGAGATCGAATACCCACGTATCGATGTGAGTGAATTTGCGTGCCGGCGTTTGTCGTGTGTCGCTCACTTGTGGATCAGCGTTCCCGTGCCCTGGTTGGTGAAAAGCTCGAGCAGCACCGCATGGGGCGTCTTGCCGTCGATGATCACGACGCCGTTGACGCCCTGTTCGAGCGCATAGATGCAGGTCTCGACCTTCGGGATCATGCCGCCGGAAATGGTGCCGTCGGCGATCAGCTTGCGCGCGTCCCTGATCGACAATTCCGGAATGAGTTTTTTCGATTTGTCGAGCACGCCGGGAACGTCGGTCAGAAGCAACAGCCGCTTGGCCTTCAGCGCGCCGGCGACTGCGCCGGCAAAGGTGTCGGCATTGACGTTGAAGGTCTGGCCGCTGGCCGAGGTCGCCAGCGGCGCCAGCACCGGGATCAATTCGTGGCCGATCAACTGGTTGAGCAGCGTCAGGTCGACCTTTTCGGGTTCACCGACGAACCCGAGATCGATGACCTTCTCGATGTTGGAGCCGGGGTCGACCATGGTGCGGTTGGCTTTCGCCGCGGTAACCATGTTGCCGTCCTTGCCGCAGAGGCCGACGGCCTTGCCGCCGGCTTCGTTGATGTAGCCGACCAGTTGCTTGTTAATGGAACCGGCCAGCACCATCTCGACGATTTCAATGGTCGCGGCATCGGTGATGCGCAGGCCGGCGGCGAATTCGGATTTGATGCCGAGCCGCTGCAGCATGGTCGCGATCTGCGGGCCGCCGCCGTGGACCACCACCGGGTTGATCGCGGTCTGCTCGAGCAGCACGATGTCGCGGGCGAACTGGCGCGCCACGTCTTCTGCCCCCATGGCATGGCCGCCGTATTTGATGACGATGGTTTCCTCGTCGTATTGCTGCATGTGCGGCAGCGCTTCCGACAGGATGCGGGCCTGTTCGAGCGGGCTGATGGTGTCGGTCATGTCGGAAGGTCTCGTCATCTGCGGAATGGGCGAGGTTCTAACCCATCGGCGAAGAGACCGCAAAGCGGCGCGGATTTGCGTCCCGGGAATGGCTAGGAATGTGTCGAATTGCCGGTCGGGAGAAGGGCGGCGACCACGAGAACGAGCCAGCTTGCGATCATCAGCGAGCCGCCGGTCGGGGCGGCCATCGGAAACAGCCTATGTCCCATCAATTGCAGCACGGTGAGATCGCTGGCGAACAGCGCCGCACCCAGAATAAAGCCGAACGCGGCAACCGTGCCGGGGGTCGGACGAATGATCCGGCGTTCGGCCAACATGATGGTGGCCAGCGTCGCCAGCGCGTGAAACAACAGCATCGAGGACGCGGAGAGCAGAATGCCGGCGTGGGGTCTGTGGGCCGCGGCGGCCGCGAGGACGACGCCGCACGCTCCCAGACATCCGGCCAATGCGACAACGATGCGATGTGTCCCGCTGGAGATCACTGGCCGCGCTCCCCGAGCAGGCGCACCATGGCCGCGCGCAAGTCCGGCAGGCCCACGCCGGTCCGCGACGACGTGGCCAACACTTCCGGAAAGGCCGCCGGATGTTTCGCGAGCGCCGCGCCGGTCTTCTCCAGGCATGCTGCGAGGTCTGCGGCCTTTACTTCATCCGCCTTGGTCAGGACGATCTGGTAACTCACCGCCGACCTGTCGAGCGTCGTCAGCACCTCGCGGTCGACGTCCTTGACGCCGTGGCGGGAGTCGATCAGCACATACACCCGCGCGAGACTGGCGCGGCCGAGCAGGAATTGATGAATGAGCGACGTCCACGACGCCACCTTGGTCTTCGGAGCCGAGGCGTAGCCATAGCCGGGCATATCGACCAGCCGGAGATTGGCGTCCTTGGGCCCCTCGAAGAAGATCAGTTCCTGGGTCCGTCCCGGCGTGTGGGACGTGCGCGCCAGCGCGTGACGTCCCGTCAGCGCGTTGATGAGGCTGGATTTGCCGACGTTGGAGCGCCCGGCGAAGGCGATTTCGACGCCGGCCATCGGGGGCAGCGTCGCGATCGACGGCGCGGCCCAGATGAAATGCCAGTCGCCTGCGAACAGCTTGCGGCCCCGTTCGATCAGCTCCGGAGGAAGGTCGGCGCTCATGCAAGCTCCACTTACCGTCATGGCCGGATTTATTCCGGCCATCCACGTCTTTCTTGTTTATACGCCAAAAGACGTGGATGCCCGGGACATAGGCGTTTTTTAGAACGCCGTTCCTCGAACGGCTATGCCGGGCATGACGAATTCAAAACGCGATGCCGCGCATCTGCTTCAAGTCGACACTTCAATCGTCACGTCGCCTTGTTCGCCGGCTTGTCGGCCGACTTCCTGCTGAAGGTCGATTTCAGATTATCGAACAACTCCACCTTCACGCCGTTGCGGCGCATGATGAAGCTCTGCTGGATGACCGACAGCGTATTGTTCCACGCCCAGTAGATCACCAGTCCGGCGGGGAACGATGCGAGCATGAACGTGAAGATCAGCGGCATCCAGTCGAAGATGATCTTCTGGGTCGGGTCCGGCGGCGTCGGATTGAGCTTCATCTGGAACCACATCGTGATGCCCATGATGACCGGCCAGGCGCCGATGGCGAGATAATGCCCGATCACCGGCACGGCCGAGGGATCGTAGGGCAGCAGGCCGAACAGGTTGAAGATGTGGGTGGGATCGGGGGCCGACAGGTCCTTGATCCAGGCGAAGAACGGCGCGTGGCGCATCTCGATGGTGACGAACAGAACCTTGTAGAGGGAGAAGAACACCGGAATCTGCAGGGCGACCGGGAGACAGCCTGCGATCGGATTGATCTTCTCCTTCTTGTAGATTTCCATCATCTCCTGCTGTTGCTTCATCCGGTCGTCGGGGAAGCGTTCCTTCAGCGCGGCGACCTGGGGCTGGATCGCCTTCATCTTCGCCATCGAGGCGTAGGACTTGTTGGCCAGCGGGAAGAAGATCAGTTTCACCAGCACCGTCACCAGCAGGATGGCGATGCCGAAGTTGCCGAACAGGTGGTAGAAGAAGTCCAGCGCCAGGAACATCGGCTTGGTGATGAAGTAGAACCATCCCCAGTCGATCATCAGGTCGAAGTGGTTGAGGCCGAGGGTCTTGTTGTAGCCGCCGAGGCCGACCAACGGAAAATTGAGGCCGACGACGCTGGCTTCCTTGGCGCCGGCGAACAGGCGGGCATTCGCAGAGCCGGTGCCGCCGATGGCGATGGTTTGCGGATCCTCGAGATAGTCGGTCTGATAATTCCGGATCGCTCCGACCTGATTCGACGAGAAGCGCGCCTGCAGTTGCGCTGTCGTATCGGGCAGCAGGGCCGAGGCCCAGTATTTGTCGGTAATGCCGAGCCAGCCGTTCGTCACCTTGAAGCTGACGGACTTGGCCTCGTCGATCTTCTTGTAGGTGTATTCCTGCAGTCCCTTGTCGCCGAGGTAGCCGATCAGGCCTTCGTGCAGAAGATAATAGCCGAGCACCGGCGGCGCGCCGTGCCGCGAGATCAGCGCGAAGGGATACAGCGTCACCGGCGCCTTGCCGGTATTCGTCACCTCGTCCTTGATGGTGAACAGGTAATGGTCGTCCACCGCGATGGTGCGGTGAAACGCGAGGCCTTCGCCGTTGTCCCATGTGAGTTTCACCGGGGACGACGGCGTGAGTGCGCCCGAGCCGTCCTGTTTCCAGACCGTGTTCTGATCCGGCAGCTTCACGGTCACGCCGGCGGCCGGAACCCAGCCGAATTCGGCATAATAGGGAGCGGCGGTGCCGGACGGCGAAAACAGGTCGATCGCGGGCGACGTGGGGTCAACGGTTTCCCGGAACTTGACCAGCGAGAGGTCGTCGATACGGGCGCCCTTGAGCGAGATGCTTCCGGCGAGCCGCGGCGTATCGATCTTCACGCGCGGGCTGGCGGCAATGGCGACGTCGCGCGCGACGACGGCCGACGTTGAGGACGGGGACTGATTGAGGGCGGGCGAGTTGCCGGACGGCGCGGAAGATGTCCCCGACGATGCCTGGCTGTTGGGCGTCGCTTGCGGGGCCGGCGGCTTCTCCATCTGGCTCCGGGCCTGCTGTGCCGCGCGCTGCTTCTCCATCGCCGGGATGTTGTAGAAGTATTGCCAGCCGATCAGCACGATGCCGGACAGAATGACGGCGATGATGGTGTTTCGATTGTCGGACATCGTTCAGGTCTCGTCATTCAATTCGGGTTGCGGCTCGATGAGCCGTGGGCACGCGGATCGCAAGTCAAGAAGCGGTGTATCACGGCTGCGCCGAAGCCCGGCGGGCGAGGCGGCTGAACGTCGCACGAAGATCGTCCAGCATGACGGCAAAGTCGCGGTCCAGCGCCGCTCTGCGGCCGATCAGCACATAGTCACTGTGTGGACGCAGGAGAGGAGGCTCAAGCTGCTTCACCAATTGGCGAAGCCGGCGGCGGATGCGGTTGCGTTCGGTCGCGGTGCCGACTTTTTTGGTCACCGTGAAGCCAAACCGGATCGGGCCGCCATCGCCGCGGTCGCGCGTTTGCACCGCGAAGGCAGGAGCGCTCATCCGCAGCCCATTGGCAACGGCGAGGAAGTCCGCCCGCTGCCTCAGCCGATCCATGATCTTGAACGAGATTCGTTCAGGCGCTCAGGCGCTTGCGACCGCGCGCGCGACGCGCGGCGAGAACCTTGCGGCCGCCAGTGGTGGCGAGGCGAGCACGAAAGCCGTGACGGCGCTTGCGCACCAATTTGCTGGGTTGATAAGTCCGTTTCACGGGTCCGTTCTCCGCTGACCGGGCAATTCGCCTGATAATGAGGTTAAGTCCGGTGATTCCGGCCCGGATAAAGGCCGTTTCCGGCCCAAACGAGCCGTTCCCGGTCGAAACCGGGGTCATCGCGGACAATTAGGCGCGGCTTATACGGGAGCGACCTGTTTTCGTCAATCTTGCCCTGTAGTTGGGGGTCCGAAAGACAAATTGGCGAAATCCGCCGATCCGGCCTATATTATGAGTGTTTCCAGCGGCTTGGTTTGCGGTCGGTTCTGGGGCGTAGCCCCCCGAGCGATTTGACCGGCGCAGATCGGCCAGGTGTGGAGACAAGCAAAAGGAAAGAGCGTGCCTCAAGCTATCCAGCAACTCCGGGCCCGGGCCGCGCGGTTGTCGCTGCGGGGTCGCCTTGGCCTGTCTGGCAAATTGCTGTTGCTGACAATCCCCTTCGTTCTGATCGCCGAAATTCTCATCTACGTACCGGCGATCGCCAATTTCCGGATGAATCGGCTGAATGATCGCCTGGCGGCGGCGAATACCGCAGCGCTCGTGTTGGATGCGGCGCCCTCGGGCATGGTGCCGGACTCGCTGGCGCGGCAGATCCTCGGCAGCATCGGCGCCCGTGCCGTCGCCATCAAGATGGGCCAGCAGCGCCGCCTGCTTGCCAGCGCCGATCTGCCGGCGGCGATCGACCATGACATCGACATGCGCACCCTGACGCCGTGGTCGGCCATCGTCGGGTCGTTCGAGACCATGCTGGAGAGCGGCAATCAGGCCATTCGCATCATCGGGCCCGGCCCGCGGGGCGCGCAATTCATCGAGGTCGTGACCGACGAATTGCCGCTGCGGCAGTCCATGTACCGGTTCTCCCGCAATCTTCTTCTGCTGTCGCTCGCGATCGCCGTGCTGACCGCCGCGCTGGTCTATCTGGCGCTGCATTTCCTGTTCGTGCGGCCGATGCGCCGCCTGACCGCCAACCTTGTCGGCTTCCACCAGAATCCGGAAAGCTCGGCGCGGATCATCGTGCCTTCGCAACGCGGCGACGAGATCGGGGTCGCCGAGCGCGAGCTGTCCGATATGCAGCGCGATCTGGTTTCGATGCTGCATCAGAAGAGCCGGCTCGCGGCGCTGGGCCTCGCGGTGTCGAAGATCAACCATGATCTGCGCAACCTTCTGGCATCGTCGCAGTTGCTTTCGGATCAATTGGCCAGCGTGCCCGATCCGCGGGTGCAGCGCTTCGCGCCGAAGCTGATGCGCTCGCTCGAGCGCGCCATCGCGTTTTGCCAGTCGACACTGTCCTACGGCCGCGCGCAGGAAGCGGCGCCCGACCGGCGGATGATCGCGGTCGAGCCGGTCGTCAACGAAGTACGCGAATCGGCGGGCCTCGCGACCGATACGTCCATCGTCTGGATCAACGCCATCGAGCGCGGATTGACCATCGACGCGGATCCCGACCAGTTGTTCCGCGTCCTCCTCAATCTCGTGCGCAATGCCGCGCAGGCGCTGGAAGGCCAGCCCCGCGCCGACTCCGCGAGCCGTCAGATCCGGATCACCGGCCGCCGGGAGGGAGCGGTCGCGATCGTCGAGGTATCCGATACCGGGCCAGGGATGCCCCCGAAGGCGCGCGAACACCTGTTCGAGGCGTTCCAGGGAGCGTCGCGCCCTGGCGGCAGCGGCCTCGGCCTTGCGATTTCGGCGGAACTGGTGCGCGCCCATGGCGGCGACATCCGCCTGGTGGATGGGACAATCGGCGCCACGTTCCGGATATCGATCCCCGACCGCCCGGTGGAATTGCAGAGCGTGCGGCTTGAACGCGCACGGGCCTGAAGCCGCCTCCGCAAGCTTTTTGCTCGTGAACGAACATTTCCGGGCAGATTCGAGCACGGTTTTAACGCCATCTGGTCATTTCCGGCGCTTGCAAAGGTGATCGGGAGCCGGTAGCTATGGCGCGCTTTCGAGGCGCTTTGCCTCGGGACACCCGCGATATCGGCGGACCGTCAGCGCCGTGATATCAGCGAGAAACGCGCCCGTAGCTCAGCTGGATAGAGCACCAGACTACGAATCTGGGGGTCAG
>DASZVY010000068.1:0-20080 GCA_035546855.1 Nitrobacter sp. | reverse complement strand
GAAGCGAAGATCCCGGCGATGGCCGCGTTGCGGATCAGGTCGGTTTTGCCCGTGGCGATGCGCCCCGTATACGCAATCTGGATGTTCTCGAGGTTGCCCGAGGCACTCGGCGCGATGAACCGTCCCAGCCGCTCGGCCATGTCGATGTATGGCGCTACCTGCAGGTACTCCTCGTGCGTCAGCGAGGGCAGGTTGACTGCATTCTGCACCACGCCGAGCTTCAGGTAGTCGCGTACCTGCCGCGCAAGCTGGATGCCGATGGCCTCCTGGGCTTCGTCGGTAGACCCGGCGATGTGCGGCGAAAGGATGACGTTGTCCAGGCTGAAGAAGGCAGAGTCCTTCAGCGGCTCCTTATGGAAGACGTCCAGCGAGGCTCCAGCGACGTGGCCGGACTTGAGGGCTTCCGCCAGCGCCTCTTCGACGATCAACTCGCCGCGGGCGCAGTTGATGATGCGGACGCCCTTCTTCATTTTCGCGATGGCCGCCGCATCGATGATGTTGCGGGTCTTGTCGGTCAGCGGCGTGTGCAGTGTGATGAAGTCGGCGCGCTTGAGCAGATCGTCGAGTTCGACCTTCTCGACCCCGATGTCCTTGGCCCGCTCCGGCGACAGGAAGGGATCGAAGGCGATCACCTTCATCTTCAGGCCGAGCGCGCGGTCGGCGACGATGGCGCCGATATTGCCGCAGCCGATCACGCCGAGCACCTTGTTGGTGATCTCGACGCCCATGAAGCGGTTCTTCTCCCACTTGCCGGCCTGGGTCGAGGCGTCGGCCTGCGGGATTTCGCGCGCCAGCGCCAACATCAGCGTGATGGCATGCTCGGCGGTCGTGATCGAGTTGCCGAACGGCGTGTTCATTACGATCACGCCCTTGGCGGTGGCGGCGGGAATCTCGACGTTGTCGACGCCGATGCCGGCGCGGCCGATCACCTTCAGCTTCGTGGCGTTGGCGAGCATCTTCGCCGTCGCCTTGGTCGCGGAGCGGATCGCGAGGCCGTCGTAGTCGCCGATGATCTCGGCGAGCTTGTCCTTGTCCTTGCCGAGATTCGGCTGGAAATCCACCTCGACGCCGCGATCCCTGAAGATCTGCACGGCAGCGGGCGACAGCGCGTCGGAAATGAGAACCTTGGGTTTGGTCATGATGTGATCCATTGCTCTGCCGTCATCGTCCGCGAAGGCGGACGATCCAGTAATCACACACAAAAGCGATTACTGACGGCGGGATGTACTGGATGCCCCGCCTTCGCGGGGCATGACGATTGCATCGGATAAAAATCACACAGCCTTCTCAGGCCGCCTTCGAAAGCGTCGCCTTGGTCTCGGCGAAGGCCCAGTCGATCCACTGCGTCAGCAGTTGAACGTCCTTTGCCTCGACGGTGGCGCCGCACCAGATGCGCAGGCCCGCAGGCGCATCGCGATAATGCGCGAAGTCGTAGCCGGCGTTTTCCTTCTCGACCGCGGCGACAAGCTTCTTGGCGAAATCCGACTGCGCATCCGCCGGGAGCGACGCGATGGCCGGATCGACAATCTTGAGGCACACCGAGGTGTTGGAGCGGATCGCGGGATCCTTCGCCAGAAAGTCCACCCACGGGGTTTTCGCGACCCAGTCGCTCAGCATCCTGGTATTGGCATCGGCCCGCGCGATCAGTCCCTTGAGGCCGCCGACCGACTTCGCCCAGGCGAGCGCATCGAGATAGTCCTCGACGCACAGCATCGACGGCGTGTTGATGGTCTCGCCCTCGAAGATGCCCTGATTGAGCTTGCCGCCCTTGGTCATGCGGAAGATCTTCGGCAGCGGCCAGGCCGGCTTGTAGCTCTCGAGCCGCGTCACCGCGCGCGGCGACAGCACCAGCATGCCGTGCGCGGCCTCGCCGCCGAGCGCCTTCTGCCAGGAGAAGGTCGCGACATCGAGCTTGGCCCAGTCGAGCGGCTGCGCGAACGCCGCCGAGGTGGCGTCGCAAATCGTGAGACCTTCGCGCGCCGCGCTGATCCAGTCGGCATTCGGCACGCGCACGCCGGAGGTGGTGCCGTTCCAGGTGAAGACGATATCGGAAGCGGGATCGGCCTTCGCGAGATCGGGGAGCTCGCCGTAAGGCGCCTTCAGCGTGATAACATCCTTGAGCTTCAATTCCTTGACGACGTCGCCGACCCAACCCTCGCCGAAGGATTCCCACGCGATCATGGTGACCGGGCGCGCGCCCAGCAGCGACCACAGCGCCATCTCCACTGCGCCGGTATCCGACGCCGGCACGATGCCGATCTTGTAGTCCTGCGGCACTTCGAGCACCGCGCGCGTTTCCTCGATCGCGAGCTTCAGGCGCGCCTTGCCGGCCTTGGCGCGATGCGAACGGCCGAGGAACGCACCTTCAAGATTTTCGGGGGTCCAGCCAGGGCGCTTGGCACAGGGGCCGGAGGAGAAATGCGGCACGAGAGGCCGCGAAGCGGGCTTCGCTGCAGTCATGGTCTATCCTTCCAGATAGTAAGCCTCCCGTTGGGGGGAGGTGTCCCGCCGGCGGAGATATGGGAAACGCGTTCCGCCGTCAAGGAACTTCGCGGCCATCACGCGCGATGGGAGGATTCGCCTCGGGCACGTCCTGGGCCATGGCGGCGCCCCGAACCGAAGCGCTCAGGCATCCGGCTTGCCGCCCTCCTGGCACGATGGGGCGGGGTCCGTTTCGGATTTGGGATCTGCGGTCATCAGGAGATCGGACGCACGCGTCACGAGCTTGGCCGCGCGGCGGCGGCTATTGATTTTCAAAACGCTTTGCTCGTCGGTCTGGACAACGTAGTCGTTGCCGACGCGAACGATTTTATATTTTTTCATTGTGAGCCCCACGCGACAGGTAGCCGACGGGAGACTCCACACTCACATGAACGATCCTGGAAAAATACTTACGACGGACCGGTTAGTTTATCGGCCGTTAAATTGAACGAACAGCGATGCCACTTTGACAATGTCTGCAAGCAGACGCGGATCAATGGCGGCGACCATCAACAAGAGTTGTCCACTGCATCCGCGCGCGCGAACAGTCTCACCGCCGTTTGGTCAGCGTTCCGAAGATGTCAGGTCATTCAGTGGAGCATGATCGCCGCACATCGGCGGCGATCATCGTCGGAGTTCGGACGGTCAGCGAAGACGGCCGCCGCGGGCTTACTTCCCGACCTTTGCGGGATAGCCCGGCGCACTCGGATCGTCTCCCGGCAGACCGCTGGGCGATGTCCCCGTGCCGATATGGCCCGGAGTTGTCGTATTCGGCGCGCCCGGTTGGCTGACACCGGCCGAACCTGTTCCGAGGCCGGTCGTCGTTCCCGGCGCCGTGTTCGTTCCGATGCCGGTGGCTGTCGAGGACGACGAGCCCGGCGACGACTCAATGCCGGCCGAACCGGAGTTCTGGCTGTTCACCGAACCTGCGCTCGGCATGCCGCCGCCGATACTCGTCCCGCCGCCGACACCGGCGGCCTGAGCGGTGCCCGCGACCGCCAACAGCGACGCGGCGGCAAGCATCGGAATGAGATGACGATATCGCATGTATATCTCTCCATCGTTGCAAGATGGAGCAACCCGCGCCAGGCGGCGCGTTCCCTGGCGCAGGCCAGACGTGATGGCTCAACATGCGGTGAGCGGGAACATGGCGCCGACTCGCCGGGCCATTGCGCGGACGCAACCGGATCACGCGATCAGAATCGCAAGGTCATACCGACATGGCTCGCGGAGAATCCGAGCCGCGCATAGAATCGCTGGGCATCGACGCGGGTTTCGTGCGTCAGCAATTCGACCAGAACGCATCCCCTGCCCCGCGCCTCGTCGACGGCCCATCGCACCAGCCGCTCGCCGATGCCGCGGCTGCGGCAATGGCTGGCGACCCGGACGTCCTCGATCAGGGCGCGCGACGCGCCCTGCGAACTGATGCCGGGCAGGATGCACAATTGCAGGCAACCGACGACGACGCGATCGGATTCCACCACCATGAGCTGAATGTTTCCGGCCTGCGCCACCGCGTCGAACGCACGGCAATACGACGTCGGCAGCGGGTTCTCGACGCGCTCGCGTCCACGGCCGAGATGATCGTCGGCAAGCATCGCCACGATTGCCGGAACGTCGTCGCGCGTCGCCGGCCGGATCGTCACGTCGGTGCTGTCAGTCATGATTCGCTTGCCTCAGTTATGCGGCGGCTGAAGACCGAGCGCCCGCCCCGCTTCGCTGATCCAGCGGCGGACGGAGGGATAGTTCCCAAGCTGGAAGCCACCCTCATGCGCAACACGCGTATACGCCAGCAACGCCACATCGGCCAGCGACAGCGTCTCGCCGATCAGGAAGCGCGTGGCTGCAAGTTGCTGCTCCATGCGCGCCAGCGCCGCATAGCCGCGCCGGACCTTGTCGGGATCGAGATCGGAGACCGGCTTGCCGAGATAGAGGACCTGAAAGCGGCACACCGCGATATAAGGCTCGTGGCTGTATTGCTCCCAGAACAGCCATTCATCCATTTTCGCCGCGAGCCAGGGATCGGCCGGAACGAGATCGCTGTCACGTGCGAGATAGCGGATGATGGCATTGGACTGCGCCAGCGTACGGCCGTCGTCGAATTCGACAGCGGGCACCTGACCCGCCGGATTGCGCGCAAGAAACTCCGCCGTCCGGCTTTCGCCCTTCATGGTATCGACGGCAACCCACGTATAGGGCAGCGCGAGACGGTCGCACACCCATTTGACCTTCAGGCAGTTGCCCGAATTGCTGTCGCCGTAAATCTTCATGCAGGCCGCCCCGACTGGAACGGCAGAGCAGCAGCGCTACGAGATTCTGTCAACCGCGCATCCGGTGCGGCGTCAGAACTTATAGCCGAGGCCGACCCGAACGGTGTTGATGTCGGTATCGATCGACGACGTGAAGCGGACATATTCCCATTCCGCGCGCAGGAAGAGGCCCGCCATCAAATTGACGTCGACACCAAGACCCGCGGAATAACCGTAGATCAGGTGAGCATTCTGCGCGTCCGTCATCGATGCCGTAAAGGGAATGGTCTGTCCCGTGGTGTTGTTGACCTGATTGTCGGAAATGCTTGCTGTCCGCGTGATATTGGCCTGCCCCAACGCCACGCCGCCAAAAATGTAAGGAAGGAAAGAACCCCAGACATAACCGCCGCGAACACGCAAGGTACCCATGTCCTGAATGGCCATGGCGGCATTGGCGTTGTAGCTGACGTAGTGGGTATATCCATCTGATGCCGAATAAAAGCGGCTCATGCTTCCGCTATCGGAGCCGCCGAAATTGCCGTGGAGATAGTTCGCCTCCACGCCGAGCACGACATCATCCCATTGTGAATTGTATCCGACAAATCCCCCGTAGCCGGTGCCGCGCTGAGACTTCTTCCCCATAACCGGCCAATCGGAAACGTTCATTTCGTTTTCGATGACGGTGTTCGCAAGCAGCTTGGCGGTGACGTCGTTGGTGGCGCCGGCGAAATTCATGTCCGATTCGCCCATACCGGCCTGCCCGCCGACATAAAAGCCCTGCCAGACCGTTCGCGTCGTGCTCAACCCGTCCGGAAGCGACCCGCGCAAGGGGGGAAAGTCGGGCATATCCGCGGCCTGCGCGCTTTGCGCCGCTCCGAGAATCACCGCCGCCAGCAGAAGTCCACGCATCGCAACGCTCCATCGACACAACCTGACCTGCTGCGATCATCGCCTGTTAACCTTAATCAATCGTTGTCGCGCGGCCCGTTCCGTCAATGTTTGTGCGTAAATCGTGGCATCGCTCATTGCATTTGAGGTGCTCGCTGCAACGGAAAACGGCGCGGGAAACCCGCGCCGTTAAGACCCGTTAAGACAATGCGAGGCTCAGCCCTTGGTGACGAGCGGCGGCGGAGGCGGCGGCGGCACTTCGCAGCAGGTCCAGCGCAAGCCGATCTTGACGTCCTGCGAGGTCAGGTCGCGATATTCGAACGAGGACGGACCCGCGTTGGTTCCGTCATACGATGCGCCGTAACCATGCACGCCCTTGCCCATGTCGAGATAGCGATAGGCAAGTTCGACCGTAAGGTTGTTGGTGACCCTGTAGGCGAGACCCGCATGCACCGCCCACGCAAGGTTGGTGGTCGATGCGCCCGAGGCGAAGTAGGAACCGGGATTCCCGTTGGCAAGGCCGGTGTCCTGGAAGCCCGTGGTCTGGATATGCGCCGCGCCGACGCCGGCGCCGATGAACGGCGTGATGCACCACCACGTCCCCAGGTCCGCATAGGCGTTGATCAATCCGACCCAGCTCGAATAGCCGCCCGAGTAAGTGTCAGAGAGATATCCGCCAGGATTATACGTGACGAAGTCGGTGCCGCTGAAATTCACCTTGGAGCGATACTCACCGGTAATATCGGCGCGGAACCAGTTGTTGAACTGATAACCGACACCGATGCCGTAGGACGTTCCGCCGCTGAAGCCCTGGCCGAGCTGCTGCAACGTCGCTGTGGCCGGCAACGTGTCGTAGAGATCGTTGTGAAGCTTGGCCCTGCTGGCGGTGTAGCCGATGTCGCCACGCAGATACCAGCCGCCGAAATCCTCGACCGGCGCCGGCGCGTAGTAGGGCTGTGGAGGCGGCGCCAACGGCATGTCGGCCGCGAACGCCGCAGATGATAGGAGGGACGCCGCCCCGGCGGCGAGCAGGGTTTTCACGCAACGCATTGATCTCGTCCTTTTGTCCGGTGAGGCAGACAACAAGGCCCCACATCCGAAACTCACGCATGGACGATGGCACCAATTCCTTAAGCGCCACTTAACCCTAATTTTTAAGGTTGACGTTCGGTGAGGATTTTTCGCGCATTTGCGCGGGCACACCTCTTTGCCACACTTCCTAACGCTTCGTTTACAATTGGGTCTGCTCGCCGACTCCGGGCGAAAGGTCAGACGCACGACGCTGCGTCATTGCGGGCGGCGCGAGGCAGGCCAGGACGGACAGGGAAGGCTGGGTTGCATCGTGCTTCGTTCCTCGTCGCAATGACGAGGCAAATTTGGCTTCAAAGGCAGATCAGCCGTGCGCGGTCTTGGGCAGGCGCGGCAGGAAAACGGCGAGCAGACCGAGCGCCGGCAGCAGCGCGCACACCTGATAGACGAAGTCGATGCCGGTATGGTCGGCAACCTTGCCGAGAACGGCCGCGCCCAGACCGCCGAAGCCGAACGCAAGTCCGTAGAACACGCCTGAGATCATGCCGAAGCGATGCGGCATCAGTTCCTGCGCGAACACGATGATGGTTGGCGTCGCCGACGAGATGATGAAACCGATCAGGATGCTGAGGATCGCGCTGGCGGTGAGCCCGACGAACGGCAGCGCCAGCGTGAACGGCAGCGCGCCCAGAATCGAGAACCACAGCACGTATTTGCGTCCGAAACGATCGCCGAGCGGACCGCCGAAGAACGTGCCGATCGCGGTCGCGGCCAGGAAGATGAAAAGATAGAGTTGCGCCATCTGCGTTGAGACGCCGAACTTCTCGATCAGGAAGAAGGTGTAATAGCTCGACAGGCTCGATGTGTAGAGTTGCTTCGAGAACATCAGCACGACGAGGATCACGAGCGCCACCACCACGCGGACCGAGCTTGGCGCATCCGGATGCGTATTCACCGCCGCGGGCTTGGTCGCGATCCGCGGCCGGTACCACAGCCCGATCCGCCACAGCACGACGATGGCCACGAAGGCGATCAGCGAGAACCAGGCGATGCTCGGCTGCCCGAACGGCACCACGATCAACGCCGCGAGGACCGGCCCCATCGCCGTTCCAAAGCTGCCGCCGACCTGAAAAACCGATTGCGCAAAGCCGTGACGGCCGCCCGACGACAGTCGCGCGATCCGCGTCGCCTCGGGATGGAAGATTGCCGAGCCCAACCCGACGAGACCCGCCGCGATCAGTAGCCACGCATATTGATGCGCGGCACTGAGCAGCAGCAGGCCGAAGAACGTGAAGCCCATTCCGGTCGCGAGCGAGAACGGCCGCGCCTTCTTGTCAGCGAAATGGCCGACCAGCGGCTGCAGGATCGAGGCGGTGAATTGAAACGCCAGCGTGATCAGGCCGATCTGCGCGTAGTCGAGCGCGTAGGCGTCCTTCAGGATCGGATAGACCGACGGAATCAACGACTGCATGGTGTCGTTGAGGAAATGCGAAAAGCTGATGCCGCCGAGCACGATGTAAGCCGGGCCGGCAGCCACAGCCGACGGCTTGAGAGCCGTGACATCGGGGACAACCACCGGCTCGGTGAATGCTTCTTCGGAAACGACGACGGGCTGGTTCACGGGCAATCCGAATCCATGCGCGATGAAACGTGTCTGTTACGCCACGAATCCAGCGTCGACCAGCATCATTCCCTGATGGCAGCAATGCATGCGGACGGCGCGATCAGGCCGCAGCCGCCTCGCCCAGCGCCAGGACGATGGTGTCGACGATCTCCTCCACCAGGATGCGATCGTCGCCCTCCCCCATCACGCGGATCACCGGTTCGGTTCCGGACGAGCGGACCAGCAGCCGGCCGTGGCCGTTGAGGCGCTTCTCGCCGGCCGAGATCGCCGACTTGACTTCCGCGCGATCGAGCGGCTTGCCGGTGCGATAGCGGAAGTTCTTCAGGATCTGCGGCAGCGGCTCGAACTTGTGGCAGGCCTCGGACACCGGGCGGCCGAGTTTCTGCACCACGGCAAGAACCTGCAGCGCCGAGACGAACCCGTCGCCGGTCGTCGCGTAGTCGGACAGGATGATATGACCGGACTGCTCGCCGCCGAGGTTATAGCCGTGCGTGAGCATCTGCTCGAGCACGTAGCGATCGCCGACCGCGGTGCGTACGAGCTTCAGGTCGTGACCCTCGAGAAACCGCTCGAGACCGAGGTTCGACATTACGGTGGCGACGATCCCCGGCCTGGTCAGCCGGCCATCCTCCTTCCAGCTCTGCGCAATGACGGCGAGAAGCTGGTCGCCATCCACGACATGGCCGCGCTCGTCGACGATGATGACGCGGTCCGCGTCGCCATCGAGGGCGATGCCGATATCGGCGCGCATCTCGCGCACCTTGCGGCACAGCGCCTCCGGCGCGGTCGAACCGCACTCCTTGTTGATATTGAAGCCGTCGGGTTCGACCCCGATCGGGATGACATCGGCGCCGAGCTCCCATAGCGCTTCCGGCACCACCTTGTAGGCGGCGCCGTTGGCGCAATCGACCACCACCCGCAGACCGTCGAGGCTGAGCTCGCGCGGCAGCGTGCGCTTGGCGAATTCGATGTAGCGGTCATGCACGCCGTCGATGCGGCGGGCGCGGCCGAGGCCGGCGCTCTCGGACAGCTTCTTGTCGAGGTTTTCATCGAGCAACTGCTCGATCTGTTTCTCGACGTCGTCCGACAGCTTGAATCCCTGCGGGCCGAACAGCTTGATACCGTTGTCCTCGAACAGGTTGTGGGAAGCGGAAATCATGACGCCGAGATCGGCGCGCATCGACTTGGTCAGCATCGCCACCGCGGGGGTCGGCATCGGGCCGAGCAGCAGCACGTCCATGCCGACCGAGGTGAAGCCTGCGACCAGCGCGTATTCGATCATATAGCCGGAGAGCCGGGTATCCTTTCCGATCACCACGCGATGGCGGTGTTCGCCGCGCTGGAAAACCAGTCCGGCCGCCTGACCGACCTTCATCGCCAATTCCGGCGTGATGAGACCGTTGGCGCGTCCCCGAATCCCATCGGTTCCGAAATACTTGCGGCTCATAAATCCCCCGAAATGCGTCCATTCCGCCGCGGCAAGCCTATCTGGCTGTGTTCTATCGGCGGGGTTCTGGACGCCCCCAAATCATATCGTGAAGCCGCTTATAATGCTTTCACCACCAAAAAGACTTCAAAAAATATGATGAATCATTACCAAGCAGGCACCAGACAGCTCGCACAACCTATTGAGATAACGAAGCTATTTTAATCGGACAGTCAGCTACCCGGCCAGCGACCGGTTATTTGCGAGATGGCGTGGCATCCGGTTTTGAAGGCGCCGGCTGGGTCACGCTGACGGGATCGGAGCCCGGAAACGATTCCTCCAGTCCCTCCTCCAGCTCCCGGTCCAACTCCTCTTTGGTCTTTTTGGATTCCCGACCGTGCTTCCCGGCGCCGTGTGTACCAGCCATGACAATCTCCCTTGAACATAAGGAAACATCCAACGGACCATATCCGTTCCCGGCGATTTCCCGACTGTGACAGTTTTACGATGCACTCCGGCGATGCTAGTGGTCCAATTCCAACATTTGCATCCCGCTCCAGCAGGTACTCGTGCAAATGTTGGAATTGAAAGACCACTAGCAAATACAAGGCGCTAGTGGAGCTTTGAATTTGACATTCGCTTTCGGACCCCGCTGCAATGGGCAGCGAATGTCAAATTCGCTCCACTAGTGGGAAGCGAAACATCCAGCAAAGGGCCGGGGAATGTCCATCAATCGTGTCACCTGCATCGCGGATTTGCGCGAGATTCACAAGCGCAACGTGCCCAAGGCCTTCTTCGACTACGTCGACCACGGCTCGTATTCCGAGCAGACCTTTCGCGCCAACTGCGAGGATCTGCAGGCGATCAAGCTGCGCCAGCGCATCCTCGTCGACATCTCGAAGCGCGATCTCTCCACCACCATCCTCGGTGAAAAGGTTTCGATGCCGCTGGCGCTTGCTCCGGTCGGCTCGACCGGCATGCAATACGGCGACGGCGAAATCCACGCCTGCCGCGCCGCGCAGAAGGCCGGGATCCCCTACACGCTCTCGACCATGTCGATCAATTCGATCGAGGACGTCGCGGAGAACGTCGACAAGCCATTCTGGTTTCAGCTCTACGTCATGAAAGACCGCGGCTTCATCAAGGAGTTGATCCAGCGCGCGATGGCGGCGAAGTGCAGCGCGCTGGTGCTGACGGTCGATCTGCAGGTGCTCGGCCAGCGGCATGCCGACATCAAGAACGGCCTTTCGGTGCCGCCGCAAATCTTCAACCTGAAGAATATGATCGACTTCGCCAGCAAGCCGTCGTGGCTGATCGGCACGCTGCGCGCCAAGCGGCGCAACTTCGGCAACATCGCCGGCCACGTCAAAGGCGTCGACGATCTCGGCTCGGTTTCGGGCTGGGTCGCCGAGCAATTCGACACCACGCTGAACTGGAAGGACGTCGACTGGATCCGCAGCATCTGGCCCGGCAAGCTCGTCATCAAGGGCATCCTCGACCGGGACGACGCCATGGAGGCGGCCAGGATCGGCGCGGAGGCGCTGGTGGTCTCGAACCATGGCGGCCGCCAGCTCGACGGCGCGCGCTCCTCGATCGCGGTGCTGCCCGAGATCGTCGACGCGGTCGGCTCGAAAATCGAGATCATGATGGACAGCGGCATCCGCTCCGGGCAGGACGTGCTGCGCGCGCTGGCGCTGGGCGCCAAGTCCTGCATGATCGGGCGCTCCTACATCTACGGCCTCGGCGCTTACGGCGAGGCCGGCGTCACCAAGGCGCTCGACATCCTCGCCAAGGAATTGAGCGTGACCATGGGGCTGTGCGGCGTCAACTCCATCGCCGAGATCGACAAGCGGGTGCTTGCGATCTGACGCGGCGCAGCGTGCCGGTCAAAGACGTGCGCGCAGCCATGCCGCGACTGCATCGACCACATGGGACTCGATGCCGTCGTAACCATGGGGCGTCAGCGAGCCGCACGCATTGGTCCCGCGCATCACGCCGCCGCTGACTGCGAGTACCTTGACTAGGGGGGCGCCGGTCATCGCGGCCGCGATCTTCGTCGCGTTCTGCGGCGGCGCGACCTTGCAGCGGTCGTTGCTGTTGGCCACGATCAGCACGGGAACATTGATCCGATCTGGATGCGCCGAGAAGACCGTCTCATGACTGCCGCCGAGCCGCGAGACGGATTCGGTCAGCACCACCGCTGCAATCTCGCCCTCACGAAGGTGGGCCGCGCCGTTCACGGCGGCGATCGAGCCCTGGCTCGTTCCCATCAGAACCACCGGCCGGGCCGCTTGCGTGCGAGCGGTCTCGACCAGCGCGGCCACGACGGCGGCGTATTTCGGCGTGCTGCGCAGGCCGCGCAGGTTCTTGATGCCATCCACGGCATCGGGGATCAGAACGGCGAAGCCGCGCTCCACCCAGAGATCGCGCGAACGGACCAGAAAATTGTGGGCGTGCGCGAGGCTGCCGTCCGGTGCGATGCCGATGTCGCCGGCGCCGCCGGGCAGCATCACCAGCGTCGCGCGCGGATGCGGCGGGCTGACATACAGCACGCGCTGCGATCCCATATCGGCAATGGACAGATCGAGCACGCGCGGCCCATCGCCCTTCGCTGCCACTGCCATGGCGGGCGCGATCACGCCTAGCAACAGCATCCCGAGCAACCTGCGCATCCAGCCCGCCCTGCTCATCGCGACAACTTCCGCCATTCGTGAAACAGGCTGAGCCGGTTGCCTCAAGTTGCAACCGGACAATCAGCCCCAGCCGAGCGCCAGCGCGATATGGTAGGTGATGAACGCGGCGATGTAGGCCATCGACAGCATGTAGAAGAAAGTGATCCACATCCAGCGCCAGCCGCCGGTTTCGCGCTTGATGACGGCAAGCGTGGAGGCGCACTGCGGGGCGAACACGTACCACGCGAGGAACGCCAGCGCGGTGGCAAGGCTCCATTTGTTGGCCAGCGCCTGACCGACCTGCTCGACCGCTTCCTTGCCGCCTTCGATGGCATAGACGGTGCCGAGCGAGGCCACCGCGACCTCGCGCGCCGCCATACCCGGGATCAGCGCCACGCTGATCTGCCAGTTGAATCCGACCGGTGCCAGCAGCGGCTCGATCCAGCGCCCGATGATGGCGGCGAGGCTGAAATCGATCGCGGGCTCGGTCGCGCCGAGCGGTGGGCGGGGAAACGAGGCCAGAAACCAGATCAGCACCATCATCGAGAAGATCGTGGTGCCGGCCCGCTTCAGGAACGCCATCGCGCGCTGGTAGAGATTCATCAGCACGCTGCGAAGCTGCGGCAGCTTGTAATCCGGCAATTCCAGCATGAACGGCGGCGTCGCGCTTTCGTGCCAAAAGAAATGATTGGCGGCGAGCGACACGGCGAGCGCGCTGACGATGCCGGTCGCATAGAGCCCGAACATCACAAGGCCCTGCAATCCGAGGAATCCCAGCACCGGCCTGTCCGGCACGAAGGCCGCGATGATGAGTGTGTAGACCGGGATGCGCGCCGAGCACGTCATCAGCGGCGCGACCATGATCGTGGTCAGCCGGTCGCGCTTGTTGTCGATCACCCGCGTCGCCATGATGCCGGGGATCGCGCAGGCGAAGCTCGACAGCAGCGGAATGAAGGCGCGGCCATGCAGCCCCGCACCCCCCATGATGCGATCCATCAGGAACGCCGCGCGCGCCATATAGCCGAGGTCTTCCAGCAGCAGGATGAACAGGAACAGCACCAGGATCTGCGGCAGGAACACGATGACGCTGCCGACCCCGGAGATCACGCCGTTCTGGACGAAACTCTGCAACAATCCTTCGGGCAGCACGGTCGCCGTCCAGGCGCCGAGCGCATCGAAGCCTGCCGTGATGAGGTCCATCACCGGCTGGGCCCAGGCGAACACCGCCTGGAACATCACGAACAGCAGCACGAGCAGCACAATCATGCCCCAGACCGGATGCAGCAACACGGCATCGACGCGCGTGGTCCACGTATCGGGCTTGGCCGGTTCGCTCACGGCCGCGCGGATCACGCGATCCGCCTCGCGCTGCGCCGCGCGCAGGTCGGATGCAGCAGGGACCGTCCACTCGCTCGCGGCGATAGCCTCGGCGGGCTTGCCGGCAATGGCGTCGATCCGCCGCAGCAGATCCTCGATACCGGCGCGCCGCACGGCGGTGGATGTCACCACCGGCACACCGAGTTCGGCGGAAAGCTTATCGAGATCGATGTCGATGCCGCGCCGCCGCGCGATGTCGATCATGTTCAGCACCAGCAGCATCGGCCGGTGCACCCGCTTCAGTTCGATCACGAGACGCAGCGCGACGCGCAGGTTGGTCGCGTCGGCGACGCAGAGCAGAAAGTCCGGCGGCGCCTCGCTGGCGAACTTGCCGAGGATGACGTCGCGCGCGATCTCCTCATCGGGACTGCGCCCACGCAGCGAATAGGTCCCCGGCAGATCGATCAGGTTGACCCGATGGCCGGAGGCAGTCTGCAAAAACCCCGACTTCCGCTCCACCGTGACGCCGGCGTAGTTGGCGACCTTCTGCCGGCTTCCGGTCAGCGCGTTGAACAGCGCGGTCTTGCCGCTGTTCGGCGTTCCGACCAGGGCAATGCGCCAGTCATTGATGTCGGTCACGGTCATTGCCAATGGCTTCCGTCACACCACCAGGATCGCCATCGCCTCGCGGCGGCGCAGCGCGATGGTGGTCCCGTTGACGCGCACCGCGATCGGGTCGCGGCCGATCGGTCCTTCATGCAAGACATGAACGGCCGCGCCTTCGACGATGCCGAGTTCGAGCAGGCGGCGCTCGATCTCCGCCGCCGAGACGCCGAGGTGATCACCGTCCACCGCGATGGCGTCGATACGGCCCTGAAAGCCGCGATGCGCCAGGCCGAGCGGCACGGCGGCCGGCGGCGCGCGGGTGCTCTCATCAGTCGCGGGACTGGTGATATCCATCATGATTGCGGTCAGCGTGGACATGGGGGTTGAGGTGGACCAACCACCCTTTAGCGTCAAGGCAAAGAGGTTTGATGTCCATTAGATTAGAATGACTAAAAACAGGACTGCCGCCCGTTTCAAGCCGCCGGATGGGGGGCGCGCAGGTCCGCCTCGACCAGCGCCCGGAGCTCCGTCGTGACTGTCGGACGCTGCCCGAACCACAGCTCAAAGCCGCGCACGGCCTGATGCAGCAGCATGCCGAGTCCGTCGGCCGTTTCCAGCCCACGGGCCTTCGCGGCGGCGAGCAGCGGCGTCTCGAGCGGCACGTAAACCAGATCCGCCACCACTGCATCCGCCGGTAACGGCGCGAGGTCGATGCCAAGCGGCGGCTGGCCTTTCATGCCGAGCGAGGTGGTATTCACCAGAAGCCCCGCGCGCGGCAGCAGGCCGGCGACGGCATCCCATCCGACCGGCGCGACCCGGGCGCCGAATTGATCCGCCAACGCCCGTGCCCGCTCCATGGTGCGGTTGGCGAGATGAACACGCGTGATGCCCCGCTCGATCAGGCCGAACACCACCGCGCGCGAGGATCCGCCCGCGCCGAGCACCACCGCCTCGCCCGCGCGATCCCAGCCCGGCGCGCTGGCGTCGAGATTGTTGATGAAGCCCTCGACATCGGTGTTGGTCGAGCGGAGAGCGGCGCCGTCGTAATACAGCGTGTTTGCCGCGCCAACCGCCTTCGCCCGCGCGTCCGGCTCGGTCAGTTGCAGCGCGCGCTCCTTGTGCGGGATGGTGACGTTGGCGCCGACGAAGCCGTGATGCGACAGGTGCAGCACGAACTCGGCGAATTCTTCCGGCGGAACCGCCTCGATGCTGTAGCCGCCTTCGATGCCGAGCGTGCGCAGCCAGTAATGATGGATCAGCGGCGAGCGCGAATGCGCCGCCGGCCAGCCGATCAGACAGGAAGCGCGGGCGTTCGTCATGATCGAAAGCATGGTCCCTTTGCAGGAAAGCTTCAGATTCCGCGACCGGCCGCGGATGTCAATGCCGCGCAGCGAGCCCCGCGCCCCGCACCGATACCGCGAGGACGATCCCGACGGCCAGTGCGCCGCAAGCCGCGAGCCAGATCGCGGCGAGGCCCATGCGGTGATAGACCAGTGCGCCCAGCACGGCACCGACCGCCAGCGACGCCCACAGCAGCAGATTCGGAATCCATCCCCAGCGAGCGCCGCCGGTCAGCGCCACAGCCAGCAGTTGACCCACCTTCACCAGCGCGCCGGTGACGTAGGTGACGCCCATGCCGGCTCCGCCTTCGACCTGAAACACCGCATTGGCGAGTCCCATAGTCGATACGATCACGCTGATCGCAGCCGGCGACCAGTTCCAGGCATTGAGTGCGGCGGCGACGAACAGAAGCGCAGCCTCTACCAGAACGATCCATGACTGCCGGTAGACGCTGCGGCCCCGCGCGATCAGGCCGCCCAGTGTCGCGCCGGTCACGAACAGCCCAATCAGGCCGAGCGCCTCGAGTGCATCCTGCCAGTGGGCGGCGGCGATGCTGACACCCATGCGCGTCGAGGTGCCGCTCATGAACGACACGAACAGGCCGCCGAGATGGATATAGCCAACGCCATCGACGTAGCCTGCGACAGCGGTCAACGCACAGGCCAGTGCGATCTTGCCCCGGGAATCCAGCATCAGAAATCGCGCCCACGCGATCACCACCCCGCCGCGATCATCGGCGTGGGTGCGTTTTAACCGCCGCAGGAGGATCAGGGCAATGCCGGACGCAGCGGCGCCACGCTCGGCGACGGTGGCGGCGAAGCCTTGATGTCGGCAACCGCGCGGGTGATGCTGTCGCGATAGGTCGCGCGCGGCGGCCGGACGCCGTAGGTCAGCAGCGTCCGCCGCACCGACGGCGAGGCGCCGGTGATGAACAGCCTGACGCCCTGCCGTCGCGCCTTCGCGGCGACGCGGCTGATGGTGTTGGCGGCGGACGAATCGAGGAACGGCACGCCGGCGAAATCGACGATGAAGGCCCGGTGACGAACGGCGATCTCGTCGAGCAAGGCTCCGATCGAGGATGCCGCACCGAAGAAGAAGGCGCCGGTGATGCGATACACCACGATATCGGGATCGGTCGCCAGCGCGGCGTCGTAGGGCTTGCGGTCGTCGCCCGCGTCGTCTGCCTTGTCGTCGGCGGCCAGCGGCACCGTCGTTTCGATGCTGGTGGTCTGTGCCATGCGATGGATGAACAGAACCGCGCCGAGCGCGAAGCCGACCAGGATGCCCTCGGTGAGATCGCGAAAAATCGTCAGCAGGAACGTGGCGAGGAGCACGGTCGCATCGCCCCAGGACGAGCGGATCAGCACGGCGAACTCGTGCTTCTCGGCCATGTTCCAGGCGACGACCGCGAGCACGGCTGCGAGCGCGGCCAGCGGAATATAGCTCGCGAGCGGCGCTGCGATCAGCATGAACAGCATCAGGAACGCCGAGTGCATCATGCTGGCGAGCGGTCCGTGCGCGCCGGCACGGATATTGGTCGCGGTCCGCGCGATCAGGCCGGTGACGCAGATGCCGCCAAACAAGGCGGAGGCGACGTTGGCCACGCCCTGCGCCACCAGTTCGCAATTCGAGCGATGCCGCCGTCCGGTCATGCCGTCGGCGACCACGGCCGACAGCAGCGACTCGATGGCGCCGAGCAGGGCGAACGCGACAGCATCGGGAAATACCGCCTGCACCTTGGCGAGCGACATCGACGGCAACGTCGGCCATGGCAGTTCGCGCGGGATACCGCCGAACCGCGTGCCGATGGTCTCGACCGGCAGCGATAGCGCCCACACCGCGAGCGCAGCCACGGCCACGCCGATCAGCATGCCCGGCCACGTCGGCCGCCAGCGTTTCAGGCCGACGATCAGGAGGATCGTCACGAGGCTGACCGCGACGGCAGAACTGCTTATGGTGTGCGCGGCTCCAGCCAGCGCTTCGAGCTTGGGCAGCAGCGGGCTCGGCTCCTTCGCCAGGGTGATGCCGAGGAGATCCTTGATCTGGCTCGCAAAGATGATGACGGCGATGCCTGCGGTGAACCCGACCGTGACCGGATACGGAATGAACTTGATGTAGGTGCCGAGCCGCAGCAGCCCGGCTCCGACCAGAATCAACCCGGCCATTGCGGTTGCGAGGATGACGCCGTCGACGCCATGACGCTCGACCGTGAGCGCCACCAGCACGATGAACGCGCCGGCCGGACCGCCGACCTGAAAGCGGCTTCCGCCAAGCAGCGAGACGAAAAAGCCGCCAACGATGGCGGTGGTGAGCCCGCGATCCGGCGTGACGCCGGACGCAATGGCGATCGCCATCGACAACGGCAACGCGACGATGGCGACGGTCAGGCCGGCGACGACATCGGCGCGCAGGTCGGCGAGATCATAGCCCTCGCGCAGCACCGTAATGAACTTTGGCGTGAACAACTCGGCGAAGGTCGGCTGCCGGACCCCGCGGGTTTGGTCGTTCGCAACAGTCATCGGCACCCAGCTCCCCTCGCATCGCGCGCGGTCGCCTGCAGGTGCGGGTCCATGACCGTCTCAGCCGCCGGGACGGCGCGGAGGTCCCGGCTGTTTCAGGCGCACGCCGCGCCCGCCATCGTCGCTGCGCGCGTGCTCGCCGATCAGCTCGACACCCGCGCGATTGAGCGCATCGACCACCTTCACCAGCGTATCGACGACGCCGCGAACCGATCCGCCGCTGGCCTCCATCCGCTGGATGGTCGGCAGCGAGACGCCGGCCATTTCGGCAAGCGTTTTCTGATCGATCCCGAGGAGCGCGCGCGCTGCTCGCATCTGGAACGATGTGATCAACGCTCGATCTCCATATGTGAGTCACCATAAATGATATGTGAAATCATGACAATGATGTAAATTACATCATCGATCGCGTCAAGTTTCGCACAGCCAGTCGGCCGTCGCAGCACGCGACCCCAGCCGCCACTTCGGTCCGGCGAAGGCGTCGAACAAGGCCAGGTGGCCCTTGAACGAACTCGGCGTCTCCCGGCGCCAATAGTCTTCGGCCCATGCAAGGAAATCGGCGTGCTCCGCCGCGCTGGAGCCCGGCCACGGCCCGCGCGAAGCAAGACCTTCACAACAGACGCTCCACGGCAGATCGAGCCAGACCAGCGAGGTCGCGCGTGGCAAGGCTACGTCCGCGAGCCAGCCAAAAACACCTTCGATGATCCATGACGGATTAGCGGCAAGCGCGGAGACCATCTGCCTGGCGTCGCCCTCGTCACGCTTCACGCCAACCTTGCCGAGCCAGTGAATGCGGTCGAGGTCGACGACCTCAACCGCCATGCGCGCACCGAGTGCGCGGGCCAGCGTGCTTTTGCCGGAGCCGCTGGCGCCGACGATCACCACCCGCGAACCGGTGGAGCTTAAGTCCCCCGGCGGGCCGATGGTCATCGCGCGTCGCGCCGCTACGCCGCGGCGCGATGCGCCGCGACGATCTGGTCTGCCGCCCGGCCGGTGACTTCGGCCATGCGGTCGAATTGCCGGGTGAAGCTCCCCGCTCCTGCCGTGGCGGAGCGCAACTCGACGATGAGATCGCTGATTTCCGCTTCCGGCATCATCGCGCGCACGCAATCCCAGCCGCTCCAGCCCTCACGGGTGTCGAAGCCGAGAATCTGGCCGCGCCGCGCCGACAAAATGGCGTTGATCTTCGCCGTCGCATCGCTTGGACAGAATATCTCCACCGTGTCGATCGGTTCGAGCAGCACCGGCTGGCATTGCGGCAGCGCCTCGGTCACGCCGATGCGGGCCGCCGTGCGAAAGGCCTGATCGGAGGAATCGACGCTGTGATAGGAGCCGTCGGTGAGCGTCGCCTGCACGTCGATCACCGGGAAACCGAGCGGCCCGCGCGCGAGCCCGTCGAGCACGCCTTCCTCGACCGCGCCGATGTAGTTGCGCGGCACCGCGCCGCCGACGATCTTGTCGACAAAGCTGAAACCGCTGCCGCGCGGCAGCGGCTTGATCTCCAGCACCACGTCGCCAAATTGGCCGTGGCCGCCGGATTGCTTCTTGTGCCGGCCGCGGATGCTGATCGGCTTGCGGATGGTCTCGCGATAGCCGACCGACGGCGGCCGCGTCGACACCGGCACCGCGTAGCGGTCGCTGAGCCGCTCGGCGGCGACGCGAAGGTGCATCTCGCCCTGCCCCCACATGACCACGTCGTGGCTTTCCGCGTTGTGCACGACGACCAGCGAGGGATCCTCCTCGGTGAGCTTGGTGAAGGCGACGCCCAACTTGACGTCGTCCTTGCGCTCCCTCGCCTGCACCGCGATCGCCAGCGCCGGCGGCGACGGCTGCACCTCGAACAGCGCCGCATGCGGCTGCTTGCCGGTCGACAAAGTAGCGCCGGTCCTGGCCGCATCGAGCTTGCCGAGCGCGACAGTATCTCCGGC
>DASZVY010000067.1:0-3491 GCA_035546855.1 Nitrobacter sp. | reverse complement strand
GCCGACCGGTAGCTGTCCCGCAGATGAACCTCCCGCCGGGCCTCCGGGCCGCCGAGATGGATCGTGACTGGCTTGCACCCGCGGAGTTGATGCTCCACGTCTCGTGCCATGATGTCCTCGACCGCCCGCCAGGCCCGCAGCGAAGCGCCCGTACGGATCGCCGTCACGATCGTTTCGATCTGCTTCGCCGTCAGTTGCAATGTACTGCTCAGCCAGTCGTCCGGATCGGCCCCACGCGGACAGAGCGGCCAACTCATCTCGAGGTGGATGCAGGCGCGCAGATAACCCGCGATCGGGAGGATGTGGTCTTCAAGAAACGCCCAGCCCACTGCCGCCGCTTCGTTCGACGGCCGGCTCACGCCCAAAACATGAGCGCGTTCGTGGCGGTGAAGGAGCTCGACAGTATCGCGCGCCTGCTGCGCCAAGGTGCGGATGCGAGGATGGACGGCGGGCGGCGGATTGGGTGCCGCGACCAACTTGGCCGGCGCGGCCGGCGCCGGTTTGGGCGGCTTCCGGCCAAAAAAGCTCAAAACAAGAAGGAACAACTTGGTCATGGCGGTCTCCACTCACGGGACCGCCGGGAGCCGTTGACAACGGGTCCACCCCTGGGGTCCACTACGCTCGCATCCGCTGCGGGCTGTGCGGAAAACCGCCTGTTTTTGGTGTCTCGAAACGTGGCTGGGAATCCAGGTTCCCCAGCCAGTTTCATAAACTTATCAATAGCTTATGGCATCCGCGTGGGCCGGCCTCAGGCGCTGCGGGACCGGACGATTCCGGTCATTCCGGCGGCCCGGGCCGAACCCGGCCGGCGGATGCGTTTCCCAGCTTGGTCAGCAACCTCCAAAAGCCGCGAAATACGATTCCGCGCGATGTCGCGTCCTCCAAAAAACATCAACTAAAACAAAGCCATACAAGACCGCGTCCCAGAGCGCATGTGGCAACTGCGCGCCTGGATCATGATGCCGGTTGCGAGTTATCCACGCTTAACCGTTTGTCCAGCATCCGCCGTGCATATTCGGAAATAAAAGCAACGTTCGGCGGTTACGGCCTGGAAAATGTTGAGTCCTGCTCCTGTCAGTTCATTTGGGCGCGTCATCTCCGTGCGAGGGTCAATGGCGCGCGTCGGCGTCCTGCCGGCCAATCGCTTGTCGCCGAGCGAGGCGCGCGCCACGGTCGGCCGATTCGTCAGTATCCGCTGCGGCAATTCAACCATCGTCGCGATGATCACCGAGGTGTCGTGCGAAAACCTGCCGACCTCGGACCAATACACCGCAAGCGCTTCCGTCGACCTGCTCGGCGAGATTCTGGACAGCAACTCCGCCCGCCCTCGCTTCCAGCGCGGCGTCACAAGCTATCCCGCCATCGGCGATATCGCCGACCTGATCACCAACCAGGAACTCCGAACGGTATATGCGCCGAGCGGCTCCGACCAGATCAATGTCGGCACCCTGCAACAGGACTCGTCGGTCACAGCCTTCGTCGATATCGAGGAAATGCTGAGCAAGCACTTCGCGGTGCTCGGCAGCACGGGCGTCGGCAAGTCCACCGGCGTATCGCTGCTCGTCAACGAAATCCTGAAGTCGCGACCGAACCTGCGCATCTTCCTGCTCGATGTTCATAACGAGTATGGCCGCTGCTTCGGCGAGCGCTCGCAAGTGCTCAACCCGAGAAACCTGAAACTGCCGTTCTGGCTGTTCAACTTCGAGGAAATCGTCGACGTTCTGTTCGCCGGCCGTCCCGGCGTGCCGGAAGAACTCGATATCCTCGCCGAGGTCATTCCCATCGCCAAGGGAATCTACCTGCAATACCAGAACGCCGACCGCATCGGACTGAAGCGCATCGATCCGAAAGCCGTCGGCTACACCGCCGATACGCCGGTGCCGTATCGCCTGGTCGATCTGATTTCGCTGATCGACGAGCGCATGGGCAAGCTCGAGAACCGCTCCTCGCGCATCATCTACCACAAGCTGATCTCGCGTATCGAGACGGTGCGCAACGATCCACGTTACGCCTTCATGTTCGACAACGCGAACGTCGGCGGCGATACGATGGCCGAGGTCATCAGCCTGCTGTTCCGGCTTCCGGCCAACGGCCGGCCGATGACCATCATGCAACTGGCCGGCTTCCCGGTGGAAGTCGTGGACTCCGTGGTCTCGGTGCTCTGCCGCATGGCCTTCGATTTCGGCCTGTGGAGTGACGGCGCTTCGCCGTTGTTGTTCGTCTGCGAGGAGGCCCACAGATACGCCTCTGCGGATCGCAATATCGGTTTCGGGCCGACCCGCAAGGCGATCTCGCGCATCGCCAAGGAAGGCCGCAAATATGGCGTCTATCTCGGCCTCGTGACGCAGCGGCCAGCCGAGCTCGACGCAACGATCATTTCACAGTGCAACACGCTGTTCACGATGCGTCTGGCCAACGACCGCGACCAGGCGCTGCTGCGATCGGCGGTGTCAGACGCGGCGGCGAACCTGCTGTCGTTCGTGCCCTCGCTCGGAACGCGAGAGGTTTTGGCGTTCGGTGAAGGCGTGGCGCTTCCGACGCGGCTGCGCTTCAAGGAAGTCCCGGCCCATCAGTTGCCCCGCAGCGACGCGACCATTTCGACGATGCCGTCCGCGACCAGCGGTCATGACATGCATTTCGTCAGCGCGGTGCTCGAGCGCTGGCGCGGCGCAACCTCCAGCCGCGACGTTCCAAACGATCCCGGCATCATGGAGCGGCCGATGCCGCGGACGCTCGATGCGCCTATGCTCCAGCCCTCTCTGGGTCTTGATCCGGACCGGTTTTCGCTGCTGAAAAAGCCGCTGCGCTGACCCGACCGCCGACACGGCTGCGATTTCCTCCGGCTGCGCTTCCGGCAGGCGGCGTCATCCTCTATGATGGCCGCATATCAATCCGCATGCGAGGATCGCGCTTATGACCTCCCCGTCACGTTTTCCAATTCCCTCGCTCGATCAATTGCCCGAAGACGTGCGTGCACGCATCCTCGCGGTGCAGGAAAAATCGGGATTCGTTCCCAACGTGTTCCTGGCGCTGGCTTACCGGCCCGACGAATTCCGCGCATTCTTCGCCTATCACGACGCGCTCATGGACAAGGAGGGCGGACTGACCAAAGCCGAGAGAGAAATGATCGTCGTGGCGACCAGCATCGTGAACCAGTGCCAGTATTGCGTCGTCGCGCACGGTGCAATTCTTCGCATCCGCGCCAAAAATCCCCAGATCGCCGACCAGATCGCCGCCAACTACCGGAAGGCCGACATCACGCCGCGCCAGAAGGCCATGCTCGATTTTGCAATGAAAGTCAGCGCCGAGGCCCACAAGGTCTCCGAGCAGGATTTCGCTGACATGGCGCGTCACGGCTTCAATGATGATGACATCTGGGACATCACCGCGATCGCCGCATTCTTCGGGCTCTCGAACAGGATGGCGAATGTCATCAGCATGCGGCCCAATGACGAGTTCTATCTGATGGGTCGCTTGCCCAAGTAGCACTG
>DASZVY010000066.1:0-29086 GCA_035546855.1 Nitrobacter sp. | reverse complement strand
AAGAATCGCCACACGCAGACCTCAGGTTCGCGGGTGTCCTGATCGAATTCGAAGTTCGCTCCCATCTTGCGTCGGGTGAGGCGAACTTCGAATTCGGGACAACCGCCCCACCCGTCACGGCCGAGAAGGCGAGGCCTTCGGCGGGCGCACGTCCGTCGCGCAGGCGCTGGCAGGTGCGCATATGGCGGTTCTCGCCAAAGCAGGCATCCAGAAGCGCTTCACGCGCGGCGACGTCGGAAGCCCGCTCCGTGCGGATCGCGAACGGAGCGGCTTTCGGGGTGAGGGCAGTCTCGGTCTTCCGCAATTCAGTCATGGCACGTCAGTCCCCGCTTCCACGGCGGATCGCGCCGCGAAGCGTCGTTCAGTCACAGCAATGGACAAGGGAGGAGCCGGCGCACCGGCTCCCGATCAGTCAAACCTCGAGGCGAGGTCAGATGTGGTAGGTCTTGAGCGGCGGAATGCCGTTGAAGGCCACCGACGAGTAAGTCGACGTATAGGCCCCGGTTCCCTCGATCAGCACCTTGTCGCCGATCTCGAGCGTCACCGGAAGCGGATACGGCATCTTCTCGTACAGCACGTCGGCGCTGTCGCAGGTCGGCCCTGCGAGCACGCACGGCGTCATGTCCGCCCCGTCATGCGGGGTGCGGATGGCGTAGCGGATCGACTCGTCCATGGTCTCGGCGAGACCGCCGAACTTGCCGATGTCCAGGTACACCCAGCGCACCTCGTCCTCGTCGCTCTTCCTGGAGATCAGGACGACTTCGGACTCGATGATGCCGGCATTGCCGACCATGCCGCGTCCCGGCTCGATGATGGTCTCCGGGATCTGGTTGCCGAAATGCTTGCGCAGCGCGCGGAAGATCGACCGGCCATACTGCACGACCGGCGGAACGTCCTTGAGGTACTTGGTCGGAAAGCCGCCGCCCATGTTGACCATGGTGAGGTTGATCCCACGCTCCGCGCAGTCGCGGAACACGGTGGAGGCCATCGCCAAAGCGCGGTCCCACGCCTTCACCTTGCGCTGCTGCGAGCCGACATGGAAGGAGATGCCGCACGGCTCCAGGCCCAGGCGCTTGGCGAGGTCGAGCACGTCGACCGCCATTTCCGGGTCACAGCCGAACTTGCGCGACAGCGGCCACTCGGCGCCGGCGCAGTCGTAGAGGATGCGGCAGAACACCTTCGCGCCGGGCGCGGCACGGGCGACCTTCTCGACCTCGGCGGCGCAATCGACCGCAAAGAGCCGAATGCCCAGCGCAAAGGCACGCGCGATGTCGCGCTCCTTCTTGATGGTGTTGCCAAAGGAGATGCGGTCCGCGGTCGCACCGGCAGCCAGCGCCATCTCGATTTCGGCGACGGTCGCGGTGTCGAAGCAGGAGCCCATGGAGGCGAGCAGCGACAGCACCTCGGGCGCAGGGTTGGCCTTCACCGCGTAGAACACGCGGCTGTCCGGCAGCGCCTTGGCGAAGCTCTGATAGTTTTCGCGCACCACGTCGAGGTCGACCACGAGGCACGGCTCGGTGTCGAGGCCCTCGCTGCGGCGGTTGCGCAGGAATTCCCTGATGCGTTCGGTCATAGCACCCTCCAAACGGCCCCTGCGACGGGAGCCCGTTCAAATAGTTCCCCGACCTGAGTTCGTTGGCGCGACCGCACGATGGAGACGCGGTTACGCCTTGGAGTCAGACCGAATTGTGCTGCCGTGGATTGGTTGGGAATGCTCCCGCCCGCTCACCTGGCAATGAAGGACAAGCCTTTTCAGTAGCCCGCGCCGGCGTTGGACTGCCGGTAGAGACCAAAAAAGCCCGATCCGTCGTTGCTTTAAGTCGCGTCCCCCGTTGAGAGCGGAGTGCGCCGGTTCGCCTCCGGCTGTCAGTCACGGTTGCAAGGAGCAAAGTCGCCTTCAACGGCATCCCTGGAGAGAGATGCTGGCCCCTCAGTCTCGGTCGATCCGACCGACGTGAGCGACCCTCGGCTTCTTCATCCCTTGGCGGCTGTCCGGCCTCTTGTCCGGATACCTACCGACCGACACACGACCACAGGCACGTGCGAAATTGGGCAGAGCGGAAATATGTCTTTTGACTCTGCTTCGCAAGAATTTTTTTGAAGAGATGACAGGTTTCTGCACAACGCGGTCGATATGACGCACGTCATCGCGCCGAACATGAACGCGCGTTCAATTTGTTTAACGAAACGTGACGTTCGAAGCCGCGCGAACCGCTGTGCCGCAGCGGTTTCCGCTACACGCGGCGAACGAAAGGCTCGATGCGCTGGGCCGTGCGGACGAAGTTG
Organism: Nitrobacter sp.; assembly: GCA_035546855.1. Classification (GTDB taxonomy): domain Bacteria; phylum Pseudomonadota; class Alphaproteobacteria; order Rhizobiales; family Xanthobacteraceae; genus Nitrobacter. The sequence continues at coordinate 26,800 of DASZVY010000066.1, read as the reverse complement.
ACCATCACGAACACGCCGATCGCGAACAGTACGGCCTGGAGGATATGCGCCTCCATGCCGTCGAGCCCCAACAGGATGGCGAGCGCCCATCCGCCGGCGAAGGCGGCCCCGAACACTTCCGCGCTGATCAGGATCGCCGCCGAGATCACGGTGATGACGCTGGGCCAGGCGATCTGGCGGGAGGTGGAGGCGGCGGGCTGCGCGTTCATGTCGAAGGGTCCTGTTGCGAGCGGCAATCTCTCCGAAAATGCCCGCGGCGGCAAGCGGGAAGGGCCTAAAAAAGCCGGTTCGCATGCTATATCTGCGCCGCATCAGCCGCGGCAAAATGGCAAAAAACGGGATTCGCATGTCAGACACGCCTCAATCGACGGTCGCTTCCTCCAGCGCGGAGAATCCGCTGCTGCGGCCCTGGCAGACGCCGTTCGAGACCCCGCCGTTCGGCGAGATCGCGCCGGAACATTTCCTGCCGGCCTTCGAGCAGGCCTTCGCCGACCACGCCGCCGAGATCGCGGCCATCACCCACGATCCGTCGGCGCCGGATTTCGCCAACACCATCACCGCGCTGGAGCGCTCCGGCAAGCTGCTCGCGAAGGTTTCGGCGGTGTTCTACAACCTGGTGTCGGCGCATTCGAACCCGGCCCTGCTTGCGATCGACAAGGACATTTCCTTGCGCATGGCGCGGCACTGGAACCCAATCATGATGAACGCGGTGCTGTTCGGCCGCATCGCTCAACTGCATGAAAATCGCGCTGCCCTCGGGCTGACGCCGGAGCAGTTGCGGCTGCTGGAGCGGACCTACACCCGCTTCCATCGCGCCGGCGCCGGCCTCGACGAGACCGCCAAAGCGCGGATGGCCGAGATCAACGAACGGCTGGCGCACCTCGGCACCGAATTCAGCCATCATCTGCTCGGCGACGAGCAGGAGTGGTTTCTGGAACTCGGGGACGGCGACCTCGACGGACTGCCGGAAAGCTTCGTCGCCGCCGCCCGCGCCGCCGCCACCGAGCGCGGCATGGACGGCAAGGCGATCGTGACCACCTCCCGTTCCTCCATGGAGCCGTTCCTCAAGAGTTCCACCCGGCGCGACCTGCGCGAGAAGGTCTACAAGGCCTTCGCGGCGCGCGGCGACAACGGCAACGCCAACGACAACAACGCCGTCATCGTGGAAATCCTCGCGCTTCGCGAGGAGAGCGCGAAGCTCCTGGGTTTCCCCACCTTCGCGGCTTACCGCCTCGAGGATTCCATGGCCAAGACGCCTGAAGCCGTGCGCGGCCTGCTGGAGCGGGTCTGGACCCCGGCCCGCGCCCGTGCGCTCGCCGATCGCGACGCCATGCAGGCGCTGATCGCGGAGGAGGGCGGCAACTTTGCCCTCGCGCCCTGGGACTGGCGCTACTACGCCGAGAAGCTGCGGCAGAAGACCGCCAATTTCGACGACGCTGCGATCAAGCCCTATTTGACGCTGGATGGCATGATCGCGGCCGCCTTCGACTGCGCGACCCGGCTGTTCGGCGTCACTTTCTCCGAGCGCAAGGACATCCCGGTCTGGCATCCGGACGTCCGGGTGTGGGAGGTCAAGGACGCGTCAGGCAGGCATCAGGCGCTGTTTTACGGCGATTATTTCGCCCGCGCCTCGAAGCGGTCCGGGGCGTGGATGACGTCGCTGCGCGACCAGCAGAAGCTCGACGGCGAGGTGGCGCCGCTGGTGCTCAACATCTGCAACTTCGCCAAGGGCGCGGCAGGCCAGCCGGCGCTGCTGTCGCCGGACGACGCGCGCACCCTGTTCCATGAGTTCGGCCACGGTCTGCACGGCATGCTGTCGAACGTCACCTATCCCTCGCTGTCGGGCACCTCGGTCTTTACCGACTTCGTCGAATTGCCCTCCCAGCTCTACGAGCACTGGCAGGAGCAGCCGCAGGTGCTGCAGCAGTTCGCGAGGCACTACCAGACCGGCGAGCCGTTGCCGGACGATCTGCTCCAGCGTTTCCTCGCGGCGCGAAAGTTCAACCAGGGCTTTGCCACGGTCGAATTCGTTTCCTCGGCGCTGATCGATCTGGAGTTCCACTCGCAGCCGGCCTCAGCCAGCCGCGACGTCCGTGCCTTCGAGCGCGCGGAGCTCGAGAAGATCGGCATGCCCGCCGAGATTTCGCTGCGGCACCGGCCCACCCAGTTCGGCCATATCTTTTCGGGCGATCATTATGCCGCGGGCTACTACAGCTACATGTGGTCGGAGGTGATGGATGCCGATGCGTTCGGCGCGTTCGAGGAGGCCGGGAATATCTTCGATCCCACCACCGCGAAGCGGCTGCATGACGACATCTATTCGTCGGGCGGCTCGCGCGATCCGGAGGAAGCCTATATCGCGTTCCGCGGCCGCCCGCCGGAGCCCGACGCGCTGCTGCGCCGGCGCGGGCTCATCGAAACGCCGGAGGCGGCGTAGGACATTCTCGTTGGAGTGTGACGAAAGCGTTGCGCGCTCCCTCTCCCGCTTGCGGGGGAGGGTTGGGGAGGGGGCGGTGTTGACGAAAGTGCCCCACCCGAACGCTCCGGCGCGCAAGTGCGCTGCCGAGCGTTCGACCTCCCCCGCAAGCGGGAGAGGTTCAGAACGCTCGTTGCACGGATTCAAATCGCGCTGGCGAACGAATACGTTGGAGAACCCATGACCACATACACCGCCGATATCGCGTGGACGCTCGCGCCCGGCGACGACTTCCGCAGCGGCCGCTACAGCCGCGGGCATACGGTCAGTTTTGATGGCGGCGTCACCGTGCCGGCCTCGGCCTCGCCCCATGTTGTCGGCAAATGGGCGGTGGCCTCCGCCGTCGATCCCGAGGAGATGCTGGTCGCCGCCCTGTCGAACTGTCACATGCTGACGTTCCTGCATCTGGCGCGGCTCGCAGGCTTCGACATCACCTCCTACCGCGACCATGCCGAGGGTGTGATGGAGGAGATCGCGCCGGGCCGTCAGGCCGTCACCCAGGTGACGCTGAAGCCTGAGATCGCGTGGGCGGGCGAGGCGCCGGACGCGGCGCGGCTCGCGCAACTGCACCATGAAGCGCACGAGACCTGCTTCATCGCCAATTCAGTGAAGACCAAGGTGACCATCGCGTAAACGCCCGCCGCGCCGCATCGGCGCGTTACGCGGGCAGCCAGCGCCGGAGCAGCGGCAGGAAGAAGATCGCGGTGTTGATGGCAAAGCCGATCGCCCACAGGATCGAGCGCAGGGTCGGCCGGTCGCCGACATAGGTGATGACATAGGCGGCCCGGACGATCAGGAACAGCACCGCGAGTTCATTGATCAAGTGCTGCGGGGCACTCTTGAATTCAGCCAACAGGACCGCGGCGGCGAAGAAGGGGAAGGCTTCGAGGCCGTTTTGGTGCGCGCCGAGCGCCCGGGCGCGCAGCGGTTCGCCGTAGAAGGCCGGGTCGCGGGGCCGGGCGTTATCGAACGTGCGAAAGCCCGCCCATTTCACGGATGCGATCGTCAGCAGATACAGCAGAACCGCCCCGAAAACGCACCATTCGGCTATCGTCATGGCTGGTCCTCCGGCGATTCCGCACGAGTACCGCCTATCTGAAGTTCCTGCATCGCAAGCGGCGAGTCTTGTCCAGGAACTTCGGATAGAAAGCGGTACTGGAATTATAGTTTTGCTAGTACCCTTTGCTTTCCGAAGTTCGTTAGGCAGGTGTTGCGATGTGTCACGAACTTCGGAAAGCGGGTACCAGCCTATCGGCGGGCAGTGCGGCTTGACAAGCATGGACCGGCGCGCGAAGCCAGACCCATCATGACTGTTGTCATTCCTCTCGACCGGGCCCGATCCGCCACGCCTCCGAGGCGGGAGCGTGTCGGTGTCCTGCTGGTCAATCTCGGCACGCCCGACACCGCCGACGCCGAGGGCGTTCGCGTTTATCTCAAGGAATTCCTTTCGGATCCGCGCGTCATCGAGAAACAGGGCTTGTTCTGGAAGCTCGTGCTCAACGGCATCATCCTGCGGACGCGCCCGGCGCGCAAGGCGCGCGACTATCTGAAGATATGGAATACCGAGAAGAACGAATCGCCGCTGAAAACCATCAGCCGTAGCCAGTCCGACAAGCTCGCGGCCGCCATCGCCGATCACAGCCATGTCGTCGTCGACTGGGCGATGCGCTACGGCAATCCCTCGATCCGCTCGCGCATCGACGCGCTGACTGCCCAGGGTTGCGACCGCCTGCTGGTGGTTCCGCTCTATCCGCAATATTCGGCGGCGACATCCGCGACGGTCTGCGACGAAGTCTTCGATGTCCTGAAGGAGATGCGCGCTCAGCCGATCCTGCGGGTCACGCCGCCCTACTACGACGACCCCGCTTATATCGAGGCCCTCGCGGCCTCGATCGAAACGCATCTCGCGGGGCTGCCGTTCAAGCCTGACGTCATCGTGGCGTCGTTTCACGGCATGCCGCAAAAATACGTCGACAAGGGCGACCCCTATCAAACGCAGTGCGTTGCCACCACCGAGGCGCTGCGCAAGCGGATGGGGCTCGATGCCGCGAAGCTGATTCTGACATTCCAGTCGCGCTTCGGCTTCGACAAGTGGCTGCAGCCCTACACGGACAAGACGGTGGCGAAACTCGCGAAGGACGGCGTGCGGCGGCTCGCGGTCATCACGCCGGGCTTCTCGGCCGATTGTCTCGAAACTCTGGAAGAGATCGCGCAGGAAAACGCCGAAATTTTTCGTCACAACGGCGGCGCGGATTTCACGGCGATTCCGTGCCTCAACGACAGCGACGGCGGCATGGACGTGATCCGGCAACTGGTGCTGCGCGAACTGCAGGGCTGGATTTGAGCGGCTTCACCTCATTCCGGGATGCGCGCAAAGTGCCGAACCCGGAATCCGGAAGTGCATCGGTTCCAACCATGCCCCCTTGACCGGATTCCGGATCGCCGCGGAACCTGTCATCGGGCCGCGCTCGCGCGGTCCCGTTGACGGCGGTCGGAATGACGGCGAGATGTTTTCAACGTGCTACTGCCGCGCCATCTCGGCGGCGCCGATGCCGTCACCGTCGAGCTGCTGGTCGTCGTTCATGGTGACGTGCACGCGCAGCAGCTTGCCCGTGAATTCGAACGGCGCGGCGTAGTGCGACACCGGACTGCCGCGGTCGCGGCCGATGTCGACGCCCGACCACGAGATGAAGTTGTTGAAGCCGAGCTGGGTCTGCAGCGATCCGGCCGGCTCGCCGTCGATCAGGAGCGTGTACTCGCTAACGCCGGTGCGCGCGCCCTTGGCCGGCGGCTCGGTGCGCACTAGCCGCGTGACGCGCAGGCCGAGCCGGCAAGCCCCCGACGGCACCTTGCGGTCGGATGTCACGATCTCATGGCGGCCGCCGATGTTGAGGTCGTGCGTCAGCAGACCGTCCTTGACGTAGAGGCTGTAGCCCGAGGTGGCGTCGCCGTGCGCGATCAGGACGCCTTCCGCGGCCGTATCGCTCTCCACATGCGCTTCGATGGTGTAGTTGCGGCTGCGAACGTCGGGCGCGACGTCGGTCGGCACATGGCCCATGCCGTGATGAAAGGTGAAATGCGTACGCGCGCCGTGGAAGCGCGCGGCATTCTCGGCAAATCTTGGGCCGAAGCGATCGTCGAGCGGCAGCACGTTGTGCGCCTCGGCCTCGCGCCACCAGGTCTCGATCATGGCCTTGAGCCGTTCCGGTTCCTTCTCCGCGAGATCGTCGGTCTCGGAGAAGTCGCGGTCGAGATGGAACAGTTCCCACTTGTCGTTTTCAAACGGTGTGCCTGAAGGATGGAATGCCACCGCCTTCCAGCCGTCGTGCCAGAGGCCGCGATGGCCGAACATCTCGAAATACTGCGGCTGTCGGCGTGGCGGGGCTTTCGGGTCGGTGATGCTTTTGGCAAAGCTTTCGCCTTCCAGCGGCATCTGCGGGCAGCCGTTGATCTCGGTTGGCGCTGTGAGGCCGATCAGGTCGAGCAGCGTCGGCGTCAGGTCGCTCGCATGCACGAACTGGTGGCGTAATTCGCCGCGCGCCGCGATCCGCGTCGGCCATGACAGGATGAAGGGATCGCGGATGCCGCCGCCGTGGGTGTTCTGCTTGTAGCGGCGCAGAGGCGTGTTGGACGCCATCGCCCAGCCGTGCGGAAAATTCGAGTGCGTGTCGGGGCCGCCGATGTCGTCGATCCGCGCGATCTTCTCCGGCATCGGCTCGGGCTTGAAATTATAGGGCCCCATGGCGTTGACGAAGCCGAGCGGGCCGCCTTCCTGGCTCGCGCCGTTGTCGGACATCACGATAATGAGGGTATTGTCGCGCACGCCGGCCTTGTCGAGGAACGCGATCAGCCGCGCCAGATGCTGGTCTGCATGATCGAGCATGCCGGCGAAGGCCGATTGCAGCCGGGTGAACACGCGCTGCTCGTCGGCGCTGTACTCATCCCACGCCTTGACGCCATCGTTGCGTGGCGGCATCCGCGCTTCCTGCGGCACCACGCCCATCGCCTTCTGCCGCGCCATGCGCTGCTCGCGCTCGACGTCCCAGCCGTGGGCGAACAGCGCGTCATAATTTCGGATCAGATCGCCCGGCGCCTGATGCGGCGCGTGACATGCACCCGGCGCGAGCCAGGTCAGCCACGGCACGTCGGGCCGGTCAGCCATGTGATCGGCGATGAAGCGGATCGACTGATCGACCAGATCTTCCGTCAGGTGATAGCCGGTCTCGTAGGTGCCGGGTGGATCGACGTGGGTGTTATCGGAGACGAGCTCCGGCGCGTACTGGTCGGTTTCGGCGTCGAGAAATCCGTAGAAGCGGTCGAAGCCGCGCCCGAGTGGCCAGCCGTCGAATGGGCCGGTCGCGCCGCTCTCGGTCAGCGGCGTCACGTGCCATTTGCCGACCATGTAGTTGCGGTAGCCGTGCTGGCGCAGCATTTCGGCTAGCGTGCCGGCTTCGCGTGCGATCTTGCCGCGGTAGCCGGGATAGCCGCTGTCGAAATTGGCGAGGCAACCGACGCCGACCGAGTGGTGGTTACGGCCCGTCAGAAGCGCGGCGCGCGTGGTGGAGCACATCGCGGTGGTGTGAAAGCCGCTGTAGCGCAGGCCTTCCGCCGCAAGCTTGTCGATGGTCGGCGTTTCGATCGGCGAACCGTAGCAGCCGAAGTCGGAGAACCCGACATCATCGAACAGCACCACGAGGATGTTGGGCGCGCCAGCCGGCGGTCTGGGCTGCGCCGGCCACCACGGCTTTGAGTCCCTGAAGGTCTTGCCGATGGTGCCGCCAAATCGTGTCGGGTCGCTCATCGCTTCGCTCCCTCGCATCGTGCCCGCAAACCCGTCCACGATTCGATTGATGTGGATCACCTGCCGTTTCGCGCGGCGGGCAGTTGCTAAAACCATAATCCTAATTATGATTATAATTATCTGCTCTGGATTGGCAATGCCGATGACGCTCGAATGGACCGATGTCGACCTTCCCGGCGTGACGCCGTCGCGCCAGAAGCGCAGCCGGGCCACCACGGCGGCGCTGCTGAAAGCCGGTGCCGGATTGCTGAAAACCCGCAGTCTGGAAGATTTGTCCATCGAGGACCTCTGCGCGGAAGTCGACGCCACCGTCGGCGCCTTCTACAGTCGCTTCGACAGCAAGGACGTTTATTTCGGCGCGCTGCTGACGCTCGCCGCGCGCGACGGCGAGACGATGCTGGCGGCGATGGCCGGTCATGACGACCTGCACACGCTTGAACTTCGCGAGCTCTGCGCCCAGCTTGTCGACCAGATCGCGGGCTGGATGCGCAAGCACGAGGGTGTGTTGCGCGCGGCGCTTCAGCGCAGCGATGCGCGGCCGTCGCGCTGGAGTCCGTTCAAGGCGCTGGCGCGGCAGACCGTGGCACGCACGGAGCCGGTGTTGTTGGGGGCGATGGGCGGAGGACGAAGCGCTGCGAAGAGGCAGGCGATCGGCTTCGGGCTGCAGGTCGTGCTGGGGACGCTGGTGAATGCCGTGCTCAACGATCCCGGACCGTTCGCGCTCCGCGATACGCAACTGGTCGCAAGGTTGAGCGACTGCTTCGCTCTGCTGCTCGAAGCCGAAATCCCGGCGCACCAGGTTGCTTCCCGCGCGCGTAGCTCAAAACGGCCGCGTCGGGGTTGAAGCGGCCGGAGACGCGGGCAGCGGCCGTCAGTAGTGCGGCGGCGGCTCGTTGGCTGGCGCGGGCAGGTTGGCCTCGGCCTGCCGCACGCGTTCGGCGAGCTGGGCGATCTGCCGCGTCAACGCGTCGATCTGTTTCCATTGCGCGGTGACCGTGTCGTTCAGCGTCTCGATGGTTTCGTCCTGGTAGGTCAGGCGCATCTCCAGCGCATCGATGCGATCCGAAAGAGCCTTGTCAGTCATCGCCGGGCGCTCCATCCATGAACATGCCGGCCCGCCGCGACTCTTTCAGCCCGTGACCGAGCGCGATGCGGTCGTCGAACACGAAGCACTCGCCCTGCCAGCGGCTTTCAGTCTCCGGAATGCCTTCGAGGTATTTCAGGATACCTCCCTTGAGGTGATAGACCTCCTTGAAGCCGCGCGACAGCAGGTAGGAGCTCGCCTTCTCGCAGCGGATGCCGCCGGTGCAGAACATCGCGATCTTCTTGTGCTTCTCCGGATCGAGTCGCTCTGCGACAAAATCCTTGAACTCGCCGAAGCTCGCGAGCTGCGGATCGACCGCCCCCTCGAAGCTGCCCATCGCCACCTCGAACGCGTTGCGCGTATCGATGACCAGCGTATCCGGCGCGGCGATCAGATCGTTCCAGTCGCGCGGATCGACGTAGACGCCGACCGCGGCATTCGGATCGGCCGCCGGGTCGCCGAGCGTGACGATCTCCTTCTTCAACCGCACCTTCAGCCGTGCGAACGGCATTACGGAGGCTTGCGAGAATTTCAGCTCGAGGTTGTCGAGCCGGCCGTCGAACAGCGGGCCTGTTTGCAATTCTGTCACCAGCGCATCGATGGCATCCGGCGCGCCCGCGACGGTGCCGTTGATGCCTTCGTGAGCCAGGAGGACGGTCCCCTTGATGGACAGGCCAGCGCACAGCGCGCGCAGAGGTTCGCGCAGGTCCCGAAAATCCGGCAACGGCGCAAATTGGTACAAAGCGGCGACCTTCAACATGACCGGGGTTTATCAGCCCGCGCCGCGATGTGAAACCCATGCACCGCCCCCAGAGACCCTGTGCGGTCGCGCGCATTGCTCAGGTGCCTCTGGTATGCCAAGAAATCGCGACGCTGCCGTGCCGTTATTGGCGGGCCCCAACGCGACAGAGGGACGATTGGCATGAGGAATTTCCATCTCGCGGGCCGCTCCACGGTTCACGCCCAGAACGGCATGGTCGCCACCTCGCATCCGCTGGCGGCGCTGACCGCGATCGAGGTTCTGAAGGCCGGCGGCACTGCAGCCGACGCCGCGGTGGCGGCGTGCGCGCTGCTCGGCGTGATCGAGCCGCAATCGACCGGCATCGGCGGCGATTGCTTCGCGCTGGTTCAAACCAAAGGCGAGGGCAGGATCGTGTCCTATAACGGCTCCGGCCGCGCGCCGAAGGCCGCGACGCCCGAGTGGTACATGGACCACAAGATGCACGCGATCCCGACCACCGGCGTGCATTCGGTGACGGTGCCCGGCGCGATCGACGCCTGGGAAACCATTTTGCGCCACCACGGCAAGTTCGGTCTCGACAGGCTGCTGCAGCCGGCGATCAAGGCGGCGGAAGAGGGTTACGTGGTCGCGCCGCGTATCGCCTTCGACTGGAAGAACGGATTCGAAAAACTCAAGGCCGGCATCAATGCGCCGCGCTATCTGTTGCCCCACGGCGAGCCGCCGGTTGCGGGCGACGTGATCCGACAGCCCGAACTCGGCAGGACGCTGCGCATCATCGCGCAGAAGGGGCGCGACGGCTTCTACAAGGGCGAGGTCGCCGAGGACATCGTGGCGACGCTGCGCGCCCACGGCGGCCTGCATACGCTCGACGATTTCGCCGCCCACACCACCGAGACCACGGTGCCGATCGGCACCACCTACAAAGGTCTCGACGTCTGGCAGTGTCCGCCGAACGGGCCGGGCATCACCATGCTTGTCATGCTCAACATCCTCGGCCATTTCGACCTGACGACGTACGCGCCCGTCAGCATCGAGCGTTTCCATCTCGAGGCCGAGGCGGCGCGCTGCGCCTATCTGATGCGCGAGCAGGACATCGGCGATCCCGCTCACGTCAATGTCGACGTCGAACGCATCCTCGCCATGGAATTCGCCGAACAGTATGCTAGGAGAATCCGGATGGATCGCCTGCTCGATCTGCCGACGGTATCGCCGCCGATCAACCCGTCGACGGTCTACATCAGCGTCATCGACAGGGACCGCAACGTCTGTTCCTTCATCAATTCGATCGCGCATTCGTTCGGCTCGGCCGTCGTCACCGACAAGACCGGCATCCTGCTGCAAAACCGCGGCGCGGGATTCCGCGTGCAGCCCGGTCATCCCAACTGCATCGCGCCGGGCAAGCGGCCGCTGCACACCATCATCCCGAGTCTCACCACCAGGGGCGGCCGCGCCGAGATGTGCTTTGGCGTGATGGGCGGACAGTATCAGCCGGTGGGGCAGACCCGCGTGCTGACCAACATGCTTGATTACGGTCTCGACGTGCAGGCGGCGCTCGATCAGCCGCGCGGGCTGCATTACGAGGGCGTCTATCAACTCGAGGACGGCGTGCCGGCCGAGGTCGTCGAAGGCCTGAAGAAGATCGGGCATCAGACGACCAAAGTCGTCGCGCCGCTTGGCGGCGGTCAGGCGATCTGGATCGACTGGGAGAAAGGCACGCTCACCGGCGGCTCGGAGCCCCGCAAGGACGGCTGCGCGCTGGGGTATTGAGCGCCGCACACACCCCGCCGTCGACGCGCAGAAAAGGACCGGCCCCGATGGGCCGGTCCAAGTTCATCCACCACCACGTATGCAAATAACCGTCAGAGATTCTTGTTCACCGACGCAGCCGCCTTGTTGACGGCGTCCCTGGTCGCTTCCTTGGCATCGCCGAGTGCCTTCTGACCCTTGCCCTTCAATTCCTGGGCCGCGCCTTCGGTCTGCATTTTGTCGGAGCCGACGGCCTCGCCAACACCTTGCTTGGCCTTGCCGATGGCCTCGTTGGTGGTTCCCTTGATCTTGTCCGTCATTGCACCCATAAGTGACTCCTTCGCGTTGAGCTTCGGCCAGCTAACAGTCCACGCTGGGAAACGTTCCGCCATGTCGACGGCTCGCGTCGTCGGCAGAACGTGGAAACGCAGAAGTTCCCCCGGAACAGCAAATTTTGGAACGCTACGATTGGAACGCTACGATATGAGCGACCCTCACAGCCATTCTCACGATCGCCCTCATGATCAGGACAAATGGAAACACGATGGCGTGCGCGTCATTCCCGGCGATCAACTGGATTCGAACGTGCCGTCGACCGCGGGGATGGATCGCAAGGCCGCGATCGATTTCGCGCGCGTCGGCGCGCAAAAGTTGTGGGCGGGCACGGTGACGATCAAGCCCGACGCGAAAACCGGCGCGCATCATCACGGCCATCTCGAAAGCATCATCTACGTGGTGAAGGGCAAGGCGCGGATGCGCTGGGGCGAGCATCTGCAGTTCACGGCCGAGGCCAATCCGGGCGATTTCATCTTCGTGCCGCCCTACGTGCCGCATCAGGAGATCAATGCCAGCCCCGACGAGCCGCTGGAATGCGTGCTGGTGCGCAGCGACGGCGAGGCGGTCGCCATCAACATCGACATCGAGCCGGTGGAGAAGCCGGAAACGGTGCTGTGGGTCGATCCAATCCACCGTGATCCCGCGGCCTCCCGATAGGCCGGAGCGGACGTCTGAATTCGTATGCGAGCAGCGTTCAGGCCGTCCGGCCCGGACCGGTTCGCCAGACGTGGCTCGCGATCATGCCGAGCGCGCAGATGCCGGCATAGACAACAAGCGAAATCGCCACCATGGCGGAGAGCGTCGGCAGGCCCGCGCCGAAATGGCGGACGGCGATCCAGCCACCGCCAGCGGCGAGCAGCAGTCGCGCCACAATGCCGATCATGGGCCATAGCACATGGCCGGCGCCCTGCGCGGCGAAGCCGAGCACGAAGCCGAGTCCGAGCGCACCATAGGCCGGCGCAACGAAGTGGAGGTAGGTCGCGCCGTCAGCCACGACATTCGGATCGTGACTGAAGAGGTGCAGCCAGATCCCCGGCGACAGCCCGATCGTCAGTCCGATGACCTCGATGAAGGCCGCGCCCATCAGGCTTCCCATCCATGCAATGTGACGCGCGCGTGCGGTCTGGCCGGCACCTACGTTGATGCCGACCATGGTCAGGACTGCCGTGCTGAGACCGAACAGCAGCGGGATCATGATGTAGTCGAGTCGCGATGCGATTCCGTAGGCCGCGAGCGCCGTGGTGCCGAACAAGCCGACGGCGCCGGTCACGAGGATCACCGTCAGATTGGTGAGGACGGCACTGAATGCGGTGGGAACGCCGACCCGCAGGATATCGGCGAACAGCCGCCATTCCAGCGCGGTGACCTTCAGCCGCAGGTCCGAGCGCCCCGCTGTCATATAGCGCAGCAGCACCAGCATGGCGCCGCAATAGTAGAGTCCGAAAGCGAGGCCCGCGCCGGCGATGCCGAGCGCCGGAACGGGGCCGAATCCGAAGATCAGAAGCGGCGAGGTCGGAATCAGCACCATGGCGCCGACCAGCGTGATGGTGGCCGGCACGCGGACGTTCCCCGCGCCGCGCAAGGCCGCCGCCAGCATGTTGACGATCCACACCGGGATCGCGCCGGCAAACAGATAGTTGGAATACTTCAGGGCGGCGCCGAGCGCGTCGCCCCGGCCGCCGAGGGCATGATACAGCAGCGGACCGAGCGAGATCGTACTCGCGGTGAAAACCGCGCCGACGACAACGGCGAGCACCACGGTGTGGAAGGCCAGGGCGTCGGCGTCGTGCTTGTGTTGCGCGCCGATTGCGCGCGCCACTGCGGACGCCGCGCCGCTGCCCAGCCCGCCGTTCGACATCATGGTCATCAGCATGAATACCGGAAACACCAGCGCCACGCCGGCCAGCGCATCCGTTCCGAGCCGGCCGACATAATAGGTCTCGGCGATGTTGACCGCCGTCTGCGCGACCAGCACCGTCATGGTCGGGAGCGCGAGCATCATCAGGGTGGGCAGGATCGGCCCTGCGAGGATCGCCGTGCGCCGCTGATGCCGGCGCTGCGCTTCGGCGTCAGCCGCCGCAGGGCGAGCCGTTTCCAATGTCTTGACGACCGCAGCGGATGCGTCGCCGATTTCTCCGGATACAGCACCGGTCGGCTGCGGCGCGCCCGTGTCGACGTCGGTTCGGACGAGGGTGGTCGCTGAGGTGGCGCGCATCGGATGTTCTGTCATCGGCCGGCGGAGAAGCCTCGTGGCTTGCCGGCCTGGCGGGCTGCTTCTATTATGATCATAATATAGAATGATGATCGAAATGCAACAGACGCCGTGGGGCGGCTGAACGGCGCCGCGGCAATGACGGATACGGTCATGCGATACGAAAAAGGACACAAGGAAACGACCCGGCAGCGCATCGTCGAGGTCGCGTCTCGGCAGTTTCGTGCTCGTGGGATCGACGCGGTGGGTCTTGCAGCCATCATGGCCGACGCCGGGCTGACCAACGGCGCGTTCTATGCGCACTTCGGCTCCAAGGAAGATCTGGTGAGCGACGTTCTGACCAGCGCCCAGGCCGGGCGCGAAAGGACGCTTCGGACGAAACTCGAACACGGCATCAGCCTGGACACGGCCATTCGCGACTACCTGTCGCCGCGCCATCGCGATAATCCGGGGGGCGGCTGTCCCACGGCCGCCCTAGTGGCCGACGTGGCCCGTCGTCCGAAAGCGACCCGGGATGCCTATACGGCGAGGATCGAAGACTTCGTTGCGGTCATGGCGGCCCGCTTGCCGGCGGGGTCGGACGAGGAGCGCCGGAGTAAGGCCATCGCGCTCTACGGCCTGATGGTGGGAACGCTGCAACTTGCGCGCGCGGTCAGTGACAGGGGATTGTCCGACCGGATTCTGGCCAGCGGGGTCGACGCGGCGCTGGCGCTGATCGGGCCTTCGGTCTCCCGCTAGATTACGGCAAGCGAGAAAGCCGACACCCGTGCAGACCGGCCCTCCGATTCCGGAAGGTCTGTTCCCATGCCCTGAATGCTAGGACATTCACGCGGCATGTTTCGCCGTGGGCACAAGAAGACGGGGAGAGGAAACCGATGAGTCAGATCGCTTCCGGCACGCGCCTGGACGACGCCATCAAGACTGAACTTGAACGCAGCACCATCCGCGCCATCTCGTGGCGGCTGATTCCGTTCCTGGTGCTGGCCTACTTCTTCTCCTATCTCGACCGCGTCAATCTCGGCTTTGCCGCCCTGACCATGAACGCCGAACTCAAGTTCACGCCGCTGGTGTTCAGTTGGGGCGCCGGCATCTTCTTCATCGGCTATTTCATCTTCGAGGTGCCGAGCAATCTGGCGCTGGAAAAGTTCGGCGCCAGCCGCTGGATCGCCCGCATCATGGTGACGTGGGGCGTGATCTCCGCCCTGATGGCGCTGGTCGGCGGCGAGTGGAGCTTTTACGTGCTGCGCTTCCTGCTCGGCGTGGCGGAGGCCGGATTCTTTCCCGGCATCATTCTCTACCTGACCTATTGGTACCCGGCCGAATACCGCGCCCGTTTCCTTGCGATGTTCGCGATCGCGGTGCCGGTGTCGACGGTCGTCGGTGCGCCGATATCCGGGCTGCTGCTCGGACTCGATGGCGCCATGGGCCTGAAAGGTTGGCAATGGTTGTTCATCATCGAAGGCATTCCGTCGGTGCTGCTCGGCATCGTCACCTGGTTCTATCTCACGGACCGGCCGGCCAAGGCGGACTGGCTGACCGCGGAACAGAAAGCGTGGCTGTCGAGGCGGCTCGAGGGTGAGGCCGCGGCCCGGCAGGCTGCGCAGCACCTGACGCTCGGGCAGGCCTTGTCGTCGCCGAAGGTGATTGCGCTGAGCCTGGTCTATTTCGGGTTCGTCGCGGCGCTCTACGGCATGCAGTTCTGGTTGCCGCAGATCGTGAAGGCGTTCGGCTTCAGCAACGCGCAGACCGGGTTCGTGGTGGCGGTGCCCTATCTGCTCGGCACCATCGCCATGATCCTGTGGGCCCGCCATTCCGATGCCACGCGCGAACGCGTGGCGCATGTGGGGCTGCCCTTGTTGCTGACGGCGGTGGCGCTTGGCATAGCCGGTTACGCGACCAGCGAGACCGTCATGATGATCGCGATCGTGGTCGCCGCGATCGGCGTGTTCTGTACGTTCGGGGTGTTCTGGACCTTGCCGACGGCGTGGCTGAGCGGCACCGCGGCCGCCGGCGCGATCGCGCTCATCAACTCGATCGGCAATCTCGCCGGCTTCGGCGGCCCGTATCTGGTCGGCTGGGTCAAGGAGACCACCGGCAGCGGTTCGGCTGGACTTCTGGTCCTCGCGGTGCTGCCGCTGATTGCCGGAATTCTGGTTTTCATCGGCAACCATCGCACCGCGTCGGAATTCGCAAGCGCGCCGTCCAGGGGTTAGATCGGCCTCGCGCAGATCACCGACGACGCAAATGCCCGGCGCCATCGCCGGGCATTTGTTTTCATCGACGCGGGAGATGGATTTGCAGCCGCCCGCGTTATTTGTGATATATGACGAATATTGACATTCATCATTAGATAATTCACACTTTCCCTCAGTTCATGATCCGAGGGAAGTCCGGATGTTCGTTGAGACAAATTTTGGCTGGGATTCCAGATATTTGCTGCCGCTTGTATTGCTGACGGCACTTGCGCTGGGTGGCTGCGACGAGACCACGGCGGCGAAATCGGAGCTAACCCGTCCGGTTCTGACGACCACGGTGCACTATGAATCGGAAGCGCCGGCGCGGACGTTTGTGGGGACGATCAAGCCGCGGATCGAGACCGATATGGGATTCCGGGTCCCCGGCAAGGTCGCCAAACGCCTGGTGGAGGTGGGTCAGATCGTCGATGCCGGTCAGCCGCTCGCGACCCTCGATGCCACCGACCTCAAGCTGCAGGCCGAGCAGGCCAAAGCGGAGCTAGGCGCGGCCACCGGCGTCGTCGCGCAGGCCGTCGCGGCCGAAACCCGGGCCAGGGACCTGCGCGCCAAGGGGTGGTCGACGGATGCGCAACTCGACCAGGCGCGGGCCGCCGCTGACGAAGCGCGGGCACGGCTGGAGCGCGCGCAACGCTCGGTCGAACTGACGAACAACTCGCTGTCCTACGCCACGCTGACCGCCGATACCCACGGCGTCGTGACGGCCACCCTGATCGATGCCGGGCAGGTGGTTGCGGCGGGGCAGGCCGCGATCCGCGTGGCGCGCCTCGGCGAGAAGGAAGCGGTGGTCGCGATTCCCGAAACCATGGTGGGCCGTGCCAAGACCGGAAAGGCCAGCGTGACGCTTTGGTCCGAACCCGGCAAAAGTTATGTGGCGAAGCTGCGGGAGATCGCGCCGGCCGCCGATCCGGTCACACGAACCTACCTGGCGAAATTCTCGCTGCCCGATGCCGACGCCAAGGTCGCGCTCGGTATGACGGCCACACTGACCCTGACCGATGAAGCCGCCCGGCGCGTCGCGCGCGTGCCGCTCTCGGCGCTGTTCAGCCGCGGCGATGGATCGGCGCTCTACGTGGTCGGCGCCGGCGGCAGCCTCGCGCTGAAGCCGGTGCAAGTCAAATCCTACGACAGTCAGGACGCGATCATCGCCGGCGGCGTCGACGAAGGCGCGAAGGTGGTGGTCCTCGGCGTGCAGAAACTCGATCCGGAGCAGAAGGTCCGGGTCGTCTCGTCGTTGTCGTTCTGAACCGGCGGAGAGACGAGATGAAGCGCTTCAATCTGTCCGCGTGGGCGGTGAACCATCAGGCCCTGGTGCTGTTTCTCATCGTGGCGCTCGGCGTCGCCGGCTTTTTTTCGTACGAAAAGCTCGGACGCGCCGAGGATCCCTATTTCACCGTCAAGGTCGTGAACGTGTCGGTGATGTGGCCCGGCGCCACCGCGGCGGAAATGCAGGCGCAGGTCGCCGATCCCCTTGAGAAGAAGCTGCAGGAACTGCCCTACTTCGACAAGGTGCAGACCTATTCCAAGCCGGCCTTCACGGCGATGCAGGTGTCGTTCCGCGATTCCACGCCGCCGAAGGAGGTGCCGTATCTGTTCTATCTGCTGCGCAAGAAGCTGATCGATGCGCAGCCGAATCTTCCCGCCGGGATCATCGGCCCGGTGGTCAATGACGAATTCAGCGACGTCGATTCCATTCTCTATACGCTGACGGGCGACGGCGCCGACTATGCGCAACTGAAGAAGGTCGCGGAAGGGCTGCGGCAGCGGCTGCTGCGGGTCGACGGCGTCACCAAGGTCGACCTGTTCGGCACGCAGGACGAGCGCATCTTCGTCGAGTTCTCCCACGCCAAGCTGGCGACGCTCGGCATCGCGCCGCAGGCGATCTTCGATTCGCTCGCCAAGCAGAATTCGGTCACCCCCGCCGGCACGGTCGAGACCTCGTCGCAGCGCGTGGCGCTGCGGGTCACCGGCGCGCTCGACGGTGCCAAGGCGGTGGCGGAGACGCCGGTGGAAAGCAACGGCCGCGTCTTCCGGCTCGGCGATATCGCAACCGTCACCCATGGTTTCGTCGATCCGCCGACCTTCCAGGTGCGCCAGCGCGGCAAGCCGGCGCTCGCCATCGGCGTGGTCACGGCCAAGGGCGCCAACATTCTCGAACTCGGCAAGCAGGTCGGCGCCGCGACCGCCGAATTCATGAAGGCGGTGCCGCAAGGCATCGATATCGAGATGATCGCCGATCAGCCCAAGGTCGTGGAGCACGCGGTCGGGGAGTTCGTGCATTCCTTCGTCGAGGCGCTGGTGATCGTGCTGTTCGTCAGCTTCCTCGCGCTCGGCTGGCGCACCGGTATCGTCGTCGCCCTGTCGGTGCCGCTGGTGCTCGGCATCGTCTTCATCGTCATGAACGCCATGTCGCTCGACCTGCACCGCATCACCCTCGGCGCGCTGATCATCGCGCTCGGCCTTCTCGTCGATGACGCCATCATCGCCGTCGAGATGATGGTGGTGAAGATGGAGCAGGGCTGGGACCGGATGCGCGCCGCGTCCTTTGCCTGGGAATCCACCGCGTTCCCGATGCTGACGGGCACGCTGGTGACGGCCGCCGGCTTCCTGCCGATCGGCTTCGCCAATTCCTCGGTCGGCGAATATGCCGGCGGCATCTTCTGGATCGTTGCGATCGCGCTGGTCGCCTCCTGGTTCGTCGCGGTGATCTTCACGCCCTATATCGGCGTCAAGCTGCTGCCGGACATGAAGCTCCACCACAATCACGATCCCCATGCGATCTACGAAACGCGGGTGTATCGGAGCCTGCGCGCCGTGGTGCAGTGGTGCGTCGGCAATCGCATCAAGGTGGTGGCGGCGACCGTCGGCGTCTTCGTTGCCGCCGTCGTCGGCTTCGGCCACGTGCAGCAGCAGTTCTTTCCGCTGTCGGAGCGGCCCGAACTGTTCCTGCAACTGCGGCTGCCCGAGGGCACCGCTTTCAAGGTTACCGAGAAGTCGGTGAAGGAAGCGGAGAAACTGCTCAAGAGCGACAAGGACATCGCGACCTATACGGCTTACGTCGGGCAGGGATCGCCGCGGTTCTGGCTCGGCCTCAATCCGCAACTGCCGAACGAGGCGTTTGCCGAGATCGTGATCGTCGCCAGGGACGTGAAGGCGCGCGAGCGCACCAAGGCGCGGCTCGAGGCCGCCGTCGATCAGGGCGCGCTCAACGAGGCGCGGGTCCGCGTCGACCGCTTCAACTTCGGGCCGCCAGTCGGATTCCCCGTTCAATTCCGGGTGATCGGGCCGGACGCCCAGAAGGTACGCGACATCGCCTACAAGGTGCGCGACGTTATGCGCGCCAACCCGAACACGATCGATCCGAACCTCGACTGGAACGAGCAGACCCCGTACCTGAAGCTCGTCGTGGACCAGGAGCGCGCCCGCGCGCTCGGCCTCACTCCGCAGGATGTGTCGCAGTCGCTCGCCATGCTGATCTCGGGCGTGCCGGTGACGACGGTTCGTGACGGCATCGAGAAGGTCGGCGTCGTCGCCCGCGCCGTGGCCTCGGAGCGGCTCGATCTCGCCAGCGTCGGCGACCTCACGATCACGTCGCGCAACGGCGTTGCGGTGCCGCTGTCGCAGGTCGCGAAGATCGAGTATGACCACGAGGAGCCGATCCTGTGGCGCCGCAACCGTGATATGGCGATTACTGTTCGCTCCGATGTGGTCGATGGCGTGCAGGCGCCCGATGTGACCAGTCAGATCTGGCCGAAACTGCAGGATATCCGCAACAGCCTCGACCCGGCCTATCGCATTGAACCGGGCGGCGCGTTCGAGGAATCCGCCAAGGGCAATGCGTCGATCTATGCGCTGTTCCCGGTGATGGTTGTCGTGATGCTGACACTGCTGATGATCCAGTTGCAGAGCTTCTCGCGCCTGTTGCTGGTGTTCCTGACGGCGCCGCTTGGCATCGTCGGCGCGTCGCTCGGGCTCAACGTGGCGAACCAGCCATTCGGCTTCGTGGCGCTGCTGGGCCTGATCGCGCTCGCCGGCATGATCATGCGCAACACCGTGATCCTCGTGGATCAAATCGAGGCCGACGTGGCCCACGGCCTGACCCGGCGCGAGGCCATCGTCGAAGCCACGGTGCGTCGCGCGCGTCCGGTGGCGTTGACGGCGCTGGCGGCGATCCTCGCGATGATTCCGCTGTCGCGTTCGGCATTCTGGGGGCCGATGGCGATCACGATCATGGGCGGCCTGTTTGTTGCAACCTTTCTGACGCTATTGTATCTGCCGGGTCTCTACGCGCTCTGGTTCCGCAAGACGCTCGATGAACGCGGCTCCGGCGAACCGGCCGATCTCGCGCCGCAACATCAAGGTGAGCTGCAGCCTGCTTTTCCCCTTGCCGCCGCCGCGGAATAATTGAACATAGAAGCCCTGACCATGACGATGATTGCGGAAAATGCCGAAGCCGATACGCGAGGGCGAATTCTCGTCGTCGCGGAAAAGCTGTTCCGCGAGATCGGCTACCAGAAGACCACAGTTGCCGACATCGCGAAGGTGCTCAAGATGTCGCCGGCCAACGTCTATCGCTTCTTCGATTCGAAGAAGGCGATCCATGAAGGCGTGGCGCGGCGGTTGATGGGGGAAGTCGAAGGTGTTGCGCATGGCATCGCCGCGCAGCCCGGATCGGCCAGCGAGCGGCTGCGCGACCTGCTCACCACCGTCAATCGCATGAACTCGGAACGCTATGTCGGCGATTCCAAGATGCACGAGATGGTCGAGATCGCGATGCAGGAGAGTTGGAATGTCTGCGTCGCCCATATGGAAGATATCGCGACCACCATCGGCGAAGTGATCGGTCAGGGCGTCGCGAGCGGGGAGTTCGAGGCGCCTGACGTGCCGTTGGCCGCGCTTTGCACCTGTACGGCGATGATGCGCTTCTTTCACCCGCAAATGATTGCGCAATGTGCCGACAAGCCGGGGCCGACGCTTGATCAGATGATCGACTTCGTGCTTGCGAGCCTGGCGCCGCGGGGCGGAGCGCGAGCCTGAAACCAGCAACAAGGACATGAACGGCGTGAGCAAGGATCTGCACTACTACGAGCCGAAGGACGGTCACGGCCTCAAGCACGATCCCTTCAATGCCATCATCGCGCCGCGCCCGATCGGCTGGATTTCGTCCCGCGATCCCGAGGGCAACGTCAATCTCGCGCCCTACAGTTTCTTCAACGGCTTCAACTACACGCCGCCGATCATCGGCTTTTCCTCGACGGCGTGGAAAGACAGCGTCGCCAACATCCAGGAAACCGGCGAGTTCGTCTGGAATCTGGCAACGATGGATCTGGCCAGGCAGATGAACGCGACGGCGGCGCATGTCGCCCGCGACATCAGCGAGTTTTCGATCGCGGGCCTGACCGCCTTGCCGGGAAAGCTCGTCAACGTGCCGCGCGTCGCCGAAAGTCCGGTGTCGTTCGAATGCAAGCTGACCCAGATCATCCAGTTGCAGGATGCGCGCGGACAAAAGGTTCAGGCCTGGCTCACCCTCGGCGAGGTCGTCGCCGTCCATATCGACAAGGCCATGATCAAGGACGGCGTCTACCAGACCGCGCTGGCGCGCCCGATCGTGCGCGCCGGCCGCCGCGGCGACTACTTCGAAATCCGGCCCGAGGCCATGTTTGAAATGGCGCGGCCGGACTGAGCCGGTAGTCATCGCTGCACGACGGAGAAACGCGAGCGCCACGACGACGGCTGTTCATCCGGAAGCTGCTGGCGCGGTCCCGGTCCTTATGTGCAGCATTTAATCGAGACCTGCCAGGCCGCACAGTAGCCTCGCGTGGTCCGCGACTCCCGAATTGTCCGCAGGCGATGCGATCCCCTCGCCAAGGGCGGGCAGGGCAGGTTCCCTGACCTCATACTTTTCATCGTGCTGCCTTGCTATGGTCACTTGCTGTGGTCAAAGCACGAGACCTCCACGCTTTTCGCATGCGGATCGGCATCCTTGCCGCGCATAGCATGTCCACGGAGCACCAATGCAGTTGCAGCCCGCAGATCCACACGATGCTATTGCCGCGCAGCTCCGCGACCTGGCGCCACGCCGCGCCCCCGCTGCGTCCGGACCCGCCGAAACTCCAGCGGCATCGCCGGAACGGGCGAGTGAGCCACTGCCCCGCGCCACGCCGTTGAATGACAACACGGGCGACATCCGCATTCCGGCACTGCGCAGGCGGTCCGGCCCGGTCACTATCCTGCTGGCAATTTGTGCCGGCGTCGCCGCAACGGTCGCCTGGCATGCGTATGGTGACGAGGCGAAGCAACGGCTGTCGCATCTTGTGCCGCAACTGCTCGCCTATGCGCCGATGGTGATGCAGAGCATCAACGCCGAGCCAAAGGACGCGTCCTCCCGAACCGAGGCTTCCCAAGCCGCTGCGGCTCAACCGGCGGCCGCCCCGGCAGCACAAGACACCAGCAGCGAACCCGCGACACCGCCCCCATCGGCATCCGCGCCCGCTGCGGCCACGCCGGCGGCGGAAGCTGCTCCGGCCCAAGCGGCGGCGCCTCCCGAACTCATGCAGTCGATTGAAGCGATGACGCACGAAATCGATTCATTGAAGCAGACAGTCCAGCAGTTGCAGGCTGGCCAGCAGCAACTGAGCCGCGACATCGCCAAGGTCAACGAGCACGGGACCCGTCACAAGGTCATCGAGCAGGCATCGAAGCCGGCTCTCCGGCCGCGCCCGCGGCGCGCGGCAACATCGGCCGCGGATTCGCAGGCCCTTGCACGCTATTCGCCGCCGCCGGTCCCCTCGCAAAGGCAGACCTACCCGCAAAGTTACCCGCAGGGTGCCGTGCGACACGACGCCTACATCCCGCCACCCGCGCCCGCACGGCTTCCGCCGCCGCCCGGCGACAGCGGCGTCCCTCGGCCGCCGATGCCGCTGCAGTAATTGGTCGTTGCGGGTGGAGTGAATCAGCCCAGCGCTCTATGGCCGGTGTCGGCCGGGGGCAATGCTCTGCCTGGTGTCGCCAACAACCCGTCAGGGTCGTATCCGGTCGGTATCTGCCGCGGAAAGCGCTTTCAAATAGCTGCTGACTGCACCCGACCACAGGTCGGGCCGCCCGGCCAGCAAGTGACCCTGGCCGAACGGCATATCGAACTCCAGGAATTCACCCCGGCCGCCGGCGTGCTCGAACGCTGCAAAATTATCCCGGCTATGGGCCATGGAATAAAACCGGTCGTGTTGACCGTAGAGCCAGATCGTTGGCTTCGGAAAAGCCGCGAAGCCTCGGGCGGAAACAGGCGGAATCCGCAATTTTGCGGTGGTTTTTCTTTCGGATACCTTCGTCGTGACGCGTTTGCGAATCGCGTTTCGGGGAACTCTTGCGCTATCGTTCCGTTGTCACCACCTTCCCGCAAGCAATTTCGCTTAATTTTCAATGCGAAACGTAAAGTGAAACTCACGTTTCCCTTATGATAAGGTCTTGGTTCCGGGCCATCGGCCAGCCGGTCGAGGGGTTACCCGCACAGGAGGACGATGCGATGAGCTTTCGCCGCGACACCATCACCCGGCCGATCTTCTCCTGGGCACGCGGCGTACTGCCGTCCATGTCGGATACCGAGCGCGAGGCGCTGGAGGCCGGCGACGTCTGGTGGGATGCGGACCTGTTCACCGGCAACCCCGACTGGTCGAAGCTGCTGGCCTACGCGCCGGCGACGCTGACCACCGAGGAGGAGGCGTTCCTCAATGGGCCGGTCGACGAGCTCTGCGCCATGCTCGACGACTGGACAATCAACTGGGAGTGGCGCGACCTGCCGCCCGAGGTCTGGGACTTCATCAAGGCGAAGAAATTCTTCGGCATGATCATCCCGAAGGAGCATGGCGGGTTGGGCTTCTCGCCGTATGCGCATTCGGAAGTGGTGCGCAAGATTTCGTCGCGCTCGCTGGTCGCCGCCGTCACGGTGATGGTGCCGAACTCGCTCGGGCCGGGCGAACTCTTGATGCGGTTCGGCACGAAGGAGCAGCAGGACAAGTGGCTGCCGCGCCTCGCTGACGGCCGGGACATTCCGTGCTTCGGGTTGACGAGTCCGGAAGCGGGTTCGGATGCGGCGTCGATGATCGACACCGGCGTCATCTGCAAAGGTGAATTCGAGGGCCGCGAGGTGATCGGCCTCAGACTCAACTGGCACAAGCGTTACATCACGCTGGGGCCGGTGGCGACGCTGCTCGGCCTTGCGTTCAAGGCGCACGATCCCGATCACCTGGTGGGCACGCAGGAGGATCTCGGCATCACGGTGGCCCTGATCCCGACGCATCTGCCGGGCGTCTCCATCGGCCATCGCCATCTGCCGGCGATGCAGGTGTTCCAGAACGGCCCGAACTGGGGGAAGGACGTTTTCATTCCGCTCGACTACATCATCGGCGGCAAGGAGCGGCTCGGTCAGGGCTGGAAGATGCTGATGACGGCGCTGGCCGCAGGCCGCGGCATTTCGCTGCCGTCGCTGTCGGCGGCGGGCGCGGCCTTCGCGGCGCGCACCACCGGCGCCTATGCGCGCGTCCGCGAGCAGTTCGGCATTCCGATCGGCAAGTTCGAAGGCATCGAGGAGCCGCTGGCGCGCATCGCCAGCACGGCCTATCTGATCGACGCCGCGCGACGGTTGACCTGCGCCGCGCTCAACGAGGGGCATCATCCCGCCGTCATTTCAGGCATCATGAAGCTGCACGCCACCGAGCGGCTGCGTACCGTGATCGATGACGCCATGGACATTCACGGCGGCAAGGCCGTGATCGACGGCCCGCAAAACTACCTCGGCAATCTCTATCGCGGCGTGCCGGTCTCGATCACGGTGGAGGGCGCCAACATCCTGACGCGCAACCTCATCATCTTCGGGCAGGGCGCGATCCGCGCGCATCCCTATCTGCTGCAGGAGATGAATGCGCTCAGCGATACGGACAAGGTCAAAGGCTTGGATACCTTCGACAAGACGTTCTGGGTTCATATCGTCCACAGCGTCACCACGCTGTTCCGCGCCTGGGGCCGGAGCTGGAGCGGTGGGGCGTTCGCGCCTGCGCCGGAGGATGCGGGTCCGGTGACGGACTTCTACCGTCAGCTCTCGCGCTATGCATCGGCCTTTGCATTGTGTGCCGACATGGCGCTGCTGACGCTCGGCGGCAAGCTGAAGCGCAAGGAGATGCTGTCGGCGCGGTTCGGCGATATTCTCTCCGAATTGTATCTCTTGTCGGCCGTGCTCAAGCGTTGGCATGACGAAGGCCGGCAGGAGGCCGATCTCCCGGTGGTGCAATGGTGCATGGCGACGGGCTTCCGCACCATCGAGCAGCGCTTTGCCGACATTCTGGCGAACCTGCCGAACCGCTACGTTGCGATCATGCTCAAATTCATGATCCAGCCGATGGGCGCGCGGGCGCGCGGGCCGAGCGACGCCGTCGTGCATGCCTGCGCTCAACTGGTGCTGGAGCCGTCCGTCGCTCGCGACCGACTGACGCCGGGTCTCTCGCAAGTGGATGACGACAACGGCGTA
The DNA here is from genome assembly GCA_035546855.1 of Nitrobacter sp. Classification (GTDB taxonomy): domain Bacteria; phylum Pseudomonadota; class Alphaproteobacteria; order Rhizobiales; family Xanthobacteraceae; genus Nitrobacter. The sequence goes on along the minus strand of DASZVY010000066.1, from coordinate 1,631 downwards.
GCGCGCCTGGAAAAGGCGTTTCTGCTGGTGACCGCCGCGGAGGACGTCTTCAAGCGGATGCGCGCGGCGCGTCTGCACGACACGGATGCGGCGATCAAGCAGGGCGTCATCACCCAGGTCGAGGCCGAGCAATACAAGGCGGCGCACGAGGCGGTGCTCCGGGTGATCGAGGTCGACGACTTCGCACCGGAAGCGTTGTCGCCCTACGAGAAGCCCATCAGCGTGCAAGTGGTGCAGGAGTGGAATGAAACGAGGGCGGCAGGCTGATGGTGCGCCCTGTCTATATCATCGACGGCAGCCGAACCCCCTTTCTGAAAGCACGCAGCGGCCCCGGGCCATTCACGCCAGTCGATCTGGCGGTGCAGTGTGGACGGCCGTTGCTGGCGCGGCAACCGTTTGCGCCCGATGCGTTCGATCAGGTCATCCTCGGCTGCGTCAACGTCATCGCGGACGAGATGAACCCGGCCCGCGTCGCCGCGCTGCGGCTTGGCATGGGCGAAGCGATGGTGGCGTTCACGGTGCAGATCAACTGCGGCTCAGGCATGCAGTCGATGGACACCGGCTACCGCTATATCCGCGACGGCAACGCCAACCTGATCCTGACGGGGGGCGCCGAGGCGCTGAGCCATGCGCCGCTGGTCTGGCCGCAGCAGGGCGTGCGCTGGTTCGCAGGTGTCGCCGGCGCCAAGGGCATCGTTGAAAAGATCAAGGCGATTGCGAAAGCGCGACCGCCCTATTTCAAGCCGATCATCGGACTCGAGCGCGGGCTGACCGATCCGATCACCGAACTCAACATGGGCCAAACCGCCGAGGTGGTCGGCCACTTGTTCGGCATCACCCGTGAACAGGCGGACGCTTATGCAGTCGAAAGCCACAGGCGGCTGGCGAAGGCGCAGGCCGAAGGCTGGCTCAAGGGCGAGGTCGAGACCGCCTTCGCCCGCGACGGCAAATTCTACGATCACGACGACGGCGTGCGGCCCGATTCGACGCCGGAGACATTGGCCAGGCTGAAGCCGGTGTTCGAGCGGCCCTGGGGACAGGTCACTGCCGGCAATTCGTCGCAGATCACCGATGGCGCATGCTGGACCATTCTCGCATCGGAAGACGCCGTCATCAAATATGGGCTCAAGCCGAAGGCGATGATCACCGACAGCCAGTGGTCGGCGCTCGATCCTTCGATCATGGGGCTTGGCCCGGTGCTGTCGGCGACGGAACTGTTGAAGCGCAACAAGATGTCACTTGGTGACGTCGAGACCTGGGAACTCAACGAGGCGTTCGCCACGCAGGTGCTCGGCTGCCTCGCCGCATGGGAAGACGAGAAATTCTGCCGCGACGTGCTCGGCCTCGACGGCGCGGCCGGCGCGATCGACCGCGCCAAACTCAACGTCGATGGCGGTGCGATCAGTCTTGGTCATCCCGTCGGCACCTCGGGCAATCGCATCGTGCTGCATCTCGTCAATGCGATGAAGCGGCTGGGCACGAAACGCGGCGTCGCCACCGAATGCATCGGCGGCGGGCAGGGCGGCGCCATGCTGATCGAGATGGTGTGAGGGCGTCATGGATTCAAAGGTGTTGGACGTTCTCAAGGATCGCGTGCTGGAGCTTGGGCCAAAACCCGATGCAAGCGGCCC
>DASZVY010000065.1:0-23038 GCA_035546855.1 Nitrobacter sp. | reverse complement strand
ATCGCTCGCGGCGGCGATGATGTTGACGCCCACCATGGCATGGGGCTTGTCGAGCTGTTCGGATGGCTTGAAGCGGGCGCGATAGATCTGCAGCGCCGGCAGCAGTTCGTCGGGCGCGAAGTGGGACGCGAACGCGTAGGGCAGGCCGAGCTCGGCGGCGACCATCGCGCCGAAATGACTCGAGCCGAGAATCCACAAGGGCACGTTGGTGCCCGCGGCAGGCACGGCCTGGATGCGCTGGGTCGGGCCGGCCGGCGCGAGGAACGCTTGAACCTCCAGCACATCCTGCGGAAAATTGTCGGCGGCATCGGGCGAGCGCCGCAACGCACGCAGCGTGAGCTGGTCGGTGCCCGGCGCGCGCCCGAGGCCGAGATCGATGCGGCCGGGAAACAGCCGCGCCAGCGTGCCGAACTGCTCGGCGATGACATAAGGCGCATGGTTGGGCAGCATGATGCCGCCCGCGCCGACGCGGATGGTCTTTGTGCCGGCGGCGATATGGCCGATCACCACCGAAGTCGCCGCGCTGGCGATCCCGATCATGTTGTGATGCTCGGCGACCCAGATGCGGCGATAGCCCCATCTTTCCGCGTGAGCCGCGAGGTCGCGGGCATTATCGAGCGCGCCGCGCGCATCGGTGGATTGCGTAACGCGAACGAGGTCGAGGATGGACAGGGGAATCATCAGGAAACTCGGATTGTCGCGGAGCCGTGGGGCGGACGCGCGAAGAGGGGAGGCAGGCGAGGTCTGTCACCCTATATGGGCGTGCGCCGCTCATCGCCATGCCGGAAGACGCATGGCTACCGCTTCTTCCACCCACCCCTGTGCCCCGGTGCGCCGCCGGTCGAGCGCGGCGCATTCTCGCCGCGCTTGACGATGCCGCCGAATTCCTGGCCGCCCTCGCGCATGGATTTCGGCTTGTAGATCTTGCTTTCGGTGCCCGGACCCATCTCATCGAGCGTCGGTTTGCGTGGCTTCGAACGCCCCTCGGTCGGCTTCACCTCGTGCCACGAGGCGATGCCCATCTCGTCGAGCGAGGGTTTGTGAATTTTGGACGTTGAACCGCCACGCTTGCCGAATTTGCCCGACGGTCTGCCCTGCGCCGCCTTGTCGAGACGCGCCGGCAAGTTGGCTGCATCGCCGTATTTGCGCGCGCCCGCATAGGCGCCGGCCTTGGCCTCGACGCCGCGCTGCTTGATGGTGGGATCGTCCACGACGGCGAGTTCGGTGGCGCGCAGCCGCTTCACCTCGTCACGCAGCCGCGCGGCCTCTTCGAAGTTGAGGTCGGCTGCGGCCTCGCGCATCCTCGTTTCGAGGTCGGCGAGCACCGCCTCGAAGTTGTGGCCGATGGCGACGGCATCGTCGGCCATGCCGCCATCGCCGATCTCCACCAGCACGTGGTCACGCTCGTAGACCGAATTGAGGATGTCGCCGATCGATTTCTTTACGCTCTCCGGCGTGATGCCGTTGATGGTGTTGTACTCCACCTGCTTTTCGCGGCGGCGATTGGTTTCGGCGATGGCGCGCTCCATCGAGCCGGTCATCTGGTCGGCATAGAGGATCACCTTGCCGTCGACGTTGCGGGCGGCGCGGCCGATGGTCTGGATCAGCGAGGTCTCGCTGCGCAGAAAACCTTCCTTGTCGGCATCGAGGATCGCGACCAGCGCGCATTCGGGAATATCGAGGCCTTCGCGCAACAGATTGATGCCGACCAGCGCGTCGAACGCGCCGAGCCTGAGATCGCGGATGATCTCGATCCGCTCGATGGTGTCGATGTCGCTGTGCATGTAGCGAACACGAATTCCCTGCTCGTGCAGGTATTCAGTCAGGTCTTCCGCCATGCGCTTGGTCAGCACTGTGATCAGCGAGCGATAGCCCTTTTGCGCGGTGGCGCGGACCTCGCCGACGAGATCGTCGACCTGGGTACGCGCGGGGCGGATATCCACCGGCGGATCGATCAGGCCGGTCGGGCGGATCACCTGCTCGACGAACACGCCGCCGCTTTCGTTCAGCTCCCATGCGCCGGGGGTCGCGGACACGCCGACCGTCTGCGGCCGCATCATGTCCCACTCCTCGAAGCGCAGCGGGCGGTTGTCCATGCAGGAGGGCAGACGGAAACCGTATTCCGCGAGGGTCGCCTTGCGGCGGAAGTCGCCGCGGAACATGCCGCCGATCTGCGGCACGGTGACGTGGCTTTCGTCCGCAAAGACCAGCGCATTGTCCGGCACATATTCGAACAGCGTCGGCGGCGGCTCGCCGGGACGGCGTCCTGTGAGATAGCGCGAATAATTCTCGATGCCGGCGCAGCTTCCGGTGGCTTCCATCATTTCAAGATCGAACGTGGTGCGCTGCTCCAGCCGCTGCGCCTCCAGCAGGCGGCCCTGATCGTGCAACTGATCGAGCCGCTGCTTCAGCTCGACCTTGATGTTCTTGATCGCCTGCACCAGCGTCGGCCGCGGCGTCACGTAGTGCGAGTTGGAATAGACCTTGATGAATTCCAGCTCGTCCTGCTTGTGGCCGGTGAGCGGATCGAACTCCTCGATGCTCTCGACTTCGTCGCCGAACAGGTTGACGCGCCAGGCCCGGTCCTCGTAGTGCGCGGGGAAGATGTCGATGACGTCGCCGCGCACGCGAAAAGTGCCGCGGGTGAAGTCGGCGGACGTGCGCTTGTATTGCAGGGCGACGAGATCGGCGATGAGCTGGCGCTGGTCGATGCGCTCGCCGCGCTTCAGCGCGAAGGTCATCGCGGTGTAGGTCTCGACCGAGCCGATACCATAGATGCATGACACCGACGCGACGATGATGACGTCGTCGCGCTCCAAGAGCGCGCGCGTCGCCGAATGGCGCATGCGGTCGATCTGCTCGTTGATCGAGGAATCCTTCTCGATGTAGGTGTCGGTGCGCGGGACGTAGGCTTCCGGCTGGTAGTAGTCGTAATAGCTGACGAAATACTCCACGGCGTTGTCGGGGAAGAAGTTCTTGAACTCGCCGTAGAGCTGCGCAGCCAGCGTCTTGTTCGGCGCGAGGATCAGCGCCGGGCGCTGCGTCGCCTCGATCACCTTGGCCATGGTGTAGGTCTTGCCCGAGCCGGTGACGCCGAGCAGAACTTGCGTGCGGTCGTTGCGGTTGATGCCTTCGACCAATTCCCTGATCGCCTGCGGCTGGTCGCCTTTCGGTTGATACTCGGACTTGATCTCGAAACGCACGCCGCCTTCGGTCTTTTCCGGGCGCGGCGGGCGGTGCGGCGTCCACACCTTCAGCGAGCCGTCGTCTTTCTTGAATTCGGGGCGGCCGTCGCGCAGCAGCGCTTCCAGCGAGTCCGCCGTCGCCTTGACGCCGAGGCCTTCCATCTTGCTGCGCGGCGGCCGCGCCAACGTGTCCTCGTCATCGTCCGCAGTCGGCAAGCCGAGTTGCCGCGCGAGTTCAGGATCGAGCGTGGGGATCGTCGCCGAGGTGCCGTAGTTGGGCGCAGCGAATTCCGATTGCGGCGCTTCGTCGAAGCCGGGCGTGTTGCCTCTCACCCCCGATCCGTCCCCGCCCAAGGGGGGCGGGGACGTCGCCGCGTCCCGCTTCGCCGTTACCTCACTCTTGCCGCGGGTCGAGGCGCGCGCGCGATGCGCGGCGGCCTCGCCGCCGGCGCGGCGGTCCCACGAATTGTCCGGCGGCGGCTGCAGTCCCGTGCCGGACCCGAGCCCGGCATCGCCACGGTTGATCGCCGGATTCAGCAGATCCGCCAGCGCAGGTCCGATCGGCTGCACTTCGGGACGATGCGCCTTCGATTTGGGAGTCTTGACGGGTTTTTGGGGGGAACCAGGGGTCTTCGCCATGCCCGGAATATGGGGCGACTCGGGGTCGCAGGAAAGGGCGTCGCTTTACGGATAGCGAGGGATGCTGACACGATATGTCATCAGCGTCGTCTCTCCCGCCGCACGCCGCCGGGGGCGGAACCGATGCGCTCACGTTTTCGCGCGGGCTCATCTTCGCCGTTGACTTCGAGCAGACGTGCGGCGAAGTTCATGCAATTGCATTGATCTTCCGAACCGTCAGGACAGCCCATGATCGATCTCCACTACTGGACCACGCCGAACGGGCACAAGATCACGATGCTGCTGGAAGAAACCGCGCTGCCCTATCGGATATTCCCGGTGAATATCGGCAAAGGCGATCAGTTCAAGCCGGATTTCCTGGCCATCGCGCCGAACAATCGCATTCCCGCCATCGTCGATCACGATCCGAAAGGCGGCGGCAAGCCGATCTCGATCTTCGAATCCGGCGCGATCCTGCTCTATCTTGCCGAGAAGACCGGCCAATTCCTGCCGGCCGATCTCTATGGCCGTTATGACGCGATCCAGTGGACGTTCTGGCAGATGGGTGGTCTCGGGCCGATGGCCGGTCAGAACCATCACTTCTCCAATTACGCTCAGGAGAAGATCAAATACGCCATCGACCGCTACGTGAACGAGACCAACCGGCTCTACGGCGTGCTCAACAAGCGGTTGAGGGATCGCGACTTCATCGCCGGCGAGTATTCCATCGCCGACATGGCCTGTTATCCCTGGATCGTGCCTTACAAGAACCAGGGCCAGAACATCGATGACTTCCCGCATCTCAAGCGCTGGCTGGAAACCATCAAGGCGCGGCCCGCGACCGAACGGGCCTACGCCAGGGCGAAAGAGGTCAATCCGAATTTCGGCCAGCCGGTGAACCGCACCGAGGAGGAGCGCAAGCTGTTGTTCGGACAGACGGCAGCGGTGGTAAAGGGGTAAAAGCGCGGCAGGTTGCTGTCTATGCGGTGGATATCTCGCGCGGGTCGCCGAGACCGAAGCGGTCGCGCAGAAGCGCCAGCACCGCGTGCAGGTCCGGCGACACGGCGGCGCACTTCGCGCGGATGTCGTCGGTCGGCTCCAGGATATCGGGCACCATAAAGGTGATCGTGCCCGCGGCATGGGCCGCGGTGACGCCGGGGCCCGAATCCTCCACGGCGATGCAGCCTGGCGGTTGCACGCGCAGCCGCTCGGCGGCCAGCAGATAGAGATCGGGATACGGCTTGCCGCGCGTGACATCATCACGTGTCACGACGTCATCGAAGGAGTCGCGGATGCCGGCGATGTCGAGATAGCGTTCCGCCGTGCGGCGCGAGGACGATGTGACCAGCGCAATCGGACAGCCGGCGTCACGCAATGCGTCGAGCAACGCAATCGCGCCGATCTTCAGGGGGAGACTCTGCGTTAACATGTCGTCGCGGTGCAGAGCATAGGCCGCGTTGACATCCGCCAGAGGGAAGCCGTCGCCATAGTGATCGCGCAGCATCGCCTCGCATTCGGGCCCCGGAAGCCCGATCATGGCGTGGCAGATCGCGGTGGCGTTGCGGTAGCCGAATCCGTCGAGCGCCTTGATGAGGCTCGCGAGGTAGATCTGTTCCGTGTCGAGCAGGGTGCCGTCCATGTCGAGCAGCGCGGCATCGAAGCGTGCCCTCATGACCTGGACGCCTCGGCATGGGAGGCGGCAGCCGCCTTTCGCAGACACTCCCGGCACAGGCAGTCGCCGCCTTCGACCGGCATCGGCAACCGTGCGGTTTCCTCGGCGCACCAGCAGGCCTCCGAGAGGTCGCAGCCGAACTCCGTTCCGCAGCCGGAACAGACGACGCGGCGGCCCGGCGCCTTTTCTCTCCGATTTGTCATCTTCATGAAGCCGTTTTTCATGCCGGGTTCATCGGGGCCGAACTTATACTGCCGAAATCGACGAGGTGGAATCCGATGGCCCGCGATCCCCAGGCCGCGCTTGTTGCTTTGAACCGGTTCGGGTTCGGTGCCCGTGGCGGCGCGGCAGGCGATTTCGCCAACGCGGCCAGCGATCCCCGCGGCTTCGTCAAGGCAGAGCTTGCCCAGCCGAATGCCGCGCTGCTCGAAGTTCCCGGCCTGCTGCCGACGCCGGCGCTTGCCGATGCCATGTTCAAGTATCAGTTGGAGGTAAGACAGGCGCGTGAGGCCGCCAAGGCTGCGGAAGCCGCGAAGTCCGAGACGCAGCCAGTTTCGCAAAATCCCGGTCCGCGCGGGCCATCGACGACGCCGAAAACCGCCAGCGCGTCCGGAGCGATGGCAGCGGTGCAACCGGATGCGGCCAAGCCGGCCGCGATGCCTGTCAACGTCGTGCAGAGGACCTATCGCGCTGAGGCGCTGGCCCGCATCCAGCGCGCGACCATCGCCGATTGCGGGGTCGTCGAACGCCTCGTGGCGTTCTGGTCCAATCACTTCTGTATTTCGGCCAACAAGGGCCAGCCGGCGCGGATGTGGGCCGGCGCGTTCGAGCGCGAGGCCATCCGTCCCCACGTGTTCGGTCACTTCGCCGAGATGCTGCTGGCCGTCGAACAGCATCCGGCAATGCTGTTCTTCCTCGACAACCAGCAGTCGATCGGTCCCGACTCCCGCGCCGGGAAAAATCGCAAGCGCGGGCTGAACGAAAACCTCGCGCGCGAAATCATGGAGTTGCATACGCTCGGCGTCGGCAGCGGTTATACGCAGAGCGACGTCACCTCGTTCGCACGCATGATCACGGGATGGACCTATGCCGGCCGGGCCGGGCGGCTCGGCGAGCCCGGCGCCTTCATTTTCAATGCCAACGCGCACGAACCCGGCCCGCAGCGGCTGCTGGGGAAGGTCTATGACGATACCGGATTGGGACAGGGCGAAGCGGCGCTGACCGACATCGCGCATCACCCGGCAACGGCGAAATTCATCGCCACCAAATTCGCTCGCCATTTCGTCGCCGACGATCCGCCGCCGGCTCTGGTCGCAAAGCTGCAAGGCGTGTTCACCAGGACCGATGGCGACCTCAAGGCGATGACGCTCGCGCTCGTCGAATCCGATGAGGCATGGCGCGCGCCGCTGACCAAGATACGTCAGCCCTACGACTATCTGATCGCGTCAGGGCGGCTGCTCGCGCGTATTCCGGAAGATCCCGGGCTTTATCTCGGCGGGCTCAACATGCTGGGCCAGCCGCTGTGGACGCCGCCGGGGCCGAACGGTTTCCCGGACGTCAATGCCGCATGGGGCGCGCCCGAGGGCATGAAGCTGCGTCTCGATATCGCCGCGCGGATCTCGTCGCGGATCGCGCCCAGCATCGATCCACGTGAATTGCTTGAGGTCGCCATGGGCGAGGCGGCTTCGGACGAGACACGGCAGACGGTGGCGCGGGCGGAATCGCGCGAGCAGGCGTTGGCGCTGTTGCTGATGTCGCCGGAATTCCAGAGGAGGTGACCATGGAGACCATGGCATGCTGCGAAAGCCTGACCGCGGCCGGAATCTCCCGCCGCGCCATGCTGCTCGGCGGGGCATCCTTTGCCGCGTGGGCTTACCTGCCGAAATTCGCGCGTGCGGCCGACGGCCGCGATCCGCGCGTGATCGTCGTGATCCTGCGCGGCGCGCTCGACGGCCTTGCGACCGTCGCGCCGGTCGGCGATCCCGATTATGCCGCGCTGCATGGCGCGATCGCGTTGACGAAGGATGGACCGCATGCGGCCATCCCGCTCGACTCGTTTTTCGCGCTGCATCCGTCGATGCCGGCATTCGCCCGCATGTACCGCGACAAGCAGGCGGCCGTGGTGCACGCGGTGGCGACGCCCTATCGCGACCGCTCCCACTTCGATGGGCAGGATGTGCTGGAGAGCGGCTTCCCTGGCCCCGGCCGCGTGCAATCGGGCTGGCTCAACCGCGCGCTCGGCGCGTTGCCGAAAGGTGAGCGCGTGATGAGTGCGCTCGCGGTGGGCCCCACCGCGCCACTGGTGCTGCGCGGCCCCGCACCAACGGTCGGTTGGGCGCCTGCTGTGCTGCCGCAGGCGGCCGACGACACCGCGATGCGGCTGCTCGATCTCTATGGTCATCGCGACCCCGCCTTGCATGAAGCCCTGGCGCAGGGGTTGAAGCTCGAGAAATCGGCAAGCGGAGAGGACATGAAGCCGAAGGGCGGCAATGCCGTCGCGGCGATGCGCTTCGCGGCGAAAGGCGCGGCCAAATTGATGGCGGCGGATGACGGTCCGCGCATCGGCGCGCTCGTTTTCGACGGCTGGGACACCCACGCCAACGAAGGCGGCCCGGTCGGACGTCTGGCGTTTCTGTTGTCGGGCCTCGACGGCGCGTTCGAGGAATTCCAGACCGGGCTTGGTCCGCGCTGGCGCGATACCGTCGTCATCGTCGCCACCGAGTTTGGCCGCACCGCGCACATCAATGGCACCAGCGGCACCGATCACGGCACCGGCACGGTCGCGCTGCTCGCCGGCGGCGCGCTGAAGGGCGGGCGCGTGATCGCGGACTGGCCGGGACTGAAAACCGCGAACCTCTATCAGGCGCGCGACCTTGCTCCGACCACCGATCTTCGCGCAGTCGTCAAAGGTGTATTGCGCGACCATCTCGGCCTCGGCGAGCAGGTGCTGGCGAAAACGGTGTTTCCCGACAGCGGCGCCGTGAAGCCGATGGCGGGACTGGTGGCGTAGGGGATGTCATCCCTCCCCTTTGGGGGAGCGACGACCGACGAATGCCGGTCGGGTGGGTCCTTCAACGTGGTCAGGATCGTTTTCAGAACGCCGGCCCAAATTCCGGTCGATGTCTGAATTCCAGCATCGCAAGACGTGGAATCCTTGCGATGCAAGGAATGCATCACGAATCCGATCGTGCCCTGCATTCATGCCGAGACCATGCTGTCCGCCGTCCGCCTCGACGACAATGCCTCTCTTCAAGCATGCAAAGTCGACGATATAAGATCCGATCGGTGACTGACGTCTGAAATGAAATCCTGACGTCCTTAGTTTACGCAGGTGAACCCAAAGTTTGACTTCCGCGTAAGGCGTTTGCGGGGTTTCCGAGCATGCTGGTTTGCCACCTTCAGTCTCCGTCGTCTCCCCACCCGACGGACCTTCGGTCCGCCACCCTCCCCTCAAGGGGAGGGATAAGATCACGCGATGGCGCCTGCTACCCTTTCGTGATTTTGTCGATCTCCGCCATCTCATCCGCCGAGAGTGACCAGTTCGCCGCTTTCACGTTCGCCTCGATCTGCTCGACGCGGGTGGCACCCGCGATCACGCTCGAGACCTGCGGACGCGCCGCGAGCCAGGAGAAGGCGAGTTCGAGCATGCTATGTCCGCGCGCCTGCGCGAACGCCTGAAGTTTCTCGACCATGGCCTCGTTGCGCGAGGTGAGGTAACGGTCGCGCAATGCCGGCGCTTTGCCGAAACGCGTGTCGGCCGGCGCGGGCGCGCCGCGCTTGTATTTGCCGGTGAGCAGCCCGCTCGCCAGCGGAAAGAAGGGCAGCAGCCCGAGGTTGTATTCCTGCGCGGCCGGCAACAGATCCTTTTCGATGTCGCGCACCACGAGGCTGTATTCGTCCTGGCACGACACGAAACGGTTGACGTTCATCTGTCGCGCCGTGAATTCGGCCTCCGCGATCCGCCATGCCGGAAAATTGGAATTGCCGATGTAGCGCACCTTGCCCTGACGCACGAGATCGTCGAGCGCGCGCAGGGTTTCCTCGATCGGCGTCAGGGGATCGTAGTCGTGCTGCTGGTAGAGATCGATGTAGTCGGTCTTGAGCCGCTTCAGGCTCGCCTCGACCGCCGACATGATGTAGCGGCGCGACGCGCCCTGTTTCGTCCCGTCGTCGCTCATCGCCTTGGAGAATTTCGTCGCCAGCACGATGTCCTTGCGCCGGTCGCCGAGCACGTTGCCGAGGACTTCTTCCGAAGCTCCGCGGCCGGCATAGATGTCGGCGGTGTCGAACAGCGTGATGCCGAGATCGATTGCCTTGTGGATCACCTTGCGCGAGGTTTCGGGATCGGTGCGCTGGCCGAAGTTGTTGCAGCCGAGGCCGACGACGGAGACGCGCAGACCGGAGCCGCCGAGATTACGAATTTGCATGAGACAATCCTGTGCGAGCGATGAGGCCGCAGATGCGGCCGACGCCTGCATTATGGCACCGGGTGCGCGTGCCGTCAGGCCGGTTTGGGCGATGGCTGCAATTCACCGGATGCAGCCTTTGCATGGGATAAGGGCGTCCGCAGCGCGGCGGCGGTCATGCGCCGCACCGCCTGCTCGGCGTCGCGCGCGATCTGCTTGCGGTCGGCGTGCACGTCTTTGGCGACCGCTTCGCCCCAGCTTACGGTGACGTCCACCGCCCCCATCGCCAACAGGCCGCAGAAATGCGGGATGAGGTCGGCGTCGCCATACCACGCCACGCGCTCGCGCAGCGCGCGTCCGACCGGCAATCCGCCGAGGCCGACATAGGCCAGCGACAGCGGCTGCACCGTGATCTCGTCATGATGGGTCGACTGGCCGAGCGCGCGGTGGACCGATCCGACCAACGCCGAGCGGAACGGCAGCACGCGGGTGCCGTCGCTGGAGGTGCCTTCGGCGAACAGCACAACCGCGTCGCCATCGAGCAGGCGGCCGGCGATCTCCTCGGTGGCCGCGCCGGTTTTTTGCCGCCGCTCGCGCTCGACGAAAATCGAGCGTTGCAGTTTGGCGAGCCAGCCGAACACCGGCCACCGCGCCACTTCGCTCTTGGCAATGAAAACCACCGGCGCGATCGCACCGATCACGCAGATGTCGAGCCACGAGACATGGTTGGACAGGATCAGCAGTGGCGCGTCCGGAGTCCGGTGTCCGATCTCGCGGATACGAACGCCGACGATCTTGCACAACATGCGATGGTAGAGATGCGGAATGGTCCGTTGCCAGCGCAGCCCGAACGCCATCGCGACGAGCTGGAACGGCAGCAGCAGCAGCGTCAGCAACGTCAGCGCGACGATGACAAAGGCAAAGCGGATCATGCAGAGGACGACCTGGATCGCTTGCGTCTGAACGAGAAAAATGGCGACCGCTGCCTTTATAGGCCGACCATCGTGACATCGTCAAAACAGCTCCGGGCGGCCGGCATTTTCCGCTGGGATACCGCGGGTCGCGCCGCCGGTTCAGAGCAGCTTGCGATAGACGACGAAGCCGGAGTGCTCGGCAACCTTGTCGTAAAGCTGCATCGCGGTACGGTTGGTCTCGTGGGTCTGCCAGTAGACGCGCGGCGAGCCGGCGGCCCGCGCCCGCTCGTAGACGCCGAGAATGAGCGCCCGGCCCACGCCTCTGCCGCGGGCAGCCTCGTTCGTGAACAGATCCTGCAGATAGCAATTTGGCGCAATCGCTGTGGTGCTGCGGTGGAAGAGATAGTGGGTGAGGCCGAGCAGGCCGCCGCCGCTCTCGGCGACCAGCGCATGCACCGGCTCGTAGGCGTCGAAGAAACGGGCCCAGGTCATTCGGGTGATCTCGGGATCGAGCGCCGTGGCGCCGGATCGCCCGTAGAAGGCGTTGTAGCCGTCCCAGAGCGGCAGCCACCGGTCGAAATCCTCCCGGCGGACAGGGCGCACGATCAGCTCGTCAGGCATGTTGCCCTCCGCATTTGAAATTCTAGAGGCCCGTTCCTACATGGCTCGCGAACGCACCGCCACTGTCCACTTTAGCAGAAACGACAGATAGTCAGGCAACGTCACGCGCAAGGCAGGCGCGATGGCGGTCAGCCTTGTTATCTTTTCGGCGTTGAAGCAGGACGCAAAGACACCGGACCCCTAGTACCCGCTTTCCGAAGTTCGTGATACATCGCAACATCTGCTTAACGAACTTCGGAAAGCAAAGGGTACTAGCAAGACTATGTTCTCGTACCGCTTTCTATCTGAAGTTCCTGAACGAGACTCGCGGCTTGCAATGCAGGAACTTCAGATAGGCGGTACTAGACATGAAGAAAATCGGCTTCCTCTCGTTCGGGCACTGGACGCCCTCGCCGCAATCGCAGGCGCGCTCGGCGCGCGATGTGCTGCAGCAGTCCATCGAGCTTGCCGTCGCCGTCGAGCAACTGGGGGCGGACGGCGCTTATTTCCGTGTCCACCATTTCGCCCGGCAGCTTGCGTCGCCCTTTCCGTTGCTGGCCGCTGTCGGCGCGCGCACCGGCCGCATCGAGATCGGCACCGCGGTCATCGACATGCGCTATGAGAACCCGCTCTACATGGCTGAGGATGCCGGCGCCGCCGATCTCATCAGCGGCGGGCGACTCCAGCTCGGGATCAGCCGCGGGTCGCCGGAGCAGGTGATCGATGGCTGGCGCTATTTCGGCTATCAGCCGGCGGAGGGGGAGAGCGACGCCGACATGGGGCGCCGTCATGCGGACGTCTTTCTCGACGTGTTGCGCGGGCAGGGCTTCGCGCAGCCTAATCCAAGTCCGATGTTTCCAAATCCGCCGGGGCTGCTGCGTCCGGAGCCGCATTCGGAGGGATTGCGCGAGCGCATCTGGTGGGGCGCGGGATCGGATGCGACGGCGATCTGGGCGGCAAAGCGCGGGATGAACCTGCAGTCGTCCACCCTCAAGAACGACGAGACCGGCGAACCTTTTCACATTCAGCAGGCAAAGCAGATCCGGGCTTATCGGGCCGCCTGGAAGGAGGCCGGCCACACGCGCGAGCCACGGGTGTCCGTCAGCCGCAGCATCTTCGCGCTGGTGGATGACCGCGACCGCGCCTACTTCGGGCGGGGTGGCGAGGAGGAAGACCAGATCGGTTTCATCGACCCGGCGACGCGGGCGATTTTCGGCCGCAGCTATGCGGCGGAGCCGGATATGCTGGTCGAGCAGCTCAGGGGCGATGAAGCCATCGCCGAGGCCGACACGCTGCTGTTGACGATCCCGAACCAGCTTGGCGTCGACTACTGTGCCCATGCGGTCGAAGCGATCCTGACCCACGTCGCGCCGGCGCTTGGCTGGCGCTGACAGGGGCGCTATTCCGCGGCGCGAAGATGATCGGTGAATGCGTGGGGACTGCGCCCGCGCATCGAGACGTAGTCATCCACGTGCGCGGGATCGTCGGTGTGGCGGATGAGATTCGTCACCGGCGTATAGCTCAGCATGCGGCCGCCGTCGGGCAGGGCGGTGCAACTGAATCGCAGCACCTGGCCGTCCCGCAGCTTGATGTTGATCGGCGTCTGGTCGCCTTCGCGCATCATCTTGGTGCGCTCGGCGATGAAATGACCGAATTCGTCTTCGGGCAGTTCATAGGCTCCGGTGTCGCGCCCGTGATACATCAGCGCGATGAAGGGCGGCTTGCTGTCGGCCTTTTCATCGGACAGTGCGAAATAGGTGCGGAACGCGCGGTTGATGAACTGCGCGCGCGTATCGGCATCGAGCAGGACAATGCCGATATCGACGCAATCGAGGGCGGCGGAGAGCCGCGCGGCGGTGGCGTGGCGTTTGCGCTCCCAGCGGATGGCGTCCACCATCCGGCGGCGCATCAGTCCCGTGATGACCGCGGTGGCGCCGGTCGTCAGCGCCAGCAATGCGAGATGAAGAAGGGTCGGGACGGCCGGCGCCGCTGTGGTGTGGTGTCCGGTCGGAAACAGGGCGGATGCCATCACCGCGACGCCGGCGCTGATCAGCCCGGATGCCGTTCCGCTGAGCGATGCCGCGAGCGCCACGACACAGACGTACAGCGCGGCCGGGTTCGGGATGGCAATGAACATGCGGTCGACAAGGATGGACGTGACGGCCACCAGTGTCGCGAGAGCCGGCCCGGTGATTGCGCGCCAGTCGAACCGCATCGCTCGTCCTCACATGCGGACCGAGGATAAGCCCGGTTTGGCCACAACCGGTTGCGCCGGCTCGGATGTTTTTGCGGCCAGCGTTCAGGGATCGCTACCGCTGTGGGATCCTTTTGCCGCGATTTGATGTCAAATGCCATCGATTTGGATCTTCGCCCGCGCCGTGCCGTTCGCGCCCGCCCGCCGAGGTTACGCCTGAAAGTCGATCCATCCTCGCGCCCGCCTCACTTTCCCGCCGGCGAGACCCGCAGGATACGTCCGGCGTCGCTGTCAGTCAGAAGCCACAGCGCACCGTCCGGTCCTTGCCGGACGTCGCGGATGCGTTCGTTGAGGTTTTGCAGCAGCCGTTCCTCGCCGGTGACGCGATCACCCTTGAGCGACAGCCGCACCAGCATCTTCGCCTTGAGCGCGCCGACGAACAGGCTGCCTTTCCATTTCGGAAACAGCGTGCCGGTGTAAAACGCCATGCCGGACGGTGCGATCGAGGGCACCCAGTATTTTATCGGCTGCTCCATGCCCTTCCTGGCGGTGCTCTCGTGGATTTTGGCGCCGTTGTAGTCGATGCCGTAACCGATCACCGGCCAGCCGTAGTTCTTTCCCCTGCCGATGATGTTGACCTCGTCGCCGCCGCGCGGGCCGTGCTCGATCTCCCAAAGGCCGCCGGTCGCGGGATTGAACGCGAGGCCCTGTCCGTTGCGGTGGCCATAGCTCCAGATCTCCGGGCGCGCGCCGGCGCGTCCCACGAAGGGATTGTCCGACGGCGCCGCGCCATCGGGCGTGATCCGGATGATCTTGCCGTTATCGACGCCCAGGTTTTGCGCCTCGTCGCGCGGACCGAAATGGTCGCCGAGCGTGACGTACAGGTCGCCATCGCCGCCTTGCGCGATGCGGCAGCCGTGATTGGCGCGGCCGCCGGGACCGACTTGTTTGAAGATCGTCTTCACGTCCTCCAGCGCGGTGGCGTTCTCCTCCAGCCGAGCCCGCGCAACGGCGGCATTGCCGCCGCTGTCGGCGGAGTAGCAGAGATAGAGCGTGTGATTGGTTGCGAAATCGCGGTCGATTGCGATGTCGAGCAGGCCGGCCTGACCTTCGGCCTTGACTGGCGGCAGGTTCCGCAGCGGTTGCGAGAGCATGCCCTCGTGCGTGACGATACGCAGGCGGCCCGGCCGTTCCGTCACCAGCATGCGACCGTCGGGCAGGAAAGCGAGACCCCAGGGATGCACGAGGCCGCTCGCGAGCGTTTGCACCTCGAGTTGTCCAGCGGACGATGCGAAAGACGCGTTGTCGCCGCGCGTGCTGGTCGCGATGACGAGCGACGTCGTCAGCACGATCGCTGCGCTGAGCGAGGCCGTTACCCACAGGATCGGTGCCTTCATCGAACGTCCCTGTCGTCGAGGATCGTTACGCACACAAACAGGCGCAGGTGGCCGTCAGACGCGGGGCCACTGGGCGCGAAAACTGAAAATGATCGGCTCAGGTCGGGACCGGCATTGCCATTGCGACCTTGGTCGACATCACCGCGAACGCCACGGTGAGGATGACGGCGAAGGCGCCGATCGCAAGCGACGCGGCAACGGTGTTGGTCAGACGGGCCGATGCGACGCGCGCGAAGCGGCTTTCAAATCCGGATCCTGCGCCATGCCACCGGCTCATGGTAATCATTTCCTTGCCGAACGGACGAATCACCTGAAACCGACAAAATCTCGCAAGCCCCGCGGGCAATATTGCGGCTGTGCTCGCGTCAATCGTGGTCAAAACGAGGCGGGAATCCGACAATTCCCGATATTCCCGCAATTCGTACGCGCTCTTCACTGCAAGGACGCTTGCGGCCGAGTCGTCTAGGCTTCGGCCACAAGTCCTGCAGAGTCGCTGGTGTCGTCGGCGTCGGGGCGCCAGTCCATGGTGACGAAGCCCGGTTCCCGCTCCACGCGGCGCAGCCAGGCTTGGATTGACGGGAAGGCCGCGAGGTCGAAATCGCACCGGTCGGCGACGTGCGTGTAGGCGTAGAGCGCGATGTCGGCCACGGTCAGTTGATTGGCCGCGAAGAAGTCGTGAGTCTGGAGGTGATTTTCCATCACCTGGAGCGCCGCGTAACCGCGTTCCATCCAGTCTTCGAGGGCGTGGGTCTGCAGGTCGCGGCCGCCGCGCACCAGCGACAGCCAGAAATAGGCGGCGCCGATATTCGGCTCCAGCGCATGCTGCTCGAAGAACATCCACTGCAAGGCTTCAGCGCGCTCGATTCGTGATTCCGGGGCGAGCGATGTGCCGATCGCGACATACCACAGGATCGCGTTCGACTCGGCGAGATAGCGGCCTTCGGCGACTTCGAGGAGCGGCACCTGGCCGCTCGGATTTTTGGCAAGGAACTCCGGCGTGCGGCTTTCGCCACGCAGGATGTCGATCTCGATCGCTTGATAGGACGCGCCGATGAACGCCAATGCAAGGCGGACCTTGTAGCTGTTGCCTGAGCGTTGCATCGAATAGAGCTTGTACATGCGGTCGTCGCGGCCGTTCATGAGAAAGCCGGCCCGTTGGCCGGCAACACCGCTCATTAATGATGTGGCAGATGCGGTGCCGCAAGGGCCGGGGTGAGTTTAATCGTTCAAAGCCCGGGAAAAGGCCGAAAACTCCTGCTGCGCTGCAGTTGGTAGTCAATTCCTGTCGGTAAAACGACTCGGCAAAACCATGCGGGTCAAATCACGCCGGCTGAATCATGTCGGCGACGTGCGCAGTTCCGCATCACATCTGCGCGAGTCCGCGCTCGCGCCGGACATTTCGTGAAGGTCGCACGCGGCCCGTCGAAGCGTGAATGTATAGAGGGTCAGCATGACGATGAGGCCGAGCGGAATGCCGGTCGCGCCGGCGATGCTCCGCGTCAGCAGCGGCATGACCCATGCCGCCATCAGCATGGTGATCTCGCCGCCATGGAAACCGCGCTCCAGCCCGTGGCGCACGAAAAACGCGATGGCCACGGCGAGCACCGTAAGATCGTAGTCGAGCACATAGGGCGTCGCGAGCAGGCTTGCGGTGGCGAGAGCCGAGGCCTTCAGTTCGAATGCCGCCTTGCTGCGCCACAGCCACGCGATACTGACCGCCAGCAGCAGCGCCAGCGCGATCTGGGCGCCGTAGGCGACATGCAGATTGGCACCCCACATCCGGGTGGCGGAGAAGACCGACTGGATTTTCTCCCAACCGGTGTTGCCCTGTTCAAGCACCACCGTGCGCGTGAAGGCTGTCGAGGCCATGAAGGCGCGCCAGACGCCGATACCCAATGTCGCCATGCTGATGACGATCAGCGCCGCGATGGTGAGCGCCGCCGTGCCGATCGCGGTCCAGCGCCGGCCGGCCAGCAGCGCCAGCGGAATCAGGATGCCGAATTGAGGCTTGTAGATCAGCAGCCCGATCAGGAGGCCGGCAAGGCCCGGCTTGCGGTCGAGCAGGTGCAGCGCGCCGCCGAGCAGCGCTGCGGTCAGGAAGCCGTTGTTGCCGTGGCCGGCGTTGACGAAGACCGCCGGGAAGGCAAGCGCGACCAGCATGGTTTCGGGCCGGGGCAGGATGGCCCGGATCGCCGCCAGATAGGCGGCGAGACTGGCCAGGACCCAGCCGGACAGGCCCCACGCATAGGGCACCGCCGCCACCGTGACCGCCACGACGAAGAAGAACGGCGGATAGTGCCAGCCGTAGAAAGGCACGTCGCGGCCGAACACCGCGACCTCGGCGGCGTGTTGGAGTGCCGGCGAGTAGGCATCGGCGGCGGCGCCGCGCCAGATCAGGGTCCCGGCGGCATAGACGTTGGAAAAGTCGGTTCCGATCGGTTTGCCGTTCGGGTCGATCAGGCCGTGGGAGAGGGCGATCCAGACCGCGATCGCGATGACATAAAACCCGATGAAGATCAGGCTGTATCCGCGCAGGCGGCTCGCCGTCAGCCATGCCCCGCTGCGCATGGCTCGCCACAAAGCAGCTTGCTGGAAATGAGCCATTTCGCCACGGAATTGGAGGAATATTACGCGGCACCCTAGCGATCCCGTTTTAACGATTCCTGTACGGAATCGAGCGTTCGGGACGGCAATTTTCTTGCGATGCAGCGGAACGCGCTTTACTGTGCCTCGATCCCTTCATGATCACCCAAGACAATCGTGGCGCCGGCGGATCACGGCGCCTGCAAGGAGATGACGATGCCTTTTCTCGCCGCCGCGCTCGATCGTGTGAAGCCGTCCGCGACTATCGCGGTCACGGATAAAGCACGTCAGCTCAAAGCGGAGGGGCGCAACGTCATCGGCCTCGGCGCGGGCGAGCCCGACTTTGACACGCCGGCCAACATCAAGCTTGCCGCAATTCACGCGATCGAAGCGGGCAAGACCAAATATACCGCGGTTGATGGCATTCCCGAGTTGAAGCAGGCGATCATCGCCAAGTTTCAGCGCGAGAACGGCCTGACCTACAAGCCGAACCAGATCATCGTCGGCACCGGTGGCAAGCAGGTGCTCTACAACGCTTTGATGGCGACGATGAATCCCGGCGACGAGGTCATCATTCCCGCGCCCTACTGGGTCAGCTATCCGGAAATGGTGGCGCTAGCGGGCGGCGAGTCCGTGCCGGTCGTGTGCACCGCGGAGTTCGGCTTCAAGCTGCAGCCGGATGCGCTTGAGAAAGCGATCACGCCGAAGACCAAGTGGATCATCCTGAATTCGCCGTCGAATCCGACCGGGTCGGCCTATACGCGCGCGGAGCTGAAGGCGCTCACCGATGTGCTGGTCAAGCATCCGCACGTCTGGATCATGACCGACGACATGTATGAGCATCTCGTCTATGACGACTTCACCTTCACCACGCCGGCGCAGGTCGAGCCGAAACTGTTCGACCGCACGCTGACGGTGAACGGCGTCTCGAAAGCCTACTGCATGACCGGCTGGCGCATCGGCTATGCCGGCGGCCCCGCGCAGCTCATCAAGGCGATGGCGACGATCCAGTCGCAATCGACCTCGAACCCGTCGTCGATCGCGCAATGGGCGGCGGTCGAGGCGCTCAACGGTCCGCAGGAATTCATCGCCGAGAACAACAAGGTGTTCAAGGAGCGCCGCGATCTTGTGGTGAGCATGCTCAACCAGGCCAAGGGCATCGACTGCCCCAGGCCCGAAGGCGCGTTCTACGTCTATCCGTCCTGCGCCGGGACCATCGGCAAGACCACGCCGTCCGGCAAGAAAATCGAGAACGACGAGGATTTCGTCACCGCGTTGCTCGAGAGCGAAGGCGTGGCTGTCGTGCAGGGGTCGGCCTTCGGCCTCGGCCCGGCATTCCGCATTTCCTATGCGACCAAAACCTCCGATCTCGAAGACGCCTGCAAGCGCATTCAGCGCTTCTGCGGCAACCTGCGGTAGGACGTTTACACGCTAACGTGAACAACCCGGCCTTTCGTGTCGGGTTGTTTCCAGCGCCGCGATTCCGACGCGCGCATGCGCGCGCAACAGGCCTTGATGCAGGTTTCGGGTGGCGAAAAAGCCGCGGTCATCAAGTTTTAGCAATATTCTCGGCTTTTTGATGCTTTGATCGTGAACATGCCTTGTTTTGGACACCGCTCTTCCATCATGGTCCCCCCGGTTTTTTCCTTTCCAATCACGATCCAAGAAAGTGGAGTTCGATCCCATGCACTTCCCTAAGCTTTTCGCTGCGGCGGCTATAACGCTCGTGGCCTCCTTCGCCAGCGCCAACGCGCAGCAGCAGCAGGTCCAGGCCGGCGTCCTCGAATGCCACGGCGGTCCGAACGTCAGCTATGTGGTCGGCTCCACGGCGGATTTGGAGTGCGTGTTCCGCAGCAATACCGGCGCACCGCCGGAGCCCTACATCGCGCACGTCCGGCGTTTCGGCCTTGACCTCAGCGCGACCTCGGCAACGGGCCTGGCGTGGATCGTCAGCGCGCCGAGCTATCGGCTTGGCCGCGGTGCGCTGGCCGGTCACTTCGGCGGCGTCGGCGCCAACGCGACCGCGGGTGTCGGCATCGGTGCCAACCTCCTGGTCGGTGGTTCGAACAATTCGATTTCGCTGCAGCCGCTCAGCCTGCAGGGCCAGACCGGCTTCAGCGCTGTCGCAGGCATCCTCGACGTCGATCTGCGTCCGGTCGCGGTGCGTGGGCCGCGCCACCACTATCGTCACCGGCACCATCATCGCCGTCATCACCGGCACCACCGCCACTAAGACCGGCATCGGTTGATCGGATCAGGCCCGCGACATGCGGGCCTTTTCTTTGGTGCGCTTCTTTCTTTTGCCGTATGGGAACAGCCGCTCTGGCGAGCTCACGGTGGCTGTGCCATAAAATCCGGACGCCAAATCGTGACGCCACGACGTGGCGATTTTTCTGCATCACACCTTTTGCTTATGCGAGGCTTCATTATGCGCCGTTCCCGGACCGTGTTGGGCGTCACTGTTGCGGCGCTGATTGTGTCGTTTGCCAATGTTCATGCGCAGCAGCCCGCGCAGCGGGTGAAGGTCGGCGTCCTCGAATGCCGCGGCGGCGCGAGCGTCGGCTTCGTCGTCGGCTCCGTCACCCATCTCGGCTGCGTGTTCCGGGTGGAAGGCATGCCGGACGACCGCTACATTGCCACCATCCGCAAGGTCGGCGTCGATCTCGGCATCACGCAGGAGTCGGCGCTGGCTTGGGCGGTCTATGCGCCGGTGGCGCGGCTTGGCCCGGGCGATCTCTCCGGCGATTACGCCGGCGCGCAGGGGAGCGCGTCGGTCGGCGTCGGTCTCGGAGGCAACGTGCTGGTCGGCGGCTCCGCCAATTCGATCGCGCTGCAGCCGCTCAGCGTCCAGGGCCAGGTCGGACTCAATGTCGCGGCTGGATTGGCCGCGCTGGAATTGCGTCCGGGCCGCTGAAAACCGTGCCGCGCGGTTCCGCGCCGCAGCGGTTCTTTTCCCGCTTGCCAAAACCGGAGCGCAGGAGGAGCATTCCTCCTGCCGACCCAGTCATGGGCCGACTTCATGGGTGGAGTGAGTTTGACATTCGCGACCCATTTGGCCGCGCATCCCAGACGCGAATGTCAAATTCAAAACTCCGCTAGCAACTTGCATTTGCCAGTGGTCCTTCGATTCTAGCATTCGCGCGAAGGCCGGCTGAAACGGGATGCGAATGTCAAAGTCGAACCACTGGATCAGGAGGCGGCAATGGGACAAGACGTCAAACGTCCCTTAGGTCATCAAGGCTCGGGTCCCCGGTGCATTGCGCTGGTGGGCCCGTTCCAGAGCGGAAAAACCACACTTCTCGAAGCCATCCTCGCCCGGACGGGCGCCATTCCCAAAGCAGGCAGCGTCGATCACGGAACCAGCGTCGGTGACGCCAGCGCCGAAGCGCGCCATCACAAGATGGGCGTGGGTCTTACTGTCGCGACCACCAGCTTCATGGGGGACGCCTACACTTTCCTCGACTGTCCCGGCTCGATCGAGTTTGCCCACGACATGCGCGCGGCGCTTCCCGCCGTCGATGCCGCGGTCGTGGTCTGCGAGGCGGACGAGCGCAAGCTGCCGCAGTTGCAAATCATCCTGCGCGAGCTGGAGGACCTCGGCATCCCTCGCTTCCTGTTCCTGAACAAGATCGACAAGGCCAACAAGCGGGTGCGTGAGACCCTGGCGATCCTGCAGCCGGCATCGCGAACTCCCCTCGTTCTGCGGCAGATTCCGATCTGGAACGGCGACCTGATCGCGGGCTTCGTCGACCTGGCGCTGGAGCGCGCCTTTGTCTATCGCGAGCACATGGCGTCCGAAGTCGTCGCGCTTGACGGTGGCAATCTCGACCGGGAGAAGGAAGCGCGGTTCACGATGCTGGAGAAACTCGCCGATCACGACGATGCGCTGATGGAGCAACTGCTCGAAGACATAGCACCGCCGCGCGACGCGGTGTTCGACGACCTCGCCCGCGAATTGCGCGAAGGCCAGATCTGCCCGGTGCTGATCGGCTCGGCCGCGCGCGAGAACGGCGTGCTCCGGCTGATGAAGGCGTTGCGGCATGAAGCGCCTGGAATCGACGCGACCGCGCGGCGCCTGGGGGCCGACAAGGCGAAAGACGCGATGGCCTACGTGCTCAAGACCACGTACCTCCAGCATGGCGGCAAGCTGTCGTTGGCGCGGGTTCTCGCCGGGCGGCTCGACGATGGCGCGGCGGTTCATACCTCGTCTGGCGGGGCCGGAAAGATATCGGGAATCGCCAACGTCAGCGGGGCGCACGACAGCAAGCGTGCATCCGCCGAGGCCGGCGAGACCGTCGCGCTCGGCAAGCTCGATGCGGTCAGGACCGGCGACACGCTGTCGAACGGCAAGACCACGCCGGACTCGCTGGTCGAGATCACGCCGGTCGCGCCCGTGCTGGGGCTGGCGCTCGCCGCTGGCGACCGCAAGGACGACGTCAAGCTGGGTCAGGCCCTGATCAAGCTTAACGAGGAAGACCCGTCGCTGATCCTCGTCAACAATCAGCAGACGCATGAGACCGTATTGTGGGGACAGGGCGAGATGCATCTGCGCGTCGCGCTGGAGCGGCTGCACGATCGCTTCGGCGTCAACGCGGTGTCGCATGCGCCGACAGTCGGCTACCGGGAAACCATTCGCAAGCCGATCACCCAGCGCGGGCGCCACAAGAAGCAGTCCGGCGGCCACGGCCAGTTCGGCGACGTGGTGCTCGATATCAAGCCGTTGCCGCGCGGCAGCGGCATCGTGTTCCGCGAAACCATCGTCGGCGGCGCGGTGCCCAAGAACTACATCGGTGCGGTGGAAGAGGGCGTCCGCGACGGTCTTGCGCGCGGGCCGCTCGGCTTTCCGACCGTCGATGTCGAAGTGACGCTGACCGATGGCTCCTATCACAGCGTCGATTCGTCCGATCAGGCGTTCCGGACCGCGGCGCGGATCGGCATCACCGAGGCATTGCCGAAATGCGCGCCGGTGCTGCTCGAGCCGATCGATACGGTCGAGATCGTCTGCCCGTCGGAGGCGACGGCGAAGATCAACGCCATCCTGTCCGGGCGGCGGGCGCAGATCCTCGGCTTCGACAGCCGCGATGGCTGGAACGGCTGGGATATGGTGCGCGCCATGATGCCCGAGGCGGAAATCGGCGATCTGATCGTCGAACTGCGCTCGGCGACGGCGGGCGCCGGCAGCTTCACCCGGCAGTTCGACCGCATGGCCGAAGTGACCGGCCGCGCCGCCGACCAGATCGTCGCCGCCCACCGCGACGCCGCCTGATCGATATTTTGCCTTCCACGTTCCCGGGCCCCGGCTACCCGCCGGGGCCTGATGTTTTATAATTGATGTTCTGTACATCATTGAAGATATGTTATGTGTGAGATATAATGTCTCAACGCGGATAAAAGCTATTGATTACATCAGCCCAGATGCGCGCGGCCCGCGCGCTGCTCGGAATCGATCAGAGAACGCTTGCGGACATG
>DASZVY010000064.1:0-18516 GCA_035546855.1 Nitrobacter sp. | reverse complement strand
GACGCCGACCACGTCGGGATCGGCCTTGATGGCAGCGGCGACTTGCGACTGACGGCTCTGCATTTCGGCGAAGGAGACGTCAGGCCCGGCTTCGGTTACCGCCGTGATCGAGGCTGTGTCCTGAAGCGGCAGGAATCCCTTTGGCGCGACGGCATAGAGCACGAGCGTCGCGACGATGGTCAAAAGCGTCACGAGCAGCGTCGCGCGCTGGCGCTGCAGCACCCACAGCAGCGTGCGGTGATAGAAGGCGACCATCCGGTCGATGCCGCGGCTGATCGCTGACAGGCCGGGGATCACGAACTCCTCGCCGGAATGCTTCAGTATGCGCGAGCACATCATCGGCGTCAGGGTCAGCGAGACGATCGCGGAGGTGACCACCGCGATCGTCAGGGTCAGCGCGAACTCCCGGAACATGCGCCCGACCAGCCCGGACATGAACAATAGCGGGATGAACACGGCGATCAACGACACCGTCAGCGAGATCACCGTGAAGCCGATCTCGCTGGCGCCACGCAGCGAGGCCTGCATGACGGTCTCGCCCTCCTCCATGTGGCGCACGATGTTCTCGATCATGACGATGGCATCGTCGACCACGAAGCCGGTCCCGATGGTCAGCGCCATCAGCGACAGGTTGTCGAGGCTGAAGCCGGCGAAATACATGATGCCGAAGCTCGTGATCAGGGATAGCGGCAGCGCGACGCCGGCGATGATGGTCGCGCGCAGCGAGCGCAGGAACAGCAGCACCACCAGCGTGACGAGGATGACGCTGAGGATCAACGTGAACTGCACGTCGCGGACCGAGGCGCGGATGGTGTCGGTCCGGTCGCTGACAATGGTGAGCTTGACGCCGGCCGGGATCGCGCGTTGCAGCTTCGGGATCTCGGCGCGGATCTGCCTGACGACGTCGATGACGTTGGCGCCGGGCTGGCGCTGGATATCCAGCACGACCGCGGGCATGCCCTGGTACCAGCCGCCGGTGCGGTCGTTTTCCAGACCGTCCACGATCTGCGCCACGTCGCCGATCGTGACCGGCGCGCCGTTGCGGTAGGCGAGGATGATGGGCTTGTAGGCATCGGCCGCCGCGATCTGATCGTTTGCCGCGATGGTGTAGGCCTGCTGCGCGCCATCCAGCGATCCCTTCGGCCCGGAGACGTTGGCGCCGGCGATCGCCGCGCGCAAATCCTCCATTCCGAGCCCGTAGGCTGCGAGCCGCGCGAGGTCGGCCTGAACCCGCACCGCCGGTTTCAGTCCGCCGAGCACGGAGACGCGTCCGACGCCCGCGATCTGGCTGAGCCGCTGCGCCATGATTGTATCGGCGAGATCGCTCATGTTGCGCAGGGAGACCGTGTCCGAGGTCAGCGCCAGTGTCATGACCGGCGCATCGGCGGGGTTCACCTTGGCGTAGGTCGGCGGATACGGCAGGTTCTTCGGCAGGATGCCGGCGGCGGCATTGATCGCCGCCTGCACGTCCTGCGTCGCGCCGTCGATATCGCGGTTGAGATCGAACTGCAGCGAGATCTGGCTGACGCCGAACGAACTCGTCGAGGTCATCGATGTCAGCGACGGGATCTGTCCGAGTTGCCGCTCCAGCGGCGCGGTCAATAGCGATGCGACCACATCCGGGCTGGCGCCCGGCAATTGCGTCGTCACCTGCACCGTCGGGAAATCCACCTGCGGCAGCGCCGACACCGGGAGAGCCCAATAGCCGAGCGCGCCGCCGATCAATAGCGCGATGCCGAGCAGCGACGTCGCAATGGGACGGCGGATAAATGGTTCCGAAACGCTCATGGCTGCAAGCTCACTGCTGCGACATTCCGGACGAGGCCGGACTCACTGTTTCGTTTTCGCGTCCCCCGCCTTGCCGCGATGGCCGCCGCCGGGCTGCGCCTCGCCATGCCGGCCTCGGCGTCGGTGCGGAGCAAGATCGGCCTGTGGCGTCTCATCGTTTTTGCCGATGACGACCTTGGCGCCATCAGACAGATTGGCGAAACCCGTCGTCACGACCTGATCGGTCGGCGACAGGCCTTTCGCGATCACCGCGTCGGTCTCGTTCTGCAAGGTCACGGTGATCGGCTTTGCCGTCACGGTGCTGTCGCTGCCGATGACGTAGCTGAACGTGCCGACCGGACCGCGCTGGACCGCCGAAGTCGGAATCACGATCGCCTGCGGAATCGTCTCGACCTTCAGACGCACATTGACGAATTGCCCAGGCCAGAGCTGGTGGCTTGCATTGGGAAACTCGGCCTTGAGCTTCAATGTGCCGGTGGTGGGATCGACCTGATTGTCGATACCGATCAGCTTGCCGGTGTCGGCCACCGTCGTCCCGTCGTTTCCGAATACGTCGACTTCCAGCGCGCCTTTCGCCGCAGCCGCGTTGACGCGCACGATCTGTTGCTGCGGAAGGCTGAACTGAACCGCAATCGGCTGCAACTGCGTCAGGACGACAAGTCCGGTGGTGTCCGACGCGTGAATGATGTTGCCTTGATCGACCTGCCGCAGACCGGCGCGGCCGGCAATCGGCGCGATGATTTTCGTATAGCTCAGCGTCGCCTGCGCGTTGTCGATCGCGGCCTGATCGGCCTTGATCAGCGCTTCTTGCTGCGCGACGAGGGCGCGCTGGGTGTCCGCCTGCTGCTTCGAGCCGGCGTTGGATGCGGCCAACTGCTGATAACGGGTCAGATCGAGGCGCATATTCGCGAGCTGGGCCTCGTCCTGCGCCTTCTTGGCCACGGCCTGATCGTATTGCGCCTGATAGATGACGGGATCGATCTCGCCCAGCACGTCGCCCTTCTCGACGTCCTGCCCCTCGGTAAAATTCACGGAAATCAGCTTGCCGTCGACCTGCGACCGCACCGTCACCGTATTGAGGGCGCGCACCGCTCCGACGCCGTCGAGATAGACCGGCATGTCCTGTATGCGCGGGGTCGCGGCCAGAACCGGCACCGTGAGGTCGGGTCGCGCGCGATTGGCGGTCTGCTTCTTCTGCTGGATTGCGGTCCACGCGATATAGCCGAGGCCGCCGACGATCAGGAGCACGACGGCGATCGAGACCGTGCGCCGCCGCGCGTGCGATGCCACGCGCGTCACGCCGTCGGTGGCGGCCTTCGCCGTTTCGTTCGGCTTAAAGAGCATGGGCCGGTTTCTCCGTTCGGGGTTCCCAGCCGCCTCCGAGCGCCTGATACAGGCTGACGATCGCCTGAAGCCGCGCGAGCTGGGCCTGCCATAGCGCATCCTCCGCTTGGAACAGGGTCAACTGGGTGTTGAGCACAGTGACGATGTCGGCGGTTCCGGCCCGCAACTGCTGCTCCGACAACTGAAACGCCCGCCGCGAGGCCGCGACCACCTCGTGCTGCAGCCGCAGCCTGTCCGTGGTCTCGCGGATCGCGACGAGTGCGTTGTCGACGTCGGCGAACGCGGATACGACCGTCTTGCGGTAGGTCTGCAGCAGTTCATCCTGCCGCGCCTTGGTGTATTCGAAGTTGGCTAGAATCTGTCCGCCGTCGAAGATCGGCTGGGTCAGGCCGCCCGCGAGACTGAAGAACGCGGCATGAGGCTGGAACAACGAGACAAGGGCCGCGCTTTGATAGCCGCCCTGCCCCGTCAACTGGATGCTCGGAAAAAACTGGGCGCGCGCGCTGCCGATATTGGCGGTGGCGGATGCGAGTTGCGCCTCCTGCCGGCGGATGTCCGGACGTTGCGTCAACAATTCCGAAGGCAGGCCCGGCGTCACGCGCGGGATCGCGATGCGGTCGAGCGACCCCCCGCTGATATGCACGCTTTCCGGCGGGCGCGACACAAGTGTCGCGAGCGCGTTGATGTTCTGCGCCAGCGTTTGCCGCAGCGGAGGCACGGCGGCGCGCTGGTTGGCCAACACGCTTTCCTGTTGCGCCACGTCGAGATCGTTGCCGGTGCCCGCCTTGAGGCGTTCCTTGATTGCATCGAGAATGCGCGTGGCGCTGGCGATATTCCTGTTCGCCGTCCGGATACGATCCTGCGAGGCCAGCACTTGGAAATAGGCAGTGGCGACGCTGGTCAGCGTCGTCAGCGCCACCACGTCGCGATCGAAGCGGTTGGCGGTGGCGGTTTCTTCCGCCGCCAGCGTCGCGTCGCGGTTCTTGCCCCAGAAGTCGAGCTGATAGCTGGCCGCAAGGGACGACGAGAAGTTGACGACCTCGCGCCCGCCGTTGGTCAGTCCGCTCGCGCTGGAACCCGATGTGCGGGAATAGGTCTCCGATCCGCTGGTGCTCAGCGTCGGCAACAGCGCGGCTCCGGCAATCCGCGCCTGCTGATCGGCCTGAATGATGCGCGCCGCGGCGGCGGCGATATCGAGGTTGACCGTCTGGGCCTCTTCCATCAGCGCGGTCAATTCCGGCGACCGGAACTGACGCCACCAGTCCAGCGGCGGCGGCGTCTCGGCCGTGGTCGATCGCGCGGCCTTGTAGCTCGCGGGAATGTCCAGCGCCGGCTTGGGAAGATCCTGGGTCAGGATGCAGCCTGTGGATGTTGCGATCATCGCAAGCATCGGCAGCAGCCAGGCGATGCGCTTCCACCCGGCATATCCGCCGCTCTCCTCACAACCGCTCACACCGGCCCTCCTGCCAACGCGGCGTGCCGCCGGTCCGTTGACGACGGTTGGGTCTTCCGGACGGTGGGCGATGACGGGGACAACGGCGGATTGCTTCCTGAGGGAGAGGTTCGCATTCTAACGGCCCCTCCGGGGCTCCGACAGCCCCACGGTCCTTCTACCCACGGCAAACTGCCTCATTGAACGCGCCCTGTCGCCGATTTGGCGGCATTCTGACGCTCCACAGCGGTTCAACGGGGCCTTGACGGACCATCCCGCTGTCCCGCCGCGCCATCCGATTCGCGTGCGTCATGCCCGCCACGACATCGGCAACGACTTCTATTTCGGCGTGGCTCGACCCGAGCACGACGTATTCATCGACGCCGTACGCAGAGCACATCCACGACCCCACCGCCGCGCAACGCAATAAGTCCCGTCGTCTGGCCCGAGGCCATCGATCTGCAACGGTCAGTCTCTGCTCGTGATCGGCGGCGGCCGGGCAGGTTCGCCGGCATTCAGTGCTTCCCTCGCCGCACATCCTGCGATAGCTGGGCGAGCGTTTTGGCGTGTCTGTTATCCGCGAGCGTATCTTCGGGCAGGATTATGCCAAGACGCTGGCCATCTGGCGAAACAACTTTCGCGCCGCATGGCCGAACCTGATGCCGATGGGTTTTGACGACCGTTTCCGGCGGTTGCGGGAGTATTATCTCGCGTATTGCGAGACAGGAGTCCTGTCAGGCAACATCGACGCCCGTCAGGTCCTCTTCGCAAAGTCGTCATAGCTCTAAGCCTGCGGGCTCTCTTGTGCGCCCTCCCGCCGTCAACTAGGGTTCACGGCAGATCAGACAACATCACAAGAATCCGGCCCATGATCATCAAGAACGACGTCGTCGCCGCGATCGGCAATACGCCCCTCATCAAGTTGAGGCATGCCTCCGAAGCCACTGGCTGCACCATTCTCGGCAAGGCCGAGTTCATGAATCCGGGCCAGTCGGTCAAGGACCGCGCCGGCAAATGGATGATCCTCGAGGCCGAGAAGCGCGGCGACCTCAAGCCCGGCGGGCTCGTAGTTGAATCGACCGCCGGCAATACCGGCATTGGCCTTGCAGTGGTTGCGAGCGCGCGCGGCTACCGCACGATCATTGTCATTCCGAATACGCAAAGCCAGGAAAAGAAGGACATGCTGCGGCTGTGCGGCGCCGAGCTCGTCGAGGTACCCGTCTTTCCATATGCAAATCCGAACAACTTTCAGCATGTCGGGCGGCGGCTGGCCGACCAGCTCCGCAAGACCGAGCCCAATGGCGTCCTGTTCGGCGACCAGTGGAACAATCTCGACAATGCCAAGGCGCACTACGAATCCACCGGCCCCGAGATCTGGGAGCAGACCAGCGGCAAGGTGGACGGCTTCATTTGCGCG
The DNA here is from genome assembly GCA_035546855.1 of Nitrobacter sp. Classification (GTDB taxonomy): domain Bacteria; phylum Pseudomonadota; class Alphaproteobacteria; order Rhizobiales; family Xanthobacteraceae; genus Nitrobacter. The sequence continues at coordinate 12,535 of DASZVY010000064.1, read as the reverse complement.
GTCGGCACCGGCGGCACGCTTGCCGGCACCAGCCGGTACCTGAAGGAGAAGAACAAGGGCATCGTGACCGCTTGCGCCGATCCGCACGGCTTCGCGATGTACGAACTGTTCAAGCATGGTCAGGCCAAATCGACGCCGGGCGACTCGATCACCGAAGGCATCGGGCTCGGCCGCGTCACGCCGATCATCGAGACCGCGAAGGTCGACGATGCCTTTCTGATTTCAGACGAGGAAGCCGTGAAGGTGATCTACGACTTGCTTGAGCATGAAGGGTTGTGCGTCGGCGGTTCGACCGGCATCAACGTCGCAGGCGCGATCCGGCTCGCCAAACAGCTCGGCCCCGGCCATACTGTCGTGACCATCCTGTGCGACTCCGGCAATCGCTATCTGTCGAAGCTGTTCAATCCGGATTTCATGCGCTCGAAGAACCTGCCGGTGCCGGCATGGCTGGAAAAGCGGAGCAACGTCGCAATTCCGTTTGAGAAGGTTTGATCCCGGACGCCACATGCGTCGCCTCACCTCCGTCATTACCGGGCTTGACCTGGCAATCCATCATTTTCGACGAAAAAGATGTATGCCTGAATCAAGTCCGGGCATGACGCGAAGCAAAACTGGTCCGATTCCGCTTGAACGAGAAACGCGCCAAACTGGTCGAGCTGGAGATCAATCAGTAGCGTAACGGATACGCGTTTCGGTCAATCAATAACCGCGACCGCCTCAATCTCGATAAGCCATTCCGGCATCGCCAGCGCGGTCACCCCCACAAGGGTGCTGGCCGGCGGCACGCCATCGAAAAATGCGCCGCGAGCCTTGCCGACAATCGCCCGCTGCTCGGGCCGATAGTTGACCACATATGTCGTGATCTTCACGATATCGGCATAGGTCGCGCCTGCGGCTGAAAGCGCAAGGCCAAGATTTCGCATCGTCTGTGTGGTCTGCGCCGCAAGGTCATTGCCGCCGACCAGCGCGCCGTTCTCGTCGATCGAGACCTGACCCGAAATATAGACTGTGCGACGCCCCGAGGCGACGACGACTTGTGAGAAACCAGGGTTGCGCAGCAGGCCTTCAGGGTGCGGCCAATCGATCGTCGTCATGTCTCTCGCTCCGGTGTTGCCCTCTCATGCGCAAAATCAGCCCGCCTCAGTGCCGCAGGATCTGGCTGAGGAACAGCTTGCTGCGGGCGTGCTGTGGATTGGCGAAGAAATTCGCCGGCGTGTTGGTTTCGATGATCTGGCCCGCGTCCATGAACACGACACGGTTGGCGACCTCCCGTGCGAATCCCATTTCGTGCGTCACGACCAGCATGGTCATGCCTTCGTTGGCGAGGTCGACCATGGTGTCCAGAACTTCCTTGACCATTTCCGGATCGAGTGCCGACGTCGGCTCGTCGAACAGCATCACCTTCGGATTCATGGTCAGCGCGCGGGCGATGGCGACGCGCTGTTGCTGGCCGCCCGACATCTGGCCGGGGTATTTGTTGGCCTGATGCGGAATCTTGACGCGCTCGAGATACTTCATCGCCGCCGCCTCGGCATCCTTTTTCGGGACGTTGCGGACCCAGATCGGCGCCAGCGTGCAGTTTTCAAGCACGGTCAGATGAGGAAACAGATTGAAGCTCTGGAACACCATCCCGACTTCCCGCCGCACCTCGTCGACGCGTTTCAAGTTCGGTCCGAGCTCGATGCCGTCGACGACGATGCGGCCTTCCTGAAATTCCTCGAGCGCGTTGATGCAACGGATCAGGGTCGATTTGCCCGATCCCGAGGGCCCGCAGATCACGATACGCTCACCGCGCGCCACATCGAGATCGATATCGCGCAGCACGTGAAAATTGCCGTACCACTTGTTCAGGCCGGCGATGGAGACGATGGCAGTCGGATCAGTCATGACTAGCTCCGCCGGTGCGCATTGAGCCGACGCTCGACGAACAGCGAATATCGGGACATGCTGAAACAGAACACAAAGTAGATGATGCCGGTGAACGCGAACCCGGTGAACAATGTGGTCGGCGTCGCCCATGTCGGATCGGCAAAAGCGGCGCGCAGCACGCCCAGAAGGTCGAAGATCGAGACGATGAGCACCAGCGTCGTATCCTTGAACAGCGCGATGAAGCTGTTGACGAGGCTGGGAATGACGTGACGCAGGGCCTGCGGCATGACCACGAGCGCGGTCGTCTTCCAGTAGGACAGGCCGAGCGCGTTGGCCGCTTCCGCCTGCCCGCGCGGGATCGCCTGCAGCCCGCCGCGGATGACTTCGGCATTGTACGCGCCGGTGAACAGGGCGACGCCGATCAGGACGCGGATCAGGCCGTCCACGGTGAAGTTGCCCGGCAGGAAGAGCGGCAGCATGTAAGTGGCGAAGAACAGCACGGTGATCAGGGGAACGCCGCGCCAGAATTCAATGAAGGCGACCGAGAAGACCCGGATCAACGGGATCGTGGCGCGGCGGCCCAGCGCCAGCGCCATGCCGATCGGCATCGACGCAACGATCCCGGTGACCGAGACCACCAGCGTGACCAGCAATCCGCCCCATGCGCGGGTGCTGACGATCGGCAATCCCCCCTGATCGAGGTGCAGAAGCGCGATGACGATGCCGATGGCGGCGAAAAAGATCAGGCTTCGGATCAGCGCGCGCCAACCGGTGCGGAACGCCCCGTTCAGCAGAAACAGCAGCAGCGAGACGATGATTGCCGTACAGGCGAAGTCGAGCCATACGGGTTGACCGGACGCCTGAATCCAGTTGCGGAGCCGGACCAGCGGCACCAGCACGAATGACAGCACCATGCCAATCAGCGCGACGCCCTGTCCGAGCAGCGACAATAAGGCGCCGAGGCCGAACCAGCCGACGGTGTTGCCTATATCCGTCAGGCCCCGACCCGACGTCGTGACGCTATCGGCAAATCCGCTCAGGATATCGACCAGCCACGTCGTTCCGAAGCCGCTCAAGCCTCCCCCGTGCAGCAGGAAAAAAGCGACTACGGGAAACGCAAAGACGAAAAGTCCGGCATTCAGGCCCTTGGCCGGCAAGCGCGGGATCAGCAGCGGCAGGAGCAGCGCGGCTGCGAGCGCGAACGTCAGGTTGACCCGCCAGCGCTCGGGCTCAGGGTAGAAGCCATAGATCAATTGGGTGAACTTGGCCTCGATGAACGGCCAGCACGCGCCGACGGGATGGCCCGCGTTTTGCGCGAGGCACGCCGCGCGGTCCTTGCCTTCCCACACCGCATCGACCAGCAGGAATCGGATCGCCGGAACGATAATGAACCAGAGCAGTAGCACGCCGATGACGGTCAGCAAGGTGCTGGTAATCGAGCTGAACAGGCGGGTTCGCAGGAAACCGATGACGCCCGTGGTCGTGACCGGCGCGGCCCGCTCGGGAACGAGATCCTGCCGGACGTAGGATGCGTCGGTCATGCGCCCATACTCCGGTTGATGCGCCAACCGTAGAAGCTCATGATGGCGCTCGTCACCAATGAGATCAGCAGGTAGACGCCCATGGTGATGGCGATGACCTCGATCGCCTGTCCGGTCTGGCTCAATGTGGTTCCGGCGAACACCGAGAACAGATCGGGGTATCCGATCGCCACCGCCAACGACGAATTCTTGGTCAGGTTCAGGTATTGATTGGTGAGCGGCGGCAGGATGACGCGCATCGCCTGCGGGACGACGATCAACCGCAAGGTCGCGCCACGCGACAGGCCGAGCGAGGCGCCCGCCTCCATCTGCCCCTTGTGCACGGACAGCACGCCGCCGCGCACGACTTCCGCGATGAAAGCCGCGGTGTAGGTCGACAGCGCCAGCACAAGCGCCACGAGTTCGGGAATGATGCGAGAGCCGCCCGCGAAATTGAATCCGCGCAGAACCGGCATCTCGAATGAGAGGGGTATGCCGAATACAAGCTCAGCAATCAGCGGCAAGCCGATCAGCGATCCGACAACGTAGGGCCAGACAACGACGACGCGGCCGCTCCGGAACAGGGCGTGGCGCGCGTAGCGGCCAAGCACAAGCGAACCGGCGACTGCGATCGCAACCGCGATCAGGAACGGCCAGAGTCCTTCGTGCGGAATCGGTCTGGGAACGACAAGACCACGATTGTTGAGGAAGACGCTGCCGAAAATCGAGACGCTCTGCCGAGGCGATGGCAATGCCGCAAGCACCGCCAGGTACCAGAACAGGATCTGGAACAGCAGCGGCAGGTTGCGGACCAGCTCGACGTAGCCGCCGGAAAGCCGCGACACCATCCAGTTGGGCGACAGTCGCCCGAGCCCCACGAGAAAACCGATGATCGTCGCAAAGAAAATGCCGACAAGGGAGACTAAAAGCGTATTCAGCAGTCCGACGACAAACACGCGCGTGTAGGTGTCGGATTCCGAATACGGGATCAGACTCTGGCTGACGCCGAATCCCGCCGTGCCCGACATGAACCCGAAACCTGAAGCGATCCGTTGGTTCTCGAGATTGGTGCGGGCGTTGCCGACGATCTCATAGGCGATCCAGGCGAGCGCCATGACGAACAGAATCTGGAGGATGAGCCCGCCCCAGCCTGCGCGCCCTCCGAGCGCCCGCCGCAGTTTGAAAAGCAACTGCGGCGGCGGGTTTCGCGGCTCGACGGCCATCGCCGTGTCAGCCTGATCGGATCAGCGGATGGGGGGCGCGTACTGGATGCCGCCCTTGTTCCAGAGCTTGTTGAGACCGCGTGCAATCCCGAGCTTGGAGCCTGCGCCGACGTTGCGATCGAACGATTCACCGTAGTTTCCGACAGCCTTGACGATGCGCACGACCCAGTCCTTGGTGACGCCGAGCTGTTCGCCAAAATTGCCGTCGGTCCCCAGCACGCGTTTCAGCTCGGGTTTGTCGGCTGTCTTGACCATTTCGTCGACGTTCTTCTGGGTAATGCCGAATTCTTCGGCATCCAGCATCGCAAACAAGGTCCACTTGACGAGGTCGAACCACTGATCATCGCCTTGGCGGACCATCGGTCCCAGCGGCTCCTTCGAGATTACCTCCGGCAGCACCACGTGATCGGCTGGATTGGCGAGCTTGAGACGCTCGGCATAAAGCTGCGAGACGTCCGAGGTGAACACGTCACAACGGCCGGACTCATAGGCCTTTACGGTTTCGTCGGCCGAGGCGAACGCGATGACCTCGTACTTCATCTTGTTGCTCTTGAAGTAGTCCGCGAGATTCTGTTCGGTCGTGGTGCCGGTCTGGACGCAGACGGACGCGCTGTTCAGCTCCAGCGCCGAATTGACCTTCAGCGACTTCTTAACCAGAAATCCCTGCCCATCGTAATAGGTCACGCCGGTGAAGTTGGCGCCGAGCGAGGCGTCGCGCGACAGCGTCCAGGTGGTGTTGCGCGACAGCACGTCGATTTCGCCGGACTGCAGCGCGATAAACCGGTCCTTCGCCGAGAGCGGAACGAATTTCACCTTGGTGGGGTCGTTGAAAATGACCGCGGCAATCGCGCGGCAGACATCGACGTCGATCCCGCTCCAGTTGCCCTTGTCATCAGGGGCCGAGAACCCGGGCAATCCCTGACTCACGCCGCAGGACAGCGCGCCCCGCGCCTTGACGGTTTCAAGCATGCTCTTGCCCTTGGCCGCGTCCTGGGTTTGCGCCAGAGCCGACTGCAGGGGAAGACCGACGAGAGCGGCGAGAGTGAATGCAAGTACGCGTTTCATGACAATGCCTTTCAGGAGACATCAGGGACGTCGACAGGGAGTCCGCTCACACACCCGGCGGGAGACACGCTACCTCCCTGCTTTTGGGAAAAGGCTCGCGGCAGGCCCCTCAACGTGCGGCGATCGAACAGCGACGCCATCACAGAACGACTGACGGCCCGGGTCAAGGGGTTGACGGAGGTCTTCCCCCTCCTGTTATTAGCAAAATCAACCTTTGACGCTTGCAAGCCCGGTGGGTCTGCGGCAAAGCGTCTCCTCCAAAGCCCTGGAGGCCACATGGCTTCTTCTGCCGACACCCAAGACCCACAACGCCCGCTCGCCGCGCAGACACGGCTTGTCGTCTCCGGGCGGGATACCGCGGCGCAGAAAGGGTTCGTCAATCCGCCGATCGTGCGCGGTTCGACGGTGCTCTATCCCACCGCGGATGACCTGCATGCCCACCGCGGCGAATTTCAATATGGACGGCACGGCACGCCGACAACAAAGGCGCTGCAGGACGCGCTGGTTGCGCTGGAGGGGCCGCAATGCGCCGGCGTCGGGCTGACGCCATCAGGGCTGGCCGCCATATCGACCGCGCTGTTGTCAGTCCTCAAGGCGGGCGACCACGTGCTCGTCTGCGACAACGTCTATCGCCCGACCCGGAATTTCTGCAACGGGCTGCTCGCCCGCTACGGTGTCGAGACGACTTATTTCGATCCGTTGATCGGCGACGATATTGCCAGGCTGTTGCGGCCGAATACGCGCGTCGTGATGGTCGAGGCGCCGGGCTCGCAATCGTTCGAGATGCCCGACGTGCCGGCGATCGCAGCCGCAGCCCACGCCCATGGGGCGCTTGTCGTCGACGACAACACCTGGGCCACGCCGCTCTACCATCGCTCGCTGGACTACGGCGTCGATATCAGCATCCAGGCCGCCACCAAATACATCGGCGGACACTCCGACATCATGTTCGGAACCATCTCGGCCAACGCCAAGGCGTGGCCGGCACTCTCCGAGACCATCCGCCTGCTCGGCGTCTGCGCCGGCCCGGACGACGTGTTCCTCGCTTTGCGTGGATTGCGCACCCTTGCCGTGCGGCTTGCGCATCACCAGCAGGCCGCGCTGGAGATGGCGCGCTGGCTCGCGGGCCGGCCTGAAGTTCTCAAGGTGCTGCACCCGGCGATGCCGGACGATCCCGGCCATGCGATCTGGAAACGCGATTTCACGGGAGCGTCCGGCCTGTTCAGCGTGGTCCTCAAGCCCGCGCCGCAGGCTGCGGCCGATGCCCTGCTCGACACCGTCAAGCTGTTCGGCATGGGTTACTCCTGGGGTGGCTTCGAGAGTCTGATCATTCCCTTCGACTGTGCGCCGTATCGTTCCGCGACAACATGGGCGCCTGGCGGCCCGGCGTTCCGGCTTCACATCGGGCTCGAGAACATCGATGACCTCAAGGCGGACCTCGCCCGCGGCCTCGACGCCTTCAACACCCGCCGATGAACTGACGGCCGTGGCCATCATGCCCGCGGCCAACGCCTTAACTTCGCTGCAATAAAAGATTGATCCGCCGTGGTTTGCGGATACTTTGGCGGTTTGACTCGAATTGTCATCGGAGAGCCATGGGAAGTCTCGTCCTCCTCGACCTGATGGGCGGCATTGCGTTGCTGTTGTGGGGCCTGCACATGGTCCACAGCGGGATTCTGCGCGCCTTCGGTCCGGATCTGCGCCGGTTGCTCGGCAAGGCGCTGCGCAATCGTTTCGCGGCTTTCGCGGCGGGACTTGGCTTGACCGCCCTGCTCCAGAGCAGCACGGCGACCGGGCTCATCACCAGTTCCTTTACCGCCGAAGGGCTCGTCAGCCTGGTTCCTGCGCTAGCGATCATGCTTGGCGCGAACGTCGGAACCACGCTGATCGTGCAGGTGTTGTCGTTCAACATTTCGGCAGTCGCGCCGATTTTCTTCGTCATCGGGCTCGTCGCCTTCCGGACCGGGGCGCGCTCGCGCGTCAAGGATATCGGCCGCGTCTTTATCGGCCTCGGCCTGATGCTGCTGGCCTTGCACATTCTGCTGACGAGTCTCGCGCCGGCCGAGAGCGCGCCCGGCGTCAAGGTGTTCCTCGGAGCCATCACCGGCGATCCCGTCATGTGCATCCTGATCGGCGCGGCGGTGACCTGGGCGGTTCATTCCAGCGTCGCGACCGTTCTGCTGATCATGTCGCTGGCCTATTCGCAATTCATCACGCCCTACGCGGCTTTCGCGCTGGTGCTCGGCGCGAATATCGGCAGCGCGATCAACCCGGTGTTCGAAGGCGCGAAACGCGACAACCCCGCGAGCTATCGTCTCCCGCTGGGCAATATGATCAATCGGGTCGTGGGCACGCTGCTGGTGCTGCCTTTTCTTCAGCCGATCGTCGATATCATCCAGCACTGGCAACCGGACCTCGCCAAGGCGACGGCCATGTTCCACATCGCGTTCAACCTGATGACGGCGGTGCTTTTCATTGGCCTGCTCGACAGCCTCGCCCGACTGCTCGAACAACTCCTGCCGAACAAGGCGCCGGAGGCCGATCCGGCCCGGCCACGCTACCTCGACGAGAGCGCGCTGGAGACGCCGTCCCTGGCGCTGGCCGACGCGGCTCGCGAGACGCTCCATATGGGTGATCTCGTCGAGGTCATGCTGCGCAAGGTGATGGCCGCGATCATGACCAACGACAAGTCCTTGGTCGACCAGGTCTCGCAGATGGACAACGCCGTCGATGGCCTCGACGAGGGCATCAAGCTCTATGTCACGAAGCTCACCCGCGGCAGCCTCGACGACCGCGAGGGAAAGCGGGCGATGGAAATCATCTCCTTCGCCATCAACCTCGAGCACATCGGCGACATCATCGACAAGAATCTCAGCGAGCTTGCCACCAAGAAGATCAAGCGCAGGTTCCAGTTCTCGGTCGAAGGCGCGGAAGAACTCGCGGCGTTCCACAAGCGGATCATGGATTCGCTGCGCATCGCCTTTGGCGTGTTCATGTCGGGGGACGTGACCGAGGCGCGGAAGCTGCTGACGGAAAAGGCCGCGCTCCGCAACGCCGAGCTCGCTGCGACCGAACGCCACCTCGACCGGCTGCGCGAAGGGAGGCCCGAGACCATCGAAACCACGTCACTGCATCTCGACGTGCTGCGTGACCTCCGGCGCATTCATTCGCACATCTGTTCGGTCGCCTATCCCGTGCTTGACGCCGCGGGTGAGCTGGCGGCAGTGCGCGCCGAGCTCGATCCGATCGGCTTTGCGGCGACGCCTCATCAGACGGCACATTGACGCCGTCAGACGGACGACTGCCGTCCGTTGATGATGATGAAATAGAGGTTGCGGATATAGACAACCAGGCCGAACGCCTGCCCGGCGATGAAGACCGGATCCCGTCGGTAGAGCGCGTAAACCAGGAGCAGCGTTCCGCCGCCGATGGAGAAGAACCAGAACGCGACCGGCATCACGCTTTTGCGGGCGCGTTCTGATGCGATCCACTGCACGACGAAACGCATGGTGAAGAACGCCTGGGCCACGAAACCCAACACGACCCACCCGTCGAACTTGATGATGAACACATCGCGCAGATAGCTCGCCAGCGCGGCGAAAATGTCAGTCATGAGGAAATACCTCGGTCGCCACGGGCGTCGATTTCTTGCGGCGGATCAGCCACCACACACCCGCGAGGTCCATGATGCCGATCCACAGGCGATCGAAGAAGCCATAGTTCGAAACGCCTGCCCGCCGTGGCCGGTCGGTCACGTCGACATAGGCGATGTCATAGCCCTCGCGGCGCACCAGCGCCGGCAGGAAGCGATGCAGGCCATCGAAATATGGCAGCGCCAAGAACACATCGCGGCGGAACGCCTTGAGACCGCAGCCGGTGTCGCGGGTTCCGTCGCGCAGGATCATGTTGCGGACGCCGTTGGCGGCGCGCGACTGGAAACGCTTGAATCCGGTATCCTTGCGCCCCACCCGCTGCCCGGCGGCAAGCCCGATCCGTTCGCCGCCGCGCTCGATCGCGCCGATCAAGTCCGGCAAAAAGGCCGGATCGTTCTGGCCGTCGCCGTCGAGCGTGGCGACGATCGTGCCGCGCGCGCCGCGCACGCCGGTCCGCACCGCCGCCGATTGCCCGGAGGAAGACGCATGCCGGATCTGGCGGAGGTTGCGGCGGTCGCGCATCAGCGCCGCGAGCCGTTCGCCCGTCGCATCGGTCGACCCGTCATTGACGTAGATGATCTCGTAGTCCCAACGCCCGTCGAGCGCGGCCGCGATCTCGTCGACCAGTGGCGCGACGTTGTCAGCCTCGTTGCGCACCGGCACGACGATGGACACCGCCGGCGCGGCCCCTGAGAAGGCTGACGAATTATCGGTCATCGGCAGATGGGCCCGGTGGATTTGGAGACCGTGTCAATCGGTCTAGTGAGGTGGATTTGACATTCGCTTCAGCATTGCCGCGAGTCCGAGAAGCGAATGTCAAATCCAAAACCGCACTAGAATTTTGGATTTGCTCGTGTCCCTTTGGTTCTGACATTCGTAAAAGCGCAGGCTGCAAAATGATACGAATGTCAGAACCGGGATACTAGCGGCGCCCGCTTTTATGGTGCCGGAACGTCCCCGGCAACCCCTTTGAAGCGATCCGGGGACGGTCCGGCGAGAGGCGCGATCCGCCCATTCCGATCGATCGAGAAGCACAGGTGGCGCGCCGCGAACCAGTAACGAACCAGCATCGCGCCCGCGACACCAAGCAGCGCCCCGGCTGTCACATCGCTCGGGTGATGAGCCAGCAGAACGAGCCGGGTTGCAATAATCAGGAGCGCGTAAATGGCGGCCGCCACCCGCATGCGCGGCCACAGCGCCGCCACAGCGAAAGCCAGCGCGAAACTAGCGGTCGCATGGCCGGACGGAAAGCTCGCGTATCTTTCGGTCCATGCAAAATGCGAATAGTTGAATGCGTCGGCATGGCCGCCCGCGAACGGACGGCCGCGCCCGACGGCGCCCTTGATGACCTCGCCTGCAAGCACGGGAACCAGAACCGCAAGGAAAAGATATTGAAGCCGGAGTCCAACAGCAGCCAGCCTCGCCCGCGATGGACCGTGAAGCCGCGCCGCGACCAGAACGACAATCAGCAACGCGGCCGCGAGTCCCCATAGAATATTTTCGGCCTTGCCGAAGCCGGTCATCACGCGAAGCGGCCATAGCGACGTCGTGCCGCGCGGGGGCATCAGGCCGATTTCCCATGCATCGAGGAACACCATCAGTCCCGCAATCACGGCGCCGCCGCCTATCGCCATCAGCAGCCAATGACGTGCGAGACGCCTCGCCGCTTCGGCACGGCTGGAATGGGACGGCGGCTGCAGGAGCTGCCGCACGGCTCCGCGTGCGAGCCGCAGCACCGTCCCAACGTAATGTGACGACCAGCCGGTGCCGGCGGTCCCGGGCATGCTATCGCGTTCCTTCGGAGCGGAAGATGGCGATGGAGATTTCCTTGCCCTGCGAGAAATTGAAGCCGTCGATGCGCGTGAACATGTTGTAGCGCAGGCCGATGGCGTCGGCTCGCTGGGCGAACGCGCGCTCCGTGCGTGACTCGACGAGCGCAAACCGGCACGGCCCCTGATTGAGGAAGTCTGCGGCGCCGGAGCCATCGGTCAACAGCGTCGATGTTCCCGTCATGAAGACAAGACTCGGTTCGTGATAGCCCGAGGCCGCAGCCTTCGGACCGACGCAGACGACATTGCGCAAGGCGCGAGCGATTTCAGGACTGGGAAAAAGCGGGGTCAAGGCCGCGACGATGGCGCCGTAGAGGGAGAAGGCCAGAAACATCGCAGCGGCGACGGCATTGAGCAGCGACCGTTCCGCGTGATGGTCGTCGAACATCCACCAGGCGAACAGGCCGAAGATCAGCGCAACCGCCACGAACGGCCATGCCAGGAAGACAGGCTGTTTCGTCAGGGTGATCGCTGCAATCACGGCGATCACCGAGGCAAGAACCGGAATCGCGAACCACCAGGCCGCCCCTTTCGCCAGCCACGAGCGCGACAGCGCATGCCGCTCCAGGACTCCAACGGTCAGGATCGCAATAGCGGGATAAAGCGGCAGGACGTAATGCGGCAGCTTGGTCAGGACCAGTTCGAACACGATCCAGGACGGCACCAGCCATGCCAGCAGAAACTGCACGGCCGGCTCGCGCCGGGCCCGCCATACGGCGGGTGCTGCCATTCCGGCGAGCGGGGCGCCAGGCCAGAAGGTGATCCAGAACAGCAGCAGGTAGGTTCCGGGCGGGGCGCCGTGGGATTCCTGGGCTGCCAGCTTGCTCAGCATGTCGCCGCCGATCGAATCCGCAAAGAAGGTGTCGCCGGCGCGCAGAAAGATCGCGACAAACCACGGCAGCACCAGCACGAGCATCCAGATCAGGCCCCATACCGGGCGCAGGCGCCACAGCCACGCCGCCGAACGGTCGAGCACCGCAAGCGTCGCGATGGCGAGAACGACGAACATCAGGATCAGCGGTCCCTTGAGCAGGACGCCGCCGGCCAGCGCCGTCCAGAAGATCGCGGGTGGTATCCAGGACGGACGTTCAGGATCCTCGCCGCGTTGCCAGGTCAGATAGACGCGTGCCAGCGCCCCCATGGCGGCAGTCGAGGTCAGCAGCAGCATGGCGTCCGTCTTGGCCAACCGTGCCTCGACGCCGAGCAGCACCGAACTGCACATGATGAGGGCTGCCAGCACCGCCGCGCGCCGGCTCACAAAGGCCAGCGCCGCCCAGTAGGTCAGCAGCACGGCGCCGATCGCTCCGATCAGCGAGGGGACGCGATAAAGCCAGATGCGAAGTTCGGCGCGCGGCAATCCGAGCGCCGAGGCCGTC
>DASZVY010000063.1:0-92170 GCA_035546855.1 Nitrobacter sp. | reverse complement strand
GGCGAGCGCATCGCCGATTCGACATTCATTCGCGCGCATATCGAGCGAAAATACGGATTCGACTTCGATGCCGGGCTCGATTCGCTGCAGCGTGCCCAGATGTGGGCCTGCGAGCGCATGATCGAAAGCCATATCTATTGGGGGGTGGTCGGAGCGCGTTGGACCATCGAGGAGAATTTCAGCAAGGGGCCGTCGCATTTCTTCGACGGCGTGCCCGAGCATCTGCGCGACAAGGCGCGCGAGGATGCGCAGTTTCAGGTGGCGCAGAACTACCGTCTTGGCGGGCTCGGCCGCCACGCGCCGGATGGCGACATCGATCTCGCGATGCGGTCGCTTGAGGCCTTGTCGGTTCAACTCGGTGGCAAGTTGTATCTTGCGGGAAGCCAGCCTTGCGGCACCGATGCGACGGCATTCGGTGCGCTGGCGGGATTGCTGACGCCGTTCTTCGACTCCGAGCTGCGTCAACGCGCGTTGCGATTCACAAACCTCGCCGACTATGTCGATCGCATGATGGAGCTGTTTTACCCCGAGCACGGTGCGCTGCCGCGCGAGCAGGCGGCGTAGCCCCTGACGCTCACCCTCATCCGTCATGCCCGGCCTTGTGCCGGGCATCCACGTCTTGATTGAGGTCCAACCAAAAGACGTGGATGGCCGGAACAGGTCCGGCCACGACGACGACAGCGGGAGCCTCTGACCTTTCCGGCCGATTCTCAGGATGACGGCGCTTGCGCGGCTGTATCCAATCCCTTCAGCGCTGCGACTTCCGCCTCCAACTCCGCGATCCGTTCGTCGCGCGCCATCAAGGCGGCCGCGACATCGGCGGCGTCGAACTTCTGCGGAATGTGCTGGGAGCAGTTGGTGTCCCAGGCGGCGATCTTGAACACAATCACCTGCTCGGGTCGCGCGCGGTAGCCCTTCGGCATCAGGCTCGTCAGCAGCGCCGGATCGTCATCGATCATTCGCGCTTCACCCCAGATCTTGACCCGGCGGCGGTGTGCGAAATCCATCACGAAGATATGCGCCTTGGAATTCTCGCTGAGATTGCCCTGCGTAATGTATTGCCGGTTGCCGGCATAGTTGGCGAAGGCGAGGGTGTTCTTGTCGAGAATCCTGATAAAGCCCTTCGGCCCGCCGCGATGCTGGATGTAGGGCTGGCCGTCCGCGCTGGCGGTTGCCAGAAAGAAGCTCGAGGTCTCGGCGAGAAAGGCGGCGAGATTCTCGTCGATTTCGGTGCGCCAACCGCCGTTTTCCTCGACCTCCGCGAACATCTCGCGTGAGCCCTTGCGCACCTGAACCGCCTTCACGGCGGGCGTGAAAGCGACATCGCTGGAATAGGTCCGTGCCTCTGACATCTGAACCTCCTGAACATTCAAGGGCGGATGCGCGACTTGCCGGATGGCGCGCCGCGCACTGTTCTGTCAGGCCGCAATCTTGACGTCCACGACCGGGAAATCGATATCGGTCTTGAACACTTCATTGATGTAGTTGGTCAGCGTGTTCAGCGCGACGTGGGCGACAATCTCGATCACCTGCGCATCGCTGTAGCCTGCATCCTTCACGGCGGCGATATCGGCTTCCGAAACCTGGCCGCGTCCCTTGGCGACCTTCACGGCGAAGGCCACGACCGCGTTGGCCTTGGCGTCGGTGGAGGCGCCGTTGCGGTTCGCTGCGATCTCCGCGTCCGACAGCTTCGAGCGGTTCTTGCCGAGATAGGTGTGCGCCGAGAGGCAGTAGCCGCAACTGTTGATCTGGCCGACCGCGAGCGCAATCCGTTCGCGCGTTTGCGCGTCGAGCGCGCCCTTGGCCAGCGCGCCGTTCAGGCCGAGATAGCCTTCCAGCGCGGCCGGGCTGGTGCTGACCAGACGAAACAGGTTGGGCACCGCGCCGACCTGCTTCTTCACTGCCTCCAACAAAGGCTGGGAGGCGACCGGGGCGTCTTCGATGGTGGCGGGGATCGGGAGGCGGGACATGGCGGACTTCCTTTTCGACGGGAGAGAGCGGTGCGCTCCCTGTGCGCTTAAATGTGGTCCATTTCCGTTTTCGGGACAATTATGTGAATTGACACTTCATCGTTGCATATTATGAAATAAAGCCATGGACCGTATCGATGCCATGCACGCCTTCGTGGCGGTTGCCGATCTCAAGGGATTTGCGCCTGCCGCGCGCAAGCTCGGCCTGTCCGCCTCGGGCGTGACGCGGCAGATCGCCGCGCTCGAAGAGCATGTCGGCGCGCGTCTGTTGCAACGGACCACGCGCTCGGTGGCGCTGACCGACGTCGGCGCGCGTTATCTGGAGCGGGCGCGGCGCATTCTCGCCGATCTCGAGGAGGCCGAAACATCTGCGCAGGCGGAGCGCGCATCGCCCTCCGGCCGCTTCGTCGTCTCGGCGCCGGCGGCGTTCGGCCGCCATCACGTCAGTCCGGTCATGTCGGCCTATCTCTTGCGCTATCCTGCGGTGACCGGCGAACTGCGGCTGTCGGATCGCGTCGTCAATCTGGTCGAGGAGGGAATCGACCTTGCGGTGCGCATCGGGCATCTGCCCGATTCGAGTCTGGTGGCGCGCCATGTCGGCGACACCTGCCGCATGATCGTGGCGTCTCCGGACTATCTCGAGACGCATGGCGAGCCGCGCGTGCCCGCCGACATCGCCATGCATCAGACCATTCATTTCGGCGGCTTCGACCCGGCGACGGAGTGGCCGTTCGTCGAGGACGGCAGGAATACGCGGGTGAGCTGCGCGCCGCGCTACATCACCGACAATGCCGATACTGCGCTGTTTCATGCGGAGCAGGGCGGCGGGCTCGCGCGCGTGCTGGCCTATCAGGCCGCCGAGGCGCTGGCTGCGGGAAAGCTGAAGCCGGTGCTGCGGGCCTTCGAGCCGCCGCCGCTGCCGATCCATCTGGTGTATCCGACCTCGCGGCTGTTGTCCGCAAAGGTGCGGGCTTTCATCGAGCTGGTGATGGAAGGCTCGGACTGGAATTTCTCGCGGCGGTGAGACGCCAGTCAGGCCGCCTTCTTCACCACGCGAAACGTCGCGTTGGCGCGGGCGATGATCTCGCCATCGGCCGTCACCACGCACTGCGCGAAGCAGAGCGTCTTGCCGGCCTTGATGACGTCGGTTGCGATCTCGATCCATTGACCGACCTGGCCGCTGCCGATGAAGTCGATCGACATGCTGACGGTCACCAGCGAATGCGCGCCGCGCAGCTTGTGGCCGCAACTGTGGCCCATCGCCTTGTCGGTCAGCGCCGCGATCAGCCCGCCATGCGCGAAGCCGCGGCGATTGGTGTGCGGCACGTCCAGCCAGAGCCCGAGAACGATCGCGTCCTCGGTCGTCTTGGAATAGATCGGCTCCCAGGGAGCCGTCAGTGGACTCGGCGCGCTCTGGCGCTTGAAACCATCGGGGATTTTGCGTGGACTCATGCGGTGCTCGCGGCTTGCCTGTCGATGCCGCCATCAACGCAGAAAAGATCGCGCGAATCCACGCCAACAATGTTTGAAGCGAGCTTACAGCGTCTGTTTCAAACAGCCGCGCGTCAGTAGGGCAGGCCGGTATAGTTCTCCGACAGCGAGGTCATCGCGGCCTGCGAGTTCACCAGATAGTTCAGCTCGGCGAGCTGGATGCGCGCGGTGAACGCGTCGGTATCGGGAAACAAGTGCAGCATCGAGGTCATCCACCACGAGAAGCGTTCGGCCTTCCAGACCCGCGCCAGCGCGGTTGCAGAATAGGCGTCGATGCCGGCGGATGATTTCTCGCGATAGAATTCGCGCAGCGCCTGCGACAGGAAATGCACGTCGCTGGCCGCGAGGTTGAGGCCCTTGGCCCCCGTTGGCGGCACGATGTGCGCGGCGTCGCCGGCAAGGAACATGCGGCCGAACCGCATCGGCTCCGCGACGAAGCTGCGCAGCGGGGCGATGCTTTTCTCGATCGAGGGGCCGGTGACGAGATGGTCCACCGCTTCCTGGTCGAGCCGCCGCTTCAGTTCGTCCCAGAACCGGTCGTCGGACCAGTTGTCGGTGTGATCGTCGAGGCTGCATTGCAGATAGTAGCGGCTGCGATGGGTCGAGCGCATGGTGCACAGGGCGAAGCCGCGCTCGTGACGGCAGTAGATCAGTTCGGGCGAGACCGGCGGTGTTTCCGAAAGAATTCCGAGCCAGCCGAACGGATAGACCCGGTCGTAGGTCTGGATCGCGCTCGCCGGGACGCGTTCGCGGCTGACGCCGTGAAAGCCGTCGCAGCCGGCGATGAAATCGCAAGCGATCTCGTGGGTGACGCCGTCCTTGCGGTAGGTGACGCGCGGATGGTCGGTGTCGAAATCGTGCGGCTTGACGTCATCCGCTTCATAGACCGTGGTGAGGCCGGCGGCGGTGCGCGCCTCCATCAGGTCACGTGTGACTTCGGTCTGGCCGTAGATGGTGACGGTTCGTCCGCCGGTGGCCTTCTTCATGTCGATGCGATGACGGGCCCCGCCGAATGCGAGCTCGATGCCGTCATGCACCAGGCCTTCGTGATGCAGGCGCGCGGCAACGCCGACTTCCTCCATCAGATTGACGGTGCCCTGTTCGAGCAGGCCGGCGCGAATGCGCGCCAGCACATAATCAGGATCCTTGCGCTCGAGAATGACAGTCTCGACGCCGTACAGATGCAGCAACTGGCCCAGCAGCAATCCTGCGGGACCTGCGCCGATAATCGCGACCTGTGTTCGCAACAACGTCTCCCGATCCGCTCTCCTTGCAGTCTACATCATTCGATGCATCGACTTTTCGGAGAGATGCTTATATGGAATAACTAAATCTGCAAGGATGGATGGCTGGCGCGGTTCATCCTGTGAAATCACGCGCGCCGCATGCGCCTTTCGTCGGTGCTTGCAATGCTTCGCCAAATATATAACATGTTAAGTAACAACATCGGGCAGCAGAACCCGCTTTCGACATCACAGGGAGGATAGTCATGAAGAAAGCCATTCTCGCGTTGCTGGTGGCCGCCAGCGTTTCGCCTGCGCTCGCGCAGGACAAGACCGTCAACATGAAGGTATCGCTGTGGGTGCCGCCGGCGCATCCGCTGGTCCCCGCGACGATCGCCTGGGCGAAAGATATCGAGAAGGAGTCCGGCGGCACCATCAAGATGACGGTGTTTCCGTCGCAGCAGCTCGGCAAGGCCTTCGACCACTACGACATGGCGAAGGACGGCATCGCCGACATCACCTACGTCAATCCGGGCTACCAGCCGGGCCGCTTCCCGATCGCGGCCGCGGGCCAGCTTCCGTTCCTGTTCAGTGACGGCAAGAAGGGCACGCTCGCCCTGAACGAGTGGTACCACAAATACGCGCCGACCGAGATGAAGGACACCAAGCTCTGCTTCGCCTTCATCCACGATCCAGGCGCGCTGTTCGGCAAGAAGAAGGTTCTGGTGCCGGAGGATCTCAAGGGCCTGAAGGTGCGGCCGGCGCAATCGACCATCGGTGAAATGGTGAAGATGTTCGGCGGCACCAACGTGCAGGCCTCGGCGCCGGAAGCGCGCGACGCCATCGAGCGCGGCGTCGCCGACGAGATCACCTTCCCCTGGGGATCGATGTTCCTGTTCGGCATCGACAAGGCGATCAAGTACGCGATGGACGTGCCGCTCTACACGACGGTGTTCACCTACAATATGAACCTCGCGAAATACAATTCGCTGTCGCCGGCGCAGAAGAAGGTCATCGACGACCACTGTACGCCTGAGTGGGCGTCCAAGGTCACCGATCCCTGGAGCCAGTTCGAGTTCGATGGCCGCGCCAAGATGAAGGCGCTGGCCGACCACGAGGTCTACAAGCTGACGCCCGAACAGCTCGCGCAGTGGAAGGCCGCGGCGAGGCCGCTGCACGATAGCTGGGCGGCCGACGTCAAGAAGGCGGGCGGCGATCCCGAGAAGATCGATGCCGACCTGCACGCGGCGATCGAGAAGTACCACGCGGGACTCTAAACGCTGGTACTCGCCGTTTCCCTCCCCGCGTAGCGCGGGGAGGATCGGCCGAGCGAAGCGGAGGCCGCGGCGGAGGTTGTGCCATAATATCCCCCACCCGGCACGTTGTTCGCTCCGCTCTCACGCGCCACCCTCCCCACGCTCCGTGGGGGAGGGACACACTAGCCCCCCATCCTCGTTGAATTCGCGACCTTGGCATGATCATGACCGCCAGCCAACCCGAAGTCTCCAGCGACGGCGTGCTCACCGGTCCTCCGGAGCCGGCGCGCAAGAATGTCATGGACCGTTTCATCGATTCCATCGAATGGGTCGCGGCGTTCTTCGTCGGCATCGTGGCGCTAAACACCTTCACCGCGGTGTTCATGCGCAAGTTCTTCGCGGTGACGATCCCCGACTACTACAATTTCGGCCAGTTCCTGCTCGGCATCCTGATCTTCTGGGGCATCGCGGCGACGAGCTATCGCGGCACCCACATCACGGTCGATCTGGTCTGGGCCAACGCGTCGCCGAAGTACCAGCGCTGGATCGACGTGTTCGCGACGCTGGTGCTGCTGTTCGTGGTGACGGTGCAGACCTACACGCTGTTCGACAAGGTCCTCACCACCCGCGCCGATCACATCGTTACCATGGATTTGCAACTCCCGATCTGGCCGTTCTTCGCCGTGTCGTGGATCGGTGACGTCTCCGCGGTGCTGCTGATCGCCATCCGCACCTGGCGCCTGATCTTCCATCCGGAGCAGGTGCATGATGCAAAAATCAAGACGGCGGAGTAGGCGGTCATGGAACTGAGCGCCGAAGCCGTCGCCGTCATCGGCTTTGTCACCCTCTTTGCGCTGATGCTGCTGCGCGTGCCGGTCGGCATGGCGATGGGCCTCGTCGGCGTCACCGGCTTCGGCTATCTCACCGGCATGGAGCCGGCGCTAAAGCTGGTCGGCCAGACGGTGATGCGCACCGTCACCGACTATTCCTTCGGCGTGATCCCGATGTTCCTGCTGATGGGCGCCTTCGTGTCGGTCTCGGGCATCAGCCGCGAACTGTTTCGCGCCGCCAACACCTTCGTCGGGCACTGGAAGGGCGGCCTCGGCATCGCCACCATCGGCGCCTGCGGCGGCTTCGCCGCGATCTCCGGCTCGTCGGTGGCGACCGCCGCGACGTTCTCGGCGGTGGCCTATCCCGAGATGCGGCGGTTCGGCTATCCGCAGTCGTTCTCCACCGGCGTCATCGCGGTGGGCGGCACCCTCGGCGCGATGCTGCCGCCGTCCACCGTGCTCGTGGTCTACGGCATCATCACCCAGCAGGATATCGGCAAGCTGTTCATCGCCGGCATCATTCCGGGGCTGCTCGCGATCTGCATGCACATGATCACGATCGCGATCATCGGTGCCGTGCGCCCGGGCTTCCTGCCGGCGGGACCGCGCAGCAACTGGCGCGAGCGCGCCGCTGCGCTGCGCGACGTCTGGTCGCCGCTGCTGCTGTTCCTGTTCGTGATCGGCGGGCTCTACGGCGGGTTCTTCATCCCGACCGAGGCCGGCGCGGTCGGGGCGGTCGGCGCTTTCGTGATCGGCATCCTGCGCGGCAAGCTGAACCGCGAGGGGATCCTGCAGTCGTTGTTGCAGGCGACCCGCACCGCCGCGGCCGTCTTCACTGTGCTGATCGGCGCGCTGTGCTTCGGCTATTTCCTCACCATCACCCAGACCCCGCAGCACGTCACCGAATTCCTCACCGGGCTCGGCGTCGGACGTTACGGCGTCCTCGTCCTGATCCTGCTGATGTATCTGGTGCTGGGCTGCCTGATGGACGCCATGGCGATGATCATCCTGACCGTGCCGATCGTGTTTCCGGTCGTCACCGCGCTCGGCTTCGACCCGATCTGGTTCGGCGTCATCATCGTGATGACCGTCGAACTTGGGCTGATCCATCCGCCGGTCGGCATGAACGTCTTCGTCATCAAGAGCGTCATCAAGGACGTCAACATGTCGACGATCTTCGCCGGTGTGCTGCCGTTCGTGGCGACCGACCTGATCCGGCTGGCCCTGCTCATCGCGTTTCCGCTGCTGGCAACATGGCTGCCAATGCATATGGGCGGCTGATTGATCTCCCTCCCCCTGAAAAGGGGCGAGACGAGCAAAGCTCACTCTGAGAGGGTCGAGGTGGGGTGTTGTGAAGGTGATCCTCACCCGATTTGCCCAAAGGGCAAATCGACCTCTCCCTTTCGGGGAGAGGTGAAGGCAGCGTTTATGGAGCGGACCAATGGCGCCTATTCTCGAAACCAAATACGTCTTTACCATCACCGCGCTGATCGGCCCGGTCATCAATGCCGGCGAGATCGGCAGCGGCGTGCGCCGCGTCATTCCCGTGATCGGCGGCGAGGTGCGCGGCGAGGGCATCAGCGGCAAGGTGTTGCCCTCCGGCGCCGATTTCCAGATCATCCGCCCCAACGAGCTGATCGACCTGGAAGCGAAATACGCGATTGAACTCGACGACGGCGCGGTGGTCTACGTCGAAAACCGGGGCATCCGGTTCGGGCCGCCCGAATTGATGCAGCAGCTCAAGCGCGGCGAGCCGGTCGATCCGAAGCTGATCTATTTCCGCACCGTGCCGCGCTTTGAAACCGGCGATCCCAGGTACCGCTGGCTGATGGAGCACCTGTTCGTGGGATCGGCTGCGCGTCACGCCGAGCGGGTCATCATCGACATTCACCAGGTGCTGTAATCTGGATGCTACGGCCGTCGACCGGAGGGCGATGCGCTTCATTGGATCCGTCATGTCCGGCTTTATGCCGGGCATCCACGCCTTAACGGCCCTGCCGGTTCAAAGACGTGGATGGTCGGGATGCGCCCGGCCATGACGCTGGCATGGATCGGACTCTAAATCAGCCGAACGTTTCGCGCGTCCGCGATCCTGTCGCCGATGAAGGCGCGCACCCGTTGCGCGCAGCGCCAGGCGTCACCGTCGCGGGAGACCGAAAACAGATTGTAGGCCGCGGCGGGATAGTCCTCGTGCGCCACCGCCGAGGCCGAGGGCACGCCGATGGCAGGCACGCGGCCGTGCGGCCCCTCGAACCACATGGTCGAATGAATGTGATCGTGGCCATGCAGGATGAGATCGAGGCGATGCCGCTTCACCAGCGCCAGCAACGCGTCCGCGTCGGTCAGCCGCTTGTAGGATGACTTCGACGCCAGCGGATGATGGACCAGCAGCACGCGGAAATTCGGATCGTCAGCCATTCGGGCGAGCGTTATGTCGAGCGCGTCGAGCTGCGCGCGGCCGAGCGCGCCGGTCGCCATGAACGGCGCCGTCGGCACCGCTGATGACACGCCGATCAGCGTCAGAGGTCCGCGCCGGCGCACGAATGGAAACGTCAAGGCCGCATCCGCCCCGGCGTCGTCGCTGCGCATGTAATCGCCCCAGTCGGCGATGCGGCGCTGCGCGGCTGCGACATAGGCGTCGTGGTTGCCGGGAACCACGGTGACATCAGCGGGTGCGCCGACGCCCTGGAGCCATGCGGTTGCTTGTGTGAATTCTCCGGGAAGGGCGAGGTTGACGAGGTCGCCGGTGATCGCGATGTGGTCGGGCCGTTGTGCCTTGACATCCGCTATCAGGGTGTCGGCGGTTTCGCGGCGATGGATCGCGTGGCGGTTGCGGGTCCAGTTCAGATAGCCGAGCGCGCGCTTGCCGGCGAGTTCGCGCAGCCGCGGCGCCGGAAGCGGCGCGAGATGCGGGTCGGACAGATGGGCAAGGGTGAAGGCTGTCATCAGGCGTTGCCGATTTGTGTGCCGGCGGGGAACACCGCACCGGATCATAACAGATGCGCCCGCTTTTTCTCCCGGCCCTCCAGTTTTTTGCAAGAGGACGGGTATGATGCAAGGAATCATCCGGAAATGGATTTCCCCATGGCTCTACAGGACATGCGGCGCGGGTTCGAGCCGTTGCTGCGCCGGCTTTTTCATCTCTACTGGCGGTTTGCCCGCGGCATGACATTGGGCGTGCGCGGCGTGGTGCTCGACGGCGAGGACAGGGTGTTTCTGGTCAGGCATAGCTACGTCGCAGGCTGGCATCTGCCGGGCGGCGGGGTCGAGGTCGGTGAAACCTTTCGGACGGCCCTGCAGCGCGAGTTGTCGGAGGAAGGGCGCATCGCGCTGACGGGCGAGCCGCGCCTGCATGGGGTCTTCCTCAATGCGCACGTGTCGCGCCGCGATCACGTCGCGGTCTATGTCGTGCGGGCCTTTGAGCAGGACCGCAAACCCGAGCCCAATTGGGAGATCGTCGATTGCGGATTCTTTGCCGCCGATGCTCTGCCGCCGGACACCACGGACGGTACGCGGCTGCGGATTTTGGAGGTTCTCCGGAACACGCCGCCCGGCCTCACTTGGCGATGACTGGACCGATCCGCATCGTCGGGCCGGGGAATGGACCGCGTCCGCGCCAGATGCTATCCCGCGCTCCATCATGTCCGATCTGTCCCTGACCATTCTGGCCGAAACGCCCGCCGATGCGCAGGCGATCGAGCGCCTGCACGAGCGCACCTTCGGTCCCGGCCGTTTCGTGCTGAGCGCCTATCGGCTGCGCGAGCATGTCGATCACCGGCTCGACCTGTCGTTCACCGCCCGCATCGGGACCCTGCTGGTGGGCTCGGTGCGGCAGTTGCCGATCTGCATCGGCGATACGCCGGCGTTGCTGCTCGGACCGCTCACGGTCGAGCCGCCGTTCCGCGATCGCGGCATCGGCCGTGCGCTGCTCGATCGCGCGCTCGCCGACGCCAAGGCCAAGGGGATTCGCCTCGTCGTTCTTGTGGGCGATGAGCCCTATTACAGCCGCGTCGGATTCAAGGCGATCCCCAAGGGGCGCGTTGACATGCCGGGCCCGGTGGATCGTGCGCGACTGCTGGTCTGCGAACTCGTGCCCGGCGCCTTCGACGGCGTCTCCGGCATGGTGCGGCCGGACTGGACGTTCGCGCGGAAGTGAACCGAAGCGGTTCCCATGCCGATGGGAATGCATCATCCGAATGCTGAAAAGCCCTTCGCCCGCTTGCCGGGGAGGGGACGGTCCTCGATGAAGATATCCCCACCCCGATCGACTTCGTCGGTCGATCTCTCCCGCGAGCGGGAGAGGTAAAAGGTGCCTTAGAACTTCTGCGAGACCCCGAAGTAGAAGCCGCGGCGCTGGCCATATTGCGGAGCGAACACGCCGATGCCCGAGCCGTCCCTGATTTCGTAAACGGTATCGAACAGGTTGACGACGTCGAAGCGCAGGGTGGTCGGCTTGGTCGGGCTCACGATGTTGAAGTCGTGCGACACGCCGAGGTTGACCTGCGTATAGGACGGGACGGTGCTTCCGTTTGGAATGCCGTTCACCTCGTCGTCCGCCCGCAGCCCGCTGCCATAGATGACGTCCGCGCTGAACCGCGTGCCGCGCCATAGATAGGATGCGCCGGCGGAGGCGGTCCAGATCTGGGAATGGTCGGTGTAGATGTAGTGACCGGCGATGTAGGCGAGATCGTCCGGATCGAAGAGATATTGATTCGAGACCACGTTGGTCGCGATCTGCTTGCCCCAGGCGACGTTGCCGTAGGCACGGAAGTTGCCGTTGGTGTAGGTGGTTTTGAACTCGACGCCGGCATTTTCGCCGCGTGCGTAGTTGAACGCCGTCAGCACATAGGCGGCGCCGAACTGGCCGTCGTCGAGCAGGTCGGTGGCTTTCTTGTAGTAGGCGTCGAGACCGACCTCGAGTCCGGGGACGGCATACACTTTCTGCACCACGCCGACGTCGAAGACGTGCGAGCGCTCCGGCAGCACCGGATCGTTGGCCGAGACGGCAGGCTGCTGAGTGGTGTTCTGCACCAGCGCGAGGTTGGTCGGCGCCGCCAGCACCTGCGGCGGCGGCGTGAAATTGCGCGCATAACCGGCATGGAACGTGGTGCCCTCAAAGGGTTTCCAGGTCAGGCTGATGCGCGGGCTGAGCTGGTTGGCGCTGATGTATTGCTCCATGTCGTCGAAACGCAGGCCGCTGGTCAGCGTCAGGGTGTTGGTGATCTTCCATTCGTCGGACACGTAGGCGCTGAACAGCCAGCCGGTCCGGGCGCTGGAATCGGTGATGCTGAACGGCGCGTCGAAGGGATTGCCGTCGCCGTCGAGCGGCAGCACGACCGACCCGTTGCGGACCAGCGATTGCTCGCCGGTGACGCCGAATCCGGCGCGCAGGGTGTGGTCATCGGTGAGCCGGTATGCCGAGTCGGCCTGTATGCCGTTCGAGATGCTGCGCCGATAGACATCGGACGCGACCCCGTTGAAGACGAGATCGCCGATCGTGTCCGGCATGAAGTGCAGCGTGCTGATGCGGTTGAAATAGGAGAGTTGCAGATCGAAGCCGTTGACCGATTTCTGGTAGGCCAGCACGTTGAACTGGTTGAATTCGGTCTGACGCTCGTTGAGTTGCGCCGAGTCGAAGTCGGAGACGCCGAAGGCGGTGAAGGCCGGCGTCTGGCCCGGATTGTTCGGAATCTGATAGGAGCCGTTCGAGACGCCGCTGATGAAGGTGAGGCGGCTGGTCGGATCGAGCACGGTCGAGAGGTACAGGAAACCCTTTTCCTGGTCGGTGTGATCGTGGATCGCGTTGCGGGACGACGTCGGATTTTCCAGCCCGAGGTCGCTGCCGAAATAGCGGCCGGAGATGAAATACTGGGTCTGGCCGACCGTGCCGCCATACTGGATGCTCGGCGTGATGGTGCCGTGGCTGCCGCCATAAACACTGATCGAGCCGCTGTTGTTGAAGGCATCGGTCTTGGTGGTGATGTCCACCACGCCGGCGGTGCGCAGCCCGTATTGCGCCGGCAGCGCGCCGGTGATCAGCGACATGTTGCCGATCAGCGCGGTGTCGATGATCTGGCCGAAGCCGCCGACGCCGTCGGGCAGCGCGATGCCGTTGATGCGGTATTGCAGGTTGGCATGCTCGTTGCGGATGTGAAGATCGCCGCTGGCGGCGGAGTCCTGCGTCACGCCCGGCGCCTGCAGCAGCACCTTGTCCACGCTTGCGTTGGTGCCCTGCGGCATCGATTCGATGACCTGATGGTTGAGCGTGTAGGGCACGGCCCCAGCCGGCGCGGCGATGCGGGCCCGCGCGTCGTCGAACGTCGTATTCTTCGCGGCCAGTACCTGGGCTTCAGTCGGCGCAGGTGCGTTGGTTTCCTGCCGGCGGTTCTGAGTTGCGACATGGGTCTTGGGCCGGCGGGGCTTTTGCGGGCGGCGCGGCGCGGTCACCTTGATTTCGGGCAACATGGTGTTTGCGTTCGAGGCGGGCGCATTCTGCGCCATGGCGGGAGCGCCGATGCTGAGCGCAAGCAATGAAACCGGAGCGGAGAGAAGAAAACGGTGCCGAAGGGAGCGGGACATGACCTGATCCTGAGGGAGCTGCGTGTTTCGATCCGTCGTCATGACGAATCGCGGGCGTAGCTCTGCCGTGGTGATGAATTGACTTCTGGTGATCCCGGCGGTCCCGGTGTGGGCGCAGACGATCGCGGACGTCAGAGGCGGATCAGGAAGCGGGAGGCGCGCGGGGCTGGAAGGCGATGCGCCGGGTCTCGAAATGATTGAGCTCGGCGTCGGTGGTCAGATAGAGGAAATGATAGGCCTCGGGCAGCCGTAGCACCGGCGGCTCGGCGAACAGCACGGTGCCGGCCAGCGCCATGACCGCGCAGATCGCACAGGGATCGCCGGCCTTGCCGTCCTTGTGAGGGGCAGGCGTCGCGTTGCCGCCCGAATCCGCGGCTGCGGCCGTTGCCGTCGGGTTGTCAGTGCCAGGTTGCTCGCCGAGCGTGGCGCCGGTCGCGCTGTTCTGGACTGCAATCGAAGGCGCTGCGAGCGCTTCCGCGCCATGGTGATGACCGAACGCCAGCACAAACTGGATCGCCAGCGCCAGCAGCGCCAGTCGAGCTCCATGCCTGATGTTCGCGCGAAACCACTTCATAACGACGCATGTCCCGCATCGGGCGGCCGCATGATCCGGCGCTATCCGATGTTATAATATAACATCGCCCGGGCGAGCGGGGGATGTCAACCGGGCTTTGGCGGGGCGCGAGCGAACGGCGGCAAAAAGCCGGATAGTGTGGGATTGCGGTCACGCCGTCGCAGCAGCCCGTCGTAAACGTCACCTTCGGTCAGCGCCCCTCGCGCAGCCAGGTCGCGGCGAAGGCGCCGAGCAACAGCAACAGTCCAGCGAGTCCGGCGAACACCGGCAGCACGCCGACGCCGCGCACCACGCTGGCGTCGCGCATGCGCACGCCCATCCAGCCGTCGCCATGGAACACGCTCGAGGCATGGACCGGCACGATCCGCGGCAGCTCGATCCCCGAACCGGATTCGATGCGCGTGGCGTCGCCGCCGGTGGCCTGCGTCAGCGGTTTCAGCGTGTCGGCCGTCGAGGTGACTTCGGAGAATTCCTTCGGGTTGACCGGACCGACATTGATGAGCGCCTTGAGCTTGCCGTCGGTGGCCTGCCAGAGGCCGAGTTCGGCCGTACTGATCGTCGCGTGCCACAGGCCGGGATCGCCGGCGCTCAGCGTGACCTCCTGCGTCTTGCCGGACGGCGAGGTGACCGTCACCGGCGTGACGCTGTCCGCCATGGTCTGGCGCTCGACCACGAGGTCCTTGCCGTTGACCTTGAGGCGCAGCGCTTCTTCGTCGAGATCGGGTTGCTTCATCAGCCAGTGCGACAACCGCCGCAGCAGATCGAGATGCGGACCGCCGCCTTCGTAGCCGCGCGCCCACAGCCAGATGTGGTCCGACAGCAGCAGCGCGACGCGGCCTTCGCCATAGCGCGACAGCAGCAGCAGCGGATTGTTGTCGGCGCCGGTCATCAGTGGCGGCACGGTGGCGTTGCGGGTGTCGATCTCGCGGAAGAACCGGCTCCAGTGCGGCGGGTCGCTGGCCGAGCCTTCGAGGCCGCGGGTGACGGGATGGCGTTTGCCGGCTTCGGTGAGCCGCGCGTGGAACGGTTTCTCCGTGACGCCGACCGGCTCGGCGGGAAGGATCGAATCCAGCGGCGTGCGCCAGATGCTGGTCGTCGAGGCGTAATCCGGGCCGGCTGCGACCAGCATGGCGCCGCCGGCGCGCACATAGCGCGCGATGTTGTCGAAGTAGGCGATCGGCAGCACGCCCTGCCGCGCGTAGCGGTCGAAGATGATCAACTGGAATTCGTTGATCTTCTGCTGGAACAGTTCGCGGGTCGGAAACGCGATCAGCGACAGCTCGTTGATCGGCGTCGCGTCCTGCTTCTCGGGCGGCCGCAGAATGGTGAAGTGAACGAGGTCGACGCTGGCGTCGGATTTCAAGAGGTTGCGCCAGGTGCGTTCGCCGGCATGCGGCTCGCCCGACACCAGCAGCACGCGCAGCTTGTCGCGCACGCCGTCGATGGCGACCACGGCGCGGTTGTTGACGGGCGTGAGTTCGCCGGCGAGCGGCGAGGCCTCGATCTCCACGATGTTCTGGCCGGCATGCTTGATGTCGATGTCGACATTGGCGGTCTGGCCGCTCAGCATCGTGCGCTCGTCAACGATCTCGCCGTCGCGGCGCACCGTCACCCTCGCGCGTTCGCCGCTCACGCCCTGGTCGTCGAGCTTGTAGGTGATGGTCTGGGTCTGGCCGACGATGCCGAAACGCGGAGCGGCGGTGATCGCGATGCGGCGGTCGCGCTCGTCCTTGTGGCCGGTGATGAGGGCATGCACCGGCGCGTGGAAGCCGAGCGCGGCGGCGTTGGCGGGAATGTCGTGCACGCGGCCGTCGGTGATCAGAAATGCACCGGCGACGCGGTCGGTCGGCACGTCCGACAGCGCCGACGACAGCGCGCCGAACAGTTTGGTGCCGTCGGTTTCTCCGTCGGCCTGACCGGCCTCGACCACGCGAACCTCGAGGCCCTTTACCTGCTTGAGGCGGTTGACCAGCGCCTGCTGCGCCTGTGCGGTCTGCTGAGTGCGGTCGCCGAAACTCTGGCTCGGGCTTTTGTCGACGACGACGACCGCGACCGATGATAGCGGCTCGCGGTCCTCGCGCGTGAAGGAGGGATTCGCCAGCGCCAGCAGGATCAGCGCCAGCGCCGCGATGCGCAACGCCGCGCCGCGGGTGCGGCCGGCCAGCAGGAAGACGGCGATCACGGCGACGGCGGCCAGCGCGAGCCACAGCACCGGCGTTGGAACAAGCGGGGTGAAGGCGATGCCGTAGGTCATTGCCCGTACCTTCCGGCGTGGTCATGGCTGGTGTCCCGGCCATCCACGTCTTTTGGCGTTCGATTGAGGACGACGTGGATACCCGGGACAAGCCCGGGTATGACGGGCTGTGAGCCCAGCGGTTTGCGGCTCGAAACAATCATGTTCACTGTCCCAGCCGTTCGATCAATGCCGGCGCGTGAACCTGATCGGCCTTGTAGTTGCCGGTCAGCGTATACATCACGATGTTGACGCCGGCGCGGAAGGCGAATTCGCGCTGCCGCGGTTCGCCCGGCGTCAGCGGCAGCATCGGTTGTCCGTCGGGCCGCATCGCCCAGGCGCCAGCGAGGTCGTTCGAGGTGATGATGATCGGCGACACGCCGTCGCCGCCACGCGCCGGGCGCGACGCCGCGTCGTCCTGATCGTCGCGCGGCAGCGCCTCGACCCAGGTCTGGCCGGTCTCGTAGCGGCCGGGAAAATCGCGGAGCAGGTAGAATGTCTTGGTCAGCACATGGTCGCGCGGCACCGGCTCGAGTTCGGGAATGTCGAGGGTTGAGAGGATGTTGCGCAGCGTCTGCATGCCTGGCGTCTGCGATTCGCCGCCCGGTCCCGGCGGCGCTTCGATGGCGTCGCGGGTGTCGAACAGGATGGTGCCGCCCTGTTTCATGTAGGCGTCGATCTTGTTGATGGCCTCCTGCGGCGGCTTCGGCGTACCGGGTACGATGGGCCAGTAGATCAGCGGGAAGAAGGCGAGTTCATCCTTGGCCGGGTCGATGCCGATCGGCTCGCCGGCTTCCAGCGCGGTGCGCTGCGCGAGGAACAGCGTCAGGCCGTTCATTCCGGCCTTGACGATGTCGTCCACGTCGGTGTTGCCGGTCACGACATAGGCGAGGTGCGTCTGCGACACGGCCTTGATCGCGAAGTCGTCCTTCTCGTTGGCGTGGGAGGGCGCAGGCGGAATGATCAACAACGACGACGCGAGCGCGAATGCGAGGGCGGCTGTGGCCGCGCGGCGCCGGAACAGGGCGGCGAGGCCGCCGCCGAGCAGCGCAACGATCACGGCGTCGATCAGGAACAGCGCCAGCGCCGCCGCCAGCAGCAGGCCGCGCAGATCGCTCGGCTCGGTGTTGGTGAAGCTCGCGCGGCGTGCGTTCAGCGATGAGGTATCGAGCGGCACGATCCGGTCGGTGGCGGCGAGCGTGTTGACGGCGAGCGGCCCGTCCGCGGGGCCGTAGAATCCCGGCGGGTGTTCGATGGTGGCGCGTCCCCGGAAATCGACCGGCAGCGGTTTTGCCGTCGAGGGCGGCGGCCCGAACGCGCCGAACCCGTCGAGCGTGTGCAGCGGCGCGACGGTGTCGGTCTTGGCAGCCGCGGTGACGCCCGCGTCCGGCGTCCCGGTGTAGCCGGAGAGATCAACGATCCGGCGCAGCATCTCGACGAAGGTGCCCGACATCGGCAGGTCGGACCATCGCATGTCGGCACTGATATGGAACAGCACGAGCACGCCCTTGCCGTGGCGTTCGCCGGTGACGAGCGGCGTGCCGTCGGCGAGCGAGGCCCAGCTTTTCGCGGCGAGCGTGGCGTCGGGCTCGGCGAGCACCTGACGGCTGACGGTGACATCGCTTGGCACGGCAAGCCCAGCGAAGGGGCCGTCGGCGGAGAACGAGGCAAGATGCTGCGGCTTTTCCCAGGTCAGGCTGCCGCCGAGGCTGCGATCGCCTTGCCGCAGCTTCACCGGCACGAGATCGTCGCCGTCGGCGTCGGCCTGGGCGAGGCGGGGACCTGCGAAACGCAACAGCACGCCGCCTTTCTCCAGCCAGTCGTCGATCCGTTCGCGGATTTCAGGCGACAGCGTGCCGACGTCGGCCATGATGATCATCGGCAGCTTCTGGTCGAGGAACTTGGCGATGACTTCCTGCGGCGCACCCTTGTCGCCGAGCCGCACGTCGGCGAACGGCGCCAGCGCGCGGGTCAGATAGAAGGTCGCGGCCAGCAGCGGCTGCGCAGTGTCCGTGGTTGCGCCGCTGACGACGCCGATGGAGCGGCGACGCCAGCGCTTGTCGAGCAGTTGCACTGCGCCGGCGGATCGCTCGCCTGCGATCTCGAGCCGCGTGATGTCGTTGCGCAGTTCGACCGGAAGATCGAACGATGCCTCGGTTTCGGTGGCTTGCGGCGCGAACGCATAGTGCGCCTCGCCGACCGGCGATCCCTTCTGGTCCAGCGCCCGCACCAGTCCGTCGGCCGGGCCGCTGGTACTGGCACGCAGTACCTTGACCGTCATCTTGGACGCGGCGTTCTCGGCGGCAGCCAGCGCATGCGCCGGCGGGGCGCCGCCTTCGTAGATGGTCAGCGTCCGGTCGCCGACGGTTTTGGCCAGGCCGGCGACGAAGTCGGCGCCGTGTCCGGTATCGATCCCGTCGGACAGCCATGCGACCTCGCTGTCGCCGGTGGCGTCCAGGAAGCGCGCGATCGCCGGCAGGGTATCGACGCGGTCGATCGCGTAAGGCTTCGGCGCGAGCTGGCGCAGCGCCACCCGCGCCGTCCCCGCCGGCATCAGCGTGATGTCGCGGGTCGGTTCGGACAACGGAATCAGCGCCACGCCGCGACGGTCGCTGTCGGCATTCGAGATCAGTTCGTCGGCCGCCTTCATGCGGACGTCCCAGCTCGCCGCCGCGCCCCAGCCGTCATCGATCAGGATCGCCAGCGGCGCGTGGCTGCGGGTGACGCCGCTCTGCGATTCCCACACCGGCCCCGCCGCGGCGAGGATCACCAGCGCTGCCGCCAGCAGTCTCAGCGCCGTCAGCCACCACGGCGTGCGCGACGGCGTCTCTTCCTTCGGCGCGATCTCGAACAACAACCGGGTCGGTGGAAAATCGACCCGCCGCGGCCGTGGCGGCATCACGCGCAGCAGCCACCACAGGAGCGGCAGGCTGACGAGGCCCGCGAGCAGCAATGGTTCGGTGAAGGAAAGCGGAAAGCCGCCGATCATGAACGCAATCCCGTTTCGGTGCGCGCCGACGACCGGCGTGCACCGATGGCGCTGATCCCGGCGCCGATCTGTCCATGGATCGCGAACAGAAGTTCGGTCGGGCCGCGATCGGTGTGGTGGACGATGAAGGTCCAGCCGAAATGCTCGGCTGCCTCACGCAGCGCCGCGCGATGAGTGGCGACGAGCGCCTGATAGTCGGCGCGCCAGGATTCGGCGCGGCCCGCCGTGATGGCGCCGCCGCCCTCCGGCTCGATGAACTCGACGCGGCCGGAATAGGGAAAGCTCTCCTCGGCGGGATCGACGATCTGCACCACGTGGCCGCGCGCGCCGTGAGCCGCGAGCCGGCCGATGGTCCGGCGGATTTCCGCGATGGGACTCCAGAAGTCCGACAGCAGCAGCACCTCCGAGAACGGCGCCGGCGCGAAGCTCGGCGGCAGGCTCGGCCGCTCGGTTTGGTCGTGCACGATCGCCTGCGCCATCTTCTCGATCACGTTGCGGTTGGCGGTCGGCCGCATCAGGCCGGGAATGCCGACGCGCTCGCCGCCCTGCACCAGCACCTCCGCCAATGCGAACGAGATCACCAGCGCGCGGTCGAGTTTGCTCCATTCGGCGAGGGTGGACTGAAAATTCATTGAGAGCGAGCGGTCGGCCCACAGCCAGATGGTATGCGATGCTTCCCACTCGCGCTCGCGCACATAGAGATTGTCGTCGCGCGCCGAGCGCCGCCAGTCGACGTTTTGCGCCGGTTCGCCGTTCACGAAGCGGCGGTACTGCCAGAAATTCTCGCCGGAGCCGGCACGGCGGCGGCCGTGCAGCCCATGGATCACCGTCGACGCCACGCGCCGCGCTTCGAGGATCAGGCGCGGCAGCCGGGCCGCGAGCTTGCGGCTCTTGCCGATGGCCGCGCGAACCTCGCCATCCTGCGACTGGAGTTCGGCCATTCCCTATCCCAGGCGCGACTTGAGTCGCGCGATGACGTCGCTGACGGTCTGGCCCTCGGCCCGCGCGGCGAAGGTCAGCGCCATGCGGTGCTTGAGGATCGGCTCGGCGAGATCGAGCACGTCGTCGACCGATGGCGCGAGACGGCCGTCGAGCAGGGCGCGGGCGCGCACCGCAAGCATCAGCGACTGGCTGGCGCGGGGACCCGGTCCCCAGGCGATCAGCTTGCCGGCGTCGCCGCCTTCCGCGCCCGGCCGTGCGGAACGGACCAGCGAGAGGATCGCCTCGACGACGCTGTCGCCGACCGGCAGGCGGCGCACGAGGCGCTGCGCGGTGAGCAGCAGACCGGCGTCCATTGCGGCTTTCGGCGGCGTCTCCTCGGCGCCGGTGGTCTCGAACAAAATGCGCCGCTCGGCGTCGCGATCCGGATAATCGACGTCGATCTCCATCAGGAAGCGGTCGAGCTGCGCTTCCGGCAGCGGATAGGTGCCCTCCTGCTCCAGCGGGTTCTGGGTGGCCAGCACGTGGAACGGCTTCGGCAGGTCATGGCGCGCGCCGGCCACGGTGATGTGCTGCTCCTGCATCGCCTGCAGCAGCGCCGATTGCGTGCGCGGGCTGGCGCGGTTGATCTCGTCCGCCATCAGAAGCTGCGCGAACACCGGCCCGGCGACGAAGCGGAACGAACGCTTGCCGCTGCCGCTCTCGTCCAGCACCTCGGCACCGAGGATATCGGACGGCATCAGGTCCGGCGTGAACTGCACGCGCTTGGCATCGAGCCCGAGCGTGGCGCCCAGGGTCTCCACCAGCTTGGTCTTGGCAAGGCCGGGAACGCCGATCAGCAGCGCATGTCCGCCGGACAGGATCGTCACCAGCGTGTTGTCGATGACGCGTTCCTGGCCGAAAATCACGGTGGAGATGGCTTCCTTGGCGGCGCGCACCTGGCTTGCGACCTGTTCGGCCGAGCGAACGATCACGTCTTCGAGCTTCTCGACACCCTTGTCGGTTGCCGCGTCTGCGCCTGCCATCTTTTACTCCTTGCGCGTGCTCGCGCCGATTGGGTCGTCATGCCGCCAGTGGCGTGGATTTGACATTCGCTACCCGCTTTGCCGCGAGTCCACCAGTCTCATGCTAAACTCGTGAAAGGGCCATATATCTGGAAGGCCATATATTTGTTCAGGTAAACTATCCCCACATTATGGGCGTTTCAGGGTATGTACGACGTCACGATCGAGCGAGATGATAGGCGCCTCGTCATATCCCTGTCTCACATAGCTCCCTGTCTCACATGGCGGCGTGCCATTTATGCCAAACCCGGATGGACAAAGTCGGAATAAACCATGGCGAAGCAAGGGCAGGGCACCAATCGCAGTCTGGACGGTCTGACCACGGCTGCGCGTGACGCCGCGGCGGCGACCGCCAAGGGCCTGCCGCCGGTGCATCTATGGAACCCGCCGTTCTGCGGCGACCTCGACATGCGGATCGGCACCGACGGCACCTGGTTCTACATGGGAACGCCGATCGGGCGGCCGGCGCTGGTGCGGCTGTTCTCGACCATCCTGAAGCGGGAGGACGGCAAGCACTTTCTCGTGACCCCGGTCGAGAAGGTCGGCATCCGGGTCGACGACGCGCCGTTCCTCGCAGTCGAAATGACCGTCGGGCAGGGTGACAATGGCCGGCTGCTGCGGTTTCGCACCAATGTCGACGATTGGGTGTCCTGCGATGCCGCGCACCGGCTGCGATTCGAAGTCACTGAGGGCGGCGGGCTGAAGCCGTACCTGCACGTTCGGGCTGATCTGTGGGCCAAGGTGACGAGGGCGTTGTATTACGATCTTGTTGACATGGGCGAGGAGCGAATGATCGATGGCCGGATGATGTTCGGGATCGAATCCGGCGGCGCGTTCTTCGCGATGGCCGACGCCGAGCAGGTGAGGGCCGCGACTTGAACGAGCCGATTGTGAAAGCCGAAGGCGTCGCGACGGATGTCGGCGCGGCCGAGTTTTTCGAGCGGGCGCGGTCGCGGCTGCGGTTCGACATCCCGCCGGGTTTGACCGATGCAAGCGTCGTTCCGCTGACCGGCGATCAGGGCAACGATTTCATGTTGCAGGCGATCGCCAGGGAAAAGCGGGTCCGTCCCGCGGCGGTGCTGATCCCGGTGGTGGCGCACGACGAACCCACCGTGCTGCTGACGCAACGCTCGGCCCATCTCAACGAACATGCCGGCCAGATCGCGTTTCCCGGCGGCAAGATCGACGCGACCGACGCTTCGCCGGTGGACGCCGCGCTGCGGGAAGCATGGGAAGAGGTCGGGCTGGACCGCGGCCATGTCGAGCCGATCGGCTATCTCGATCTCTACGGCACGAGCTTCGGCTTCCGCATCCTGCCGACGGTGGCGCGGGTCGAGCCGGGTTTCCGGCTCGCGGTCAATGCCGCGGAAGTCGACGACGTGTTCGAGGTGCCGCTGTCGTTCCTGATGAACCCGCTCAACCACAGGATGGGCCAGAAGGAATTCCGCGGAATGCAGCGCTCGTTCTACGAGATGCCATTCGCGGAACGCTATATCTGGGGCGCTACCGCCGGCATCCTGCGCGCGCTTTACGAACGGATCTATCTTAAATGATCCGTCCGGTTCTCACCGAAATCGGAATTTTCCTGATCCCGTTCGCGGTGTACGCGCTGTTTCTGATCGCCACGCGCGCCGGTGTTCACCTTCCCGCTTCCTGGCCGCTTCGAATTGTGGGCCGGCTTGCGCTGGTCGCGATGTCTCTCGTCATTCTCAGCCTCGTTCTGCTGGCGCAGTTTTCCGGCGCTCCGCCGAATTCGACCTACATTCCCGCGCATGTCGAGAACGGCAAGTTGATTCCCGGAGTCGAGAAATGAGCGCGGTCCGCGCGTTGCGTGACGTGCCCTGGCTGACGCCGGGCCCGGCGGCGCGCGTGCTCGCGCTGCTCAATGGTCACGGCGAGGAGGCGCGTGTGGTCGGCGGCGCCGTGCGCAATGCGCTGATGGGCCTGCCGGTCGGCGAGATCGACATCGCCACCACCGCGGTGCCCGACGAGGTGGTCCGCCGCGCCGCCACGGCGCGCATCAAGAGTGTGCCCACCGGCGTCGCGCACGGCACGGTGACGCTGGTGGTGGACGGACAGCCGTTCGAGGTCACGACGCTGCGCGAGGACGTCGAAACGTTCGGCCGCAAGGCAAAGGTCGCGTTCGGCCGCGACTGGGCGGCCGATGCCGAGCGGCGCGATTTCACCATCAACGGCCTGTCCGCCGACATCGACGGCAACGTGTACGATCATGTCGGGGGACTCGCGGATATCGCGGCGAGGCGCGTGCGTTTCATCGGCGACCCGGACCGGCGCATCGCCGAGGATTATCTGCGCATTCTCCGCTTCTTCCGTATTCATGCCGCCTATGGCGCGGGCGAGCCCGACCGCGACGGCACTCTTGCCTGCATCCGCGGCCGCGCCGGCCTCGCCGGCCTGTCGGCGGAGCGCGTGCGCATGGAAATGCTGAAGCTGCTGGTCGCGCCAGGCGCGGCGGACGCCCTGATCGCCATGGAGGATGGCGGGCTGTTGCTGGCTATCACCGGCGGCGTTGCCTATCGCGGGCCATTCGCGGCGATGCTGGCCGCGGAGCGCTCGCTTGGTCTCGCCGCCGATCCGATTCGCCGGCTCGGTGCGCTCGCGGTGAGCGTGCCCGAGGATGCGCGGCGGCTGGCACAGCGGCTGCGGCTGTCCAACGCCGAAGCGAAGCGACTCGACTCCATGGGACACCGCTGGTGGCGGCTCGGCGGCATGGATGAAGCGGTCGCCAGGCGGCGGCTCTACCGGCTCGGCGCGGCGGTGTATCGCGATCGCCTGCTGCTCGCCTGGGCGCGCGCGCGGCGCGGCGTGAATGACGCGTCGTGGCAGAATTTTGCCACGCTGCCGCAACGCTGGCAGCCGCCGGCGTTTCCGCTGAAGGCTGCGGATTTTGTTGCGCGCGGCATCGCGGAAGGGCCGGCGCTCGGGCACGTGCTGACGCTGGCCGAGGACGCCTGGCTCGCTGCCGATTTCCCGCTCGATCCGGCGCGGCTCGCGGCGATCGCTGATCAGACCGTTGCGCGGTTTACCCGCGATCACCGGTTTTAGCGCAAGCAGCCGAGACGTGCGCTTGCCTCTGTCAGCAAGCCTGTCCAACGCCCGACATCACCTCTGCACAGTTTCGTGATTGCCTTGCGGCGTAGGTCGGCTGTGATTATTTCCATTCCAAAACAAGGGTGAGGCGCAAGATGGGCAACGCTGCCGCGATTCCGGTTTCCGCCTCGACGCCTCTCCCCGGTGAGGCATCTCCCTCCAATCGCCAAATCTACAAAGTCGCACTTGCGAGCATCGTTGGCTCGATCATTGAACAGTACGATTATCTGGTGACCGGCGTCATCGCGGCGACTGTCTGGGGCGGCATCTTCTTCAAATTGCCGGGTCTCGCTGCCGTGGCCGCGGCCATCGGCGTCTATGGCCTCGGTATCATCATTCGCCCGATCGGCGCTTACACCTTCGGCCACATCGCCGATCGGTACGGGCGCAAGGACGCCATGGTCTATGCGCTGATCTTGATGGGTGTCAGTTCGCTGCTGATCGGCTTGACGCCCACCTACGACAGCGTCGGCACCATCGCCCCGATCCTGCTGATCGTGTTTCGCCTGGCGCAGGGTATCAGTTTCGGCGCCGAATTCGGCACCGCGTCGACCTGGGTGGTCGAGCAGGCGGCGCGGTCGAAGTACCGCGCCTTCTGGGGCGCGTGGGTCGGCTTCGCCATTCCGATCGGCCTGTTGCTCGGTTTCGGTTCGGTGATCTTCGTCAAGGCGATCATGACGCCGGAGCACTTCACCGCCTGGGGATGGCGCATCTTCTTCTTCGTGGGTTTCCTGGTGGCAATCGTTGGCATCATCATCCGCTCCAAGACCGAAGACAGTTTCGTGTTCGAGGAGCACCGGGCGAAGCAGGAGATTTTGGACAGTCCAGCGAAGGAAGTGTGGCGTCAGATGCCGCTCACGATCCTGCGCACGTCGCTGGTCAATGCCATGTTCGGCGGCGCATTCTTCCTCTATTTCGTATTCGGCACCAGTTACATGAAGGCGGTCGGCTTCACCGGTTCGACGCCGGAGGTGATCGGACTGATCGCCGCGGCGTCCATGCTGGTGTTCATGATCATCGGCGCGTTTCTGGCCGATATCATCAACCGCAGGACGATCCTGCTGATCGCCGCCGTTGTCTTCCTGATCTTCGCGATCCCGTATTTCTATCTCATCAATACGGGCGTTTTTCTGTACGCCGTCCTCGCCGAGGTGATCGGCTTTGGTTTCGTATTCGGCTTCGGCTATGGCGCGATTCCGGCGTTCTATACGGAAAACTTCCCGACACGCTATCGCGCCTCGGGTGCGAGTGCCGGCTATCAGATTTCGCAGGTGTATGGCGGCGGCCTGATTCCGATCTTCGCGGGCCAGATTCTGCGGGCTTACGGCATTCACGACGCCTACATTTTCATCGGCGGGCTGGTGATGGTTTACGCGGTCGCCGCGATCATCGCCATTTTGATGACGCCTGAAACCAAGAACGCCAATCTGGAAGGATAACACCGGGCTTCATTCGCCTGGCAGCAATTCGCTCAGCGAGCGGATGATGCGATTGGGACGGATGGTCGAGCCTTCGGGCAGGCCCTCGCCGTGCACGTCCATCCAGACCGCATAGATGCCGAGCCGCTGCGGCGCCTCGACCTCCCATTCCAGATTGTCGCCGATCATCCAGGTGTCGGCGGCGGTGACGCCGAGCGCCGCCATCGCGTGACGATAAGCGCGCTCTTCGGGCTTGCCGAAGCCGTGTTCGCCTTCGATCTGGATGTGATCGAAGCGATGCGCCAGTTCGAAGCGTTCGACCTTGGCGCGCTGGGTATCGCCGGCGCCGTTGGTTACCAGCGCGAGCTTGACGCCATGGGCTTTCAGCGCGTCGATCGCATCATGCGCGCCGGGAAAGACGAACATTTCCTCCTCGCGATAGGCGGTGAAACGGTCGGCGACGCGCTCGGCGAGATCGTCGCTGAGCGCGCCGCGACTTTCGGCGGCGAGCGCCGCAAATCCGCCTTTCACCGTCAGCCGCCGCGCTTCCGCGAGCTTGAGCCGCCAGACCGGCTCTGCGGTCGACCAGAATTGCCGTGCGTAGCTCAGAACCGAATTCGCGACCTGCTGCGGCGTCAGCGGGCCGAATTCCGCGGCGAATTCCTCCGCGATCCTGTTCCAGGCGATCTCGGGGCGGCCATAGGCGGACAGGATGGTATCATCCATGTCGATCAGCATCGCGCGCGGCAGTTGCGGCGTCGCGGTCATGGCCATTTCACCTCG
Source organism: Nitrobacter sp. (assembly GCA_035546855.1). Classification (GTDB taxonomy): domain Bacteria; phylum Pseudomonadota; class Alphaproteobacteria; order Rhizobiales; family Xanthobacteraceae; genus Nitrobacter. Next base: position 65,710 of record DASZVY010000063.1, on the reverse strand, counting down.
GGCGGCATCGATGACAGGATCGAGTCGACGTTGCCGCCGGTCTTGAGGCCAAAAATGGTGCCGCGGTCGTAGAGCAAATTGAATTCGACATAGCGGCCGCGCCGGATCAACTGCTCCTCGCGGTCGGCCTCGTTCCACGGCGTCGCGACGTTGCGCCGGACCAACTCGGGGAAGATGCGCAGGAAAGCGCGCCCGACATCCTGCGTGAAGGCAAGGTCGGCATCCCAGTCGCCCGAGTCGTGCCAGTCGTAGAAGATGCCGCCGATGCCGCGCGCTTCCTGGCGGTGCGGCAGATAGAAATATTCGTCGCACCATTTTTTGTACTTGTCGTAGGGCGCGATCGCCGCGTGGGCGTCGCAGGCGGATTTCATCGCGGCGTGAAACGCCCGCGTGTCGGGATCCTCCTGGGTGCGGCGGCGATCGAGCACCGGGGTCAGATCCGCGCCGCCGCCGAACCACGCTTTGGTCGTGACGACGAAGCGGGTGTTCATGTGCACGGCGGGAACATGGGGGTTGCGCATGTGGGCGATCAGCGAGATGCCGGAGGCCCAGAACTTGGGATCGTCGGCGGCGCCCGGAATCTGCGCGCGGAATTCCGGCGCGAACTCGCCGTGCACGGTCGAGCAGTGCACGCCGACCTTCTCGAACAGCCGGCCGTGCATCATCGCCATCACGCCGCCGCCGCCGGGCTTGCCGCTATGGTCGGTGCGCTCCCACGGCGTTCGCACGAAACGGCCCGGCTCGCCGGAATAGAGCGTCGCGGGCGCGCCGTCCTCCAGCCTCTCGAACGCAGCGCAGATCTGGTCGCGCAGCGACTCGAACCATGCGCGGGCCCGGGTTTTGCGATCATCGATGAGGGAAGCGTCCATGCGCGGCTCCTGATGTTTGCTGCGTTGTCGCAAGCCGAAGCGCCAATTTCCGTCATGGCCGGGCTTGTCCCGGCCGTCCACGCCTTACTCTTGCGGAATTTCAAGGAAGACGTGGATGCCCGGCACAAGGCCGGGCATGACGACGTTGGCTAGCTTGGCGCATAACATTTCCGGTCAGACCCCCTTAGGGTGACGACGTCGATTTCTGCGGTCCAAAGTAAGTGCAGCTTTCGCCGCAACTGTCGCGATGCACGCTGACGCGAACGATCTGGCCGGCATGCTGCACATGCTCCCAGATGAAGCGCGTCAGGTTCTCGAGCGTCGGCAGGCCGAGACCTTTGACATTGTTGAGCAGCTTGTGATCGAGCTTGGCTTCGACATCGCCGATGCGCTGTTCGAGTACGCCGAGGTCGAGCACCATGCCGGTTTGGGGGTCGGGCATGCCGCGGATCGTCACTTCGGCCCGAAACGAATGGCCGTGGATTTCCTCGCTGGCTTCGCCAAAGGTCGTTCCGGCCAGCGAATGCGCGGCCTCGAAGCGGAACGATTTCGTCAACTCCCACATGTGAGAAACCTACTCCTGACAACTCGTCCCGGGCGCGATGCGGCAGCTCTTGATGCTGCTTCGCAGAACCGGGACCGTTACGAATACCGCCTGCGCGACGGCCCCGGATCAGCGGGGCGCCACGCCGCCGGCAGCGGCGCGATGCACCGCGTCCGGGGCACATATGGATTGTTCATTGCAAGCACCGTGAATTTCCCTACCTGATCCCCAGTGTCTTGTGCGTCTGCACGCTCAGCTGCCATTGCGGATGACGCAGGCAGTAGTCGATTGCGAGCCTCGTGTTCTCCGCGATATCCGGCCCGTCCATCGGTTGCAATGAGAAGCGCTCGAAGGCAAGGCCGGCGAAATCCTCGGGCCGGTTCTCGGCCTGCGGATAGACGAGTTTGAGTTCATGGCCCTTGATCAGGCGCAAATCGGCGCCCGCCTTCGGGCTGACGCAGATCCAGTCGAGGCCCTCCGGCGGCGCGATCGTGCCGTTGGTCTCGATACCGATTTCGAAGCCGCGGGCGTGCAGGGCGTCGATCAACGGCGCATCCACCTGCAGCAGCGGCTCGCCGCCGGTCAGCACCACGTAGCGGTGGACGTGCGGGCCGGTCCACTGGGCGGCGATGGCGTCGGCGAGAGCGTCGGCGGTCGCGTAGCGGCCGCCCAGCGTGCCGTCCATGCCGACGAAGTCGGTGTCGCAAAACCGGCATGCGGCTTCGCCGCGGTCCTCCTCGCGGCCGCTCCAGAGGTTGCAGCCCGAAAACCTGCAGAACACCGAGGCCCGTCCGGCGTGGGCGCCTTCCCCCTGCAGGGTCAGAAAGATTTCCTTGACCGCATAGCTCATGAGGTCGTCTCCGGGGTCGGCGGCCGGGTCTGGCGCAGCGCCTCGCCGAGCGCCATCGCGGCCGCCATGGCCACATTCAGCGAACGCAGGCCGGCGCGGATGGGGATCACGAGTCGCTCATCGGCTGCGGCCGCGACCTCGTCCGGAACCCCGGCGCTCTCGCGTCCCATCAGCAGAATATCGCTGTTTTCGTAGTGATGATCCAGATAGGAGCGGGCCCCCCTGGTCGTCAACAAGACCAGCCGTCCGCCGTCCGCCTGTCGCCAGCGGTGGAATTCGGACCACGAATCGTGGCGGACGATCGTCACCTGATCGAGATAGTCCATGCCCGCACGGCGGAAATGCCGGTCCGAGACCGGGAAGCCGGCGGGCTCGATAATGTGGGCCTCGACGCCAAGGCAGGCGCACAGCCGCAGAATCGTCCCGGTGTTCTGTGGAATATCGGGCTGAAAAAGCGCAATCCGCATGCGGTCAGCGATCTCGTCGGATGCCATGAAACGGTTGGAAAATTACGTGCCGGGGGCCGTTTTCGTGCATTGCACGCGACGGAGCCGATAGCGGGCTTGCGCTCTCCCGGCAAGGGTGCCAATAGAACGATTCTGGACTGCCTGTTCCGCCGGTTTGGCCGGGGCAGGGTGTCGCTTCTGCCGCCGCGGGGGTCGCGGGCGCCGGCAGCCTCTTCCGGTCGCTCGAAAGATGCATCTCCGGGGCGGTTCCGCCGGTCGCAGACGAGAAAGGGTTTGGAATCGTGACGACAGCGTCTTCGGCGGGACACAGCCGCCGTGATTTCCTCTTCGTAGCAACGGGCGCCGCAGCCGCCGTCGGCGCCGCCGCCACGGTCTGGCCGCTGGTGGACCAGATGAATCCGGACGCCACCACGATCGCCGCGGGCGCGCCCATCGAGGTCGATCTGTCCCCGATCGCGGAAGGGCAGGACATCAAGGTGTTCTGGCGCGGCAAGCCGATCTACATCATGAACCGCACCAAGAAGCAGATCGAGGAGGCCCAGAAGGTCAATGTCTCCGATCTGCGCGACCCGCAGCCGGACTCGGCGCGCGTCAAGGCAGGTCACGACAACTGGCTCGTCGTGATCGGCATCTGCACCCACCTCGGCTGCATTCCGATCGCCCATGAAGGCAATTACGACGGCTTCTTCTGCCCCTGCCACGGTTCGCAGTACGACTCCTCGGGCCGCATCCGCCAGGGGCCGGCGCCGCTGAATCTTCCCGTCCCGCCCTACGCCTTCATCTCCGACAGCAAGATCAAGATCGGTTGATGCCTTTCACGGCCGAGACCGATCGCGTCGCTTCATTCCTCAGGATCGCATCATGAGCGGACCATCCGATTTCCAGCCGCAAAATCCCGTTCTCAAGTGGATCGAACGGCGTCTGCCGATTTTCGGCCTCGTCCATTCCTCGTTCGTGGCCTATCCGACGCCGCGCAACCTGAACTACTGGTGGACGTTCGGCGGCATCCTGTCGTTCATGCTCGCGGTCCAGATCGTGACCGGCATCATCCTGGCGATGCACTACACGCCGGAAGCGACCATGGCCTTCAATTCGGTGGAAGGCATCGTTCGCGACGTCAACTACGGCTGGCTGCTGCGCTACGTGCACTCCAACGGCGCGTCGATGTTCTTCATCGCCGTCTACATCCACATGCTTCGTGGCCTCTATTACGGCTCGTACAAGGAGCCGCGCGAGGTGCTCTGGATCCTCGGCGTCATCATCTACCTCTTGATGATGGCCACGGGCTTCATGGGCTATGTGCTGCCATGGGGCCAGATGAGCTTCTGGGGCGCCACCGTCATCACCAACCTGTTCTCGGCCATTCCCTATGTCGGCGACAGCATCGTGACGCTGCTGTGGGGCGGCTACTCGGTCGGCAACCCGACGCTGAACCGCTTCTTCTCGCTGCACTACCTGCTGCCGTTCGTGATCGCGGGCGTCGTCGTGCTGCACGTCTGGGCGCTGCATGTCGCCGGTCAGAACAATCCGGCGGGCGTCGAGCCGAAGACCGAGAAGGACACCGTGCCGTTCACGCCCTATGCGACCGTCAAGGACGCGTTCGGCCTGTCGTGCTTCATCCTGTTCTATTGCTGGTTCGTGTTCTACATCCCGAACTATCTCGGCGATCCCGACAACTACATCCAGGCCAATCCCGGCGTGACGCCGGCGCACATCGTGCCGGAATGGTACTATCTGCCGTTCTACGCGATCCTGCGCTCGATCCCGAACAAACTCGCGGGCGTGGTGGCGATGTTCAGCGCCATCCTGGTGCTGGCGTTCCTGCCCTGGCTCGACTCGGCCAAGACCCGCTCGTCGCGGTACCGCCCGCTGGCGAAGCAGTTCTTCTGGATCTTCGTCGTGGTCTGCCTCGGCCTCGGCTATCTCGGCGCGCAGCCGCCGGAGGGCGTTTACGTCATCGCCGGCCGCATCCTGACGGTCTGCTACTTCGCCTACTTCCTGATCGTGCTGCCGCTGCTCAGCCGCATCGAGCGTCCGCGTCCGGTGCCGAACTCGATCGCCGATGACGTGCTGGCGAAGGGTAAGGTTGCGGCCTCGGTGGCTGTCGTGTTCGCGCTCGCCGGCCTGCTGATGCTCGGCACCGGCTCCAAGGCGCAGGCCCAGGAGCATGGAACGCCTAATCCGCCGTCGCTGTCGTGGTCGTTCGCCGGGCCGTTCGGCAAGTTCGACCGGGCGCAGCTTCAGCGCGGCTACAAGGTCTACAAGGAGGTCTGCTCGACCTGCCATTCGATGAACCTGCTGCACTTCCGCAATCTGGCCGACCCGGGCGGCCCCGGCTTCTCGGAGGCGCAGGCGGCGGCGCTGGCGTCGGAGATCAAGGTGCAGGACGGCCCGAACGACGCGGGCGACATGTTCGAGCGTCCCGGCCGCGTGGCCGACAAGTTCCCGGCGCCGTTCCCGAACGAGAACGCGGCCCGCGCGGCGAACGGCGGCGCGGCTCCGCCCGATCTCTCGCTGATGGCGAAGGCGCGCGGCTACGAGCGCGGCTTTCCCTGGTTCATCTTCGACGCCTTCACCCAGTTTCAGGAGAAGGGCCCGAACTACATCCACGCCATCCTGACCGGCTTCGAGGACAAGCCCCCGCCCGGCGTGACGATCCCCCAGGGCTCGTATTACAACAAGTATTTCCCGGGCCACGCCATCAAGATGCCGAAGCCGTTGTCCGACGGCCAAGTGACGTATGACGACGGCTCGCCGCAGACGGTCGATCAGTATGCGACCGACGTTGCCGCGTTCCTGATGTGGGCGGCCGAGCCGAAGCTCGAGGAGCGCAAGCGGATCGGCCTGCAGGTGATGGTGTTCATGCTGATCTTCACCGGCCTGTTGTATTTCACCAAGCGCAAGGTCTGGGCCAACGTGCACTGAGATCGCGCGGGATCGTCAAAATAAAAAGGCTCCCTCGCGGGAGCCTTTTTATTGCGGCAGTGGTTGCAGCGGTGTGCGGGCGTTGTCCTCGTCATTGCGAGGAGCATAAGCTCCGAAGCAATCCAGTTCTTTCTGAGAGGAACTGGATTGCTTCGCTCAGCAAAAAAATCGCAAGTGCGAATTTTGTCGCGAGCTCGCAATGACAAAACGGCCCTCAGCGCTTGAACAGGCCCATCACCGCCGACTTGGCCAGCGTGTTGAAATGGAGCTGGAAGCCGACCACCGCCGCCGAGGTATCGGCATTGGCGTTGATGTCGCCGCCCACCGCATGCACGGTGAAGAAATAGCGGTGCGGATGGTCGCCCTCGGGCGGGCAGGGACCGCCATAGCCGGCCGCGCCGAAGTCGGTGCGGGTCTGCAGCGCGCCTTTCGGCAGCTTGCCGCTCTTGGGGTTGCCGGCATCGAGCGCGAGTTCGGTGACGTCGGCGGGGATGTTCACCACCACCCAGTGCCAGAAGCCGCTGCCGGTCGGCGCGTCCGGGTCGAAGCAGGTGATGGCGAAGCTCTTGGTGCCCTCGGGCGCGCCGCTCCAGCGCAGATGCGGCGACTGGTTGCCGCCCGCGCATCCGAAACCGAAATCGGCCGACAGGATATGATCCCTGCCGAGGTAGTCGCCGTCCTTGAAACTATCGCTCACGACCTTGAACGCCATCGCTGCTCTCCCGGTTTTCCTGATGCGGTAAGACTATCGCGTCCCGCCGGTGAAGCAAACGTGGGAGCTCGATTGACGCGGTTTTGATGGTTGCGTATGCGGAAACCAATGAACGCGACCATCAGCATCTCGAACCTCCGCGACAGGCCGGAATTCACGGCGAGCGTGGCAGACCGCATCTGGCGCGCCTGGTGGGAGCCGCACGGCGTTCCGCTGGACTATATCGCGGCGCGGGTGGCGGAAACCGTCGCGGCGGCGCGGATGCCGCGGGCGTTCGTCGCCCATGACGGCGATGTGTTCGCCGGAACGGCCTCGGTGATCGCGTCCGACCTCGACGAGCGGCCGCAATACACGCCGTGGGTTGCGGCGGTCTGGATCGAGCCGCAATACCGCTCGCAGCGCCTCGGCCGCCGGCTGATCGCGCATGCGGCCGATCATGCGTTCAGCCTCGGCGTGCCGCGCGTGTTTCTCACCGCGCGTCCGGCGCGGCGCTCGCTGTATGAAAGTCTTGGCTGGGACGTGGTGGAGGAGGGCGTCGGCCACCTCGAGCTCACGATCTTCAAGCGGGATGCGGAGGCAGGCGGCTGAAGCGGTTCTCATTTGATGGAAGCGCGTGATGAAAACACGACGCGCTCCCTCGCCCACTCTTGCGGGGGGTCAAGAATCGCCCGCTGCGATCCAGCATAGGATGAATCGCATGGTCAGCTCCTGACGCCATCCCACCAGGGGCAGGCGCCAGAAAGCCGCGTGAAATTGCCGTCCATCACCTGCACCGGCGCGCGGCGGCCTTCGGTGGCCGCGCGCATCCGCATTTCGCGCGCCAGTTCGCGATCCTGCGGCGACAGCCACACCCGTTCGTGGCCCCACAGGCTCGGACCGTCGGTGAGTTCGACCGGTTTCCACGTCGCGGGGTCGATGTCGCGCCCGCCCCAACCGCATTCGACCATGAAGGACGATGGCGTTCGGGCATAGAACGAGGTCATGAGGTCGTTGGTATGGCGTCCGAGCGTGACGTTGACGCGGTTCTCGCCCGCCTGCGCCACGTCGTAGCACTGGCCGACATCGTCGAGCGAGAACAACTCCACCATCAGATGATGCATGCCGTTGTTGCCGGTCTCGATGAGCGCGAGGCTGTGATGCCGCGCGTTGATGTGGAAGAAGTAGGCGCGGAACGGCTTCTCCATGTAGTCGCTGAGGCCGAAGCCGAGCAGGTCCATATAGAACGACATCACCGTGTCGATCCGCTCAACCGTCAGCACAGCGTGGCCGAGGCCGAGCGGCCCGGTGCGAAAGCCGGAGATCGAGCGTCCGGGCTTGAACGGCGTGGAATCGATCTCCGCACCGTAGAACGCTTCCAGCCGGTTGCCGGCAGGATCGCGAAACGAGATCAAGGCAGCGACGCGGCGCGCATCGGCCAGCGCAGCAGGCCCCGCCGTGACCGCGATGCCGGCTGTGTCGAGCTTCGCCGCGAGCGCGTCCAGCGCCGCCGCGTCGGCGATCTCCCAACCGAAGAAACGCTCGCCCTCCGGCAACGCGCGGTCCACCACGAGACGTTGCTTGCGGTCGTCCATGCGGAACGCAAGCAACGAGTTGCCGCGTTCGACGGCCTGCAGGCCGACGAGGCCCGTGCCGAATTGCCGCCAGTCGTCGAGCGCACGCGACCCGAAGCCGACATAGCCTAACGCTTGCAATGTCACCGGGCGTCTCCATGTTTATCTGTGTTGCTCAAGTTTGCGCCAAGATGGCTGGCAGAACCAGCCCTTCATCCCATGACGAGGAGAAACCTGGTGGAGCGGGAGGATCGCATCGTGATTCGCCGTGCCCGTTTCAGTGACGCCGCCGGGGCTTGCGAGGTCATGCGGCGTTCGATCGTTGGCCTTTGCGGCGCGGACCATCATGACGATCCCGTGATCCTGGACCAGTGGCTCGCCAGCAAGACGCCGGAGAACGTCACGGCCTGGATCGCCGACGTCGGCAATCGGGTCTATGTCGCGGTCGATGACGCCAACACCGTGCTCGCGGTCGGCGCGGTGCGGACCGATGGCGAGATCACCCTGAACTACGTCTCTCCCGATGTCCGGTTCCGGGGCGTCAGCCGCGCCATGCTGGCGCAACTCGAGGTGACGGCGCGCGACTTCGGCCACGACAGCGTTCGCCTCATCAGCACGGAGACCGCGCGGCGTTTCTACCTCGCCGCCGGGTATGAGCAGGTGGGGCCGCCGAAGGGCAAGTTCGGCACGACCTCGTCCTACCCGATGCAGAAGCGGTTCAGGACCGGGCGCGAACGGCCTTGACATCCCGCCGTGGCGGTGATGTCTTCCCGCCATGAACACCGTTGCCCGCCCGTCCCGTCGTTGGTGGCCCACCTTCTAAAGGTGGCCGGTGCGATTTTACTCGAATTTTGATCGTCAAGGGCCGTCATGCAGACCGACGGCCCTCTTCGTTTGTCCTGTGTGGCGCTCCCTCCGCAAGTCTCGTAAGAGGATCCCATGAACAGGACCGTGTTTTCCCTTCCCGCGCAGAGCGACTACCGGGCCGCGAGCGGCCTCGCGATCGCCCGTTCGGTCGAACATTTCACCGGCGGCAGCCGGCTCGACGACCTGATCGACCTGCTCGACCGCCGCCGCGGCGTGGTGCTGTCATCGGGCACCACGGTGCCTGGACGCTACGAGAGCTTCGATCTCGGCTTTGCCGATCCGCCGCTCAAGATCGAAACCACGGGGCTGAATTTTTCCATCGCGGCCACCAACGCCCGGGGCGAGGTGCTGATCGCCTTCCTCGGCGAGACCCTCAACGAACCCAGCGCTGTCATCACCGAGAAGACCGCGCGCCGCCTGTCCGGCCATATCGTGCGCGGTGCTGCGCCCGTTGAGGAGGATCAGCGCACCCGCCGCGCCAGCGTGATGTCGCTGGTGCGGGCGCTGGTGGCGGCGTTCGCTTCCAATGCCGATCCGCTGCTCGGCCTTTATGGCGCATTTGCCTACGACCTTGTGTTCCAGATGGAAGACCTCGTGCAGAAGCGCGCGCGCGAGGCCGACCAGCGCGACATCGTGCTCTATGTGCCCGATCGCCTGCTGGCCTATGACCGCGCCACCGGGCGGGGCGTGGTGCTGGCTTACGATTTCGCGTGGAACGGCAAGTTCACGAACGGCCTGCCGCACGACACGGCAGCCAGTGTCTATGCCAAGACGCCGCGTCAGGGGTTTGCCGATCACGCGCCCGGCGAATATCAGGCGACGGTCGAGACCGCGCGCGCGGCGTTCGCGCGCGGCGATCTGTTCGAGGCCGTGCCGGGGCAACTGTTCGCCGAGCCCTGCGAGCGGTCGCCGGCGGAGGTGTTTCAGCGGCTGTGCCGCATCAACCCGTCGCCCTATGGCGGGCTGGTCAATCTCGGCGATGGCGAGTTCCTCGTGTCTGCGTCGCCGGAGATGTTCGTGCGCTCGGACGGGCGGCGGATCGAGACCTGTCCGATCTCCGGCACCATCGCGCGCGGCGCCGACGCCATCGGCGACGCCGAGCAGATCCGCGAATTGCTCAACTCGGAGAAAGACGAGTTCGAGCTCAACATGTGCACCGACGTTGACCGCAACGACAAGGCGCGCATCTGCATGCCCGGCACCATCAAGGTGCTCGCCCGCCGCCAGATCGAGACCTACTCGAAGCTGTTTCACACTGTCGATCACGTCGAAGGCGTGCTGCGCCCCGGTTTCGACGCGCTCGACGCCTTCCTGACCCACGCCTGGGCCGTGACCGTGACCGGTGCGCCGAAATTGTGGGCGATGCAGTTCGTCGAGGATCACGAACGCTCGTCGCGCCGCTGGTATGCCGGCGCATTCGGTGTCGTCGGCTTCGACGGCTCGATCAACACTGGCCTCACCATCCGCACCATCCGCATGAAGGACGGTTTGGCTGAAGTGCGCGTCGGGGCCACCTGCCTGTTCGACAGCAAGCCCGAGCTTGAGGACCGCGAGTGCCAGACCAAGGCGGCGGCGCTGTTCCAGGCGCTGCGCGGCGACGCGCCGAAACCGCTCTCGACGGTGGCGCCGGACGCCACCGGCTCGGGCAAGCGCGTGCTTTTGATCGATCACGACGACAGTTTCGTGCACATGCTGGCGGACTATTTCCGTCAGGTCGGCGCGAGCGTGACCGTGGTGCGCCACGTCCATGCGCAGGAGATGCTCGGCAAGCAGGGCTACGACCTGCTGGTGCTGTCGCCGGGACCGGGACGGCCGGAGGATTTTGGCATCGCCAAAACCATTGAGACCGCGCTGGCGAAGAAGCTGCCGGTGTTCGGCGTCTGCCTCGGCGTGCAGGCGATCGGCGAATATTTTGGCGGCAAGCTTGGGCAACTCGCGCAGCCCGCCCACGGACGTCCGTCGCGCGTGCAGAATCGCGGCGGGCGGCTGATGCAGAACCTGCCGAACGAGATCGTCATCGGCCGCTATCACTCGCTCTATGTCGAGCGCGACGGCTTGCCTGATGTGCTTGAGGTGACGGCGACGACCGACGACGGCGTGGCGATGGCGATCGAGCACAAGGCGTTGCCGGTCGGCGGCGTGCAGTTTCATCCGGAGTCGCTGATGTCGCTCGGCGGCGAGGTCGGCCTGCGCATCGTCGAGAACGCATTCCGCCTGGGGCAGGCGTGAGCAATCCAGCTTCCAGGTGTCCCGGGCGCGATGCGGCGTGTAACGCCGCTTCGCAGAACCGGGATCGTCGCAAATGCCGAATCCGGAACGGCCCGGCTCTGCGGCGCACCACGTCGTGATGCGCCGCGTCCGGGGCACGAACAAATGGAGAGACATTTGATGACTTTCGAAGACGATCTGCGGAGCGCCATTCGCACCATTCCGGACTATCCCAGGCCGGGGATCATGTTCCGCGACATCACCACGCTGCTCGGCGATGCGCGCGCCTTCCGTCGCGCGGTCGACCAACTGGTGCATCCCTGGGCCGGCGCGAAGATCGACAAGGTCGCGGGCATCGAGGCGCGCGGCTTCATCCTCGGCGGCGCGGTGGCACATCAGTTGTCGGCCGGCTTCGTGCCGATCCGCAAGAAGGGCAAGCTGCCGCACCAGACCGTGCGGATGGCCTATGCCCTCGAATACGGCACCGATGAAATGGAGATGCACGTCGACGCCATCGCCAGGGGCGAGCGCGTCATTCTGGTCGACGACCTGATCGCCACCGGCGGCACTGCAGAAGGCGCGGTCAAGCTGTTGCGCCAGATCGGCGCGGAGGTCTGCGCCGCCTGCTTCATCATCGATCTCCCGGACCTCGGCGGCGCCGCCAAGCTGCGCGCCATGGACGTGCCGGTGCGGACGCTGATGGCCTTCGGCGGGCATTGAGCAGGAAAGCCAACGATCGTCACGACGTCGTGGCCGGGCCTGGTCCCGGCGATCTACGTCCTTAGAGCAGGCTGCTGAAAAACTCTCCGTCATGGCCGGGCTTGTCCCGGCCACCCACGTCCTTGAACGCGTGATGCATTTAAGGCGTGGATGCCCGGCATGACGACCCGAGCGGCGGCCGCCTCACCCCCGCTGCTGCGCGAGTTGCATTTCCAGTTCACGGAAGCTGGAATAGTTCCTGCGAATCCACTGGTGCAGTTCGGTGGAGGTGTCCTTTTCCGTGCGCAGATAGCCGGTGAAGGAAAATGTCAGGCGGTCGATATAGGTTTTCAGGAATATCGGCAGCGCCGCGATCGGCAGCACGCGGCCGTGGGCGCAGGCTTCCGGCAGTTCGCCCCGCACCACGAACTCGTTGTCGATGGTGATGAGCAGGTCCGGTGGCACCAGGTCGCGCAGCATGGCGTACGCGCGGGCCGAGGTGCGATCAATGTCGGCGATGAAAAGGACGATGGGGCGCACCCCCCGCCGGGCGGCTTCCTTGAAGAAGCCGATCTCGTCGATCATCCGGAACAGTTCGTCGAAGGCGTGGTAGCCGAGGTCGATGACCTTGGCGAGGCCGTCGTTGACGATCAGCCGGTCCATCAGCGCCATCTTGCCGAAGGTGTCGTCGATCTCGGCGGTCTCGGTCAGCCGTGGCAGGAAGTCGAGCAGCGACGGCTCCTTCAGATTGACGTCGAAGGCGATCACGTCGCCGCGCTGCAGCCGCAAGAACTCCGTCAGCAGCCGCGCCACCAGCGTCTTGCCGACCTGGGGCCGCGGCGAGCAGATGATGTAAACGGGCGTGCGGGACATGCGGGCTCAGTCGAGAAAAAATCAATCCCGATCTAGCAGGATGCCGATAAACTCTCCACCGTCATTCTCCGATGCGTAATCGCGCATACTCCGTCATGGCCGGACTTGTTCCGGCCATCCATGTCTTCGCACTGGCATGCGAAAGAAAGACGTGGATCACCGCGATAAGCCCGGTGATGACGGCCGAAAGGCGTTTCAGCTACTTCTCGCTTCCGCTCGTGCGCGACGCCTTGTCCTTGGAGCCGACGATGTCGGTGAGCTTGATGCGGTCGTACTCGCTCCACACGTTGGCGAGCCAGTGGCGGACATAACCGCGCAGCACGAACGAGTAGTTCGCCGGATCGTCCTTCGGGCCCTTGTTGGCCACGAATTTCAGGAACGGCACCGACGACACTTCCACCTGCTCGTAGGCCATTTCGTTGAGCTTCGGAATCGTGATCTCGGTCGCGTCCTTGATCTTGTGGAAGTACGAGTTGTATGTCGCCTGGTCCCATTCGAAGAAGCTGGTGTTGTTGATGAAGTTCTTCACCAGGAAATATTTGGCGCCGGACATGAAGTTCGCGGTCTCGGCGATCTCGTCGAGCGAGGCGATCGAGGGGCCGAGGATGTGGAATACGGCGAAGGTGATCTGCCCGGCCTTCGCTGCATCGAGAAAGCCGATGTCGCGCAGCGAGGCCAGCGCCGGAGATAGCAGTCCGGCGCGCACGTCGATGACGGTGACGCTGGCCTCGGCGGTGTTCAGCGTGTCGAAGATCTTCATCTGGTCCGCGGTCGCCGTCATGTCGACGATCTCGGTGATGTCGGGATGGAAGCGCTTCAGCGTGCCGCGCGGCGATTCCGTATCGAATGCGCGGGTCGGCACGTTGTTGGCGCTGAAATAGTCGAGCACGGTCCGCGACACCGTGGTCTTGCCGACGCCGCCCTTGTCCGCGCCGACCACAATCACTGCTGGCTTCGCCATGAGACCCCTTTGAGCAAGCTGACACCCGCGACCGCAGAGGCCGAGCCCGCGCGGCGAGGATTCCCCGTCTCTGCTTTGGGCGCGAGCATGGCAGAAACAAGGGGGAATTCAATTCTTGACATCGCCGGCAGGGTTAATCCGGAAAAATTCGTTAACGCATCGAGGCGGTTGCGCCGGTGGGGATGTGACGGCCGAATTCGGCAGTTCGGCGACGCTGAGGAGGATTCCCCATGGACCGGAGCGGAAGGCGTGCCTTGATGACGGGATCGAGATGGTGCCGCTCTCCCCGGATCGCACCGGACGATGCTTCGCATCGCCGAGGCGATCCGATCCCGCTGGCAAGTACGGGCAAGGTGACGTTACGGCGTGGCGAGATGCCATGCGCCGTTGAGGAGACCGTCGCCGTTGGCGTCGCCGGGCTTGGTGTCTTTCTTGAACGTATAGAGTGGCTTGCCCTTGTAGGCCCACATCCTGCTGCCGTCGTCGCGGGCGACGATGGTGAAGCCGTCCGCCGGCTTGGCGTCGGCGGCGGCCATCAGCGGCGGCCAGTTCTGCGCGCAGGGGCCATTGCAGGCCGACTTGCCGCCTGAGTCCTTGTCGAAGGTGTAGAGCGTCATGCCTTTGGCGTCGACGAAGGTCTTGCCCTTGGGCGTCTCGGCGGTCTTCAGTATCGCAGCCGAGGCCGCCGATGAAACGAGAATCGCGATCAGGGCCGCGGTGGCGGCGAATGTCTTGGACGTTTTGGACATGATGACTCAACTCCCGGGTTCTGCATGGGACGCGGATGCGTCTGTCCGATAAACGTCGGACTGGCGGAATTATTCCGCCTGAGGCCCGCGGGAGTCGATAACGGCGTCGCCCCAGTCGAGTTTCCGGGCGCGCACAAAGGCGGTCTTGTCGCGGCGCGGAATGGTGGCGAGCGTGAGGCCTTGCGGCGTGCAGAGTTTCGCCGTCACCGCGACCTTGGTGATGAGCGGCTGCGCCAGCACGCGCGCGGGATGCCGCCGCGCCGGCGAACGCGAGAGCGCGACATAGCTGAACTTCTCGTCCTCGTAAGGGAGTTCCGCGCCCTTGAGGCGCTTATGCGCGCGCAGCCGCGGCAGCCGCTGTACGAAATGGCACCAGTCGGGCAAGGTGAGCGGGCACGTGCCGTCGTGCGGGCAGGGCGCGAGGACATGCGCGCCCCGCGCGATGAGCCTTTTGCGCAGCGCGATGATCCGCGCGGATCCGTCGGGGGTGCCGGGCTCGACGACCAGCAGCGTGTCGCGGGTCTGCGCCCACATCTGCTCCGTCAGCGCGGCCCGCCGGTTCGCATCGAGTTCGCCGATCACATAGCTGGCGACAACGAGATCGCTCGCCGGGGCGTCGTGCAGCCCGGCCGTCGCATCGTTCAGGGTGTAGCGAACGTCCGAAAGACGCGCATCGCCCTGCACGAGGTCGCGCGCCAGCGCGCGCAGCGCCGGGTTGCCGTCGATCGCCGAAAATTGCGCGAGCGAGGGAAATGCCTCGGCCGCGGCCCATGTCGCCGTTCCCGGCCCGGCGCCGATGTCGAGCAGCGTGGCCGGCGCGAAGGCGGGCTGCGCGGCACAAAGCGCATTGAGGCTCGCAATGATGGCGGCATAGGTCGCGGGCATCCGCACCAGCGCATAGGCGAGGGCATCGCTCGCGTCCCGGATCGCCCCGGAATTGCCGCCGCCGCGATAGGCCTGCGAGATCGCCGTCGCCCGCGCGGCCGCGTCGCTGCGGGAAAGGCCTTGCGCCTTTCGGTCGAGCGCGGCGCGAAGGGCGGGGGGGAGCGAAGGCGGGATCATCTCGGGATGGATGCCATTTGCAGCATGAAATCTGCAACACAAAAACCGTCATGCCCGGACTTGGTCCGGGCATCCACGTCTTCCTTTTAAGGGCGATCGCAACGAGTCAAGACGTGGATGGCCGGGACAAGCCCGGCCATGACGAACTGTTTGGATTGAATGCCCGGGACGATCTTCTTTGAAAGTGGAATGAAGCAATCACGCCACGTTCTGGTCGAGGATCTTCACCGCGTTCTCAAGGTCGACCGAGACCAGTTGCGAGACGCCGCGCTCGGCCATGGTGACGCCGAACAGCCGGTTCATCCGCGCCATGGTGATCGGGTTGTGCGTGATGATGATGAAGCGCGTCTCGGTCGAACCGGTCATCTCGTGCAAGAGGTTGCAGAAGCGTTCGACGTTGTGGTCGTCGAGCGGCGCGTCGACTTCGTCCAGCACGCAGATCGGCGACGGGTTGGTCAAGAACACCGCGAAGATCAGCGCCAGCGCCGTCAGCGCCTGCTCGCCGCCCGAGAGCAGCGACAGCGACTGTGGCTTCTTGCCCGGCGGCTTGGCGATGATCTCGAGGCCGGCTTCCAGCGGGTCGTCGCTTTCGATCAGATGCAGCGCCGCTTCGCCGCCGCCGAACAATTCGGTGAACAGCCGCTTGAAGTGGGTGTTGACCGTCTCGAACGAGGTCAGCAGGCGCTCGCGCGCCTCGCGGTTGAGGCTCTGGATGCCGGTGCGGAGCTTCTTGATGGCTTCGACCAGATCGTCGCGCTCGGTGGCAAGCGAGGTGTGCTGGCCTTCGACGTCGCGCAGCTCTTCCTCGGCGCGCAGGTTGACGGCGCCGAGCCGCTCGCGGTCGCGCCGCAGCTTGTCGAGGTCGGCCTCGATCTCCGCCAGCGGCGGCAGCTCGACGCCCTCCTGGATTTCCGCCAATGAGGCGACGGCATCCGGCTCGACTTCAAGAATGTCATGAATTTCGCGCGCGATGTCCTCGAGCCGGCGCTTGCTGCCGTCCATGCGCTCCTCGGCGCGGGCGGTGGCTTCGCGGGCATTGGACAGCGCCTCGAGCGAGGCTTTGGCGAGGCGGTCGGTTTCCGCCATCGCGGTTTCAGCGGCGGCCAGCGCGTCGGCGGCCTCGCGGCGGTCGTTCTCGGCGTGCTCGATCTCGCTGATGACGGCGCTGCGCTTTTCGGCAAACAGCGCCGGCGCGTTTTCGAGCTCGGCGCGTTCGGCCTTCACCTCGGTCACGCGCGCTTCGATGGTCGCGATCTGCGACGCCGCGCTCTGCTTGCGGGTCTGCCATTCGTTGCGTTCGGCGACGATGGCCTGGACGCGGCGGTCGGCGAGTTCAGCCTCGCGGGCCAAGGCCTGGGCCTCGGCGCGCACCTGCGCGGCGAGCCGGCGGTGTCCCTCAATCTCGGTCCGTACCTCGCCAAGCCTGGTTTCGGTCTCGAGGCTCGGCGGCAATTCGCCGAGCGCCGCGGTCGCGGCGTCATGCGCGGCGGCGGCCTCAAGCCGGTCGTTGCCGAGACGACTCTGCGCTTCGGCGAGCGCCGAGCGGCGCGCCGCGTGGCGGTTGATCTCGCGCTCGGCGCTCGCATGGCGCTCGCGCGCGGCGTCGACCTCGCGCTGCGCCGCGCGCCAGGCGTTGCGCGCCTCGCTTTCAGCCGACGCCGCGATCTTCACCGCCTGATCGGCCGCGGCCACCGTTTGCTGCGCGGCATCCAGCGCCTGCCGTCGCTCGACGACTTCGGCCTTGGCGCGTTCGAGCTCGCTTTCGATGTCGGCCAGGCGAGCGCGCTCGGCGAGGCGGCGCGCCGCGCCGGTCGGCGCGTGGGCCGCGGTGACGAAGCCGTCCCAGCGCCACACATCGCCTTCGAGCGACACCAGCCGCTGGCCGGTCCTGAGCTGTCCGACGAGTTCCGCGCCGCGCTCCCTGCTGACGACGCCGATCTGGGCCAGACGCCGCGCCAGTTCGGCAGGCGCCTGCACATGCGCGGCGAGGGATTCGACGCCTTCGGGCAGCGCCGGATCGTCGGCGGTCACGTCGGCGCCGGTCCAGCGCATCGGCGCCGAGGGATCGACCGGCGCATCGAGGTCGTCGCCGAGCACGGCGCCGATGGCCTTTTCATACCCCTTGGTGACGGTGATGCCGTCGATGATCGGCGGCCACAGGTTCTTGGTTTCGCCGTTGAGAATCTTGGCGATGGTCTTGGCCTCGGTCTCGAGCCGCTGGGCGCGCTTGTCGGCTTCCTGCAACGGGCCGCGCGCCGCATCGACGGCGGCGCGCGCCGTGTCGAGCTGACTGCGGGCGGTGGCATGATCCGCCTCGCGCTCGCGAGTCGTGGCTTCCGATTGCGCCAGCGCCTGCTGCGCGCTTTCGATCGCCGCGGTCAGCGCATCGAGATCGCCAAAACCGCTGGTCTGCTGGGTCAGCGCATCGGTTTCGCGCTGGACGCCCGCGATCTCCTGATCGATGCGGGCGAGCCGGTCGCGATGGGTGCGGACGTTGGCCTCGAGCTGATTGCGCTTGGCGGTCAGGTCGGCCAGCACCTTGGTCAACTCGGCAAAGGTGGCTTCGGCTGCGCCGAGGGTGGCTTCCGCCTGCGTCACGCGCTCGTCGACGCCGTTGCGCTGCTCGACGCGCAGCCTGATCTCTTCCTTCAGTTCGGCATCTTCGGCCTCGAGCCGCTGCAGCGCCGCGTCGGCATCGACGGTCTGCCGCTGCTCGCGCTCCACATCCGACGTAAACTGCGTCAGCCGGCGATCGAGTTCGGCGGCACGCTCCCTGGCGCGCTCCTCCTCGCGGTCGAGCATTTCGCGCGCGTTGTTGAGCCGCTGCAGTCCGGCGGCGGCGCGGGCTTCGGCGTCGCGCAGCGCCGGCAGTTCGGCGGCGCGCTCGGCCTGGATGCGCGCGGCCTCGGCCTGCTCGCGGGTGCGCTCCGCGAGCTCGCGGACGGTGAGGTCATGGATTTTGCCTGCCTCGGCGACATCCTCGTGCGCCTGCAGCCAGCGCAGGTGAAACAGCGTCGCCTCGGCCTTACGCACTTTCGCGGCGACTTCCCGGTAGCGAATGGCCTGCCGCGCCTGCTTCTTCAGGCCTTCCATCTGGCCGGCGAGCTGGCCGATCACGTCCTCGACGCGGGTGAGGTTGGTCTCGGCGGCCTTGAGGCGGAGCTCGGCTTCGTGGCGGCGCGCGTGCAGGCCGGCGACGCCGGCGGCGTCTTCCAGCACGCGGCGGCGCTGTTCGGGCTTGGCCTGAATGATCTCGCCGATCTTGCCCTGGTGAACCAGCGCCGGCGAGCGCGCGCCGGTGGCGGCGTCGGCAAACAGGATCTGCACGTCGCGCGCGCGCACGTCCTTGCCGTTGATGCGATAGACCGATCCGGCCTCGCGCTCGATGCGGCGCGAAATCTCCAGCCATTCGGTGTCGTTCAACGCCGCGGGCGCGGAGCGGTCGGAATTGTCGATCGTCATCACCACTTCGGCGTGGTTGCGGGCCGGGCGATTGCCGGAGCCGGCGAAGATCACCGCGTCCATGTCGGCCGCGCGCAGCGACTTGTGGGAGGTTTCGCCCATGGCCCAGCGCAGCGCTTCCACCAGATTGGACTTGCCACAGCCGTTCGGGCCGACCACGCCGGTCAGACCGGGCTCGATCATGAAGTCGGTGGGTTCAACGAACGACTTGAAGCCGTGAAGACGAAGACGCGTGAGTTTCATGGACGCTCTGCTCGGTTGGCCGGATCGACCGGCCAGGCTGTTGGCATCAGGCTGCGGCGGTCAAACCGCGAATCTCCGTGGCCGGACAATACCATAGGACACGTGGCCCGTTGGACAGCGACTCGCAGGCTGCGCTTCGCATGGTGCGGACAATGGCGAGGCGAGGCCGCGAGGGCAACCGCCGCCCGGGTTTTTCCAGAGGCTTTTCCGGATGTTGAGGGGGAACCCGGGGGCCGCGCCGAATCAGCTCTTCAGCAGCGGATCGATCTTTTTCTGGAATTCCTCGAACGAGGTTTCGCCCGCGATCTTCTCGCCGTTGATGAAGAAGGTCGGCGTCGAGTTCACCTTCAAAATCTCGTTGGCGTATTTCTGGTCGGCGGCGATCTTGTCGAGCAGCTTCTGGTCCTTGAGACAGGCTTCGACCTGCTCCCCGCTCAGCCCGGCCTGCTTGCCGATCAGCTTCAGCGTTTCGGTGGTCTTCGGTCCGGCCCATTCTTCCTGCTGCCTGAACAGCATGTCGATCACGGCGAAGTATTTTCCCGCGTCATCCTTGGCGATGCAGCGGGCGAGCATCGAGCCCGCGGCCGCCTTGATGTCGAGCGGGAATTCGCGGAACACGTAGCGGATCTTGTCGGTGTCGATATAGGCGGCCTTGATCTTCGGAAACACCTCGAGATTGAACCGCGCGCAGTGCGGACAGGTCATCGAGGCATATTCGGTAATGGTGACCTTGGCATCCTTGGGGCCGAGCGCCATGTCGGGCAGCGAGACCGGCTTGGCGACGTCGGCGGCGGTGGCGCTTTGCGTGCTCTGCGCGTAGGCACCGCCGATCAGGCGCCACGGCGAGAGGCCGGCGGCGGCAGCGAGTCCGGTCAAGGTGAGGGCGGCGTTAAAGGTGCGGCGCGTGATGGTCAAAGGTCTGCTCCCAAAACGGCGCCTGCGCGCCTATCAACGAAAAGGTGACTGTCGCTAGCTTGAAACGACAATTGTGGCAATGGCGGGCCGCGGCAGCGGCTCCGTCGGAAAGGCTCAATTTCGCTTGATGGCAGCGCCGAGCCGCGCCAGCGCCGCCCGCAACCCGTCGTCCTCGATCGAAGACAGGGTGCTCGCGATGTCGGCCACCCTGGCGGCGGAAGGCGGATCGGGTCGTGGCCGCGCCGCCTTGCGCGACAAGGGCGCCTGACGGATCGCGAGCCGGCCGACCGCACTCCAGCCGAAGAAGCGGTTGACCCGCGCGATGATGACGTCGGATGCGTGCTGGATCTCGAGCGCGACGGGACCGTCCACCCGCAGCACCAGCGTCGCCGGTTCCGGCGGTTGCCCTTCGACCGGACGCGGCCACTGGATTTTCAGCGGCTCCGCGTAGGCGGCGATGTCGGCGCCGGCGATCTCGGTCCAGCGCGTCACCAGTTCGCGCGCGGCAAATCCCTGCCGCGCATAGGCGTCCTTGAAGACGTCGCCGAGCAGGGTGGAGAGCGGCTTTGCCGGGAGAGGGCGGGGCTTGGACATTCGTGCTTATAACACGCCGGCTGTCGTTTGGGATGGGATGGAAGGGACGCCGTCATGGCCGGGTTTATTCCGGCCATACACGCCTTTGCGATCAATTCACAAAAAAGACGTGGATGCCCGGCGCAAGGCCGGGCATGACGGTGAAATGGCAAAGCTGGCACGAGCGACGCGGAACACGCGGAAGGTTCAAGGCGGGACCGTGGACCGGCCCGCGCGCCTGCTCGCCTGGTACGACCGCCACCGCCGCCGCCTGCCATGGCGCGCGCTGCCGGGAGAGGCCGCCGACCCCTATCGGGTATGGCTGTCGGAAATCATGCTGCAGCAGACCACCGTGAAAGCGGTCGGGCCCTATTTCGAGAAATTCCTGGCGCGCTGGCCCGATGTCGAGGCCATGGCGCGCGCCTCGCTCGACGATGTTCTGCGCATGTGGGCCGGACTCGGTTACTACTCGCGTGCGCGCAACCTGTACGCCTGCGCGGTCGCCGTGCTGCGCGACCATGGCGGCGCGTTTCCCGATACCGAAGAAGGGCTGCGCGCGCTGCCGGGCATCGGGCCGTACACGGCTGCGGCGATCGCGGCCATCGCCTTCGACCGCCGCACCATGCCGGTGGACGGTAATATCGAGCGCGTGGTGTCGCGCCTGTTCGCGGTGGAGGAGCCGCTGCCGAAAGCGAAGCTGCGGATTCAGGGCCTCGCGGCGACCTTGCTCGGTGAAGATCGCGCCGGCGATAGCGCGCAGGCACTGATGGACCTCGGCGCCACCATCTGCACGCCGAAGAGGCCGGCCTGCGCGCTGTGTCCGCTCGATGAGGATTGCGCGGCGCGCTTGCGCGGCGATCAGGAGACGTTTCCGCGCAAGGCGCCGAAGAAAGCCGGTGTATTACGCAGCGGCGCGGCCTTCGTGGTGACGCGCGATGACGAGTTGCTGGTCCGCACGCGGCCTGAAAAGGGATTGCTCGGCGGCATGACGGAAGTGCCGACATCGGAATGGACGGCCGGTCAGGACGATGCGACGGCGCGCGCGCAGGCGCCGCTGCTCAAAGGTCTGTCGCGCTGGCGGCGCAAGGCCGGCGCGGTCATGCACGTCTTCACGCATTTCCCGCTGGAGCTCACGGTGTACGTCGCAACGGTCCCGGCAGGGACGCGCGCGCCGCAGGGCATGCGCTGGGTGCCTATCGCCACGCTGCACGACGAAGCCCTGCCCAATCTGATGCGCAAGGTGATCGCGCATGCTGACATCATGCTGGCAGGAGGCGTGCCCTAGAACGGGGCGAAAGGAACCGCTCATGATCGCAACCGCCCTTGACCAACTCGACGCGCCGCCCTGTTCGCGGCTGCTCGGCTGGCACATTCTCGATGCTGATCCCGATGCCGGCTGGATCCGCATCGGCTTCGACGGCAAGGCCGCGTTTTGCAATCCGGCGGGCTTCATTCAGGGCGGCATTCTCACCGCCATGCTCGACGACACCATGGGGCCTGCAGTCTTCATCAAGACGCAGGGACGGCTTTACACGGCAACCATCGGCATGAGCGTCAATTTCCTGTCGCCCGCGAAGGTCGGGCCGGTCATCGGCGAGGCGCGTGTCGTGCAGATCGGCAAGACGATTGCCTTTGTCGAAGGCAAGCTCTTCGACACCCACGACACCATTCTGGCAACCGCGACCGCCAGTGCGCGACTAGTCGAAACAGCGCGGGCGGTGCGCTCGGCCTAGGCCCGCACCGGCACGATCGGCGGCTTGGCGTTGAGGCCCTCGACCTGGAAGCCGGCGACGCGTTTGTAGTTGGCGGCGATGTCCTCCAGCTCCTGCCGCGACAGCACGTCGGTGACGACGTTGAAGCCGTCCGGCGCGCGTTCCTCGACCAGTTGCATCACCTGTTCGGGCCCGTTGCGGCGGTTGAGCTTGACCAGTTCGGTGGTGGCCGGACGACGCTCGGCCTCGTAGGCGTCGAGCGCGGCGGTTGTTTCGCCGCGCGCCAGAATCTCGCGGGTGAGCACGCGGGCGTCGAGGATCGCCTGCGACGCGCCGTTGGAGCCGATCGGATACATCGGATGCGCCGCGTCGCCCATCAGCGTGACGCGGCCGAAGGTCCAGCGGTCGAGCGGATCGCGGTCGACCAGCGGATATTCGTAGGCGTGCGGGCAGTTGCGGATCAGGCCGGGCACGTCGAGCCAGTCGAACGCCCAGCTTTCGAACCATGGCAGGAATTCCTCGAGCCGCGCGGTGCGGTTGTAGTCCTCGCGACGCCACTGATAGGTCGGCGGCATGTGACGCTCGGCCACCCAGTTGATCTGGAATTTTCCGTCGGCGTCGGGTTCCCTCGAAATCGGATAGCAGACGAATTTCAGGATCTCGTGGCCGGCCATGATCATGGTGCGGCCGGTGAGGAACGCGTTCGCGGTGGTGATGCCGCGCCACAGGATGCGGCCGTTCCAGATCGGTGGACCCTCCTGCGGATAAAGCTTTTCGCGGATCGCGGAATGGATGCCATCAGCGGCGATCAACAGGTTTCCGTCGTGGCTGCCTGCGGATTGTCCGGTCGCCTTGTCGATGAAGTCGGCGCGGATGCCGTCCGCTGCTTCGGTCCAGCCTGCGAGATGGTGGCTGGTCAGGATGTTGTCGGCGCCCAACCGCTCCGTCGCGGCATCGAGCAAGATCTGCTGCAGCGTGCCGCGATGAATCGAGAACTGCGGCCATTTGTAGCCGGCCTCGAGGCCGCGCGGCTCGCTCCAGATCGGTTTGCCGTGTTTTGAGAAGAACGCCAACTCCCTGGTGCGAACGCCCGCCGCGTCGAGCCGGTCCAGAAGGCCGAGCTCGATCAGCTCGCGCACCGCATGCGGCAGCACGTTGATGCCGACGCCGAGCGGCCTCAGGGCCGGCACGCTCTCGAACACGCGGCAGGGAACGCCGATCTGGTGCAGGCTGAGCGCCAGCGTCAATCCGCCGATGCCGCCGCCCGCGATGAGAACTGTCATGACAAGCCCCTTGAAGCCACGAAGCGTCATGACACGAGGAAGATGGTAGGGGCAAGATCGGATGGCCGATCGTTCGCCGGGAGCAGGGATTGCGTCGACAGAAAACGCCGGGCGCGTCCGGCAGACGGCCCGGCGCGACGGCCGGCGGATGGTCAGGCGGCTTTGGTTGGGAGGTGCTTGAACATGACGCTTCGCGCTTCCGCGTCCATCTCCGCCTTCCACTTGAACTTGTCCTTCAGCGCGATGGCCTTCGCCGCGGCGGGCCGTGCGCCGATCTCTTCGACCAGTCGCTTGACGTTGGGGAATCTGGCGGCGCCTTCCTCGCCAAGGATGAAGCCGGCCATCCGCGCCCAGCCCCACACGTCCATGTCGACGATGGTGTAGGTGTCGCCCACCATGTACTTGCGCCCTTCGAGACGCTGGTTGAGCACGCCGAGGTGACGCTGCGCCTCGTATTGATAGCGGGTGTTGGCGTAGTCGACCTTCTCGGGCGCGAAGTGCTTGAAGTGCACCGCCTGACCGAAGAACGGCCCGACGCCGGTCGCGACGAACATCAGCCATGACAGCAGTTCGCCGCGGTTGGCGGGTGTGTTTGCGGGCAGGAATTTTCCGGTCTTCTCGGCGAGATAGAGCAGGATCGCATTGCTGTCGAAAACCTTCACGCCGCTATCGTCGATTGCCGGGACCTTGCCGTTGGGGTTGACGGAGAGATAGTCGGCCTTGAACTGGTCGCCCACGCGGGTATCGACCGCAATCGGCTCGTACGGAAGGCCGGCTTCCTCGAGAAACAGGGCGACTTTGGTGGGATTGGGCGAGCCGTTGAAATAGAATTTCAGCACCGAAAATCTCCCTTTATCTTGGATTGAAGCGAACTGAGCGGGATTCGCGTGGGTAGGCCGCGATCTCATGCGCGGATTTGCGACGCCATGCAACCGACGAGTTCGTGAGAGCTGCCCCGATGCATGTGCAGCCCCACGATCGCATGAAGACGGGAGGACGCGGCGTCAGCCCGCGGCCATCGTGCTGCGGATCTCGGCGCGCAATTCGTCGATCAGCTTGAGGCCCTGCTTGGTCTCGACATGCCAGAACGTCCAGCCGTTGCAGGCTCCGGAGCCCTGCGCCACCGCGCCGATGCGGTGGATCGAGCCGACCTTGTCGCCGAGCATGATGGCGCCGTCGGCGCGCACCAGCGCGCCATGGCGCTTCTTCGAATCGACGAGCTTCGCGCCCGGCGAGATCATGCCGCGCTCGATCAGTTCGGAGAACGCCACGCGGGGCGCCTCGCGCGCCGTCATGAACGGCGCCAGCGTCGCCTCGGGCAGCGGCTCGATCGCGGCGATGCGTTGCTCGGCGGCCGCGGCGTAGGTCCGGTCGCGCTCGAAGCCGATGTAGTTGCGGCCCAGCCGCTTGGCGACCGCGCCTGTGGTGCCGGTGCCGTTGAATGGGTCGATCACGAGGTCGCCCGGTCTCGACGACGAGAGCAGAACGCGCGCGAGCAGCCCCTCCGGCTTTTGCGTCGGGTGCACCTTCTTGCCGTCGGCGCCCTTGAGGCGTTCCTCGCCGGTGCACAGCGGAATCAGCCAGTCCGAGCGCGCCTGCACGTCTTCGTTGGCGGCCTTCAGAGCTTCGTAGTTGAAGGTGTAGCCCTTGGCGTTCTCGTCGCGCGCCGCCCAGATCATGGTTTCGTGCGCGTTGGTGAAGCGGCGGCCGCGGAAATTCGGCATCGGATTGGTCTTGCGCCAGACGATATCGTTGAGGACCCAGAAGCCGAGGTCCTGCATGATGGCGCCGACGCGGAAGATGTTGTGGTAGGAGCCGATGACCCATATCGTCGCTTGAGGCTTCATGACGCGGCGGCAGGCGAGCAGCCAGGCGCGCGTGAAGTCATCATAGGCTGCGAACGACGAGAACTTGTCCCAGTCGTTGTTGACGGCATCGACATGCGATTCGTCGGGGCGTTTCAGGTCGCCCTTGAGCTGCAGGTTATAGGGAGGATCCGCAAACACCAGATCGACCGATCCGGCCGGGAGCTTCGACATTTCAGCGACACAGTCGCCGACGATGATGCGGGTACTCGGGGACTCAAATTTTGTGCGGGGCGCCCTTGCAGACGCCCCGCGACGCGACACAACCATGACTCAATTACTCTGACTCAGGCGACGCTGTCGGCGACGCGGGACCAACATCCGACTGGCGCTACAGTGAATGCGCAAAGTAAAAATCGACTTAACTGTAGACACGTTTCGTAACGTGACGCGAGCCATGAAATGGCGCGACGCCTGTGCGGGCGATGCCACCCGCGTTGCAAGGACGATGTCGATCGCGGAATGAAAGACGCACGGAGGGCGCATCCCGGTTCGCCGCGCCGTCACCCTGAAAACGGGCGAGCGGTCCGATTCGAACGGTTGCATCCAGAACGCGCGGCCAAGCGGCATGAATGTCGGATGCGCTCCACTAGGCAATTTTTGCCGGGCGGGTTATTGATTAACAGACAGGAAATTTTACCTTGTCATGGCGTCGCCAAGGGCAGCGCGATAATGGTCGAACGGGAATGAAGGACGAGCGCCATGCGTTATGACGATTTCCGCCGCAGCGACGACATCGACGATCGCCGCGACCAGGATGGCGGCGGGTTCGGCGGGGGTGGCGGTGGTTTCGGCCTTCCGATGGGCGGTGGCGGGCTCGGCATCGGGACCGTCATCGTGCTCGGCCTGCTCGGCTACGCCTTCGGCATCGATCCGCGCATCCTGATCGGCGGCGCCGAGATTCTCACCGGCGGCGGTCAGGCTCCGACCTATCAGACCGGCAACCGCTCCTCGTCCGGCAAGCGGGGCGCGCCCACCGACGAGATGGGCAACATGATCGCGGGTATCCTTGGCGAGATCGACGATCGCTGGACGGAAATCTTCCAGGCCAGTGGCCAGCAGTACCACGGTCCGCGTATCGTGTTGTTCCGAAACGCCACCAACGGAGGGCGTTGCGGCATGGCGCAGGCGGCCATGGGCCCGTTCTATTGCCCGCCGGACCAGCAGATTTTCCTCGATACCTCGTTCTTCCATCAGGTCGAGACCCGGTTCCACGGCTGTTCGGGCAACGCCTGCAAATTCACCGCCGCTTACATCATCGCGCACGAGGCCGGGCACCACGTTCAGAATCTGCTCGGTATCCTGCCGCGCGTGACACGGCTGCAGCAGCAGGCGGGAAGCAAGGCCGAAGCGAATGCCTTGCAGGTCAAGGTCGAGTTGCAGGCGGACTGCCTCTCCGGCGTCTGGGTCAACCGCGAGGAGAAGAAGCGTCCCGGCTTCCTCGAGGACGGCGACATCGACGCCGCGCTGACCACGGCGTCGGCCATCGGCGACGATACGCTGCAACGGCAGGCCACCGGGCGCGTGGTGCCGGACTCGTTCACCCATGGCTCGGCGGCGCAACGCAAGCGCTGGTTCATGACCGGCTATCAGCAAGGCACGGTGCAGGCCTGCAACACGTTCGGCGCGAACAATCTGTGATGCGATGACGGGCGCTCGTGCTTTTGGTCCATCCTTCGAGGCGCGCATAAAGGGTGCGCGGACTCGGGATGATGACGACTTCGCGAAAGGCGAAAGGTCACGCCATGTCCTCCACCGATGAAACCAAATCCTTCATCCCGCTCAATATCGCGGTGCTGACGATCTCCGACACCCGTTCGCCCGACGACGACAAGTCCGGCGCGACGCTGGTGGAGCGGTTGACCGGCGCGGGTCATCGTCTCGCGGCGCGCGAGATCGTCGCTGACGACGTCGAGTCGATTCGCGCCGTGATCCGCAAATGGATTGCCGACCCGGGGGTCGACGCCATCATCACCACCGGGGGCACCGGCTTCACCGGCCGCGATGTCACGCCGGAAGCGGTCGAGCCGCTGTTCGAGAAGCGGATGGACGGCTTCTCGATCGCCTTCCACATGCTGAGCCACGCCAAGATCGGCGCCTCGACGATCCAGAGCCGCGCCACTGCGGGCACCGCGGGATCGACCTTCATCTTCTGTCTGCCGGGATCGCCCGGCGCCTGCCGCGACGGCTGGGACGGCATCCTCGCGCACCAGCTCGATTACCGCACGCGGCCCTGCAACTTCGTCGAGATCATGCCGCGGCTGGACGAGCATTTGCGTCGGCCGAAAGCCAAGGGTGCGTCGGCCTGATATCTACAGCTTCATCTCCCAGGTTTCGCCGATGAGATCCACGCCGAAGCTGTGGTGCGCCTCCTCCTTGACCAAGCGGAAGCCCGCGTTCTGATAGATGCCGCGCGCGGCGAGCAGGATGCTCTGCGTCCATAGCGTGATCGACGAATAGCCGGCCTCTTTCGCAAAACGGATGCATTCGTCGACCAGCGCACGCCCGATGCCGAGACCGCGCGCCGTCTCCTCCACCAGCAGCAATCGGAGCTTTGCGGCCTCGTTGGACGCTTTGACGAGAAATATGCTGCCGACCGGTTGGCCGCCGACCTCAGCGATCCAGCAGCGCTCGCGCGCGGGGTCGTAATTTCGGATGAACTGCGCGGCAATCTCCGCGACCAGCGCTTCGAAACCGATGTCCCATCCGAACTCCCGCGCATAGATCGCGCCGTGTCGCGAAATCACCCAGCCGATATCGCCGGGCCGATGGGATCGCAGGCGATAGGCGGCCGGTGGTTTCTCCGCCGGCGGCTCCAGCGTCCGCTCGATGGTGGCCATCGCATTGACCAAGGCGGCGCGTTCGCCGTCGCCGAGTTGGCGGAGCAACGATCCGATGTCGTCGCGGGAGCGCCGGTCCAGTTCGGCGAAGGCTGTCCTGCCCCTGGCGGTCAGCGCGATCTCGCTGACGCGGCCATCTTCCTTCGACGGCCTGCGGCTGACGATCTGGCGCCGCTGCAATCCCCGCAGGGTGCGGCTGACATATCCGGCGTCGAGACCGAGCTCGCGCACGAGGTCGGTGGCGGTGCAGGTTCCCCGCTGTGCAATCTCATAGATGATCCGTGCTTCCTGGAGCGACCAGGGGCTGTCGAGCAGGCGCGGCTCGATGACGCCGATCCGGCGCGTGTAGAAGCGATTGAAGCCGCGAATGGCGGCGATCTGACTCTCGAGGCCGTTCGGCATGGGGGCGCTTCCAGTTACTTGATTCTATCAAGTAATTATTTGACGAAATCAAATAATAGGCAAGGAGGCCTTCCGGCCGCGTTCCCCGATTCTCGAAGGAGGCATCCACCGGTCGCGATGAGGGCGCTGCATTTTTCCACCCATTCTTCGCTCGGGGCCGAAGCACCGCGTCAGGTGAGAAGGGTATGCCGTCCCGGTGAACGAAAGGGAGGCGAACATGACGGGCAAGCGATTCGGGATTGTGAGCGTCGAGGACCGAAACGCGCTGAGCGGTAGGGAATTCGTGCAAGGCTTTGTCGATGGCACGCTGCCTTTGAATACGATGGCGGCAACGCTCAACTATGACATCGTCGAAGTCGCCGCCGGAAAGGTCGTCGTGGCCGCCACGCCCAGGGACACGTTCCTGAACCCCGAAGGAACCGTTCACGGTGGTTTCGCCGCGACCTTGCTCGACACGTGCATGGGGCTGTCAATTCGGTCCATGGTCGGCAAGGGCAGCGGGTCGACCACTCTGGAATTGAAGATTTCCATGCTTCGGCCGATCACGGTGGACACGGGTGTCGTCAAGGCCGAGGGGACCGTTCTGTCCTGCGGCCGTCGTGTGGGCGTTTCCGAAGGAAGATTGATCGACAGCAACGGCAAACTGCTGGCCCACGGCACAACGACCTGCCTGATTTTCGAGCGTGCATGAATTTTGCGGCCGACGCTGCCGAATGTCAGGCCACCACGATGCGGCTTCGCAGCAGGGTCCGGGACGAGCGCCCGAGTTGCCGGAGCAGTCGGGCTTCCGGATGCGGCTTGTCCGGCGCGTAGCCGCCGAGCCGCTCATAATGATGTTTGGCGATCAGCAGCCCCTGATCGGGCGAGGGTCCCGAGACGGCACGCGCCAGCGCGCTCAAGCCGTCACGCCATCCCCACGGTGCGTAAGGCGAGCGCGCATAGCTGAAAATGCCCGCGCGCGGCGTGTCGGAGGCCGCCATCGCCTGCATGAACTGCGACGTTTCCTCGATCCAGCCGGCGTCGAGCACCGCGCCGGCGTGCAGGAACATCAGCCAGGGCGAACGCGCCTGACGCGCGCCTTCCGCCATCGCCGCCGCGCGCGATCCCCCGAGAAGAAGATACCGGCACCCGGCCACGTCGGCGACGCGGGGGATGACATCGGTTCCCGCCCGATCGACCAGCAGGACCTCGCGGATCACGCCGGCCGCCGCACCAGGCACCAGGGCGGCAAGCGTCGCGACAGTCGTCTGTTCGACCCCGTCGGTCGGAATGATCACGCTCAGCATGGGTCGCCCGCAGGATAGCGAAAAGTCCGGCATCGTTATCATTCCGGCGGGGGCAGCGCAGCCGGCCGGGTGCTGCATTTCACGGCAGGCGCGCCGGCCGGATGCGGGAAATCGCGGCCGGTGCGTTCATGTTCTTGATTTGTTCTTATGGCGTGCTATATTTTAGATCATGAGCCGAGCCTCCTCTCAAGCCCTGAAGCAACCGCCGGCCGCCACGCCTCCGGCGCCGGCGGTTGCGCCTTTTGCCGAGATCGACGTCGCGATCGACCGAGACCGGCGGCGAGGGCGGGGTGCGCAAACCAATTCAAGCGGCCGCTACGAAGCCGAGGCCAGGGTCGCGTTCGACGACGGATGGCGGAGTCTCGACGATCTGCCGCCGTTCAAGACCACCGTGGCGGTCGACACCGCGCGAAAAGTCATCACCCGGAACGATTCGCCCGACATCGGTTTCGATCGCTCGATCAATCCGTACCGCGGCTGTGAGCATGGCTGCGTCTACTGTTTTGCCCGGCCGACCCATGCCTATCTCGGCCTCTCGCCGGGACTGGACTTCGAGTCAAAACTGTTCGCAAAACCCGATGCACCGGCTCTGCTCGAGAAGGAATTGGCGGCGCCGGATTACGAGCCGAAGATGATCGCGATCGGAACCAATACCGATCCCTACCAGCCGATCGAGCGCGACAGCCGGATCATGCGCGGCATTCTCGAAGTGCTGGAGCGCGCGTCGCACCCGGTCGGTATCGTTACCAAATCGGCGTTGGTCGTGCGCGACATCGACATCCTCTCGCGCATGGCGAAACGCAACCTCGCCAAGGTGGCGCTCTCGGTCACGTCGCTCGATCCGAAGCTGGCGCGGACCATGGAGCCGCGCGCCTCGACGCCGCCGAAGCGGCTTGAGGCGCTGCGGCAGTTGGCGGAGGCGGGTATCCCGACCACAGTGATGGTCGCGCCGGTCATTCCCGCGCTGAACGACATGGAGATCGAGCGCATTCTCGATGCCGCCGCCCATGCAGGGGTGAAGGAGGCGAGCTACGTGTTGCTGCGCCTGCCGCTCGAGGTGCGCGACCTGTTCCGCGATTGGCTGATCGCCAATTATCCGGATCGCTATCGCCACGTCTTCACCCTGATCCGCGACATGCGGAACGGTCGCGACTACGATTCCCAATGGGGCACGCGCATGAAAGGCACGGGACCGATGGCCTGGATGATCGGGCGCCGGTTCGAGATCGCCTGCGAGAGGCTTGGCCTCAACAAGCGGCGCTCGCGATTGACGGTCGATCATTTCACGAAGCCGGCCGGTGCCGGGCAGCAATTGAACCTGTTCTAGTGTGGTGGTTCAGAAGTTCGCTGCATGATCTCAGCGAGTCCGACAAGCGAACTTCTGAATCCAAACCACGCTGGAATCTCAGGGCATGATCCGTCATGCCCGGCTTTATGCCGGGTATCCACGTCTTAAAAGCATCGCAGGTTCAAAGACGTGGATGGCCGGGACAAGCCCGGTCATGACGCTGGGGTGATTTAACTTGAATGAAATTTGCTCCAGACCTGCGGGTGTCCTTTCGAACCCGACGTTCGCTCCGGAGAACGCCGCCGAACAAGGCGAGCTTCGGATTTTCGGACACTAGCGGGTATCCGGCGGATGTGACGCCGCCAGAAGGTCCGTCACCTGGACCTTCAGCGCGGCGGCGATCCTGTCGAGCGAGTCCAGCGTCGGATTGGCGTTGCCGACCTCCAGTGCGCTGATGAGGGCCTGGCGGACATTGGCCTCGGCGGCCAGATCGTGCTGCGACCATGCCCGTTCCCGTCGCAGCCGGCGGAGATTGCGGGCAAGCATTTGTTTTGTGTGAGCGGGATTTCGTCGCTTCATCCGTCAGGATGATGCATCCATGCTCAAATCGGGCTACACGCTTTAACGTATAATATACGCGAGCCCGGTAAACATCGGCCGCAGGATTTTCGAGACGGCCTCGCTCGCAAGCCCTCCGATTTGCGCAGGCCAACAGAGTTCGTGGTTGCATGATGTCCCAACGCAACGGCGGCACGGTCGCGTTCGACGATTGCCTTGAAGGCCGCACGCACCGCTGCGTCTACCGCGTGATCGGGACGCGGCTTGCCGTGGCGACGGGCGGCTACCGGGCGGTGGCCGACCTCGATAGGATGGAGCCGATCAGGCTTGCCCGCATTCTGGTTCACGACCTCCTGGTCTGCGCCGCGCTGCGGACTCCAGGAACAGCGGCGGATGGTCCGTAAGCCGGCGGACGCCTCATGCGCCGAGCCGCCGCCGCAACGGGGCGCCGGAACCGCGCAAATCCGAATGCGAATCTGAATAGCGGGAAAATCGATCCGTTTTCGGTTGCGCCGGCGCGGGATGATGCCCAGCATCAGCCCCATGATTCGTGGAAGGTCAGACAAGGGTCCGGCGAAATCGCAAAAGGCTGTCGTCGCCGCCGCGCCGCCAAGCTTCAAACGCGAGCGCGCGCTGATGAAGCAGGGCGTCTGGCCGGTCGCCGGTTGCGACGAGGTCGGGCGGGGCCCGCTGGCAGGGCCGGTGGTCGCGGCGGCGGTAGTGCTCGATCCGAAGCGGATTCCAAGAGGGATCGACGATTCCAAGCGCCTCACGGCGGCGCGCCGCGAGGAACTGTTCGAGGAGATCACGGCGACGAGTTCGTTCGCGGTGGCGTTCGCGTCGCCGGCGCGGATCGACCGCGACAATATCCTGCGCGCGTCGCTATGGGCTTTGGCGCGGGCGGTGCATGCGCTGCCGGAGATGCCGAAGCATGTGTTTGTCGATGGCCGCGAC
Source organism: Nitrobacter sp. (assembly GCA_035546855.1). Classification (GTDB taxonomy): domain Bacteria; phylum Pseudomonadota; class Alphaproteobacteria; order Rhizobiales; family Xanthobacteraceae; genus Nitrobacter. The sequence continues at coordinate 32,993 of DASZVY010000063.1, read as the reverse complement.
CGGATCGAGACGGCGTGCGATTGCGAAGCGGTGATCGGCGGCGACGGTCTCGTGCTGTCGATCGCGGCAGCCTCGATCGTCGCCAAGGTCACGCGCGACCGGCTGATGTGCAAGCTGGCGCAGGAGTGCCCCGGCTACGGGTTCGAGAACCACATGGGCTATGCGGTCCCCGAACATCTCAGCGCGCTCCAGCGGCTTGGACCAAGTTCGCATCACCGCAGCTTCTTCGCCCCGGTGGTTGCGGCGCGGGAACGGCAACTGGCTTTGAGCGCTGACGGCGTCGTTCTGGCGGAAACGACCATCACGCTCGAAGCGACCGCCTGACCGCAAGGTTGCTTCGGCGGGGCGCGCCGCTTATCACTCTCGGTCATTCTGCCGCGATATCGCGTCCTGCCGGGCTCTTCATGCGTTTCACGTCGCTGGTTGTTGAACTGATACGCGCCAGGCCGCGATTGGTGTTCTGGACCGTGGTGCTGTGTCAGGCGGCGCTGTGGCTGATCGTGCCGCTGCTGTTCTTCCGCAGCCCGCCCGGCGATCTGGCCACCGTGCTGGCCTTTGGACGCGAATATCAGGTCGGGACCGATCTTGGGCCGCCGCTGGCGTTCTGGCTGGCTGACATCGCCTTCCGGCTGGCCGGCAACCACGTCTTCGGCGTTTACGTGCTGTCCCAGCTTTGTTTCGTTCTGGCCTTTCGCGCGCTTTACGGCCTCGGGAGCCGGATCGCCGGTCCACAGCACGCGGTGCTCGCCGTTCTCCTGACGATGACGGTGACTGCCTTCGGCGTCCCCGGTCTCGCCTTCGGGCCCAAGGTGCTGGCGCTGCCGCTGTGGTCGCTGGCGTTGTTGCATTTCTGGCAGATCATTGGGCAGGGCCGGCGCAACGCCTGGTTCGCGCTGTCGATGGAGGCGGGACTGCTGTTGCTGACGACCCCGGCGGCGACCGGGCTCTTGCTCCTGCTGCTGATTTTCGCAGTGGCGACCCGCCGCGGCCGCGACACCCTGCTGTCGCTCGATCCGCTGTTCGCCCTGTCCGTGGTTGCCGCGCTGGTGCTGCCCTACGTGATCTGGCTGGTGCGCGCTCATGCGCTGGTCCTGCCGCACTGGCCTGCTGTCGATCAACTCAGCGCGCGCCTGCTGCACTGGGGCGATGCGCTCGGCGGTCTGGTGCTGGCGATGGTCGGCATCGGCGTGCTGGTGGTTCTCGATTCGCGCCTGGTCGCCCGCAACTCGGACGACGCGCCGGTGATCTTTCGCCCGCCCGTCGGTCCGTTGGCCAAACGGTTCGTCTATTTCTTCGCGCTGGCGCCTGCGCTGCTTGCGAGTCTGGTTTCCACCTTGTTGGGTTTCGATGATGGCGCCGGCGGACCGGCGATCGCGCTGCTGCTGTCCGGCCTGGCTGTCATCGTTGTATCGGGCGATCTCATCGCGCTGCGTCGTCAGCGCATCCTGCGCGTCGTCTGGCTGGTGGCCGTGGTGGCGCCTGCGATCGGGCTCGTCGGTCTGATCGTGTTGCAGCCATGGTTCACGGACCGCGAGGTTGCGACGTCGGCGCCGGCGTCGGACATCGGCCGGTTTTTCGGCGAGAGTTTCGAGCGGCGCACCAATCGGCCTCTTCAGGCGGTCGCCGGCGATCCGCAAATCGCGGCGCTGGTCGGGCTCGGCGCCACCCGTCCGCGTTTGCTGCTGGATGCGACGCCGCAGCGAACGCCGTGGCTGCCGATCGCGGCCTTTAACGCGCAAGGCGGCATCGTGGTCTGGCGCGCCGCCGATACGGCCGGGAAGCCTCCGGACGATATCGCGAAACGGTTTCCCGGTCTCGTGCCGGAAATCCCGCGCGCGTTCGATCGTCTGGTCAACGGCCGGCAGCCGACCCTGCGGATCGGCTGGGCGATCGTGCGGCCTCGGACACCCTGATACGATCAGCTCAGCGACTTGACGGCTGCGCCAGCGCCGTGGCGATGGCGCGCAGGTCGATCCATGACAGGCGCTTGGAGGCCGGCGAGCGGAGCAGGTAGGCCGGATGGAAGGTCGCCATGGCGCGGATGGTCCGGGTCCCGGTATTGTAGTCGATCCAGCGGCCGCGGGTTTTCATGATGCCCTCGCGCGTTCCGAGCAGGGTCTGGGTCGAGGGATTGCCGAGCGTCACCAGCACGTCCGGATTCACCAGTTCGATCTGGCGCTGGATGAAAGGCAAGCAGATCTGCGTCTCCTGCGGCGTCGGGGTGCGGTTGCCCGGCGGCCGCCATGGAATCACGTTGGCGATATAGACGTCGCTGCGCTTGAGACCGATCGCCGCGATCATGCGGTTGAGCAGTTGTCCCGAGCGGCCGACGAACGGCAGACCCTCGAGGTCTTCGTCGCGGCCGGGGGCCTCGCCGACAAACATCAGCCGCGCGGCCGGATTGCCGTCGGCAAAGACGAGCTGGGTCGCGGTGAACTTCAGCGCGCAGCCGTCGAAGGCATTGAGCATCGCGCGCAGGGCTTCGAGCGTGGGCGCGGTCCGGGCGGCGTCGCGTGCCGATGAAATCGCGACATCGGGCGGCGGCGCCGGATCGCCGCGCGGCGTGGCGGCTGCGACCGGCTTTGTCACGGGTGGCGGAGCGGGGATCGGCGTGACCGGCGCCGCAGGCTGTTCCTCGGCGGCCAGCCGGTCGACCGGCGTTTCCGCGAGCGCGCAATCCACTCCGGCTTCCCGATAGAAATCGAGCAGTTCGCGGATCGTCGGTGCGCGGTCTGGAATCATGCTGGCATACAAGGGTTTTGCCGAAGTTTAATCGGATCGGGCTCTGGGGAAACGCCTGAACGAGCATTCCGTGGTTGTTCTCCGGCAAAAAATCGGAAACAACAACCCTTAGAAGCATTACAAATCACCTGTTGCCGGGACCAGATCATGAGCACCGAAGAATTGCCGCCCCGCGAGTCCATGGAGTTCGATGTCGTGATCGTCGGCGCCGGACCGTCCGGCCTGTCGGCGGCGATCCGGCTCAAGCAGCTCAATCCCGATCTCAGCATCGTGGTGGTCGAGAAGGGCTCGGAGGTCGGCGCGCACATTCTGTCCGGCGCGGTGATCGATCCGGCCGGTCTTGACAAGCTGGTGCCGGACTGGCGCGACGATCCGGACTGCCCGCTCAAGACCCAGGTCAAGGACGACCGGTTCTACTGGATGACGGCGGGCGGTGCGATCCGGTTGCCGAATTTCCTGATGCCGCCGCTGATGAACAATCATCACTGCTACATCGGCTCGCTCGGCAATGTCTGCCGCTGGCTCGCGCCGAAGGCCGAGGCGCTGGGCGTCGAAATCTATCCCGGCTTCGCCGCCGTCGAAGTGCTCTACGACGACAAGGGCGCGGTGCGCGGCATCGCCACCGGCGACATGGGTGTTGCCAAGGACGGCTCGCACAAGGATTCCTACACGCGCGGCATGGAACTGCTCGGCAAGTACACGCTGTTCGCGGAGGGCGCGCGCGGCAGCCTGTCGAAGCAGTTGATCGCGAAATTCGGGCTCGACGCGAAAAGCGAGCCGCCGAAATTCGGCATCGGCCTCAAGGAGGTCTGGCAGATCGATCCGGCCAGGCATCAGAAAGGTCTGATCCAGCACTCGTTCGGCTGGCCGCTCAACAATTCCACCGGCGGCGGTTCGTTTCTTTATCACTATGACGACGACCGCGTCGCGGTCGGCTTCGTCGTGCATCTGAATTACGACGATCCGTATCTGTCGCCGTTCGACGAGTTCCAGCGCTTCAAGACGCATCCCGCCATCCGCGGCGTGTTCGAGGGTGGCAAGCGGCTCGCCTACGGCGCGCGGGCGATCACCGAGGGCGGCTATCAGTCGGTGCCGCGTCTGACGTTCCCGGGCGGCGCGCTGATCGGCTGCGCCGCGGGCTTCGTCAACGTGCCCCGCATCAAGGGCGTCCACAACGCCATGGGCACCGGCATGCTGGCGGCGGAACATGTTGCGGCCGCCATCGGCGCAGGCCGGGCCAACGACGAACTCGTCGAATACGAAAACGGCTGGCGCGACTCCGCCGTCGGCAAGGATCTGTTCAAGGTTCGCAACGTCAAGCCGTTGTGGTCGAAGTTCGGCACCATCATCGGCGTCGGGCTCGGCGGCCTCGACATGTGGACCAACACGCTGTTCGGCTTTTCGCTGTTCGGCACGCAGTCGCATGGCAAGCCGGACCGCAAGACCCTCGATCCGGCGAAGGCGCATGCGCGGATTCCATACCCGAAACCGGACGGCAAGCTGACCTTCGACAAGCTGTCGTCGGTGTTCCTCTCCAACACCAACCATGAAGAGGACCAGCCGGTGCACCTGAAGGTCGCCGACATGAACCTGCAGAAGACCTCCGAGCATGACGTCTTCGCCGGCCCGTCGAATCGGTATTGTCCGGCGGGCGTTTATGAGTGGGTCGAGGACGGATCGAGCGTGCGCTACCAGATCAACGCGCAGAATTGCGTCCATTGCAAAACCTGCGACGTCAAGGATCCGAACGGCAACATCACCTGGGTTCCGCCGGAAGGCGGCGGCGGTCCGAACTACGAGGCGATGTGACCACATTCGCGTGAGACCGGCGCGGCGCCGGCGCCCCCCGGCCACGATAACGCCACAGTGGACGTGCTTTCAGGCTACGGCCATGAAACGGCGGCGATTTTTGCCGGAGTGAGTGATCGCCCCCGCAGTCGATCCGCCCGGAGCCATCCTTGCGGACCTGCGTCAAACGCGGCATTGTCCACCGCCTTGGTGCTGCCGGTCGGGTTGCGCATCCGAGACGACGATCTTGCCGTGAAACCCCTGGAGCTAGGCAAATCCTGATGCTGTCCCTTCGCTTTAACCGCCTGGCGATCGCGGTCGCCGCCGTGACGTCGTTTGCGCTCGTTCCCGCGCAGCTCTCGGCCCAGACGCCGGATCACCCCACCGACAGCTCGGCGCTGTTCCCGACGACCCACGATCTCAAAACCATGACGACCGCCGGCGCCTATCTTGCCGCGCGTCATGCAAGCGTCGAGCGCGATGCCAAGTCGGCGGCGGCGTTTTATCGCTCCGCGTTGCGGACCGATCCCAAGAACAATGAACTGCTCGATCGCGCCTTCATTTCGTCGCTGGCTGAAGGCGATATCGACGGTGCGGTGAAACTCGCCGATAAAATCCTCGCCACCGACAAGTCGAATCGCGTTGCCCGGCTGGTCGTCGGCGTGCGCGACCTCAAGCTGAAGAAGTACGTTGCCGCCCAGCGCAATCTCAATCAGTCGGTGCGCGGGCCGATCACGGACCTCGTGGCGACCCTTCTCTCCGCCTGGGCAACTTATGGAGCCGGCGAGCCCAGGACCGCCGTGGCCAATATCGACAAGCTGGCCGGTCCGGACTGGTATCCGATCTTCAAGGATCTCCATGCCGGCTTGATCCTCGAGCTCGCGAACAAACAGAAGGACGCGGGCGAGCGGCTGGAGCGGGCCTACAAGCTCGACGATTCCGCGCTGCGGGTGACGGATGCCTATGCGCGCTGGCTGTCGCGCAACAAGGACGACAAGGCGGCGCTCGCTGTCTATGAGGCGTTCGACAAGAAGCTTGCCCGCCATCCGCTGATCCTCGAGGGGATCAAGGAGACCAAGGCGGACAAGAAACTGCCGCCGCTGGTCGATTCGCCCCAGGCGGGCGCGGCCGAGGCGCTGTACGGGATCGGGGCCTCGCTGACCCGCCGCGGCGGCGAGGATCTGGCGCTGGTGTACCTGCAACTTGCCCTCTATCTCGCGCCGAACCATCCGATGGCATTGCTGTCGCTGGCCGACCTGTACGAATCGGTCAAGAAGCCGGAGATGGCCATCGGCGTCTATGAGCGCATGCCGGCCAGTTCGCCGTTGAAGCGCAATGCCCAGATTCAACTCGCGACCGACCTCGACGCCGTCGACCGTGGCGAGGAGGCGATCAAGATCCTCAAGGACGTCATCGCTCAGGACCCCAAGGACATCGAGGCGATCATTGCACTCGGCAATGTCGAGCGCGGGCGCAAGAAGTTCGCCGACTGCGCGCAGACCTACGGCCATGGCATCGACGTGATGAACGCCAACGCCGACAAGCCGAACTGGGTCTATTACTATTTCCGCGGCATCTGCGAGGAGCGGTCCAAGGTCTGGGACAAGGCCGAAGCCGACATGAAGAAGGCGCTGGAACTGCAGCCGGACCAGCCGCACGTGCTGAACTATCTCGGCTATTCCTGGATCGATCGGGGCGAGAACCTCGACGAAGCCATGAAGATGATCAAGCGCGCCGTCGACCAGCGGCCGGATGACGGCTACATCGTCGACTCGCTTGGCTGGGCCTATTTCCGGATCGGCAACTACGACGAGGCGGTCAAGACGCTGGAACGGGCGATCAGCCTGAAGCCCGAAGACCCGACGGTGAACGACCACCTGGGTGACGCCTATTGGCGCGTCGGCCGAAAGCTCGAGGCCAAATTCCAGTGGCAGCACGCGCGCGATCTCAAGCCGGACCCCGAGGAACTGCCCAAGATCGAGGCCAAGATCGAGCATGGCCTGCCTGACGCCCCGTCGCCGGCCGTGGCGGTGGACAAGGCGCCCGATAAAAAGAAAGACGACGGCAAGGGCGGCTGAGCGCCCTTCGGGTGGATCCAGAAAACATTTGATTCCGGGCCGGGTTTTGGATTTGACAGTCTCCATGACCGTTTCTGGACAAGGGGACGCGAGCGTTCGGGGCCCGGCGTCTGCGCTGAGCGCCGATGCACGGGCCAAGGTGAACCTGACGCTGCGTGTGATCGGCCGCCGTGCCGACGGCTATCACGATCTCGAAAGTGTCGTGGCTTTTGCGGATTGCGCGGACAGTCTCACCCTGACCGCCGGAGCGGACCTCGTGTTGAACACGATCGGTCCGGGGGCGGCCGATTGCGGCGATACCGCCGACAACCTCGTGCTCAAGGCGGCGCGATTGCTCGGCGAGCGTGTCCCGAACCTGCAGGCCGGGCTTTTCACCCTCGACAAGCGGCTGCCCGTCGCGGCCGGAATCGGCGGCGGATCGGCGGACGCGGCTGCGGCCTTGCGGCTGCTGGCGCACGCCAACAATCTCGATCCCGGCGACAACAGGCTGGTCGAGGCCGCGCGGTTGACCGGGGCGGATGTGCCGGTTTGCCTGCGGTCGGAGGCCTGCGTGATGACCGGCGTGGGCGACGGCTTGCAGCCGTTGAGCTTGCCCGCCATGGCGGCGGTTCTGGTCAACCCGCGCGTTGCCGTCGCGACCAAGGATGTCTTTGCCGCGCTCGGCTTGCGCAATGGCGAACTCAATGTCGGAGTCTCCGATATGATCGAGGCGGTGGTCTGGCCGGCCGCGGGGGCGTCTTCGGACGACTGGCTCGCGATGCTGGCGGGGGGCACCAACGATCTGGAGGCGCCGGCGATCCGGGTTCAGCCGGTCATCGGCGACGTATTGGCTGCGCTTCGGTCCACGCGCGCACGGCTGTCGCGCATGTCCGGCTCGGGTGCGACGTGCTTTGCAATCTTTGAGACCGCCGAGGCCGCGCACGCCGCGGCGGAGGCGCTCCGGCGCGATCACCCGGGCTGGTGGGTTCACGCGGGGACTTTGCGCTGATCGGGTTTGCATGCCCCTCGGGGGGATATGAATGTTGGTGTTTTGACTCGAGTTTCCGGAGCGGATGTGACCTCTCGACCCCGGTTAATCGCTTTAGATGAAGACGACCTCGCCGTGATATCCGCGCACGTGCAGAACGCGGTGGTGCATGCCGGCGACATCGTCTGGCGGCAGAGCGAGAAGCGGCTCGTGGTCGGCCTCAATCGCGTGGATTGGGATAAGTCGATCGCCGGCGAACTCTCGCCGCAGCGATTGATCTCCGTGTTGCGGTTCGACCGGGTACTGGCCTGCAAATCGCGTAACATCGACCTCAACGCCTCCGCTCCGCTCGATCTGGTGGGCATGGAATTTCATCCAAGCGAGGCTCCGAGCGGCAGCGTGATATTGATGTTCGCCGACGGTGGGGCGCTTCGTCTCGACGTCGAGTGCCTGGAGTGCGAACTGGCCGATCTCGGTTCGGACGATCTCGGGGTAGGTGCCGAGCCGGCGCCCTGATCCGGGACGGGGGGTCCGGTCGTCCGAATCGCGCTCGGCAGAGGGTTGACGGGGATAGGGCGCCGCGCCATTGAGCGGGTCGGTCCGGAACCTGGGAGACAGGCCGGCCGATGCCTGGTCAGTTCACTCGGTCTTGCCGGAACACGTTCATGCCGATCCGTATCGATAGCCGCGACGCCGATTTTGCCTCACGCTTCAAGGCGTTCCTGGCCACCAAGCGGGAGGTCGCGGCCGATATCGAGGCGGCGACCCGCGCCATCGTCCACGACGTGGCGGCGCGGGGTGACGCGGCCTTGATCGAGGCGACCCGGAAGTTCGATCGCCTTGAGGTCGATGCCGCGGCCTTGCGCTTTTCGCCGGCTGAAATCGATGCGGCGGTGGCCGCGTGCGATGCCGCCACGCTGGATGCGCTCAAGCTCGCGCGCGACCGGATCGAGCTGTTTCATCGCCGGCAACTGCCGAAGGACGACCGCTTCACCGATTCGCTCGGCGTCGAACTCGGATCGCGCTGGACCGCGATCGAAGCGGTGGGGCTGTATGTGCCCGGCGGCTCCGCGGCCTATCCGTCGTCGGTGCTGATGAACGCGGTGCCCGCGAAGGTGGCCGGCGTGCCGCGCGTGGTCATGGTGGTGCCGTCCCCGGGCGGCAAGCTCAATCCGCTGGTTCTGGCGGCGGCGCAGATCGGCGGCGTCTCGGAAATCTATCGCGTCGGCGGCGCGCAGGCGGTGGCGGCGCTGGCTTACGGCACCGCGACCATCGCGCCGGTGGCGAAGATCGTCGGACCGGGCAATGCCTACGTGGCGGCCGCCAAGCGGCAGGTATTCGGCAAGGTCGGTATCGACATGATCGCCGGCCCGTCGGAGGTGCTGGTGATCGCCGACAGCACCGGCAACGCGGACTGGATTGCCGCCGATCTGCTGGCGCAGGCCGAGCACGACGCCAGCGCCCAGTCGATTCTGATGACCGAAAGCGAAGCGCTGGCGAACGACGTGGCGCGCGCTGTCGAGGCCCAGCTCGCAACGCTGCCGCGTGCGGATATCGCGCGCGCGTCCTGGAACGATTTCGGGGCGATCATCCTCGTCCGCACCCTTGATGAGGCCGCTGGCCTGGCCGACGCCATCGCCGCCGAACATCTGGAGATCATGACGTCCGACCCGGAGCGGCTGGCGGGGCAAATCCGCAATGCCGGCGCGATCTTCCTGGGGCCGCATACGCCCGAAGCGATTGGCGATTACGTCGGTGGCTCCAACCACGTGCTGCCGACGGCTCGCTCGGCGCGGTTCTCGTCCGGTCTCGGCGTGCTTGACTTCATGAAGCGAACGTCGATCCTGAAGTGCGGGCCGGACCAGTTGCGGGCGCTGGGTCCGGCGGCGATGACTCTCGGCCATGCCGAAGGCCTCGATGCCCATGCGCGCTCGGTCGGAATACGCCTCAACTAGCGGAGCGAATTTGACATTCGCCTCTCACCACGCCCAGGGGTTTCAAGGCGAATGTCCAATTCGGAGCTCCGCCAGCATTCAATATTGCACTCATGGTTCTTTAATTCCAACATTCGCAGAGGAACTGCGTCGAAATGGGATGCGAGTGTTGGAATTGGGCCTGTAGGCGATGAGTAAGACACCACCAGACGATGACTCCAACAACCGCATCGTCGCGGTGACGCTCGACGAGGACTCGATCGGGCGCTCGGGACCCGATATCGAGCACGAGCGGGCGATCGCGATCTACGATCTCGTGGAGCAGAACCTGTTCGCGCCCGAAGGGGCCGCCGGCGGACCCTACACGCTTCATATCGCAATCACCGGCAACCGCCTGATGTTCGATATCCGGCGGGAGGACGGCACGCCCGTCGTCGCCCATTTGCTGTCGCTGACGCCGTTCCGGCGGATCGTGAAAGACTATTTCATGATCTGCGACAGCTACTACCAGGCGATCCGCACCGCGACGCCGGACAAGATCGAGGCCATCGACATGGGCCGCCGTGGCATCCATGACGAAGGGTCGCGGACGCTGCAGGAGCGGCTCAACGGCAAGGTGCGCGTCGATTTTGAAACCGCGCGGCGGCTGTTCACGCTGATTTCCGTTCTGCACTGGAAGGGCGAGACATGAGTCGGCGGGAGGGACGATCCGCAAAGGCCGCGGGCCCCGCGGACAGGGCGTAACGCATGGTCGCGCCGCCGCGCGTGCACAACCCGCAAGCCGTTCTGTTCGCCTGCGCCTTGAACAGCGTGCGCTCGCCGATGGCGCAAAGCCTGCTGCAGCACATGTTTCCGCAGACGCTGTATGTGCGATCCGCCGGCTCGCGCAAGGGCGAGCTCGATCCGTTCGCCGTCGCCGTGATGGCGGAGCTGGGACAGGACATTTCCAAGCACAGGCCGATGACGTTCGAGGACCTCGACGACTGGGAAGGCCTCAATTTCGATCTGATCATCACGCTGTCGCCGGAAGCCCATCACAAGGCGCTGGACTTGACGCGGACCATGGCCGCCGACGTCGAGTACTGGCCGACGCCGGATCCGACGACGGTCGAAGGCAGTCGCGAGCAGCGCATGCAGGCTTATCGCGATGTCTGCGACAGCCTTCTGCTGCGGATACGCAAACGCTTCACCCGAAGTGGCGGCGTCGCCGTATAGGACGTGACGGCGTGTTCAAGCGTTGCGCTTGATTTAGAATTAGACGAATTCAAAAAATATCGCGGCGGATTGCCGCGAGAAACCCCTGTGCCGCAGGCACAAATGCAACACCTGAGAGGCGAACGGCACGCTTTGTAGATGTTCTAAGCCCCAACCGGTCGCCAGCGAAAACCGCGATGCTAAGGGAAAGGAGGAATGGGGCGCCGAATGGATCGGCGCGATGCGGGGCTGACGATGTTGAGAATGAATCTAAAGAGTGCGACCCTGAGCGCGGCGAGCGTGATTGCTCTCTCGATCTGCATCTCGAACGAGGGCTACGCGCAGTCGTCGCTGCCGCCCGTGACGGTGGACGCGCCGCAGCAGCGGGTCACGCATCGGGCGAAGCCGAAGCGCAGCGTCGCGCGGCCTGCGCGATCGAGCCGCCGCACGGCCGCCGCGGCGCCGCAGCGCCAGCAGGTCGTGCCGCAGAACAACGCCGGGGCCGGCGTCGAGCACGCCAAGGGCCATGTCGACGGCTATCTCGCCACCCAGAGTGCGACGGCGACCAAGACCGATACGCCGATCCTCGAGACGCCGCAGTCGATCTCGGTGGTCACGCAGGACCAGATCGCAGCCCAAGGCGCGCAGAGCGTGAACGACGCCTTGCGTTATACCCCCGGCGTTTCGCTCGAGAGCTTTGGCGCCAACACGTTCTTCGATTTCCTGAAGCTGCGCGGGTTCGATGCGCCGCGCTATCTCGATGGGTTGCGGCTGCCGAACGATTCGACCACGTTCGCCGTGCCGCGGGTCGAGACTTACGGTCTGGAGCGGCTGGAGGTCTTGAAGGGGCCGTCATCCGGACTTTACGGCCAGTCGGATCCGGGCGGCCTCATCAACATGGTCAGCAAGCGGCCGACGGCGACCCCGCACTATGACATCGAGGGGACGTTCGGTTCGTTCGACCGCTATCAGGGCGCCTTCGACATCGGCGGTCCCGTCGATAAAAACGGCGAGTTTCTTTATCGTATCGTCGGGCTCGGCCGGGATTCCAATACCCAGACCGATTACATGACCGACAACAAGATCTTCCTTGCGCCGAGCCTGACCTGGCGGCCGACGACGGACACGAGCTTCACGATCCTGTCGCAGTATTCGAAGATCGATAACAACGGCTATCAGCAATACGTGCCCGGGCAGGTGTCGTTCCTGCCCAATCCGAACGGGCATGTGCCCTACAGCCGCTATATCGGCGAGCCCGGCTCCGACGGGTTCAAGCTGGAGCAGTGGTCGGTCGGTTATGAGTTCGAGCACCGCTTCGACAATAACCTGCAGTTCCGCCAGAATTTTCGTTACTTCGACGTCGACAACAGCCTTGCGGCCACGCGTAGCGAAGGGATGCTCAGCGACAGCCTCGTGTCGCGCACCTACAACTACGTTCGTGCGCACGCCAGCAACTACACGCTCGACAACCAGTTGCAGGCGGATTTCCGCACCGGTCCGTTCACTCACAAGGTGCTGGCAGGATTCGACTACTTCAATCTGACCGCGAGCACCGACTATCGCTCGGCCGGAATCGCGCCGATCGACGCGTATAATCCGGTTTACGGCGCGGCGATCCCGTCGTTTGCCTCGTTGCCGTCGTTCATCCTGCGCGATGACAAGCAGAGTCAGGCCGGCCTTTACCTGCAGGACCAGATCAAGTTGGATCGCTGGACGCTCTCGCTCAGCGGGCGGCAGGATTGGGTCAGCACCGGCTTTACGAGCAGGGCGTTCTATCCGCCGGCCGGCGTCTATGCCAGTTCCGACTCCGCGCAGACCGGGCGCGTCGGCCTGAACTACCTGTTCGATTTCGGTCTTGCCCCTTACATCAGCTACTCGACGTCGTTCACGCCCAACCTCGGCGCCGACCGTTTCGGCAACGCGTTCAGGCCGACCACCGGCGAGGGCAAGGAGATCGGCGTCAAGTTCAAGCCGAACGGCATGAACCTGATGCTGACCGCAGCGCTGTTCGAAATCAATCAGGACAACGTCCTGACTTCAGACCCGGTCAACCCCCTCCTCAGCATCCAGACCGACGCGGCGCGGTCGCGCGGGTTCGAGTTCGAGGCGCGCGGCAACGTGACGCGTGAATTCGAGGTGATCGCCGGTTACAGCCACATCGATCCCCGCGTGACCAAAAGTCTTTACGGCAATGTTGGCAAGTATCTGCAGAGCACCGCGCTCGACCAGGCGTCGCTGTGGGGCAAGTACACCTGGTATGACGGACCGCTGGCCGGGTTTGGCGTCGGCGCGGGCGTGCGTTATGTCGGAGACAGCTACGGCGACGACGCAAACACATTCGTGATTCCATCCTACACCTTGTTCGACGCAAGCCTGAGCTATGATCTCGCCTATGCGCGGCCGGACTTGAAAGGCTGGAAGGTGCAGGTCAACGCCACCAATCTGACCGATCGCTACTATGTCCAGTCCTGCCTCACGGGCCTCGCCTATTGCGCGATGGGGACCGGGCGAACCATTCTCGGCACGCTGAAGTATAGCTGGAACGCCGATCCGCGGCCGGCGCTGATTACGAAATGAGGTGAGTGAGAGGATGACGCCGAAAGCCTTGCGCCGATGGAGCTGGATTCACAAGTGGTCCAGCGTCATCTGCACCCTGTTCATGCTGATGCTGTGCGTCACCGGGCTGCCGCTGATCTTTCATGACGAGATCGACGGTCTCCTGCATGAGGAGGTCAAGGCTGCCGTGGTGCCGGAGGGAACGCCGCCGGCGAACCTCGACCGCGTGGTGGTAAGCGCGCTCGCCGCGATGCCCGGGCAGGTCGCGCACTTCCTGATCTGGGACCGCGACGACCCGAACGCGATGCTGGTCAGCGTCGGCAAGACCATCGACGCCAACCCGGCCGACAACCGCATCGTCCGGGTCGACGCCCATACCGCCGCCTTCCTCGACGCGCCCGACGTCACCGGCCGATTCACCTACATCATGCTGAAGCTGCACTCGGACATGTTCGCGGGGCTGCCTGGAAAACTGTTTCTCGGGCTGATGGGCATCCTGTTCTGCGCGGCGGTTATCTCCGGCGTCGTGGTCTATGCGCCATCCATGCGCAAGAAGCGCTTCGGCGCCTATCGCAACGACCGCCCGCGCGTGGTCCGCTGGCTCGACCTGCACAACCTTGCCGGCATCCTGCTGGTGATGTGGACGCTGGTCGTGGGCTTCACCGGTGTCATCAACACCTGGGCCGACCTCGTGCTCAAGATGTGGCAGTTCGGCCAGCTTGCGGAAATGACCGCGCAGTACCGCGACCGCGCGCCGCCCGCGCATCCGACCTCGGTGCAGGCCGCGGCGGATGTCGCCGCGAAGGCGACGCCGGGCATGCTGCCGTCGTTCATCGCGTTTCCCGGCACGATCTTCTCGAGCAAGAGCCACTATGCGGTGTTCATGCGCGGCGATACGCCGGTGACGTCGCGCCTGCTCAAGCCGGCGCTGATCGACGCCGAAACAGGCAAGCTTACCGACAGCCGCGACATGCCCTGGTATGTGACCGCGCTGTTCATCTCGCAACCGCTGCATTTCGGCGACTATGGCGGCATGCCGTTGAAGATCATCTGGGCCCTGCTCGATATCCTGACCATCATCGTGTTGGGAACGGGGGTCTATCTCTGGCTGCGGCGGCGCAAGCCCGGCGAAAGCGCCGCGCGCAATCTCGCCAACGCCGCCGCCCGTCAGGCGGCGCTGACATCATGACGATGATACAGCTTCGACGCCGGAAGACTCTCTGGCAGATATTCCGCTGGCCCGCGGTCGTCGCGATCCTCAGCACGGTCGGCTTGTTGTCCGCGCTGCTGGGAGACGGCATCTGGGATGGGCTGTCCTGGATCCTGCTCGCGATTCCGGTCGCGCTGTACGGCGTTTTCCTGGGACGGAGCGGCTAGTTCCGGCCCGCGCGGGTTCCGTCTCGCTGGAGGCACCGGGCCGGTTGTCGAACCCGACGCGTTCCGATAGGTTCCGCGCGCATCTGCCTCCCAGCCCCCGTAAAGCCCGCATGCTTGGCCGTCCCAAACTCGTACTTGCTTCCGGTTCGCCGCGCCGTGTCGGCCTGCTCAACCAGGCAGGCATCGAACCCGATGCGCTGCGGCCTGCCGACGTCGACGAGACGCCGAAGCGCGGTGAACTGCCGCGCGCCTGCGCCAACCGCCTGGCACGGGCCAAGGCCGACGCTGCGCTGAAATCGGTGCATCTCGATGACGACTTGCGCGGGTCCTTTATCCTCGCCGCCGATACGGTGGTCGCGGTCGGCCGCCGCATCCTGCCAAAGGCCGAACTGGTTGACGAGGCGTCGCAATGCCTGCGGCTGCTCTCCGGGCGGAACCATCGCGTTTACACGGCGATCTGCCTCGTCACTCCCAAGGAGAGCTTTCGCCAGCGGCTGATCGAGACCCGCGTTCGGTTCAAGCGGCTGACCGAGGAGGATATCCAAACTTATCTCGGCTCCGGCGAATGGCGCGGCAAGGCCGGCGGCTACGCGGTGCAGGGCATTGCCGGGTCGTTCGTGGTCAAGATGGTGGGCTCCTACACCAATGTGGTGGGACTGCCGCTCTACGAGTCCATCGCGCTGTTGGGTGGCGAGGGGTTTCCGATCCGTCATGGGTGGCTGAATGCCAACCCGGCCTGACAGGGACGAAGCCGCGCGGGCCAGACCGCGGATCAAGCCGTGTCCGATTTGCGGCAAGCCGTCGGCCGAGAACTCGCGGCCGTTCTGCTCCGAGCGGTGCCGCGATGTCGATCTCAATCGCTGGCTGTCCGGCTCCTACGCCATTCCGGTCCGCCCGGAGGATGACGGGGACGCGGAGTAGGCGGGCCGCCAGGTTCGGGTGGCGCTGGCGGTGGAAGGCGCTTGGCGATGGAAAAGGAAGCTCGCCTCAGCGGACGCCCCTTCGCCGCCGCGACCGGCCGGATCCAGTGATTCCTCAACGATTTGAGACCGATCCGGCGCTCCCCAGAAACCTCATCCGATGGGTGGACAGCGCTCCCCGGCCTGACTATAAACCGGCGCTCCCCGGCCAAAGCCGGGCGGCGCCCAGGTAGCTCAGTTGGTAGAGCATGCGACTGAAAATCGCAGTGTCGGTGGTTCGATCCCGCCCCTGGGCACCATATTCCCCTCCACGGCCGTCCGCGGAAGTCCAAAAAAGCCCTGAAACAAACTGTTCGGCAACGATCGCTCGCAAGGTTGCCGCTCGCTTCCATGGGCGCCTGAACAATTACCCGAATGTCGATGATGTCGTTCCGCCGACGCGCAAGCGTGGATGTGGTCTCGACGCAAAGTGCTTCGCCGATTGCAGGCTGTTCAACGCACCCCGACTTTCGCTCACGTCGTCATCATCGGCCTGGATCGCGCGGAGCGCGTTGACGCACCGGGACCAATACTCTCGAGAGAGATCGTCATTCTCGATGGGCGACAACGAGCGCAGGTAGGTTGCCGGACGTGACCGACACGAATGTGGCGGTCGGGCGGGCCGTGCGCAGCGCATTGCCGACATTCCGGACAGACATGGATCGCGTTCGCAGCGACCGCCTCGCGCCACATGGAGCGTCGGCCCAGTAAGCTGCTGAGAGATCTGTAAGCAATCAAAGGACCATCGCAGGGCAGGAGATCCTCCTTCGAGATTGAAGAGGATCACGAGCGTCAGATCCGCCGGCCGCGGCCGCACGCCATCGCCTCCCGACCGAGACTTGTTCGATCTGCATGGTCGCGCAGAAGATATGACGGAGCTGCGGGGCTCGAAGGGTTTTAACGATTCCAAAAAGCGTCTGTGGAACACCGAACGATTCAACTGCTAGAGGACGGTCGCAAGAATTGAATTTGGTTGGGGCAACAAGTGTACGTCAGGAATTTCCGTCTGCTTCAGACTGTGTCTCTCGTGGTTTTGGGATCGGCGGTCATCTCGGCCGGCGCCATAAGCGAAGCCTTCGCTCAGAATGCGCCTGCCGGCACGACGACGACAACCTTGCCGCCTGTCGTCATTCAACACGCGGAGCGTCCGAAACAGGCCCGCCGTCAATCTCATTCCAGAACGGCTTCACGCGGGCGCGCACGAAGCCGAGTTGCAAGGACGAACACGAATCCCGCGGCTCCTGCGGTGTCCGCTTCATCGAGCGCCGCGAGAATCGGATCGCCGGTCGATGGCTATGCCGCGCCGAATGCCGGTGCCGCGCTCAAGAGCGATACGCCCCTGATCCGCACTCCGGCCTCGGTGTCGGTGGTCACCCGACAGCAGATCATCGACCAGGATGCGCAAAGCGTCGCGCAAGCCCTGCGCTATACTCCGGGAGTCGTGCCCGAGCAGCGCGGCATCAATACGGATTCGCTTGAATATCTCTATAGCCGCGGCTTTCAGGCGGATACCTACCTGGATGGCTTGCGCCAGCCTGCGCCTGGGCAGGCGGGCTTCAACATCATGAGTCGCGACGCGTATTTGATCGATCGCATCGAGAGCCTGCGCGGCCCGACCTCGATCCTGTACGGTCAGACGCCTCCCGGCGGCGTATTCAATATCGTCAGCAAGCTGCCGCAGGAAACGCCGTTCAACGAGGTGTTCTTCCAAACCGGAAGCTATGGGCGCGCTCAGGGCGGCTTCGATACCACGGGGCCTCTCAACGACGAGAAGACGCTGCTCTATCGCGTCACCGGCATTGGATTGAATACCGGCACGCAGACCGACTTCGTCGACCAGCAACGCGTCGCGATCGCGCCGTCGTTCACCTGGAAGATTGATCCGGCCACAAGGCTGACGGTCACGGCAAGCTACCAGAACGACCCGGAAGCCGGGGTCTATAGCTTCGTGCCGGCGGCCGGAACGATACTGCCGAACACGGTGAAGATTCCGCGCTCAATGGATCTCGGGGAGCCGACGTTCGACAAATACAGGAAGCAGGAAGCGTCCATCGGCTATCAGTTCGAGCACCAGATCAATGACATCTGGCAGATCAAGCAGAACTTCCGCTACACCTACAATGACATCTATATCCAGCAAGCGGGGCCGACGGGTGTCGCCCTTGCCAACAACGGCACCACGCTGTCACGGACGGCCTACATCAATTCAGGTGTTCTGAATTCCGCGATCGTCGACAACGAGGCCATTGCGAAATTCTACACGGGCTTCGCGCATCATGAAGTGCTGCTCGGCGTGGATTACCAGAATACGGAATACGATCACTACTTCTATAACGGCTACACGGGCGGCGTGACCACGCCCAGCCTGAACCTCCTCAATCCGGTCTATGGAGTCGCCATTGCGACGCCAAACAACATGCTCGCCACGTCGACCGCCATCAACCTGCAGCAGACCGGCCTTTACGGTCAGGATCAAATCAGCATCGGAAAGCTGACATTCGTCGGCGGCGTCCGGCAAGACTGGGCGACCAATCAGACGCTGTCGTACAAGACCAATGCCGAGACGCAGCAGGATTCCACGGCCACGACCGGGCGCGGCGCGGTCATCTACAATTTCGACAGCGGGATCGCGCCCTATTTCAGTTATGCGACTTCGTTCCAGCCGCTACCCGGCGTGACCGACACCGGCGCGCAACTGAAGCCGACCGAAGGCGAGCAATACGAAGTCGGCGTCAAATATCGGCCGCCCGGCACCAGCAGCATCTTCACGGTGGCTGCCTTCGATCTTCGGCAGACCAATGTGACGGTGTCCAATTCGCTTTACATCGGCTCGGTCACGCAAACCGGCGAGGTGCGTTCGCGCGGCGTCGAGTTCGAGGCGCGGACCGATCTCACCAGGAATCTCCGGGCGATCGCCTCCTATACCTATGATGACGTCGAAAACACGCAGGCGACGGCGGCGATCCTGGGCAGAGCGCCCACCGGAATCCCGCTCAACATGGCGTCGCTTTGGTTGAGTTATGACATGCCGAAGGCGGTCGCGCCGGGATTGAAGCTGAGCGGCGGCGTGCGCTACCTGGGTGACACGTGGGGAGACGCGGGAAATACCTTCAAGGTCCCGTCCTTCACGCTGTTCGATATCGGAGTCCAGTACGACTTCGGCCAGCGGTTCGCAGCGCTGCGGGGCTTTACCGGAAACATCAACGTGACGAATCTCTTCGACAAAACCTATGTCTCGAGCTGCCTGTCGGCGACGACATGCACGTGGGGCTCGGGGCGCATGATCCTCGCCGGTCTGAAGTACAGGTGGTGAGGTCCCTGATCTCCGTGCTCAGGCGGGGTAGCGACGGAGCCGGCGGGCACGTGCGTCGAGCGGGTCGGCGTCGATGTCGCGTCGGCCGCGCGCTTTGGAGTGGCGGGCGACGAACCGTGAAAGCGCCGTCTAGATGTCGTCGATCTTCTCGAATGACACCGTGACCGGCTTGCCGGCCACCAGGATCTGGAGATGCTGGCCCTCCCTGAAATCGGCGGGCCAGTCGGCGGTGAGTTGCAGCTTGGTGCCGGCCGGAATTTCATCGCCGGTGACGAGCGTCGCGCCTGTCGGCGTGCTCAACACGGCGTTGAGCTTCAGCCGGCCGCCTTCCTCGGTGTAGGTGCCGTGGTAGCGGACGTTGCCGGCATCGATGCCCGACACCTTGCCGTTGCCGATGAAAATCGCGCCGCCGCCGACGTCGTCCGAGCCGGCATAGGTCATGGCATAAAGGGCTGGTTTCATCGGTGATCCTTTCGGGCGGCGGCAAGCCTGTCGATTCGCTTGAGGCATCTAAGGGCAAGCGCGGCGTAAGGGCAATTGTTGGGCAGGAAGCCCATCAGGCGGCCTTCACCTCGAAACCCCTGAGCGGGAAATGCACCGTGACTGCGCCGGCGGCCGGATCGCTGCGGCGAAGCGCGATGGCGTCCGCGCCGATCCGGACGATTTCACCCTCGACGGGATCGAAACCCCAGTCGTCCGGCGTGACTGTCACCCGCATGCCGGGCTGCCACAGGTTTGCCGCATCGGCTGTGTCGTGCGGAATTGCCGCGGAGCTGGAGCCGCGGGCGACCGCCAGCGACGCCTCCGGAGAGAGGTCCTGCACCGTGCCGTGTCCGATCGCGTCCATGCGCGCCATCCACGCCAGCACGCGCGGATAACTGTCGAGGCCGGAGTCCGCGTCGAGATTGCCGCGCAGATACCAGAGCGGATGATAGATTGCGAGATCGGCGACCGACGCTTCGTTTCCGAGTATAAAGCCGCCGTCGTGTGCCAGCGTCTGCTCGATCCAGCCGCACTGATGAGCGAGTTGATGGCGCAGATCGAAAATCCGCGTGCGCATCTTCCCGCTGTTCCAGCCGTCGAACCGGCCTGCGGTGAAGCGTGCGCGGTCGGCATGAAGTTCGGGCGGAAAGCGGTCGCCATGCAGCCCGAACACCAGCCCCAGCGCGGCTGCGAACAGGTCACGGTCCGCCCATGCGGCGATCATGTCCGCGAGGCCGGCCGTGCCTGCAGGATAGAGGGACGGCCGCGGGCGACGGCGCTCGAGTTCGCGCAGGATGCAGCGTGTATCGCAATAGACGTCGGCGCCGATCTGCATCACGGGAATCCGGCGATAGCCGCCGGTCAGCGCAGTCAGGTCAGGTTTCGGCGCGAGCCGTGGCTGCTCCACGGATCGCCAGTTCACGCCTTTCAGCCCGAACGCGACTCTCACCTTCTCCGCGAAGGGCGAGCGCGGATAATGATGCAGGATGATGTCCGGCTCAGCCACGGGAGGATGTACCGGCGACCCGGTCGACCATCTCGCCGCACAGTCCGAGATAATTCGCCGGATCGCAATGAAAGCGGGTCGCCTCGAGGCCGAGGGCTTCGACGATCTCGGGGACGCCGGCGAGGACGTCGGCAAGATTGCCGCCGCGTTCGATGGCCGTGCGGCACGCATCGTAGACCACGTCGTGCGCGTGCTGCCGCCCGAGCTTCGGCGCGGCCGCCATCATCACAGCTTCCGCCACGATCAGGCCGTGAGTGAGATCGAGATTGGTGCGCATGCGATCTTCATGCACGACAAGCCCCGCCAGCATGAATTTCGCGTTGGCGAGCGAAGACGCGGTCAGGAGGAAGCTTTCAGGCAGCGATACCCATTCGAGATGCCATGGCCCCGTGGCGCGCTCGAAATCATGGATCATGCCGTCCAGCATGGCGGCGACATGCTGGCGCACCGCCTTGGCGGCGGCGAGCATCAGCTCGCTGGAGATCGGATTGCGCTTCTGCGGCATGGTGGACGACGCGCCGCGTCCCGGTGCGAACGGCTCGGACACCTCGCCGAATTCGGTCGCCGACATCATCATGACGTCGCTCGCGATCTTGCCGAGCGTGCCGGTGATAAGGCCGAGCAGCGTCACCGCCTCCGCGATTCCGTCGCGGGCCACGTGCCAGGCGATGGCCGGCTGATGCAGGCCGAGCTCCTCGCAGAACAGTTTTTGCATCTCGAGCCCGCCGCTGCCGATGGAGGCGAGGGTGCCGGCGGCTCCGGAGAATTCACCGACGAGGATTCGCGGCAAGGCCTGATCGACTCGTTCGATGTGACGGTCGATCGATGACAACCACACCGCGGCCTTGTAGCCGAAGGTGACGGGCAGCGCTTGCTGCAGGTGGGTGCGCCCGGCCATCGGCGTATCGCGGTATTTGCGAGCCATGTCGGCAAGGATGCCGCGGAGATCGCGGAGATCACGCCCTACGATGCCGAGCGCCGCGCGAAGCTGCAGCGCGTTGGCGGTGTCCATGATGTCTTGTGTGGTCGCACCCCAGTGCACGTAGCCGCCGGCCTTGCCAGCAGCCTCCGACAGTTGGTGCACCAGCGGCAGGATCGGATAGCCGACATTCTCGGTTTCGCGCCGCAGCCGGTCGAAATCGATCTTGATCGATTGCGCTGCCGCGTCGATGGCCTTCGCAGCGTCAGCCGGGATCACGCCCATGCGTGCCTGCGCGCGCGCGAGCGCTGCTTCCGCTTCCAGATAGCGGCCGACCAGCGCCTCGTCGGAAAACACGCTGCGCATCTCGGCGGTGCCGAACATGTCGCGGAACAGGCTGGAATCGAAAACAGTGGAGCCCATGGCCGATCTCCCTATGGTTCCGCGCGTTATGCCGTGCGTGGCCGCCGGCCCTCGATCGGATACTGCGGGTCGTTGTATCCGGGTGTCGAGGGATGTCCGGTTGTCACCAACCGGTCGATCAGGGCCTCGTCCTCGGCGGTGAATTTATAGTCGAGCGCGGGCAGGTAGTCGCTCCATTGCTCTTCGGTGCGCGGACCGGCGACGACGGCATTGACCAGCGAATTGTTCAGGACCCACGCAATCGCGAACTGACCGGCGGTGATGCCGCGCGCTTCGGCGTGGTCCTTGATTTCCTGCGCGAGCTGGAGCGACTCCGGCCGCCATTCGGTCTGCATCATGCGCGTGTCGTGACGCCCCGCCCGGGTATCGTTGCCGGGCGCGACATCGGGGCGGTATTTGCCGGTCAGTACGCCGCGCGCCAGCGGGCTATAGGGCACGACGCCGAGACCGTAGTAGCCGCAGGCCGGCAGATGCTCGACCTCGGGCATGCGATTCATCGCGTTATAGTAGGGCTGGCTGACCACCGGCCGATCGATGCCGAGCCGGTCGCAGATATTGCAGATTTCCGCGACGCGCCAGCCGCGATAGTTCGAAACCCCGAAATAGCGCACCTTGCCCTGGCGGATCAGGTCGCCCATCGCGCGCACGGTTTCCTCCAGCGGCGTCGCATGGTCTTCCTTGTGAAGGTAGTAGATATCGATGGTGTCGGTGCCGAGCCGTTTCAGGCTTTCCTCGGCGGCCTGCAACACCCACCTCCGCGACAACCCGGCGCGGTTGGGATCATCGCCCATCGGGTTGGCGAGTTTGGTGGCGAGGATCCAATGCTGCCGGTCGGCGCGGATGGCGCGGCCGACCACCTCTTCCGAAGCGCCGTTGGAATAAGCGTCGGCCGTATCGATGAAATTGACGCCGGCCTCGCGCGCCCTGCCGATGATCCGCGCCGAGGTCGGTTCGTCGGTGGCGCCGCCGAACATCATGGTGCCCAGGCACAAGGGCGAGATCTTCAGGCCGCTGCGGCCGAGCTGACGGATGTCCATGAGTTCCCTTCCCTAGTGTCCCGAATCCGAAGTTCGCCTCACCCGCGTCAGGGCGCGGTTGTTCTGTCGCTGAAAATCCTGAACACGCCGCTGGCTGTGGCCAAGCAACGGCCGGCGGCGGTGATTTCGGTTCGCATGAAGATCAGGCTGCGTGTGGCGCGCACCACCTGCGGCCGCGAAATCATGATCTCGCCGATCCTTCCGGCATCGATGAATTGGGTATCGAATTGAATCGTTGCCATCGCCGGGTGCCCGGTGACGTAGCGGGCGGTCATGCCGCAGGTCCGGTCGGCGATAGTCATGACGACGCCGCCCTGAACCACGCCGCGCCGGTTATGATGTTTGTCTTCGGTCAGGAGCGCATATTCGTAAACGCCATCGACCGCGCGCTCCCACAGCGGACCAATATGGCTGATGAAGCCCGTCGCCGCGATCTTGCGCCAGCCCGATCGCACGAGATCGTCGGCTGTTGCGGGGTCGGTGGCCGGTGCGGTCATGCGCAGTCCTCGTCGTGGCATCGAAATGGTCGGGGGGCCCGATCTCGGGAGCCGAAGGTCATCGATGACATCGGATACCGGGATTGCCCGGCGCGGGCAATGCCGTCCGTTGCGCGGGCGATCTGTGCGATCCGCCGTTCACACGGCCGCGGCGGCGGTGTAGGGAGGCTGGGGTCGTGAAGTTCGCCACGGAGGGCGCCGCATCATGCGGTGAACTTCGGATTCGGGACGCGAGATGACGCTGGCATTCGATGAAACCACGCGGCAGCGGATCAAGCAGCGATGCGCCGCGTTTTCACGCGCCGCTTCCCCGGCGTTTGAGGCCACACTGAAACAGGCCGCAGTTGCAATCGTGCTGGTGGCAGGCGATGTGCCGGGCGAGGTTGCGTTCGTGCTGACACTGCGCGCCGCGAGCCTGCGCGCGCACAGCAGCCAATGGGCGTTGCCGGGCGGGCGCTGCGATGCAGGGGAAGCGGCGGCGGAGGGGGCGCTGAGGGAATTGCGCGAGGAAGTCGGCCTTTCACTCGGCAAGGGGGACGTGCTCGGCCTGCTCGATGATTATCCGACCCGTTCAGGCTATCTGATCACCCCGGTCGTGATGTGGGCCGGCGCAAATGCACGGCTTGAGCCCAATCCGGATGAGGTGGCGTCCGTCCACCGCATCGCGCTTGCCGACATCGCTCGGACCGACGCGTTCGATTTCGTCCGCATTCCCGAAAGCGATCGGCGCGTGATCCGCTTTCGTCATCGCGGCCAGCTCATCCATGCGCCGACAGCGGCCATGATCTATCAGTTTCGCGAGATGCTGGCCGGACGCGACACCCGCGTTGCCGATCTGGAGCAGCCGGTGTTCGCCTGGAAATAGGCGAGGCAAGCTGTCGCGGCGCGGGCGCTTTGGGGCTGACAGCGCCAACAGCCTTGCTAAACAGGATGGATGCCGAACTCAGCGATTCGTATTTGCCTCGCGTTCGTGATTTGCGCCCTGCTGTCGGTTGCGCCGGCCGGGGCCGGTCACGTCCGGCTTCCGGATGCCGTTGCCGGTGCAATGGCGCAGGCGGCATCCCCGGCCGCGATTGCCGACTACCGGCGGAAGCTCGCGATCTACCGGGAGGCCCGCGCGGCCTTCGAGCAGGATGCGGGGGCCTACTGGACTGCGATCGCGGAGAAGCGGCGTATCCGCAACGCCAAGCGCCGCGACCATCAGCCCGTCACGCTCAACGACTATGTGCTGGCGCAGCCGCCGGTCTATGAAGGGCCGAAGCGTCCGATCAATCCCGAGCCGGGCGAGGCGGAGCGTCCGCCGCATCCGCGCAAATATATTCCCGTGGTCGCGGATTTGCTGAGAGCCGCGGCCGAACAGTTTCAGTTCGTGCCGCAGCAGCCCAGGACCGATATGGACTTCAAGCGCGCTTATGCGCGGGTGGCCGAGGCCTATGGTTTGACCCGGGAGCAGGCGGTCCGGGTCTATGCGTTCGAGACCGGCGGCAATGGCGATCACGCCATGCAATCGGGTCTCGAAACGTCCCGGCCGGGTGCGCGCGCCATCTCGACCGCGATCGGCTACAATCAGCTTCTCACGACCAATAGCGTCGAACTCGTCGCCGAGCAGGGGCATGATATCCTGCGGGCGCTGAGCGAGAAAGCGGCGCGGCTCGCAGGCGCGCAACGTCAGGCGATGGAGCGGAAGATCGCCGTGGTCCGGCGCATGGTCGCTTATGCGCGGTCCGTGCCGGATACCTGGAGCGCGCACCAACAGCTCGCCGACACGCGGAAGGGCTGGGCGATCCATGCGCTCGTGCTGGATATCGACGTCGGCCCGCTGCTTCAGACCCACAAGCTGCTGACCTCGGTGATCTTCGCCCGCAACAAGGGGTATCGCCGTCCGCTCACCGCCGCCGAGTTGGAAATGATGAATCTCACCGGCGACGGCACCGGGTTCGACATGGTGACGATGCCGGAAGCGATGCGCACGCAGGTGCCGACGGCCAACTTCTTTCAGCGCGGCGGTTACGAACGCAACCCTGTGGCGATTCGCCATAATACGGTGGCGAAACTTCTCGCCGTCACCAACGCGCGCATGGACGCCAACAGCACCAAGCCCGGCGCGCGGGAATTGGCGGCGGCATTCTGAACAGCCTGAACGCTCAGCCGTCGCTATCGCAGGTTCATCTGAACAAATCACGAACGATCAAGGCGGATCAAATCGGCCCGACAATGGGGCGCCGGAGCAGGTCCGCTTGCCTTCAACACTTTATCATTTCCCGATCTGGGTGCGGTGGTTATCTTGCCGCTCCGTTGAACATGGCAGCAGCAGGAGATCATCGAGATGACGCGCAGATGGATATCCTGGTTGTCGTTGGGGTTGCTGCTGGCCGCACTGGCGCCCGTTACCGCGCAGGCGGACGAATTCAAGCTCAGCGACAATCACAGGATCACCTGCGGGCGCGGCCTGATGTCCGGCAAGTTGAACACGGCGACCTGCAGTTCCTATGCGTACCTGTTCGACACCAAGACGTCGGAATATTACCGCTGCGCCGTCAGTCTGACGATGACCCGCAACAACAAGGCGGTGCTCAACATGCAGAGCGACGGCGGCTGCGTCAAGAAACCGCGCATCTTCGATACGGATTCGAGCTATTCGTTCGACGCGACGGAGACCGAACCGCCGAACACCAATTCGTTCTTCGGCAGCGGTGGTTATGCGATATGGGCGAGTGACAACACCCAGCGCAAGGTCCGTGGCTGCATCATCATCAGCTCGGGGCTGGGATCCGACGTTTCCAAGTGCGTCGACATGGACTTCAAGTAGTTGCACGCCCGGCCTGCATGGGCCGGATCGTTGTCCAGAGTCGTCACCGCCCATCGACAACGCGTGATTGTCCCGACGTCGCATCGCTTTGGCAGGCAATCGGCCCGAGCCTGTTCCGCCGTTATAGACGAATGTCTGACAGGTTTTTTGTCGCACCCGCTTTCGTTTCCGGATTCGGCGGCTTGACCCTGGCGTTCTGTCCGGTCATTTTTTGAATGCGACTGGGGAGAAGAAAAAATATGAAATCCAAACTGTTTTCAATCGCGCTTGGTGCGACGCTGCTCTCGGCGCCGGCGGCTCATGCGCAGCAATTCGTCAATATCCTGACCGGCGGAACCTCGGGGGTATACTACCCGCTCGGCGTTGCGATCGCGAAAATCTACGGCGACAAGATACCCAACGTGAAGGTGCAGGTTCAGGCGACCAAGGCTTCGGTCGAAAATCTCAA
The DNA here is from genome assembly GCA_035546855.1 of Nitrobacter sp. Classification (GTDB taxonomy): domain Bacteria; phylum Pseudomonadota; class Alphaproteobacteria; order Rhizobiales; family Xanthobacteraceae; genus Nitrobacter. The sequence continues at coordinate 6,463 of DASZVY010000063.1, read as the reverse complement.
TCTGCTCGAGCAGGGCCGGGGCGAGATCGCATTCACGCTTGGCGATTCGCTGAAGGCCGCGTGGGAAGGCGATGCCGATGCCGGATTCAAGACCAAGCTGACCAAGCTGCGCACCATCGGCGCGATCTATCCGAACTACATTCAGATCGTTGCCACCGCGGATAGCGGCATCAAGACGCTGGCAGACCTCAAGGGCAAGACCCTGTCCGTCGGCGCGCCGAAATCCGGCACCGAGCTGAATTCGCGCGCGATCCTCAAAGCGGCCGGCATGGACTACAAGGATCTCGGCAAGGTGGAATACCTTCCGTTCGCCGAGTCGGTCGACCTGATGAAGAACCGCCAGCTCATGGCGACGCTGCAGTCGGCCGGCCTCGGCGTCGCCTCGCTGAAGGATCTCAGCAATTCCAGCGAGATCACCGTGGTTGCCGTCCCGAAGGAGGTCGTTGACAAGATCGGGCCGCCGTTCATTTCGGCGATCATTCCCGCGAATACCTACAAGGGCCAGGACAAGGACGTTCCCACCGCCGCTGTCGTCAATTATCTCGTGACCAGCACGGCCGTCTCCGACGATCTCGCTTACCAGATGACGAAGCTCGTCTATGAGTCCTTGCCCGAACTCGCGGCAGCCCATTCGGCGGCCCACGGAATCAAGCTGGAGAATGCTGCGATGGGAAGCCCGGTTCCCATGCACCCCGGCGCGATCCGCTATTTCAAGGAAAAAGGCCTGATCAAGTAAGGGGCTGGTGTTTCCACACCACCGCGCGGATCGCGGGTCGAGTTCGCGACAACGGCTGCGTTGATGGCAGCCGTTGTCGTTTGTCCAGCGCAAAACCGATGTTTCGGCGATGAAACCCGCTGCGGCGGTTGAATTTGGGCTTTGGCTCTGAGACAACCGGTGTGGGCCGGATTCACGTCCGGAATGGGGTTGTCAGATGTTGCAGACGCAGGAGACGCAGGACGCGGCAGCGCCTGTCAAAGTCGAATTCGACAATTTCGAGCACGGCTTTCCGCCCGGTTTCGGTCCCGGCGGCTGGGGCCATCTCGCTTATGCCGTCGGCATTGCTTTCGCTGTCTTTCAGCTTGTGATCGCGGCGTGGAACGTGTTGCCAAGCCAGGTGGTACGTGGCGTGCACGTCGGCTTCCTGATCCTGATGACGTTCGGTCTCGTGGCCAACTTCACCGCGAAGAACAACATCGGTCGCGCGCTCGGCTGGTTCATCGGCGGCATCGGCTTCCTGTGCGGCCTCTACCAGTGGATTTTCTATGCCGATCTCATCTTGCGGGACGGCGATCCCACGACACTTGACCTCGTTGTCGGCACGGCGCTCGCGGTGCTGATCTTCGAGGGCACCCGGCGGCTGATGGGTCTTGCGCTGCCGCTGATGTGCGGCGCCTGCATCGTTTACTGGTTCTTCGGCCAATACCTGCCCGCGCCGTTCAATCATCGCGGTTATGCGTTCGATCAAATCGTGACGCATCTGTCCTACGGCACCGAAGGCTTTTATGGCGTGCCGATCTATGTATCCGCGACCTATATTTTCCTGTTCATCCTCTTCGGCTCGTTTCTCGAACGCGCCGGAATGATTCAGCTCTTCACGGACGTCGCTCTCGGTCTGTTCGGCCGCAGCCGTGGCGGTCCGGCAAAAGTCGCGGTGTTCGCGTCGGGGTTGATGGGCACCATTTCGGGGTCGGGCGTGGCGAATGTGGTCACCGTCGGCCAGTTCACGATTCCGCTGATGATCAGGTTCGGTTATCGCCGCGCCTTCGCCGCCGGTGTCGAGGCCACGGCGTCGATGGGTGGCCAGATCATGCCGCCGGTGATGGGTGCGGTCGCGTTCATCATGGCTGAAACGCTTGGTGTCGACTACTCGGTCATCGTGAAGGCCGCGGTCATTCCGGCGGTGCTTTATTTCGCCTCTGCGTTCTGGATGGTGCATCTCGAAGCCGGCAAAGACGGCCTGACCGGCATGAAGCGGTCGGAGATTCCCAGCGCAATGAAGGCTGTTGCTGCGCGCTGGCATCTGGTGCTGCCGCTGGCGGCGCTGGTCTACATGCTGTTCGAGGGCTTCACGCCGCTCTACGCCGGAACCATGGGCCTGTCGCTGACGGTGGCGCTGATCCTGGGTGCAAGCATCGTGCTCGGTCTGCCGAACCAGACGCTGCGCTATGTCTTCTGGATCGGGCTGGCGCTGGTGGTCGGCGCGCTGTCCCGCAACGGCCTCGATATCGTGCCGGTGGCCTGCGTGATCGCCGCGCTGATCCTGCTGGCGGCGCTCACCCAGGGGGGGCGCGCGACGCTGGTGGCCTGCCGCGATTCACTGGCGGAGAGCTCCAAGTCGGCGCTGACTGTGGGGATGGCCTGCGCCATCGTCGGTACCATCATCGGCATGATGACGCAGACCGGCGTCGGCACCGTCTTCGGCGCCTGGGTTATCGGGCTCGGCGCCAAGAGCCTGTTCCTGGCGCTGATCCTGACCATGGTGCTGTCGATCCTGCTGGGTACCGGCATTCCGACAATCCCGACCTACATCATCACGGCGGCGCTGGCGGCCCCCGCGCTCGCCAAGCTCGGCGTGCCCCTGATCGTCAGCCACATGTTCGCGTTCTACTACGGCATCATGGCCGACCTCTCGCCGCCCGTTGCGCTGGCGGCGCTGGCGGCGGCGCCGATCGCGAAGGAAAATCCCGACAAGATCGGCTGGGAGGCGATGCGGATTGCCTTGGCGGGTTATGTGATCCCGTTCATTGCGGTGTATTCGCCGTCGCTGATGTTGCAGCCGGGCGATCCGATGGCGGCCGAGCTCGGTTTCTACGGCGCCGTCGTGTATTCGACGGTCAAGGCGCTGGTCTCGATCGGACTGTTCGGCACGGTCGCGATCGGTTATCTGTTCGCGCGGATGACGTTGATCGAGCGGCTTGTCGCATTTGCCGCCGCGCTCTGCCTGCTCGGCGAATTCCCGCACAGCGACTGGATCGGCTATGCGTTGACGGCGGCGGTGATCCTCTGGCAGTGGCGGCAGCGCGCGCGCGCTGTCGTTGCCGCAGCGTGAGCCTTTGCCTCATTTCCGCCGGCGTCACCAAGACGCTGGCGCTGGCCGCGTTTACGCTGGTTTGGACCCACTCGATCGAGAAGATCGACTGGCAGGAAGACTGGCGTATCACCCCGCGGGGGCTTGAGTTGGTCGAGGCGCGCGTCAAGGGCTCGGGTGCAGGCATGGAGCCGCCACCCGACGCGCGGCTGGTGGGTGGCTGGTTTCAATGGCAACCGAAACGCGCGCCAATGCCCGAGGTCGTTCTGGGCAATTCCGGTCTGGCCGGCGAATGGCGGCTGTGCGGCGGCGGAAATTGTCGTACGCTGTCGGCAATCCTGGGGCACCCGGTGGGCATTCACACCACAACGATGCGCGCATGTGACCAACCCGTTCCTCGCTGAGGCGTGATGCGGAGACTCTTTGCCGCGATGATTGCCTGCTTTGCCGCGCTGCCGATGGCCGCTGCGGCCGCCGCTCCGGATGAGCACGCCGAAACCTGCGTTGTGGAAGGCCTGCGGTCGCCGGACGACGGTATCGTGGCCTGCGGGCTGATCGTCCAAGCCGAGGGTTCGACACCGGCCATGCGGCTGCGCGCCTTGCTGGTGCGGGCGGAAATCCGCCGCAAGCTCGGCGATCTCGATGCGGCTGCCCATGACTGCGACGAAGCGATCCGGCTCGATCCTGCGTCGGGGGGAGCCTTTGAACTGCGTGGCCGGGTGCGCACCGATGCGAAGCAATATGAGCACGCGCTGGATGATTTCGACCATGCGATTCGATTGAACAAGGATTTTGCCGCGGCCTTTGCCGGCCGCGCCGCGACCTTCGCCCTGATGCGGCAGCACCGGCTCGCGGTGCGCGACTATACGGAAGCCGTGCGTCTCGATCCCGACAGTGCGAAGCTGCGGGTCGAACGCGCCGAGGAATATATCAGAGTTCGCCGCATCGACCTCGCGATCGACGATCACACCGCGGCCATCAGGATCGAGCCGAAGGTCGCGGAGCACCGCGCGAGCCGCGGCAAGCTCTATATGCGAAACAACGCCTATGATCGCGCGATCGCCGACTTCGACGACGCCATTCGTCTGGAACCGAGGGCGGCGTATTATCTCGATCGCGGTGACGCCTTCAGCCTGAAGGGCGATCCCCGCCGGGCGATCGCCGATTACGATGAGGCCATTCGGCTCGACCGGACGCTGGCGCTGGCCTACAACAATCGTGGAGTGGCCTGGAAACATCTCGGCGATTTGCCGCGCGCCCTGGTGGATTTCAAAACGGCTGTCGGATTGCAGCCGGATCTCGAGGTCGCCGTTCGCCACCGCGATGAGTTGAGAGAGGCGGCCAGGGTCCGCGTCGAGCAAGACAGACACGTCGTCAGTGCGCGCAACCCCTGGATTGCCAGGCGGAGCCTTCCGTCGATCCCCTGAAAAATTCGCAATGCTGTCGGCGCGTCCGGTCGCTGTTCGTCTTTGAGGACGAGCTACTCACACGAACCGGATGGGCGCGCCATGCACTTGCTGTCGATATGTTCGGACCTCGACGGACTTCGCCTGACGATGAACTGGATCGCCCTGCATTTTTTGCGGCGCCTGCCCGTTTCAGGAGGTCGGTCATGAGCGATTTCGCATTTTGCTGCTGTCGGTTACGGGGTACGATCGCCGCTCAACCATGAAGTTACATCGGGTGGAGCCTCGCGGATGAATCGACTCAAGAACAAAATCGCCATGGTCGTCGGAGCCGGCTCGATCGGGCCGGGTTGGGGCAACGGCAAGGCAACGGCGGTCACATTCGCGCGGGAAGGGGCGGCTGTGTTTTGCGTCGATCGAAACGGCGCGGCGGCGGAAGAAACCGCCGGCATCATTGCGGGCGAGGGCGGCCGCGCGACGGCGTTCACCGCCGACGTCAGCAAGGCAGCCGATGTCGAGGCGATGGTGGCGGCATGTCTCAGGGCTCACGGCCGCATCGATGTGCTCGACAACAATGTCGGTATTGCCGAGACCGGCGGGGTGGTCGAGGTGGCCGAGGCCGACTGGGATCGCGTGTTCGCGATCAATCTCAAGAGCGCGTACCTCGCCATGAAGCACGTCATTCCCGCAATGGAGAGGCAGGGCGGCGGCTCGATCATCAATATCTCGTCGATCGCCTCGATCCGGCACATCGGCGTGTCCTATGTCACCTACGCGGCGACCAAGGCGGCGATGAACCAGATGACGCGGGTGACGGCCGTCGATTGCGCGCCGAAGCATATTCGGGTCAACGCCATCCTGCCCGGATTGATGAAGACGCCGATGGTCGCGCATTCGGCCGGTCTCGCCGCGAGCTACGCCAAGGGCGACGTCGAAGCCATGTGGAAGAAACGCGACGCCCAGGTGCCGATGGGGCACATGGGCGAGGCGTGGGACGTTGCCAATGCCGCGTTGTTCCTCGCATCGGACGAGTCCCGCTACGTCACGGGCATCGAACTGGTGGTCGATGGCGGGCTGACGCTGAAGGTGAGCTAGGCGGGGCGCGCCGCTATGCGTGTGCGCTCAGTTCGGCGCGGTCGAGTTCTTCCTCGACGAGATGGAAGGCGTCGTCGCCGATGGTTTCAGATTGCCGGAGGGCCAGTACGGCGCGGCGGCTGGCGGCGATGGCGCGGCGGCGCAAGGGATCCGCGGGCAATTCGCCGGAGATGGGGCCCTTGGGGGCGCCATCGGTTTGAGCCAGCATCGCGCGGTATTCGAGCCGCAGGATTTCCGCGATTTCGGAAGGGTCGTCGTCGATCTCCTCCAGGGCTGCGCGCATGGCGGCGGCGCGGGCCCGACTGACCTCGATTGCGACCGGATTTGTCTCCTCACTGAGACCGAGCGCTGCAATCAGCGGCCGCAGGGTCAGGCCCTGGATGACCAGGGATCCCAATACGACGGCAAAAGCCGTCAGCAGCATCAGGTCGCGATGCGGAAAGCCTTCCGGCAGCGCGAAGGCCGCCGCCAGCGTGACGATGCCGCGCATGCCGCACCACGAGATCACGATGCCGCCCTGAACGGTGGGTGCGGCGGTCCGCCGCCGCGGATGGAATCCGTAGCGCGCGATCTGGAGCCGCCCCACGGTGTTGTAGAGCATCACCCAGACGATGCGGGTAAGCATCACCGCCGCCAATATGGCCGCGGCGACCATGCAGTAGTAAGGCCGCAGCGGCTCCTCCAGTCGCTCCCAGATCGGCCCGAGCTGCAGGCCGATCAGAACGAAAGCCAGTACGTTGAGGACGAACACCGCTGTTTCCCAGACCGCATAGGAGGGCACGCGGATGCGCGCCGGTGTGCGGGCCGGCGCGGTGCGTGCGATCGTGATGGCATAGGCGACGATGGTCAGAATGCCGGACAATCCGAGACGTTCGGCAACGATCCAGACCAGGAAGGTGTTGGCGAACTGAAGGATGATCGCGCTCGGCACGT
>DASZVY010000062.1:0-13177 GCA_035546855.1 Nitrobacter sp. | reverse complement strand
ACGATCACCGAGCGGCCCGAATAGTCGACGCGCTTGCCGAGCAGGTTCTGGCGGAACCGGCCCTGCTTGCCCTTCAGCATGTCGGCGAGCGACTTCAGCGGGCGCTTGTTGGCGCCGGTGATGACGCGGCCGCGGCGGCCGTTGTCGAACAGCGCATCCACCGCCTCCTGAAGCATGCGCTTCTCGTTGCGGATGATGATGTCCGGCGCGCGCAGCTCCATCAGCCGCTTCAGACGGTTGTTGCGGTTGATGACGCGGCGGTAGAGGTCGTTGAGGTCCGAGGTCGCGAAGCGGCCGCCGTCGAGCGGCACCAGCGGCCGCAGGTCCGGCGGGATCACCGGCACCACGGTCAGGATCATCCACTCCGGCTTGTTGCCGGAGTTGCGGAACGCCTCGACGATCTTGAGCCGCTTGGCGAGCTTCTTGTGCTTGATGTCGGAGTCGGTCTCCTGCATCTCGGCACGCAGCTCGACCTCGAGCTTCTCGAGATCGAGCCCCTTCAACAGCTCGCGGATCGCCTCCGCGCCGATCATGGCGGTGAAGGAGTCCTGGCCGTACTCGTCCTGCGCCTTGAGGTACTCTTCTTCGGACAGCAACTGGCGGTCCTTCAGCGCGGTCAGGCCCGGCTCGAGCACGACGTAGTATTCGAAGTAAAGGATGCGCTCGAGATCCTTCAGCGTCATGTCGAGCAGGAGGCCGATGCGCGAGGGCAGCGACTTCAGGAACCAGATGTGGGCGACCGGCGCGGCCAGCTCGATGTGGCCCATGCGCTCGCGACGGACGCGCGACAGCGTCACCTCGACCGAGCACTTCTCGCAGATGATGCCCTTGTACTTCATCCGCTTGTACTTGCCGCACAGACACTCGTAGTCCTTGATCGGCCCGAAGATGCGCGCGCAGAACAGGCCGTCGCGCTCCGGCTTGAAGGTGCGGTAGTTGATGGTCTCCGGCTTCTTGATCTCGCCGTAGGACCACGAGAGAATCTTCTCCGGAGACGCGATCGAAATCCGGATCTGGTCGAAGACCTGGGCCGGAGTCGTCGGATTGAAGAGATTCATAATTTCTTGGTTCATGGTGTTCTCCGTCTGCCGACTGACGCCGGCTCAAGAAACTCTGTCTGTCATGCTCCGCGAAGGCGGAGCATCCAGTAATCACCGCCGTCGCGGGCTACTGGATCGTCCGCCTGCGCGGACGATGACGATGGCGAAGGCGGCGCTTCCGCCGCCCTCACAAAAATTACTCGGCCGCCTCTGAGGTCGGCGCCGGTCCCATCTTGGAGTTGTGCAGGTCGACGTTGAGGCCGAGCGAGCGCATTTCCTTGACCAGCACGTTGAACGACTCCGGGATACCGGCTTCGAAGGTGTCGTCGCCGCGGACGATCGCCTCGTAAACCTTGGTACGTCCGGCGACGTCGTCCGACTTCACCGTCAGCATTTCCTGCAGCGTGTACGCCGCGCCGTAAGCCTCGAGCGCCCACACCTCCATTTCGCCGAAGCGCTGGCCGCCGAACTGCGCCTTGCCGCCCAGCGGCTGCTGGGTGACGAGCGAGTACGGGCCGATCGAACGCGCATGGATCTTGTCGTCGACCAGATGGTGCAGCTTGAGCATGTAGATGTAGCCCACCGTCACCTTGCGCTCGAACGGGTCGCCGGTGCGGCCGTCATAGACGGTCGACTGGCCCGACTTGTCCATGCCGGCAAGCTCGAGCATCCGCTCGATATCGCCTTCCTTGGCGCCGTCGAACACCGGCGTCGCGATCGGCACGCCGTGGCTCAGATTGTGACCGAGCTCAAGCAGTTCGTTATCGTTGAGCGACTTGATGGTCTCGTCGTCGCCATAGACTTCCTTGAGCGTGCTCTTGAGCTGCTTGGTGTCGCTCTTGGCGAGATAGGCATCGACGGCCTGCCCAATCCGCTTGCCGAGGCCGGCGCAGGCCCAGCCGAGATGCGTCTCGAGAATCTGGCCGACGTTCATGCGGCTCGGCACGCCGAGCGGGTTGAGCACGATGTCGGCGTGGGTGCCGTCCTCGAGGAACGGCATGTCCTCGATCGGAACGATCTTGGAGACGACGCCCTTGTTGCCGTGACGGCCGGCCATCTTGTCGCCGGGCTGGATCTTGCGCTTCACCGCGACGAAGACCTTGACCATCTTCATCACGCCCGGCGGCAATTCGTCGCCGCGCTGCAGCTTCTCGACCTTGTCGAGGAAGCGTTGCTCGAGGCCCTTCTTCGACTCGTCGTACTGCTTCCGCATGGCCTCGATTTCGGCCATCAGCTTGTCGTTCGGCGAGGCGAACAGCCACCACTGCGACTTCGGATATTCCTCGAGCACCGACTTGGTGATCTTGGTGTCCTTCTTGAAGCCTTTCGGCCCCGCGATGCCCTGACGGTTCTCGAGCAGGTCGGCGAGACGGCCATAGACGTTACGGTCGAGAATCGCCTGCTCGTCGTCGCGGTCCTTGGCGAGACGTTCGATCTCCTCGCGCTCGATCGCCAGCGCACGCTCGTCCTTGTCGACGCCGTGGCGGTTGAAGACGCGGACTTCCACGATGGTGCCCTGCACGCCCGGAGGCACGCGAAGCGAGGTGTCGCGGACGTCGGAGGCCTTTTCGCCGAAGATGGCGCGCAAGAGCTTCTCTTCCGGCGTCATCGGGCTTTCGCCCTTCGGCGTGATCTTGCCGACCAGGATGTCGCCGGCGCGGACTTCCGCGCCGATGTAGACGATGCCGGCTTCGTCGAGGTTCTTCAGCGCTTCTTCCGAGACGTTCGGAATGTCGCGGGTGATTTCCTCGGGGCCGAGCTTGGTGTCGCGCGCCATCACCTCGAATTCCTCGATGTGGATGGAGGTGAACACGTCGTCCTTCACGATCCGCTCGGACAAGAGGATCGAGTCCTCGAAGTTGTAGCCGTTCCACGGCATGAACGCGACCAGCACGTTGCGGCCGAGCGCGAGTTCGCCGAGATCGGTCGAGGGACCGTCGGCGATGATGTCGCCCTTCTTGACGACGTCGCCGACCTTCACCAGCGGCCGCTGGTTGATGCAGGTCGACTGGTTGGAACGCTGGTATTTCATCAGCCGATAGATATCGACGCCCGACTTGGTCGGATCGAGATCCTCGGTGGCGCGGATGACGACGCGGGTGGCGTCGATTTGGTCGACCACGCCCGAGCGGCGCGCCGCGATCGCGGCGCCCGAGTCACGGGCGACCACGCCCTCCATGCCGGTGCCGACGAACGGCGCTTCGGCGCGCACCAACGGCACGGCCTGACGCTGCATGTTCGACCCCATCAGCGCGCGGTTGGCGTCGTCGTTCTCGAGGAACGGGATCAGGGCCGCCGCGACGGAGACGAGCTGCTTCGGCGATACGTCCATGTAGTCGACGCGGTCCGGCGTCACCGGCAAGACTTCGCCGGCATGACGGCACACCACGAGGTCTTCGGTGAAGCGGCCCTTGTTGTCGAGCGGCAGGTTCGCCTGCGCGACATAGTAACGGCCTTCTTCCATCGCCGAGAGATAGATCACCTCATCGGTGACGCGGCCGTCCTTGACGCGGCGATACGGCGTCTCGACGAAACCGTACTTGTTGACGCGCGCAAACGTCGCCAGCGAGTTGATCAGGCCGATGTTCGGACCTTCCGGCGTCTCGATCGGGCAGATGCGGCCGTAGTGCGTCGGATGCACGTCGCGCACCTCGAAGCCGGCGCGCTCGCGGGTCAGACCACCCGGCCCGAGCGCCGACAGGCGGCGCTTGTGGGTGATCTCCGACAGCGGGTTGGTCTGGTCCATGAACTGCGACAGTTGCGACGAGCCGAAGAACTCGCGCACGGCCGCCGCCGCAGGCTTCGCGTTGATCAGGTCCTGCGGCATCACGGTGTCGATGTCGACGCTCGACATGCGCTCCTTGATGGCGCGCTCCATGCGCAACAGGCCGATGCGATACTGATTCTCCATCAGTTCGCCGACCGAGCGCACGCGACGGTTGCCGAGGTGGTCGATGTCGTCGATCTCGCCCTTGCCGTCGCGCAGATCCACCAGAGTCTTGATGACGGCGAGGATGTCTTCCTTGCGCAGCGTGCGATGGGTGTCGGGCGCATCGAGGTCGAGGCGCATGTTCATCTTGACGCGGCCGACCGCGGACAGGTCGTAACGCTCGCTGTCGAAGAACAGCGACTGGAACATGTTCTGCGCCGACTCCAGCGTCGGCGGCTCGCCCGGACGCATCACGCGGTAGATGTCGAACAGCGCGTCCTCGCGCGTCATGTTCTTGTCGGCCGCGAGGGTGTTGCGGATGTAGGGGCCGACATTGACATGGTCGATGTCGAGCAGCGGCAGTTCCTTGTAGCCGTGCTCGTTCAGCGCCTTCAGCGACTTCTCGGTGATCTCCTCGCCGGCTTCGGCGTAGATTTCGCCGGTCTTCGGGTTGACCAGGTCTTCGGCAAGATAGTTGCCGACCAGCTCGTCGTCCGACAGGCGCAGCGCCTTCAGCCCCTTCTCCTGGAGCTGGCGGGCGGCGCGGACGGTCAGCTTCTTGCCGGCTTCGAGCACGACCTTGCCCGTGTCGGCGTCGATCAGGTCGTTCATCGTGGAGTAGCCGCGGAAGCGCGCGGGATCGTACGGCACGCGCCAGCCATCCTTGGCACGCTTGTACATGATCTTCTTGTAGAACGTGGACAGGATCTCCTCGCCGTCGAGGCCGAGGGCGAACATCAGCGACGTCACCGGAATCTTGCGGCGGCGGTCGATGCGCGCGAACACGATGTCCTTGGCGTCGAACTCGATGTCGAGCCACGAGCCGCGATAGGGAATGACGCGGGCGGCAAACAGCAGCTTGCCCGACGAATGGGTCTTGCCCTTGTCGTGGTCGAAGAACACGCCGGGCGAGCGGTGCATCTGGGAGACGATGACGCGCTCGGTGCCGTTGACGATGAAGGTGCCGTTCATGGTCATGAGCGGGATATCGCCCATGTAGACGTCCTGCTCCTTGATGTCCTTGACCGACTTCGCGCCGGTTTCCTCGTCGATATCGAACACGATCAGGCGCAGCGTCACCTTGAGCGGCGCGGCGAAGGTCATGCCGCGCTGGCGGCACTCATCGACGTCATACTTCGGCGCCTCGAACTCGTAGCGTACGAATTCGAGCATCGAGGTGCCGGAGAAGTCCGAGATCGGAAACACCGACCGGAACACCGCCTGCAGGCCCTCGTCCAGCCGGCCGCCGGGCGGTTCGTCGACCATCAGGAACTGGTCGTAGGACGCCTTTTGAACCTCGATGAGGTTCGGCATTTCCGCGACCTCGCGGATATGACCGAAGAATTTGCGAACTCGCTTGCGACCGGTGAACGTCTGCTGCGCCATCGTGGCCTCTCATTTCGTCGCCCTGGGGCGAACCTTCCGGAGCGCGACTGCCGTCACCCCGGGTGAATCCCAAAACCCGCCCCGCCGCCGGCGCTCACCTTTAGGACTTAAATCCCAACAGGAAGCATCAGTTCGTCAGAACGCAAAACGACGTGCGGAGCGCCTGTCTGCGCTCAGCCCGTCGAAACTGTATTGTTACGGACCGCAAAAGCCCGAAATATCCGCTCTCCCAACGGTTTACGAGGGAATACCCGCTTTCCCGCGCCGACCGTGCTTTTCGTGCTGCCGCCCCGATATGGGACGGCAATCGTGGAGATTCGAGGGGTTGTTCCGCAAATCCCCACACTTTTTTGTGTGGCCACCTCTCTATTCCCCGTCATGGCCGGGGCGTGGACGCCCTTTTGACCCGGCCATCCACGTCTTTGTCGAGGCGATCCCCGGGGTCTCGCTCATGCTCGCCCGGGGGATGGAATTTCGTAAGCCTCGCTTACTTCAATTCCACCTTGGCGCCGGCCTTCTCGAGCTGAGCCTTGATCTTCTCGGCCTCGTCTTTGGCAACGCCCTCCTTGAGGGGCTTCGGCGCACCTTCGACGAGATCCTTAGCTTCCTTGAGACCCAGCCCGGTGATGGCGCGGACTTCCTTGATGACCTCGATCTTCTTGTCGCCGGCCGCGGCGAGCACGACCGTGAAGTCGGTCTTCTCTTCGGCCGGCGCGGCACCGCCGCCAGCCCCCGGAGCCGCCGCAACCGCAACCGCGGCGGCAGCCGAAACGCCCCACTTCTCTTCGAGGAGCTTCGCGAGCTCCGCGGCCTCGAGCACCGTGAGGCTCGAGAGGTCGTCTACGATTTTCTGCAAGTCAGCCATTGATCTGTTTCCTTAAACGGTTTGGTTCGAACCAGGTTTGATTGCGAAGACGGTCAGGCCGCTTCGCCCTTTGAGGCATAGGCCTGGACAACGCGCGCGAGCTTCGCCGCGGGCGCGGTCGAGAGCTGGGCGATCTTGGTTGCCGGCGCCACGAGGAGGCCGACAAGCTTGCCGCGCAGTTCATCGAGTGAGGGCAGCGAGGCGAGAGCCTTGACGCCGTTCACATCCAGGACGGTTTTACCCATCGAGCCGCCGAGGATGACGAACTGTTCGTTCGCCTTGGCGAATTCGATGGCAACCTTCGGCGCCGCCACGGGATCGTTGGAAGTCGCGATCACGGTCGGTCCCTTGAGCAGGGAGCCGATGGCAACGACGTCTGTGCCTTCAAGAGCAATTTTGGCGAGACGGTTCTTCGAGACCTTCACCGACGCGCCCGCCTGCTTCATCTGCATGCGCAGCTTCTGCATCTGGGCCACGGTGAGGCCGGAATAATGAGCGACGACCGCGACGCCCGTGGTCTTGAAGACCTCGTTGAGCTGTTCGACCGCCTCTTTTTTTGCCGCTCGTTCCACAGCAAGCTCTCTCCGGTTGGCGGCCTTGCCAAGACAGGGCCGCCGGGTTTCACCCATCGTCCCGCCCGAAACCTGATCCCAAGACACTCGTCTAACAAGACATCAGCCTCAAGACACGCCGGGCGCGACGACATTCAGTAGCCTGCCCTCCCGCACCGCCGGCCAACGGCCGGACAACACGGGGTGTCGAGGTTCGAACCAAATCCGCAACCACCGCTCGAGGCGGCAGTGACGAAATCCGGTCTTCACCCGTCTATGCAGGCCGTGCGATTAAGCCGTTGGACAAACTTGCGTTCAGCCACAGGCGCCTGCAGTCTCGGACAGGATCGGGATCGTCCGGACATCCATCAGGATACCCACAAGACCCCTGTTCGCATCGGCCCGACATGATCGGCTCCTTCGCCTTCCGAATCATCCAAATGGACATGCGGAAAGGAAAGGTCTCCTATCAGGTTGAGCTGTTGGAATGCGAACACGAATGTGCCAGCGAGGGCCAGCACGTTCGGAAGGCGCTGTTTACCGAGTCCGGGACGGATTGCCAAGGGAAATCGTAGTCCCGAAAGCATTTTTCGGGCCAACTGCCGGCTTGAGCCTCATGAAGGGATTCGCAGCACGGACGCCGGTCCGTCAAATGGGCGGGACCGGGTAGGCCAATGGCCGACCGGCGAAAAACGCCTCGAGGTTGGCCATCACGCAGGCCTGCATGGCGGCGTGGGATTCCAGGGTATGACCGCCAACATGCGGCGTCAGCACGACGTTTGGAAGCCGCGTGAGCGCATCCGGCGCGTGCGGCTCCTTCTCGTAGACGTCGAGACCGGCGCCGGCGATGGTCTTGTCCGTCAGGGCCGTCACCAGGGCGGCTTCGTCGATGGCCGAGCCCCGTGAGATGTTGACGATATATCCCTGGGGACCCAGCCGCCGCAGCATTGCGGCATCGATGACGTGATGGGTGTCGGGGCCTGCCCGCACGGCAACGAACAACGCATCGCACCACTCCACCAGCGCCGCGAGATCGGGCTCGTAGCGATACGGCACGTCATGACGGCTGCGGCTGTGATAGGCGATCTCGGTTTCGAACGCCGCCATCCGCGCCGCGATCTTGCGGCCGATCGCGCCCATGCCGTAGACGCCGACCTTGCGCCCGACATTGCCCGGCTGCGCGCTCATCAAGGGCGACGGTTTTGCGTTGGCCCAGTCGCCGCTGCGGACGTAGTTGTCCGCGGGCAGCAGACGGCGCGTCGCCGCGAGCATCAGCGTGACGGCAATGTCGGCGACGGCGGCCGCGTTCGCCGCGGGGCTGTTGCCGACCGCGATCCCCCGCCGCGCCGCCTCCGCGAGATCGATTCCGTCATAGCCGGTGCCGTAGCAGATGATCGCCTTCAGCGCGGGCAGTTCGTCCATGTGCCTTGCGCCCATCGGCGTACTGCCCGACGTGATGATCGCACGCACCTCCGCAAGCTGGTCCGGCGTGAACACCTCCGCCGGCTTCTTGCCGCCGGTCTGCAACAGGTCGAAGCGCTCGGCGAACACCGCCGTCATCGCTTTGGGGAAGCGCGAATAGACCAGAACCTTCTCCGCCATCGGCATGGCTCCTGCGCAAGAACCAGAGACACACGACCCAAAAACGAAGGGCGGAATCGGCTGTTCCGATCCCGCCCCGGGTTTGTCACAACGTGATCCGGCCTCAGCCGAGCACGGTTCCCGGCTCGACCTTGACGCCGGGGCCCATGGTCGAGGATACCGCGACGCGCTGGATGTAGGTGCCCTTGGCGCCGGCGGGCTTCGCCTTCGCCACCGCATCCGCCAGCGCCTTGACGTTCTCGACGAGCTTTTCTTCCGAGAACGACGCCTTGCCGATGCCGGCCTGCACGATGCCGGCTTTCTCGACGCGGAATTCCACCGAGCCGCCCTTGGCGCCCTTCACCGCGCCGACGACATCCATGGTCACGGTGCCGATCTTCGGGTTCGGCATCATGCCGCGCGGGCCGAGCACCTTACCGAGACGGCCGACCAGCGGCATCATGTCCGGGGTCGCGATGCAGCGATCGAACTCGATGGTGCCACCCTGCACCTTCTCGACGAGGTCTTCTGCGCCGACAACGTCGGCGCCCGCGGCCTTGGCTTCGTCGGCCTTGGCGCCCCGGGCGAACACGCCGACGCGCAGCGTGCGGCCGGTGCCGTTCGGCAAGGTGACCACGCCGCGCACCATCTGGTCGGCATGACGCGGATCGACGCCGAGGTTCATCGCAATTTCGATCGTCTCGTCGAACTTCGAGGTGGCGCGCGCCTTGACCATCTTGATCGCTTCCGCGATCGGATAGAGCTTCTCGCGATCAACGCCTTCGCGAGCCTTCTTCAAACGCTTTCCGATTGCCATGGCTCGTTACCCCGCGACCTGAAGACCCATCGAGCGGGCGGAGCCCTCGACCATCTTCATGGCCGACTCGACGGTATCGCAATTGAGATCCTTCATCTTCTTCTCGGCGATCTCGCGCACCTGCGCCTTGGTCACCTGGCCCGCGGAATCGCGGCCCGGCGCCTTGGAGCCGGACTGGATCTTCGCGGCCTGCTTGAGGAAGTAGGACATCGGCGGGGTCTTCATCTCGAAGGTGAAGGACCGGTCCGCATAGATCGTGATCACCACCGGAATCGGGGTGTTCTTTTCTTCCTTCTGCGTCTGGGCGTTGAACGCCTTGCAGAACTCCATGATGTTGAGGCCGCGCTGACCAAGCGCGGGGCCGATCGGCGGCGACGGGTTCGCCGCGCCGGCCGGCACCTGAAGCTTCAGGTATCCGGTCACTTTCTTTGCCATCGTCTTCTCCTGTTAGTGGTGCGGCTCGAACGGCTGGCGACCGCCCTCACCTCCCACGGCTTGTCGCGGAAATCGCTTTCCGCTCGTCATGGCGGTTTATCCCGGCCATCCACGTCTTTGCTAGTCATACCGAAAGGAAGTCGTGGATGCCCGGGACAAGCCCGGGCATGACAACTTTATACCTTCTCGACCTGACCGAATTCCAGTTCGACCGGCGTCGCACGCCCGAAGATCGACACCGCGACCTTGACGCGCGAACGCGCCTCGTCGACCTCTTCCACCACGCCGGAAAACGAGGCGAACGGGCCATCCGCGACCCGGACGTTCTCGCCAATCTCGAACGACACCGACGCCTTGGGCCGCTCCACGCCTTCCTGCACCTGATGCAGAATGCGCATGGCCTCGGCCTCCGAAATCGGCATCGGCTTGTTTTCGGCTCCGAGGAAGCCCGTCACCTTCGGCGTGTTCTTGATGAGATGGAAGGCCTCGTCGGTGAGATTCATCTTCACCAGCACGTAGCCCGGGAAGAACTTGCGCTCGGCGTCGATCTTGCGGCCGCGGCGCACTTCCGTGACCTTCTCGGTAGGGACCAGCACCTGCTCGAACAGGTCTTCAACCCCCCGCTGCTTCGCCTGCTCGCGAATGGATTCGGCGACCTTCTTCTCGAAGTTCGAATAGGCGTGGACGATGTACCAGCGCATGCTCATTGTTCGGGTCCGTGCGCTCGCTGTCAGTGAAAACCGAGCAGATAAGTAATGAAGATACGGATGATCTGATCCGACAGAAAGAAGAAGATCGACGCCAGCGCCACCATGACGAACACCATGATGGTGGTGATCATCGTCTCGCGGCGGGACGGCCAGGTGACCTTCGCAGTCTCCGAGCGCACTTCCTGCAAGAATTTGAACGGGCTGAAAGCCATCGTTGATGATCCGGATCGGTGGTCGACGTGTCGGGAATCCGGACAGCCGTCTCGTGTGCCCAACCCTCTTGTGAAGGATGAGCCGCTACGCGGGCTCGGTTGTCCGGGAATTCAGGGCCGCGCCGGATATCCGCTCGAGCGGGCCGGCAGCAGGTGCCGCTATCTACTGTGCGTCCGCCAAAACGTCAAGGCGCGCCGGATGCGGCAACCTGGGGTTGAAACGTGAACGGACTGGCAGGGGCTGAGGGATTCGAACTCTCGACCTACGGTTTTGGAGACCGTCGCTCTAACCAGCTGAGCTAAGCCCCTAGCGTCGTCCGTGCCCGTCAGATGCCCTAATGCGCTCGGATTTTCAAGGCCCAGATCGGTCGCGCGACCCTGACGTTCCTTTCAGAAAGACAGGTTCCACGTGGTTAATCCCATATTGACACTCATGTCCTAACGATGGCCGGCCTTTTCCCTTCCATCCAGCCAGGACAGCGCGGATCCATGCTCAAATTCAAGTCGATCTCTGTACGTATCATGGTGGCGATTTCCATCGTCGCGGCGGCCTCATGCGCCGCGCTCGCGGCTTTCGGCCTCTGGCGGCAGCAGACCACCGTCAATCTCGCACTGGATCGCGAGTTGCACGCCGACTACGCCAACATGACGGCCGCGATGGACGGCGACGCACGCAGCGTTCTGGCGGTGGCGGAGACGCTGGCACACATGCCCGAGGTCAAGGCCGTGGTGAAGTCCGGCAACCGGGATGCGACCCTCAACCTTCTCAACGACACCTTGGCGCACATCAAGCCGCTCGGCATCGAACTGATCACGATCCAGGTCCCGCCGGCGACGACCTTCGCCCGCGTCCATAACCAGAAGGTGTTCGGGGACGATGTCTCCAAGCGGCGCAGGATGATCGTCAAGTCGATGGAGACGCACAAGCCGTTCAGCGGGATCGAGGCCGGACACGACATTCTGAATATCTTCGGCGTGGCGCCGTTGATGGACGGCGACAAGATGATTGCCACCGTGGATATCGGCGAGCCCTTCGGCGCAGCTTTCGTGAAGACCATGAAGTCCCGGTTCGGCGTCGACGTGGCGATCCATCAGATCAGCAATGGCGCGATCAAGACCCTCGCCTCGACCGCCGCCGACTCCCAGCCGTCGAAGGACGTCATGCAGCGCGTCATGGGCGGCGAGACGGTCATCAGCACGGGCGAGCGAAACGGCCGATCGATCGCGACAACGTTCGGCCCGATCCGAAGCTTTTCCGGCGATCCGATTGCCGTCATTGAAATCGTGCGCGACGCGAGCGCATACCAGAGCCTCGGGCGCAGTTCGGCGGCATGGCTCGCCGGCGGCGCATTGGCTGCGGTGCTGATCGCCGCCTTGATCGCGATCTGGCTCGGGCGCGGGATGGCCAAGCCGATCCTGGCCCTTGAAGGCGCGATGCGCCAGATGACCACCGGCCAGCACAATATCGACGTGCCCGGCGCCGGGCGCGGTGACGAAATCGGGTCGATGGCGCGCGCGGTCGACGTGTTCAAGGACAGCCTTGTCGAAACCGATCGCCTGCGCGCCGCACAGGAGCAGCAGCGCGCAACCGCCGAGAGCGAGCGCCGCGCGACGCTGCATGCGCTGGCCTCGAGTTTCGAAAACGGCGTCGGCACGATTGTCGATGCGGTTGGGCACGCGGCAGGCGGGCTGCGGACAACGGCCGAAACGATGGCGGCCACGGCTGAGGAAGCCATTCGCCAGACCACGACGGTCGCAGCCGCTTCCGAGGAAGCTTCACAAAATGCCGAGGCTGTTGCGGCCGCCGTCGAGGAGCTCAACGCCTCGATCAACGAGATCGCCCAGCAGGTCAACGAATCCGCGCGCGTTGCGGGCACGGCGGCATCGCAGGCGAACGACACCAATGTTCAGGTTCAGGGCCTTGCGAGCGCCGCCCAAAGGATCGGCGATGTGGTCAAACTCATCAGCGAAATCGCCGAGCAGACCAACCTCCTGGCGCTGAACGCCACCATCGAGGCCGCCCGTGCGGGCGAAGCCGGCCGCGGCTTCGCCGTGGTGGCTTCGGAGGTGAAGGCGCTGGCAAGCCAGACGTCGAAGGCGACCGAGGAAATCTCGGCTCAGGTCGGCGCCATCCAGACCGCGACCCAGGCGTCGGTGACAGCCATTCAGGGCATCAACGAGACGATCGGCCGGGTCAACGAGATCGCCAGCGCCATCGCCTCGGCGGTAGAGGAACAAGGCGCCGCGACCCGCGAAATCGCCCACAACGTCGCGGAGTCCGCTCGCGGCAGCGGCCAGGTGTCGCAGCATATCGCGGGGGTCAATGAAGCTGCCCATCAGACGGGGACAGCGGCATCGCTCGTCGTCGAATCCGCCGCCGAACTGTCCCGGAACGGCGAGACCCTGCGAGCGCAGGTCGATGCTTTCCTGCGCGACGTCCGCGCGGCGTAAACGCCGACCAACTTCAAAAGAAAAAAGGCGCCGGGGCGGAAGCCACCGGCGCCTTTTGTTTGATCTCTCTGTTCCGTCATGGCCGGGCTTGTCCTGGCCATCTACGTCTTGAAAAGAAGTCGTGGATGCCCGGCACAAGGCCGGGCATGACGAAAGCTGGTTACTCGATGATGCTGGCCACGACGCCTGCGCCGACGGTG
>DASZVY010000061.1:0-24607 GCA_035546855.1 Nitrobacter sp. | reverse complement strand
GGCGAGAAATTTCCCTGGCGGCTTCTGGCCGATTCCGGCGTCGGGCACTGGGTCGAGCCTGCCCCGCTTACGCATAGCGACCGCAAGTTTCTGGGAACCACCAGCGACGAGATCATGGCGTTGCAGCGCGCGCTGGTCCGTTACGGCTACCCTGTCCTGCCGAGCGGCCAGTATGATGGCGTGACGATGGACGCGGTGGCGGCCTTCCAGCGTCATTTCCGCCCCGAGCGGGTCGACGGCATCGCGGACCAGTCGACGCTGACGACGCTCACGAGCCTGCTCGAAACCCTGCCGGACGCCTCCAAAGTCGCCTGATCTGGCCTTCGCACCTCCTAACCTCTCCCATCGGTCGGATCGCGATAGCCCTCGCTCGGCTTGACGCCGGGAAGCGAAACCGCCATGTGGTCAGCGTCAGTCGGCCGGACGGCCGCTCTTGCAGGATCGAAAGGTCGCAAGGGAGGAAAGTCCGGGCTCCATCGACATACGGTGCCGGATAACGTCCGGCGAAGGCGACTTCAGGGAAAGTGCCACAGAGAACGAACCACCTCGCCTCCGCAAGGAGCGCGCGGTAAGGGTGAAAAGGTGCGGTAAGAGCGCACCGCGTTTCCGGCAACGGCGACGGCATGGCAAACCCCACCGGGAGCAAAACCGAATAGGGACGGCATCGCGAGAGGTTCGCCTTCGGCGATAACATCGCAGGGCCATGTCGGGCCCGCCGTCCGGGTAGGTTGCTCGAGGCCGCATGCAAATGCGGTCCCAGAGGAATGGCCGTCACGTATCGCGCGCGCGAGCGCGCGGTGCCCTACAGAACCCGGCTTACAGGCCGGCTGATCCTCTGACGCGCCAGCGTCAGACGCAAATGAAGGGCCCGGCGTCGCCCGCCGGGCCCTTCGCCATGCTGGTCCGCGGTCGCGCGGCCTGGCGAAGGGCGCGAAGCTGGCGGCCAACGGCGATCGTTAAAATTTTAAGCGGTTTCGTCGCGTCGATTTTACCAACGCGTGCGACGCTCGCATCCGTCGATGCAGCGAACGTCCCGATGCCCCTGATGCCAGCCCCCTCTCCGCGCGATGCGATGGCGGACCCGGTCTATGTCGAGATCGTGGGCGCGCTCTACAATACGGCCGTGCCGATCGTGGTCGCCGGCCTGGCGCAGGTCATCGTCGGCACCATCGTCTCGGTCCAGAGCGGCGACGTCGTGGTCGCGCTGGTGACGGCGGGCGGAGCGCTCAACGCTCTCGTTCGCGCCTTCTGCGTCAGGGCCTACCGGCGCGCGCTTCGAACGCAGGTCATGGACCGCGCGGCGGCGCGGCGCTGGGAACGCATCTATACGTTCGGCGGCAACACGACCGCGGCGTTGATCGGCATCTTTACCCTGCGCTGCTTCATGCTGCCCGACCAGACCAACGTGATGATGGCCAACGGCCTCGCCTTCGGCTTTGCCAGCGGCGTGATCGCCCGCGGATCGATCCGGCCGTTCTACGCCCTGCAGAGCATCGGACTGGTCGGCTTTCCGATCATCGCCGGCTGCCTGTTTCATCCCGACGCATCCCATCTCGGCCTTGCCCTCCTGATCGCGATCTACATGGCCGGCTGCCTCACCATGGTTCGCGCCAGCTACGCCGCGGCCATCGAGCAAATTGCCCTGAAGCAGCGGCTTGCGGAACTGGCCCGTCTCGATCCGCTGACCGGCCTTCTCAATCGTTCGACGCTCGACACCGACGTGGCGGCGATCATGAGCGCGGGCGAGGCGCGCGGCGTCGCGATCCACAGCCTCGACCTCGACCTTTTCAAGGAAGCGAACGACCGGTTCGGCCATCCCGTCGGCGACCGGTTGCTGAAGTCCGTCGCGCAGCGTCTGCGGCAGTCGGTCGGCGGCCGCGACCTCGTGATCCGCATGGGCGGCGACGAATTCGTCATTGTCCAGCAAAACGTCGCCGGCCGCGCCGACGCGCGACGTCTGGCGCACCGGGTTGTCGAGGCCTTGACGCAACCTTACGTCATCGATGGTCACACCATCGAGATCGGCACAAGTTTCGGCGTCGCCATTGCGCCCGACGATGGATCGACGCCCGAAATCCTGCTGTCGCAGGCCGACCGGGCGCTCTACGCCTCCAAGCGGGGGCGCGGCGGCGTCGTGTTCGCATCGGACGTCCCGTCGCTGGCGCCGGACGAAGACAGCGAGATCGCCGATCTGTTGGCGGCTCCGCCATCGCATGTCCGGCCGGCCGCCCGGATGTCCGGTCGGGCCGGTGCATAGCCGCCATTCGCGCGTTCGGCATTGCGGATCGAGGCGGAGCCGGTAGGTTCCGCGTTCCATGCCGGCTCGATCCCCCTCACGCGAACGTCTCGGACTGCTGCTCGGCCTTGTCGGCACCGCCGTGTTCGGCGGCACGCTGCCGGCGACGCGGATCGCGGTCGCGGCGATCGACCCGACGGCGCTGACGGCGATGCGCGCCGCGGTCGCCGGCCTTTGCTCGCTGGCGCTTCTGCTCGCGCTGCGCCGTCCGCTGCCGCCGCGGCGGCTGTGGCCGCAGATCGCCGTCGCGATGCTCGGCGTCGTGGTGCTGTTTCCGCTGCTGATGGCCATGGGCATGCGGACCGTCGACGCCTCGCACGGCGGCGTGGTGCTCGGCTTCCTCCCGATCGCCACCGCGCTGGTCGCGGTCGCGATCACGCACGAGCGGCCCAAGGCGCTGTTCTGGATCGCCTCGGTCGCCGGCGGCGCGCTGGTGGTCGCCTTCGCGCTGCGTCAGGGCGGCGGCACCTTCTCGTCCGGCGATCTGCTGCTGTTCGCGGCGGTCGCGGTCTCCGCCGTCGGCTACGGTTTCTCCGGCCGCCTCACCGCCGCGATGCCGGGATGGGAGGTCATCAGTTGGATCCTGGTGCTGGCGCTGCCGCTCTCGCTGCCGGCGGCGATGCTGACGCTACCGCCCGATCTTTCCGCCATTCCGCTGAAGCCGTGGCTCGGGCTGCTGTATGTCGCGCTGTTCTCGCAGTGGATCGGCTTCTTCGCCTGGAACGCGGGCATGGCCATGGGCGGCATCGCCCGGGTCGCGCAGGTGCAGTTGCTGCAGCCGTTCATCACCTTCGCGCTCGCCGCGACCTTCAACGGCGAGACCATCACGCCGCCGGTCGTGCTGTTCGCCGCTGCCGTCGTATTCACCGTCGCGATCAGCGCCCGCACCCGCGGCAAGCCGGCGGCGGTGGCCGTGGAAAGCTAGGAACGGCCCGGCCGCGCGTCTCAATGCGCCGGCGCAGCGCCGGCATTGGCCGGCTTGTTCAGCAGAAAGACCATGAGCGTCAGGCCGAAATAGAACAGCGTCAGCATGAAGAAGGCGTCGCCATAACCCATCACCACGGCCTGGCGATGCACGATCATCGAGAGCTGCTTCAGCGCCATCAGCGACGCATTGCCCATTCCCTGGAATTTCTGGGTCATCATGTTGAGCGTCTCGACGGCCGTGGCGTTGCCCCAGGTGACGCGGTCATGCAGCCGCGAGATGTGCAAGTCGGTGCGGTCGTTCAGCACCTCGTTGATGAGGGCGAGCCCCACCGCGCCGCCGAGATTGCGCGTCAGGTTGAACAGGCCGGAGGCGTTCTTGACCCGGTCCGGCGGCAAGGTGCCGAGCGCGATATTGTTGACCGGCACCATCGCCAGCATCATGCCGATGCCGCGCAGGATCTGCGGCACGAGCAGCTCGTAGAAGTCGAAGTCGCGGGTGATGTAGGTCATCTGCCACGAGCCGGCGGCAAAAATGACCAGGCCGGCGGCGATGATGTAGCGCATGTCGAACTTCATCATCAGCCGGCCGACCACCGGCGCGGTCAGGAACATGGTGATGCCCGACACGAACATGGTCTCGCCGATCATCAGCGCGTTGTAGCCGCGCACCTCGGCGAGATAGCGCGGATAGATGTAGGTCAGGCCGTAAAGGCCGATGCCGACGCAGAACGACAGCATGCAGCCGACCGCGAAGTTGCGGTTGACGAACGTGCGGATGTCGACGATCGGCTCCTTCGCCGTCAGCACCCGCCAGAAGAACGCTATGGCGGACACGACACAGATCCCGGCGCAGATCGCCACCGAGGTGTCCTGCAGCCATTCGTACTGCGGCCCCTCCTCCAGCACGTATTCCAGCGTGCCGAGGAAGCCGCCCATGGTGATGAGGCCGACCCAGTCGAACCGCTCCAGCAGCGCGAAATGCGGCTCGTCGAAATCGACCAGCGCCAGCACGCCTATCGTGATGATGACGCCCGGGAAGATGTTGACGAAGAACAGCCAGTGCCACGACATCAGGTCGGTGATGTAGCCGCCGACGGTGGGGCCGATCGTCGGCGCCAGCGTGGCGACGAGGCCGATGATCGGGCCGACGATGTTGAACTTGCTGCGCGGGAACACCGTGTAGGCCGAGGCGAACACGGTCGGGATCATGCCGGCCCCGAGAAACCCCTGCAGCGCGCGCCAGACGATCATCTGCGAGATCGTGGTGGCGAAGCCGCACAGGAAGCTTGCCGAGGTGAATCCGGCGGCCGAGATCGCGAACAGCAGCCGCGTGCCGAGCGCGCGCGACAGGAATCCCGAGAGCGGGATCGCGATCACCTCCGCGATCAGATACGCGGTCTGCACCCACGACACTTCGCTCGAGCTCGCCGACAGGCCGGCCTGGATTTCCGACAGCGACGCCGAAACGATCTGGATGTCCAGGATCGACATGAACATCCCGAACACCATGATGAGGAACGCAAGCAGCCGCTTCGGCGCGATGCGGTCGGACTGATCGGCAGGCGTGGCCGGAATCATTGAGGGCGAAGCCGTAGTGGCTGACGACATGCTCGGTCTCCGAAAATTGCGAGGCCCTTGCCTTTCATCCCCACACAATGGCTTCGCCATTGCGCGGGGATGACGAAGCAATCAATGCGTATCGGCAGCCTTCGCCTTGGCGTCCTTGCGGGTGTCGACGGTGACATAGACCGACATGCCGGCGCGCATCAGGTGCTGCTTCGCGACCGCGGCCGGCACGCGAATCCGCACGGGGACGCGTTGCACGATCTTGGTGAAGTTGCCGGTGGCGTTGTCCGGCGGCAGCAGCGTGAACACCGAACCCGACGCCGGCGCGAGGCTGTCGACCACGCCTTCGATCTTCTCGTCCTTGTTGGCGTCGACCGAGATGTCCACGGGCTGGCCGGGCCTCAGCCGCGACAACTGCGTTTCCTTGAAGTTGGCGTCGATGTAGACATCGTCGAGCGGCACCACGTTGGCGAGACGCTGGCCGGGCTGGATGTAGTCGCCTTCATTGACCATGCGGTTGGAGAACACGCCGTCGACCGGCGACACGATGGTCGTGAAGGCGAGATCGCGCTCGGCCTTGGCGAGCGCGGTCTTGAGTTCGGCGAGTTGGCCGCGCGCCTCCATCTGCTGCGCCTTGATGACGCCGACATTGTCCTGCGCCGACGCCAACGCCGCCTTCGCGGCCTGCACCGAGGCCACGGCCTGATCGCGGGCGGCGAGCGCCGCCTCATAAGTGGCCTGCG
The DNA here is from genome assembly GCA_035546855.1 of Nitrobacter sp. Classification (GTDB taxonomy): domain Bacteria; phylum Pseudomonadota; class Alphaproteobacteria; order Rhizobiales; family Xanthobacteraceae; genus Nitrobacter. The sequence continues at coordinate 19,075 of DASZVY010000061.1, read as the reverse complement.
AGGCAAAGCCCTTGTCGTTCAAGGTCTGCTGCCGCGTGTAATCCGCTTCGGCGCGCTTCAGCGCGGCTTCGGCGGACTCGAGTTGCGCCTTCGCCTGTTCGACGGCGCTGGCCTGCGCTTCGGCCTGACGGCCGATGCGTTCGATGGTCGCTTCCTGGGTCGCGATCTTGTTGCGCGCGCTCTGCACCGCGAGCACGTAGTCGCCGTCGTCGATCTTGAACAGCAACTGGCCAGCCTTGACCGGCACGTTGTCGCCGGCCGCGATGCGCGCGAGGTGCCCCGCGACGCGCGCGCCGAGCGTGGTGTTGTTGGCGCGGACATAGGCATCGTCGGTGCCGATCATGAAGCGGCCGACCAGATAATATTCGACGCCATAGGCGATCGCCGCGAGCGCCACGAGAGCCCCGATGCCCATCAGCACGACCTTGCGGCGTCCGGATTTCGGCGCGGCACTCTGCGCGGTCGCGCTGGCGGCATCGCTTGCGGGCCTGTCCGTGCTCGGCGCCTCGCCGACGCGGCGCGCGGTCTCGTCGGAAGACGGCGCGGCACGCAACTCCACGGCGGCAGGCGCTCCCGCCTGGACCGGTGCAGTCGTCTCATCCTCGGGATCGATCCGAACGATGCGGGCGGCCTGATCTCTCGCTGCGGCCATGGCGGCCTCCTTTGTCAAATTCTCCGGCAACGACCGGCGCCGGGAGCTGGAGCCGCGCGGTTGCGCCGCAGCATATCTATATTGACCGAACCGTTCGGTCAATATAGATATCGGGAGCCGATCTAAAATCGTTCAATATCGGTTGCGGCGAACACGGATTTTTCATCGGAAAAGCCCGCCGCTCCTGTATAAGCTATTGAACTAACAAGGATTAAGGTATTGTCTGAAGGTCCGCGGTCGATCGCGGCAGACAGCACGTCCGAGAGGTTTTCGAACAGCAGGCTAAACGAATGGTTGCATCCAGACACGCCAAGCTCGCCGTCGTCGAGGCCGACGACAGCTCAAAGCGCCGTCAGATTCTCGACGGTGCGCGGGCGGTGTTCATGGATCTCGGCTTCGACGGCGCCAGCATGGGCGAGATCGCCCGCGCGGCCGGCGTGTCCAAGGGCACCCTTTACGTCTACTTCGCCGACAAGAACCGCCTGTTCGAGGCCATCGTCGAACAGGAATGCCTCGAGCAGGGCCACGCCGCCTTCAACTTCGATCCGGCGCGCGATCCCGAAACGACGTTGGCGGAATTCGGCCGCACCTTCATCCGGGTGCTGTGCCGGCCGGAGGGGGGGTCGTCGCTGCGCACCGTGATGGCGATCGCCGAACGCAAGCCCGAAGTCGGACGCCGTTTCTACGAAGAGGTGATTGCCCTTACCCACCGGCGCTTCGCCGACTATCTCGACAGCCAGTGCGCGGCAGGCACGCTGGCGATCGACGACACCATGCTCGCGGCGGGTCAGTTCCTGGAAATGTGCAAGGCGACGCTGTTCCTGCCCTACATCTTCCAGGCCGCACCGGCGCCGACGAGCGAGCAGATCGCTTACGCGGTGGATGGCGCCACCCGCCTCTTTCTCGCCGGCTACGGCGCGAAGGCACGCTGAACTGCAACCATCGTCATGGCCGGACTTGTTCCGGCCATCCATGTCTTTGGCGCCGCACGGTTGTAAAGACGGGGATGCCCGCGACATCTGCGCGAAGACGCGCTTCGCGCTTTAGCGCGGGCATGACGACATCAGACCGCGCCTAAAGCAGGATGACATGAGGTTGAATCACCGTCATTGCGAGGAGCCCAAGGGCAACGCGCAGCGTTATCCCGGAGCGACGAAGCAATCCGGGTCGGGTCTTTCCTTGGGGCTCTGGATCGCTTCGCGGATCTGTCATCGGGCGGCGTCATCAGCGCGGGCTGGTTCAACCTAACCCCATCCCGCTTTAGCCCTACTCGTCGTCGTAATCGGCCGAGTCTTTCGCGTAGCCGAGCGGCCGGGCTTTCTTGCCGAGCGAGCCTGTGACCTCGGGCGCGCGGCTGGCGTAGCCGTTGCGCTGCGCGGCGCGCGCGGCGATGACCTCGCCCGAGACCGCGGCCGGCTCGCAGATCAGGCGGCGGCTGGCGCGGCGCATCAGGTCCACGTGGATGTGGTTGTAGTGATAGACGTTCGCGCCCGGCGCCAGCACCGTGGTGAAGTGCCGGCACGCGCCCGCCTCGACGTCGCGCAGAAACCCCTGCTCTTCCGGCAATCCCTTCCAGCCGTGCTGCACCGAAATGTAGCGGCCGTCCGCCAGCCTGAAACCAGCGACATCGAGCGCGTTGCCGAAGGCGTGCTCGGAAATGTGCGCGTGCGGATTGCCGTTCATGCCGCGGCAGGAATAGGCGGAAATCTGCTTGATCTCGACCACGCGCGCGCCGAACCAGCGGATCGCTGCGGGCTGCACCGAATCCGCAAGCCAGCGATCCAGCATGGCCACGATCGGACAGGCGAGCGTCGCCGCGGGCTTCACCGCGACCGGTCCCACCGCCGTGACATTGCCCTGCGGCGGCCCCAACCGCGGCGGCGGCTCCGCCGACGAGGACGGATAGGCGCTGCCGTAGGCCGGCGGCGGACTCGCAGCCGGCCGCGCATAGCGATCATCCGACGGATAGGAGGCCTGCGGATAGGCCCCGCCCGGCGCGCGATATCCGGCGGCGTCCATCGGCGCCGGAGGCGCTCCGTTCGGCGGCAGTTCGATCTCGTCCACGTTCACGCGAGTGCCGGGCGCCGTCAGCGAGATCGGCCCTTCCGATGGACTGTAGGCCGGCCGCGCCGGCGCGTTCGAGGAGGACGGCGGCGGGTTCGGAGATCGGTAAGCCGGCGGCGGATAGGATGGCCGCACCGGCCAGCGCGGCTGATCGCCGCCGACCGCGGCCGGCGGCCGAAGATCCTCATCGGCGAAACCGACAGCATTGCCTTCGCCGAGGGCCGCCACCCTCAGCGGAAACTCCGCCCCGCAGACGCCGGGACCATTGATCGGGCTGATGCGCACAAGATCGGCGCTCTCCTTGACCTCGCCCGATTTCAGGCAAGCGGCTTCGGCCTCGGCTCGCCATGGCTCACGTTCCGCGGTCTGGAAAAAACCACGGCCGCAACCCGCTAGCGACACAAGGACGACGGAGCCGACGAGATACAGGGCCACTCTGCGCGTCATTCCCGCAGGTTCGGCCAATTTATTTAAGGCTTCTTCAACGCGTTGTTTTCAGGTTTCCTTAACCATGCCGCCGCGCCGCAGCATGGGCGCGCGGCGCGGGCCAGACTTGGAGCGACAAGGCTTGGAGCGACAAGACTTGGAGCGACAAGGCCGGAACGGGTTGCCGACCCTGGCGTTGCAACGGACCAACGGCGTGAACCAAGGGAGTCCGTCCCATGACCTTCACCGGGCCTGTGAGCGTCGTGACAGCCTATCTCGCGCTCGGTTTCGTCGGCGCGATCGTCCTGGGCTTTATCTAAGTGACTGTTTGAAAAGTCGCCAGGCACCTCCCGGTCCTTCCCGGACGCAGCGCAGCGTGAAACGGTGCGCTGCTGAGCCGGGGTCTTTACGATGTTTGCTGCAACGATCCCGGTTCTGCGCAGCGTCACTTGGTGCCGCAGCGCACCCGGGACACTCCAAAAGCAAACTTTTCAAACAGTCTCTGGTGGATTTGACATTCGCGACCTGCCGGACCGCGCGCTGGCAGCGCGGATGTCGGATCCGAAACTCCGCGGGCAATTTGCAATGGCTGGCGCTCATGCTCTCCCTGCACCTGGTGCGGCCGGCGTGATCCGGCTGCACCAGGATTTTTGTCGACGTCAGTTCAGACAAACCGTCGGCCGTCCGCGGTGCGACGACATCCCGGCGAAACAATTCCGGCGGGGATGAAACCATTTCGGCGCGACCGTGCAAACGTCCCGAAACAATCCTCGGCTACCAAGTCACTCGGGCGACGCGGATAGATTCGATGTCGTCCCTGACCTGTTCGATTCCTCCCTGACTCAAATGGCGTGGTCCCCACGCCATTTTTCTTGCCTTGATCCTGCCGCATCAACGCCTTGCGCCGCGTACTGGCCTCGGGGCGCGGGCCCCTGTAAACTCCGAAGCGACCAATCAGTTCGGGGGCGCGATGCGACCGCAGTTCAGTCTCAAGACCATCCTGTTCGGAATAGCGGTGGTGGTCGTCGCCTTCGTCGTCAGTCTCAAGGTGATGGATTGGGTTTCGCCTCGCAGGATCGAGAAGCCCGTGCTCGCAGCCCTGCCGCCGCTGCCGCCCGTCAGCCGCCGTTCGACGATCATCGCGCCGATCACCGTTCCCCTGACCGCGATCCGCGATGCTGCCGATCGCGCCACGCCGCATACCTTCAGCGGCAAGGCGGCCAATCCGGCCGCGCAACTCCTGCAGAACGCCGACATCGGCTGGACGGCCTCGCGGGGCGCCATCAGCGCGACCGGCGCGAATGACGTGCTGTCGCTATCGACGCCGCTCACCGGCGCAATCAAGGTGACGGGTTCGTTGTCCGCCGACGCCAGGGACAAGCTCGGCAACGCGCTCGGCAGCCTGCTCGGCGGCAACGTCGCCAAGCAGATCGCGCGGGTGAACATCAAGAACATCAACGCCAATGCGGAGATCAAGGGCAACATCGCGATGACCGCGAGGCCGGCCCTGACCGCGAACTGGCGGATCGATCCCAACCTGACCGCGCAGGTCAACCTCGGCGACACCAGCCTGTCGGTCGCCGGCGCGAAGGTGAACGTGCCCGCCCAGGTCAAGCCCGTGATCGACAAGGCGGTCGACGATCAGATCGCGGCCGTGCAGCAGCGCCTGCGCAACGATCCCACGCTCGAGAAGAGTGCGCGCACGCAGTGGGCGAAGATGTGCCGCTCCATCCCGCTGCAGGGCGCCGCCGGAATGCCGCCCCTGTTCCTGGAATTGAAGCCGACCCGCGCAGTGGCGGCGCAGCCGCGCATCGACAGCACGAACGTGACCCTCACGCTCGGCGTCGAGGCGGAAACGCGCATCACCTCGGCCCAGACCAAACCGGACTGCCCGTTCCCCGCGACGCTCGACATCGTGCCCGCAGCGCCGGGCCGGTTGAGCATCGGCGTGCCCATCGACATGCCGTTCACCGCCATCAACAAGATCATCGAGGCGCAACTCGTGGGCAAGACGTTTCCGGAGGACGGCAGCGGCGCGGTCGATGTCACCGTCAAGCGCGCCAGCGTCGCCGCCACCGGCGACCGGCTGCTGATCTCGCTCCTCGTCCATGCCAAGGAGAAGAAGAGTTTCTTCGGCCTCGGCGCAGACGCCACCATCCATATCTGGGGCAAGCCGGTGCTGGATCAGGCGCAACAGATCCTGCGGCTGACCGACATCCGGCTCGCGGTGGAATCGGAAGCGGCGTTCGGCCTGCTCGGCACGGCGGCCCACGCTGCGGTGCCTTATCTCGAGAAGGCCCTCGCCGAGCGCGCCACCGTCGACCTCAAGCCGTTCGCATCGGACGCGCGCAAGAAGATCGCCGCCGCCCTCGCCGATTTCCAGAAGAACGACGGCGGCGTCCACGTGACGGCCGAGATCACGGCGCTCAAGCTCGCCGGCATCGCCTTCGACTCGAACACATTGCGGGTGATCGCCGAGGCAAACGGATCGGTCAACGTCGCGTTGACGGCGCTGCCGGCGCTCTGAGCGGTCGACGCCGTTTCACGCGGGGCCGCACACAATATTTCGCGCCGACGCCCTTCCCACGTTCGGGCTTTGCTGGCAAAAGCACCGTGTGCCGAAACCCTTTTTTCAAAGATCGCTCAAAGCTCAAGGGAGAGAAATTCGATGAAACGAATCGTCGCCGCGCTGATGACCGGCGCCGCACTGGCGCTGTCCGCGGGAGCCGCGCAGGCGCAAATTTCCGACGACGTGGTCAAGATCGGCGTCCTGACCGACATGTCGAGCCTCTATGCCGACGCGACCGGCAAGGGCTCGGTCGCCGCCGTCGAGATGGCCGTCGCCGACTTCGGCGGCAAGGTCAAGGGCAAGCCGATCGTCGTGGTCTCCGGCGACCACCAGAACAAGCCGGACGTCGGCGTCAACATCGTGCGCAACTGGGTCGACAACGACAAGGTGGACTCGGTGTTCGACGTCCCGACCTCGTCGGTCGCGCTGGCGGTTTCGACGCTGCTGACCGAGAAGAACAAGATCTTCATGAATTCAGGCGCGGGCAGTTCCGACCTGACCGGCAAGGCGTGCTCCCCGACCTTCGTCCACTACACCTACGACACCTACGCGCTGTCCAACGTCGCCGGCAAGGCGATGGTCAAGCGCGGTGAGGACACCTGGTTCTTCATCACGGCGGACTATGCGTTCGGACATGCGTTGGAACGCGACGCGGCCAACGTCGTCAAGGAGAACGGCGGCAAGGTGGTCGGCGATGTCAAGCATCCCCTCAACACGTCGGACTTCTCCTCGTTCCTGCTGCAGGCGCAGGCCTCGAAAGCCAAGGTCATCGCACTGGCGAACGCCGGCGGCGACACCACCAACGCATTGAAGCAGGCGGCGGAATTCGGCATTCTTCAGGGCGGGCAGAAGATGATCGCGCTGCTGCAGGAAATCACCGACTCCTATTCGCTCGGCCTCAAACAGGCCCAGGGCCTGATCCTCACGGACGGCTTCTACTGGGATATGAACGACGACACGCGCGCCTTTTCCAATCGCTTCATGGCCAAGGTCGGACACATGCCGACCATGATTCAGGCCGGCCTCTACTCCGCCACCATGCACTATCTGCAGGCGATCGACGCCACCGGCACCGACGACACCGCGAAGGTGATGGCGAAGATGAAGGCGACGCCGATCCACGATTTCTTCGCGAAGAACGGCCACATCCGCGAGGACGGCCGCATGGTGCACGACATGTACCTGTTCGAGGTCAAGAAGCCTTCGGAATCGAAGGGGCCCTGGGATCTCTACAAGCTGCTCGCGACCGTCCCCGGCGACGAGGCGTTCCGGCCGATGGACAAGGGCGGCTGCCCGCTGGTCAAGCACTGACCGCGGCGACACCACAGACCAGCCTCTCGCACGACGAAGCGCGCCCGGATGCCGGGCGCGCTTTTTCCTTGGTCGTACGATCCGCCGGTCAGGTCACTCGCTGTACTTGAACTGCGGCATCGCCTTCAGTTGATCCTTGGTCGCGTTGAATACCGCATGGTCGGGATACCAGGGATTTGACTTGGTCGCGGCCGGCGCCGCGGGCGCAGCGCCCGTGGTGGTGCCGGGGCTCGTCCGCATGGTGCTCGACCCTGCCGAGGCCGAGGTGGAAGCGACCGGCTCATTGACGAACTTCAACTGGTCGAACGCCACGGCCACGTCCCGCGTACCGACACCCAGGAAGCCGCCCACGCCGATCACGGCCGCCTGGATCTTGCCGCTCTTGTCGAACAGCAACTCGTCGATCGATCCCAGCTTCTCGTTGGAATCGTTGTACACGTTCAGGCCCACGACCTTCGACGCGCGCCAGTCGCCGTGGAAGCTCGCGTCGGCGGCCGATGCCGGCGATGCACTCGTCTTGTCGTTGGTCGGCGTCGTCGCGGTCGGCGGTGTCGTGGTCTGCGCCATCGCAGCCGTCGCCATCAGGGCCGAACCCACCAGAGCGGCCGCCATATATTTTCTCGCAAACATTCTCGTGCCTCCTCAATTCAAATATCTGAGTGCAGAGAACCCGCGAGCCGACCACTCGTTCCGCACGACGTGACCAGGCTTCCCGATTTCCAGGCGATAATTTCGCGGCGATTTTCATCCGCAGCGGAACGATTCTGCCGGACAGTTCGCGTGGAGTCCGCATGGACCACAGCGCGATTGGATCAACGTCCGGCGCCGGCATCGCGTTCCGCCGCCCGCGGCGCAGGGCCGCTCAGCAACTGGCGAATGGCACCGCGAATGGCATCGTATGCGTCACAACGCCACGGCTCCGCTCACGCGCCTCACGCGGCAAGCGGATCGCGCCGCCGCTCGGCTTCGGCGAACACCGCCAGCGCCTCGAACTTGTAGCCGCAGGCGCTGCATTGCCAGAGATAGGCAACGCAGTGCGGTCCATCCTCGAACCAGGACGGCGCGGCGATCGGTTCGCCGCATTGCGCGCAGGGATTTCGATGAGGCAAATCACCAGATACGACAGCGACCATGACGCGTCTCCCCATCTGCTTTTTGCTCCCGCGGATCTTCCCGCCGCACCCGAACGCGTCAAGAAGTCCGCCGCAGCGATCCTTGACTCGTGTTCGCGACAAATTTGCGACGATCCCGGCCTGCGCACAAAACAGCATCGCTCTCCCCGTCCTAGGGGAGCGATGCCATGGGCGATATGCGTGTGTCGGAAGGTCAGCTCTGATAGTCGATCAGCAAGGACGACGAAGCGCTCGTGCCGCTGTCGCCACTCGCGTTGTAGCTCGTCGAATTCGATGCGGAATTCTGCAGCGACTGCAGGAATTGCTGCAGCAGGTCGCTGGCGGGCGATGAACTGTCCGTGGCGTCGGCCGATTGCGATGCGTCGGCGGCCTTGGCACCGCCGTGTCCGCCGTGATGGTGACCGCCCGCCCGATGCGCGCCCTGCCCGCTGTCGCTCCGGCCGAGCGCCGCGGTGGCGTTGGAGCCGCCCGGCCCGCCGGAGCCGCCGCCGGGGCCGCCCGGGCCGCCATTGGCGAAGGCGTTCGAAAACACCTTTTGCAGCTCGGCGGCCTGATCGCTGGTCAGCTTGCCGCTCGATACCTCATTGGAGATGAGGTCGTTGATCTTCGACTGGATATCGTCGGGGGACTGCTGCGTCCCCGAACCGGCCGACGATTGGTCGCTCTGCAGCGATGAATTGATGTCGGTCAGCGCCGATGACAACGCGCTCTGATCGGACGAACTGATGGCGCCAGACGAGACTTCGGACTGAAGCTCGTCCTGGAGCTTCTGAAGTGGCGACAGGTACGCGGAATTACCGGCAGCGGAAATGGACGTCATGATAAGCTCCGGGAGACGACGTGAGATGGTCCGCCCGACGCTACGGTTAATGGACTTAAGAAAGCCTTCTTATCGTTATTTCAACGTGTTGCATCATGTTGCACGTCGCCGTCCGGAAATATTTCGAAACAAAATTCCGCTGCATCGGTCCCTAAATCCGGGCGAATAAGAATCCCGTCATCGCCAAAGAATCATCATGACCGCCGCACCTCCCAATATCCTGGTCGTCGAGGACGACCGCGAAACCCGCGCTCTGATCGCGCGCTATCTGCGCGCCAACGCCTGCAATGTCTTCACCGCCTCCGACGGCAACGAGATGCAGCGCATGATGGCGGACCGCCGCGTCGACCTGCTCATCCTGGACGTGATGCTGCCCGGCGAGGACGGACTGAGCCTTTGTCGCAAGGTGCGCGCGGAATCCCAGGTGCCGATCATCATGCTGACGGCGCGCGGCGAGGATGTCGACCGGATCCTCGGACTCGAAATGGGCGCCGACGACTATCTGCCCAAGCCGTTCAATCCGCGCGAGCTGCTGGCGCGGATCGGCGCCGTGCTGCGGCGGCAGGCGTCGGCGCTCAATGCCAGCGCGGCCGGCGGAGCACATGCGCTGACCTTCCTCGGATGGCGCATCGATCTCAGGTTGCGCGAACTGCGCAATCCGGACGGCGCGCGCGTCGCCATGACCAGCGCCGAGTTCGATCTGCTGCGCGCCTTCTGCGAACGCCCCGGACGCGTGCTCTCGCGCGACAGCCTGCTCGACCTGACCCAGGGGCGGAACGCCGGATCGTTCGAACGCAGCATCGACGTGCTGGTCAGCCGCATCCGGCGCAAGATCGAGAGCGATCCGGCGCAGGCCACCATGATCAAAACCGTGCGTTCCGGCGGCTACATGTTTACGCCGGTGGTCGAACCGGCGTGATACGCTCCCGCCGACCAACCGCCAGCAGCAGGCCATGAAATTCCCGGGACTCCTCAATCGCATCAGCGGCCAGATTGCGGCGCTCGTCGTGGTGTCTGTCGTCGCCCTGCACCTCATCATCGCGACGATCTTCTGGGCGCTGAGGCCGGAGTCGCCCGAGGCCGGGATCGATCGTGGCCACGGGCAATTCATTGCGGCGATCCAGCTTCTCGGGACGACCGGCGTCACCGAACGGCCGCGGGTTCTGGCAGATATCGAGCGGGCCTTTCCGCAACTCGACATCCGGCAATTGGCGCCGGGCACGCCCGAAGCGCGCGACCCCGACAACCGTGAGCTCCATCATCTGCGCCACCATCTCGGGCCCGATTATCGCATCTTCGCGCTCAAGAACCCGCACGGCGCGGGAGCCGTCGGCGTGGTGCTGCCGGACGGCATGAGCGTATCGGCACGGCTGCTGCCCGGCCATGACCGCCCTCACGTCTGGGGCGGCCCGTGGATGGTGACGCTGCTGTTTGCGGCCATCTGCCTCACCTTGCTCGGCTTGTGGGCTGCGCGGGCGTTGACCGCTCCGTTGTCGTCCTTCGCCCGCGCCGCGGAAGACTTCAGCCTGAACGGCGCGGCAGCGCCCCTGCCCGAGCGCGGCCCCGAGGAAATCCGCTCGGTTGCCAAGGCGCTCAACCGCATGCGCGACCGCATCACCGGCCTGATCGATGACCGCACGCGGATGCTCGCCGCCATCAGCCACGACCTGCGCACACCGATCACCCGGCTCCGGCTGCGCTCGGAATTCATCGAGGACGATGTCCACCGCCGCCACATGCTGCGCGATCTCGACCAGATGCGCGGGATGCTCGAAGCCGTGCTGTCGTTTCTGCGCAACGACCGCCGGCTGGAGCCGATGACCCTGATCGATCTCGCCAGTTCGCTGCAACTGATCGCGGATCAGTTCACCGACATGGGACATAAGGTCGCCTATCACGGACCGGACCACGCCATGGTGATGGCCCGCCCCGATGACTTGCATCGCGCCGTCACCAACCTGGTCGACAACGCCGTTCATTTCGCGGGCGAAACCGTTCTGCGTCTCGCGGTCACGCCGCAGGCGGCCACGATCGAGGTCGAGGATGACGGCCCCGGCATTTCCGACGCCCGCAAGGATGTCATGCTCGAGCCGTTCGTGCGCGGCGACGAAGCCCGCAACATGGACGATGCCTCCGGCTTCGGCCTCGGCCTCTCCATCACCCGCGCCATTGTCGATGCCCATGGCGGCACGCTGTCGCTCAACGACCGGCAGCCCCGCGGGCTGATCGCCCGGATCGAATTGCCGGTCGGCTCGCAGCAGCAGGCAGCCTGAAAGCCTTGAAAAAAGTCAGCTTGTGGGTGTCCCGGGCGCACTGCGGCACGCAAGTGACGCTGCGCAGAACCGGGATCGTCGCGGCGTCCCAAAAGACCCCGGATTTGCGGCGCACCGCTCCGCGCTGCGCGGCATCCGGGGATAGGGTCCGGGCGAAGGGCTAAAAGACCGGAGGTTCCATCGCTTTTGCCACAGGAATGACGCGATTTGGGCGCGATAGGCAGTCACCCAATCGTGAAATCCGCTCGTGACACATTTCCGAAAACTCGCTCCCTTGCTGTTCCTCGCGATGCTGGCCTGGCCTCACCCGTCGCTGGCACAACAACCCGCGAAATACGAGGCGATGGTCGCCGCTCACGCCCAGGCCAACGGCGTGCCGGAAGCGCTGGTTCATCGCGTCATCATGCGCGAGAGCCGCTACAATCCGCGTGTCGTGCATCGCGGCAATTACGGCATGATGCAGATCAAGCTCGCGACCGCGCGCAGCATGGGCTACACGGGCACCGCCGAGGGCCTGCTCGACCCCGAAACCAACCTGACCTATGCGGTGAAATATCTGGCGGGCGCCTATCGCGCCGCCCACGGCGACCACAACCGCGCGGTCGCCTACTATGCCGGCGGCTACTATTATGTCGCCAAGCGGCAGCGGCTCACCGAACGCCGCATGGCGTTGCGCGCGCGGGCGCAGATGCCCGGCGCGCCGCTCTCGATCCTGCCGCAACGCTGAACGTCACGCGTGACTACCTGATGCGTGGAGAGTTGCCCGCAGGCCCGGTTCGCACGTGAACGACCGCAACGCCGTCGTCGAAGACCTTGGTCCATCCATCGAGATGATCCATCAGCCGCGCCGCCGGCGTTTCCGGCGTGAGCAGCGTGGCATCGATCCGATAGGTGTTGAGAATCGAGAACAGGAGATCCGGCCTTCGGAGCGTCACCGCATCGAGCGCATCGAGGCCGAACCGCTCGCCGTAGAGTTCGGTGCGGCCATCGATGAACGTCGGCATTCCCTCCCAGATCATCGCGCCGCCGAACGGATAGTCGTTCAGAACCCGCGACGCGCCGCGCGCTTTCAGGGCCGCCAGCGCGGCAGACGGAAGCGCCGCCTCCCTCGGGTGAAATGACATCGCACGTGCAATCCCGAAGGTCAGGACCGCCGCGACGGCGATCGCGGCCAGGATCGGAGCGGGCCGCATGCCGCGCGCGACGTCACCCATCCAGCCAACCTGCTGCGCAAGGGGCGCGGCCAGAACGAGCGGCATCAGGAGCGCGAAGATTTCGATATTGCGCGTATGACTGAGGCCCATGTGCAGCAAGCCGAGCGCGAGCAGAATGCGCGGCGGCGACAACCGCACGCCGCGCCAGAGCGCCGCCCCGATCAGCAACAGTATGGTGCCTTCGAGCAGCCCGAACCGCGCAAAGTTCGGCGGCGCCCATTCGGCAATCAGCGGCAGCATCGCGCCGAGGCTGAGAATGGCCTTTGCGGCCGCCAGCGACCGCCAGCCGTAGGGCGTCACGCAGGCTGCCGCCACCGCACAGACGCCGAACGCGATCCAGCGGAGCGCCAGCATGCGGCGCTGCGCGGCATCGGCATTCCACACCGCGTCGAGCATGATCGGCGCGACGAGCGCCAGGCCGAATATGAAGCTGCCGTGAAGATTGACCCACAGCACCATGAGCGGCAGCAGCCAGAACGACGGCGGGACGCGACGATCGGAGGCCGCAATCAGGCCGCCGATCCACGCCACCATGACCGGCATGGCCAGCACGTGCGGCCGCGCCAGGAAGTGCTGGGCCGACAGCGCGAGCGCGATGAGCGCGGCGAACGCACAATGCGGCGCCGGCCATCGCCGCCCCGACAGATGAACGAACAACGCGAAGGCCGCGGCGACCGCGGCGGCGGACAAGACGACGACACCGCTCCAGCTTCCAAGCGCATAGGCTTTGGCCAACACGACCTGGGCGAGCCATGATGTCGAAATCCACGGTGCCCCGGCGCGGGTGAAGGAATACGTGTCGACGTGCGGCAGCGTGAGCGTGTCCAGAATCCCCTGCCCGACCTTGATCTGCCAGAGCGTGTCGGGATCGTTCAGCAGATCGTTGCCACGCACCAGCAGCAGCAGATAGACCCCGGCACCGAGCCAAACCCACATCGGAACGCGCGCGAAACGGGCGCGTCCGTCGATCCTGCCATCGATTTCTGCAACGCTCATGTGCGACATCCTGGACCGCCACGCTCGGCCCGGCCGGAAATCTCGCAAACAAGGCGATAATTTCAGGTAAAGGCGGGGCTACGACGGTTCCCGTGCCGCGAGGAGGCGGATCGGCGGTTGAAATCGGGCCCGGCGCGTTGACACGTCGGCTCATCGGCCTAAATTAGAAGCGTTCCGAGGGGTGCTCCGTCAGGGAGCTGAGATACCGCACCGATCGCGATTGACGCGACAGCGCGGTGACCCTTTGAACCTGATCCGGGTCATGCCGGCGAAGGGACAGGGATGTTTCAAAGGACGCAAGGACGCGGGGAATCCCCCGTTTCGATCATCGGCGCGGGAATTGCCGGCGCGTGGCAGGCGCTGCTGTTCGCGAAAGCCGGCCATGCCGTGACCCTCCACGAACGCGACGCCGAAACGATGACGCAGGGCACGAGCCACTGGGCCGGCGGCATGCTGGCGCCGTGGTGCGAGGCCGAGGCCTCCGAACCGGTCATTACCCGCCTTGGCCTGCGTTCGCTCGCGCTGTGGCGGGAACACGTGCCGGACACGCCGTTCAACGGCTCGCTGGTGGTGGCGCATCCGCGCGACCGCAGCGATTTCGAGCGCTTCGCGCGGATGACATCCGGTCATCGGCGGATCGACGCCAATGATGTCAGGGCGCTGGAGCCCGTCCTCGACGGCCGTTTTCGCGAAGCGCTGTTCTTTCCTGCTGAGGGCCATGTCGAGCCGCGCCGCGTGCTGCCGGAACTGCATGCGCAAATTCGCGCCGCCGGCGGCACCATCGCATTCGGCAGCGCGCCCGATGCGCGCGCCATCGACGGCGTCGCGATCGACTGCCGCGGACTGGCCGCGCGCGACGTTTTCCCGGACCTGCGCGGCGTCAAGGGCGAGGAGATCATCGTCGAAACCGGCGAGATCGCGTTGTCGCGACCGGTGCGCCTGATGCATCCGCGCTGGCCGCTCTACATCATCCCGCGCGGCAACAACCGCTTCATGATCGGCGCCACCTCGATCGAGCGCGAGGACGACGGCGTCAGCGTGCGCTCGGCGCTGGAACTGCTCAGCGCCGCCTATGCGGTGCATCCGGCCTTCGGGGAAGCGCGGATCGTCGAGATCGGCGCCGGACTGCGCCCCGCGCTTCCCGACAACCTGCCGCGGATCGCGATCGACAAGGATCATATCGCCGTCAACGGACTTTACCGTCATGGCTTCCTGCTGGCGCCGGCGCTGGCGGAACTGACGCTCGGCTATGTCGCGCGCGGCGAGATCGACAACGAGGTGATGCAATGCGGGTGACACGATGCAGGTGATCGTCAACGGCGAACGACGGGAGATCGCGGCGCAGACCTTGGACGCGCTGCTGGCCGAACTCGACTACGAGGGCACGCACTTCGCGATCGCGGTCAATTTCGACGTGCTGCCCAGGAATCGGTGGGCCGACACGGCGCTCAAGAGCGGCGACGAGATCGAGATCATCACGCCGCGGCAGGGAGGGTGAGTGCGATGAATTGCGCACGTCTCAGCCCCCTCCCCAGCCCTCCCCCGCAAGCGGGAGAGGGAGCACGCTCTGCTCTTATCTTCCCCTCTCCCGCTTGCGGGGGAGGGAGTCGCGCGAAGCGCGGCGGGTGGGGGCGAGCTCACGCGGGCCAGATCTGCTTTGGAAGATACCCATGCTGAAATTCTACGACCGCGAATTCTCCTCCCGCCTCCTGATCGGCAC
This sequence comes from Nitrobacter sp., assembly GCA_035546855.1. Lineage (GTDB taxonomy): Bacteria > Pseudomonadota > Alphaproteobacteria > Rhizobiales > Xanthobacteraceae > Nitrobacter. The sequence continues at coordinate 3,897 of DASZVY010000061.1, read as the reverse complement.
GGCGCTGTATCCGTCGCCCAAAATCATGCAGGACGCGATCCGCGCCGCGGGCAGCCAGATCGTGACGGTGTCGCTGCGGCGCGAGACCGCCGGCGGCCGGACCGGCGACGCGTTCTGGTCGCTGATCCGCGAGCTCGGCGTGACGGTGCTGCCCAACACCGCCGGCTGCCGCACCGTGCGCGAAGCGGTGACCACCGCAAAGCTCGCGCGCGAGCTGTTCGGCACGCCCTGGGTGAAGCTCGAAGTCATCGCCGACAACGACACCCTGCAGCCCGACGTGGTCGGCCTGGTCGAAGCCGCCACGATCCTCATCAAGGACGGCTTCGAGGTGTTTCCCTATTGCACCGAGGATCTCGGCGTCGCGATGCGGCTGGTCGAGGCCGGCTGCAAGGTGGTGATGCCGTGGGCCGCGCCGATCGGCAGCGCGAAGGGCATCACCAACCGCGACGCGCTGAAGCTGCTGCGCGACCGCCTGCCCGACGTCACGCTGGTGGTCGACGCCGGGCTCGGCGCGCCCAGCCACGCGGCGCAGGCGCTCGAACTCGGCTACGACGCGGTGCTCTTGAACACGGCGGTGGCCAAGGCCGCCGATCCCGTCGCCATGGCGGGCGCGTTCAGGCTCGCCGTCGAAGCCGGCCGCGCCGCCCACGAGGCGGGCCTGATGGACGCGCGCGACTTCGCTTCCCCCTCAACCCCTGTCGTCGGGACACCGTTCTGGCATGCCGTATCCTGATCGCTTTTATCCCGTGATCGACTCGCTGGACTGGCTGAAACGCCTGACCAAACTCGGCGTCGGCACCGTGCAGTTGCGCGCCAAGGACCTCAACGATGGCGAGGCGCTGCAGCTCGTCAGCGACGCGCTGGAGCTCGTCAAGGGCACGCCGACGCAACTCGTGGTCAACGATTACTGGCGCGCCGCGATCGTGGCGGGCGCCGGATATCTGCATCTCGGCCAGGAAGACCTCGCCGACGCCGACCTGCACGAGATCCGCAAAGCCAACCTCAAGCTCGGCATCTCGACCCATGACGACGCTGAGCTCGAGACCGCGCTGGAGGCGGAGCCGGACTACATCGCGCTCGGCCCGATCTTCTTCACCACGCTGAAGGCGATGCGCTTTCAGCCGCAGGGCATTCCGAAGATCACCGAATGGAAGACGCGCATCGGCGCCATCCCGCTGGTCGCGATCGGCGGCATCAAGCTCGAACAGGCGGCGGAGATTTTCGCCGCCGGCGCCGATTCCATCGCTGTCGTCAGCGACATCACGCAGAACCCCGATCCCGACGCGCGGGTGAAGGCGTGGCTCGCGCAAACACGCGAAACCGCATGAGGCGCCGTCATGTCCACATCCATCTTCATTGCAAGACTCATCGGCCCGGTCATGCTGGTCGCAGGCATCGCGGCGCTGCTCAACCGGCAGGGCTTCCGCTCCATGGCCGAAGATTTCCTCGCGAGCCGCGGGCTGATGTTTCTCGGCGGACTGATGGTGATGCTGGGCGGGCTCGCCATCGTGCTGACCCACAATGTCTGGACCGCGGACTGGCGCGTCATCGTCACGCTGTTCGGCTGGCTGATGGTCATCGCGGGCGCGCTCCGCGTGATCGAGCCGCCGTTTCTTTATTCGGGCGCACAAGCGTTCCTGCGCCACCGCACCATGCCCGTCGCCGCCGGAGCGATCTGGCTCGCGATCGGCATCGTGTTCTGCCTTTTCGGCTATCTGCACTGACCACAAATCCTCGAACCGGAGAAACGCCATGAACATTCGCTCCAATCCGGACACCACCCGTCCCGCCGTCACCACCGGGGCCTTGCGCGCCTCGCGCAAGATCTACGCGACGCCCGACGCCGCGCCCGACCTGCGCGTGCCGTTGCGCGAGATCATTCTGTCGCCGGAGGCGAAGGAGCCCAATCTTCCGGTGTATGACACCTCCGGCCCCTACACCGATCCCGACGTCATCATCGACGTCAACGCCGGCCTCGCCCGCAACCGCATCGCATGGGTCAAGGAGCGCGGCGGCGTCGAGGAATATGACGGCCGCACCGTCAAGCCCGAGGACAATGGCAATGTCGGCGCCAAGCACGCGGCGGCCGCCTTCAAGGCGCACCACAGGCCGTTGCGCGGCCTTTCTTCACCTCTCCCGCTTGCGGGGGAGGTCGACGCGCTTGGCAGCGCACTTGCGCGCCAGAGCGCGGCGGGTGGGGGCCCCCTCCCCAACCCTCCCCCGCAAGCGGGAGAGGGAGCAGGCACTGCCTCTCTCGACGCCATCCGCCGCATTCAGGCGGAGCGCGCTGCTGCCGGATTGCCGCCGTTCATTACCCAACTGGAGTTCGCGCGCGCGGGCATCATCACCAAGGAGATGATCTACGTCGCCGAGCGCGAGAACCTCGGCCGCAAAAAGATGCTGGAGCGGGCGCAGGGCGCGCTGGCCGACGGCGAATCCTTCGGCGCCGACGTGCCCGCCTTCATCACGCCGGAATTCGTGCGCGAGGAGATCGCGCGCGGCCGCGCCATCATCCCGTCGAACATCAATCACGCCGAGCTGGAGCCGATGATTATCGGCCGCAACTTTCTGGTGAAGATCAACGCCAACATCGGCAACTCGGCCGTGACGTCCTCGGTCGAGGAGGAAGTGGACAAGATGGTGTGGGCGATCCGCTGGGGCGCCGACACCGTGATGGACCTCTCGACCGGGCGCAACATCCACACCACCCGCGAATGGATTTTGCGCAACTCGCCCGTCCCCATCGGCACCGTGCCGATCTATCAGGCGCTGGAGAAGTGCGACGGCGATCCCGTCAAGCTGACATGGGAGCTCTACAAGGACACGCTGATCGAACAGTGCGAACAGGGTGTCGACTACTTCACCATCCACGCCGGCGTGCGCCTGCCCTACATCCACCTCACCGCCGACCGCGTCACCGGCATCGTCTCGCGCGGCGGCTCGATCATGGCGAAGTGGTGCCTCGCGCATCACAAGGAGAGTTTTCTCTACACGCACTTCGAGGAGATCTGCGACCTCATGCGCAAGTATGATGTGTCCTTCTCTTTGGGCGACGGCCTGCGTCCTGGCTCGATCGCCGACGCCAACGATCGCGCGCAGTTCGCCGAACTGGAAACACTCGGCGAACTGACGCAGATCGCGTGGAAGAAGGGCTGCCAGGTGATGATCGAGGGCCCCGGCCACGTGCCGATGCACAAGATCAAGATCAATATGGACAAGCAGCTTAAGGAGTGCGGCGAGGCGCCGTTCTACACCCTCGGGCCGCTGACCACCGACATCGCGCCGGGCTACGACCACATCACGTCCGGCATCGGCGCGGCGATGATCGGCTGGTTCGGCTGCGCCATGCTGTGCTACGTGACGCCGAAGGAACACCTTGGTCTCCCCAACCGCGACGACGTCAAGGTCGGCGTCATCACCTACAAGATCGCGGCGCACGCGGCCGATCTCGCCAAGGGCCATCCGGCCGCGCAGCTTCGCGACGATGCGCTGTCCCGCGCGCGCTTCGACTTCCGCTGGGAGGACCAGTTCAACCTCGGCCTCGATCCGGATACGGCGGTCGCCTTCCACGACGAGACGCTGCCGAAGGAAGCGCACAAGGTGGCGCACTTCTGCTCGATGTGCGGCCCGAAATTCTGCTCGATGAAGATCACGGCCGATGTGCGGGAATACGCGGCGTCCCTCGGCGACAACGAGAAGGCGGCGCTCGGATTGCAAGCCGGCATGTCGATCAAGGGCAGTATCGAGGACGGCATGGCCAACAGCGCCGCGCGTCATCCTGAGGAGGCGCCAGCGGGTTCGCGCGAAGCGCGACCCGACAACCAACAAGGCGCCGTCTCGAGGGATGAGGCCGAGCGCGGCATGAAAGAGATGAGCCAGAAGTTCAAGGAGATGGGC
>DASZVY010000060.1:0-89414 GCA_035546855.1 Nitrobacter sp. | reverse complement strand
AATGTTCTTGTGTCCGGTTGCGTCTTCGGCTAGCTTCTCCTTCGGGGAAGGGCTGCCATGGTCCAGCGGATATCAACCGTCGCCTTCGAAGGCATCGAGGCTCGCGCCGTCGATGTGCAGGTGCAGGTCGCGCCGGGATTGCCCGCGTTCAATATCGTCGGCCTGCCGGACAAGGCCGTCTCCGAGGCGCGCGAGCGGGTTCGCTCGGCCCTGATCGCCTCCGGCCTCGCGCTGCCGGCGCGGCGGATCACGGTCAATCTGGCGCCGGCCGATCTGCCCAAGGAGGGCAGTCACTACGACCTGCCGATCGCGCTGGGCCTGATGGCGGCGATCGGAGCGATTCCGTCCGATGCCCTGTCGGGCTTTACGGTCCTTGGCGAACTCGGCCTCGACGGCTCGATCGCGCCGGTGGCCGGCGTGCTGCCCGCGGCGATCGGCGCCAACGCCCGCGACGAAGGACTGATCTGTCCCGCGGCCTGCGGCGCGGAAGCCGCGTGGGCGAGCCCCGAACTGCAGATCATCGCAGCGAGCTCGCTGATCCAGATCGCCAACCACTTCAAGGGCACGCAGGTTCTGTCGCGGCCGCAACCACGCGTGCACGAATCGCAGGCGCCGCTGCTCGACCTGCGCGACATCAAGGGACAGGAAAGCGCCAAGCGCGCGCTCGAAATCGCCGCCGCCGGCGGACACCATCTGCTGAGGATGTGACACTTTTCTCAAGAATATTCATGTCGTCTTGAGGCATTTCGAGGCGTTTCGACGGAATGAATACTGCGTGGGCTATCAAAAAATAAATTTGGTGGAATTGATCCGGCCCCTCGAATCTTGCCGTGCGACACCACGCAATCGCACGCACTCGACATTCACTCGACCAGACCGCAGCGCGATTCGCTGGCGCCACCCGAAAATAATTCTGCGGCACACGGCTGAACTCGGCACCCGAAAAGGGTTCCGAGGGGGAAGGCATCAGCCTCCGCAACCCGAATGGAGAACCCCATGCCCATGTACTTCGGTTACCCAGCCCACGGCGCTTCATGGCGGCAGTCGAGCTCGGGCCGGCAGATGCAGCGGGACCCCAGCCACGCGCTGCGCTGGCTCCGTCTCAGGACGGAAGCGGAGAGCAACGGCGAGATCGCGCGCCTGATCGGCGCCTGCCAGCAGCACGGCTACGGGCCACGCGAGATCGTCGATGCTTTCGAAGGGGGAGGCGGACCGTGCCGTGGCCGAACTCAGGCGGCGGAAGTCGGTCCTGGGCCCCATGCCGCTCAATGGACCGTAGTCGCGCCGGCGCAGCTCGCACCGGACGTCATACGGGCGGCACCCGGTCCGCCAACGGCGGTGCCGGCAGCCTGCGAGGCCTGTACGGAATCTGTACGGCATTGACCCGGATAGAGCGCCTTGAAGGCGCTTCTGCCACCCTGAAGCTGACGGTCCAGGGCCCGAGAACCCTTGATTTTATTGGGCCGCAGAGCGCGTTATCCACACCTCATAATCCGAAAACCGTCCCGGGCGGCACGGGAGCCCGGATTCGCCAGCGGATCCGCGAAGCGCGCCGCGAAGCCTGTCCGGATACTGTACGCGGCGGCCCAGGGCGGGCGGAGGAGCGCAGGCATGAAAAAGCCGCCGGCCGGTTCGGGTGAACCGGCCGGCGGCGGTCTCGGATGCCGCATCCTGGGGGGCTGGCGCTAGGCGAGCAGCGAGTCCATGACGTCGTGGCCGATGGCCTGGACGACGCGGTTGTCGCTGTGGTCGTAACGGCGCTTCAGCATGCTGATCGAGATGCCGCAGATCGCCGAGATCACGCTGGCGGACAGGCCGCGCTCGATCATCCATGTGATGGCCGTATGCCTCAGGCTATGTCCGGTCACGTCGGGGAGGCCGAGCCGGACCATGGCGGCCGCGAAGTAGCTGCCGAGGGTGCCGGCCGGGAGCGGCTTGCCGCTCGCCGTGCGGAAGACGTACGGCTGGTCGCCGTCGGCCTCTCGCCAAGCGCGGACCTCGGCGAGCAGCGCGGGCGGCAGCGCGACCACAGGCGCCGACTTGCGTCCCTTCTTCGACGAGCCGGAGGGCACGCGGTGGAGCGTCGCGTTGGCGAGGTCGATGTGGCCGAACTCCGCGTTCGGCTCCCATGCCATGCCCCGGTAGACCCCGGGACGGCTCCCCAGCGGCAGTCCGAGCCGCACCTCCCGTCCCACCATCAGGCGGCGATTGGCCTCGATCCTGCCCAGAGGACGCAGGGCCGGCGTCCAAGTCCCCGTTTTCGGATCGTAGGTCTCCGTTCCGTCGGCCCAGCGCAGGATGCGGTCCCGTTCCGCGGGGGTCAGCACGCGGTCGCGGCCGTCGGCGGTATCGGGCCGGTGAAACGGCACGATGACCGGACAGAGCTTGTCCTGGCAGTAGCGCCGGATCGCGGTGATGAGATTGCCCATGCAGGCCGCGAAGGTCGCGTACGCGTACCCGTCCTCCTCGACCATCTTCTCCTCGGTGTCGATCAGCCAGTCGCCGTTCAGGTCCTGGATCCGGCGTCCCTCCAGATACGGACGCAGCAGCTTCCAGCGGGACCGCAGGCCCTTGTAGGACCGCCTCGTCTTCGGATAGGTCCGCAGGAAATGGTCGATCACCACGGTGGCCTGCACGAAGCGCGCATCGACGAGGTTCCTCGCGCGGGCGCCGTCCTGCAGGACGTGAAGCTCCAGGATTTCACCAGCCAGATGCTCGTCCCTGGTCTTGGTCGTGATGAGGTACCGCCTGTTGCGGTAGATCGCCCATACCCCGTTCGGTCGCCGGCGCATTTCGTAGGTCGGCGGGCGATTGTCGTCGCCGTCGGCAACCTGTGGCATCGAGGCCGCGGTCTTGAACGCGCCGAGATTCAGTTCCTTGGAAATGAAAGTCATGGTAGAGTAATCTCCTCGGGCGCGCGCGCCCGTCTTGCTGTCCAGGCTAAGGTGCGGGCGCGCGCGCTTCTTGAGACCCCGTCGGGAAACCGGCGGGGTCTTGTGCTTCCGGACGTCTCCTCCGGCGGTTCGTCCGCCAAAAGTCGTCCGGATTTCTCGCGCTCCCGACCGCCAAGGAGCGGAAGCGCGGCATGACGGATTCCCCAATTCTCTCGCGACATCAAGGTCATGGCCCGAGCCTCGGGGGAACGTCGCCGCGAGCGCCGCCGCCGCTCTACATGCGAATACTTGCCCTATGCTTGGTGCCGATGCGCCGTCGCAGACCGGCGCCGCGTCAGCTCCGGACCTTGCGGCGCGCGTTTTCGGTCATCGCCGACAGCGACTTCTTGGTGACCAGGAGCTTGCGCGCGATCATCGCGACCTCGAGCTCGCCCGCCCGGTACGCGGTCCGCAGCGACGACGCCGTCAGCGGACCCGACGGCCACATCAGCGCGGCCGCCTCCGCGAACGTCATCAGTTCGTCGTCGGCCCAGTCGCAAGGATTCGGCCGGGCCGCGACGCGGCGCGGTTTGTTCGTCATGGGACCTCCAGTAGGATTCGAATTCCGTTCCAGGTCTATAATCGCGGGCCACCCGACGCGGCCCGCACCGATCGGATGATCACTTCTCCTCCGCCCCCTGCGGCGCGACCGGCGCAGGATCGGCCGGCGCCGCGCTCCGCGCGGCCGCGACGATCCCGGCGACCTCCGTCCCGCCCAGAAAGCGTTTCGCGGCGAGCCGCTCGGCGACGGCGAGGATCGCCGCGCGCTCCCGCTCCACGAGCGCGGCGGCGCGCTCGTCGAGTTCGCGGAGATGGAGCGCGACCGTGCGGCGGAGTCCGGGATTGAGGGAGATCTCGCGGAGCAGCTCCTCGCCGGCGCCGAGATACACGCAATCCTCGCCCATGCCGAAGGAGGCGTGGACCGCGGCGACCATCGCCGTGGCGGAGCCGAGGTCGGACTCGGCGGAGCCGCCGCCGCCCGTCGACACCGAACCGAGCAGGATCCGCTCGGCCGCCCGCGCGGCGAGCCCGACGACGACGCGGTCCTCGATCGCACGCCGGGTCGGCAGCACGAACCCGCCGAAATCGATCGCCGTCTGTCCGCCCGACGTGCCACGCGACCGCAGCGCGACGTGCTTCAGCCGGCCGACGGGAATCGCCAGCGCGGTCACCGCATGAGCGGCCTCGTGCACCGCCATCCGGAAGAGCCGGTCGGGCGGCACGTCCTCGACGGGCAGCGCCGCGCGCCGCAGGTCGTCCGCGGTCATCGGGCGTCCGGCGTGCCGCGCCACGCGCCTCGCCTGCCGGGCGATGTGCATGATCTCCGCGCCGGTCGCCCCCTCCAGCAGCGCGCCCACGCCGGCGAGATCGCCGTCGGGCACGCCGCCGTCCACGTGGAAACGCAGAATGTTGATCGTGCCCGCAAGATCCGGGCGCGCGATCTCGACGGATTTCTCGAGCCGCCCCGGCCGCAGCAAGGCGGTATCGACCCGCTCGATGGCGTTGGTGGCGCCGACGACCACGATGCCCTCCCGCTGACCGACCGCCGAATCCAGCTGGATCAGAAAGTCGGTGACAACCGGCATCCACCAGTCGCGCCCGCGCGGCGACATCGTGGCGCGGTCCGGCAACGCATCGATCTCGTCGAGGAACAGGATGCACGGCGCCAGCGCGGACGCGCGCGCGAACGCCGCGCGCACCGCCTTGATCACCGAATCGAGGTAGCCCGCGCTCGAGGCGAACAGCTCGCCCACCGACGTCGCGACCAGCGGAACGTTGCACGCGCGCGCGAGAACCTGCGCGAACAGGGATTTGCCGAAGCCGGGCGCGGAATGCAGCACGATGCCGCGGTCGACGTCGCGCCACGCGATCCTGCCGGCGCGATAGTCGGCGATGTCGCGCGCCAGCGCCAGCCCCCACGTCCGCGCCTCGCCGTATTCGACGGCGGTGGCGAGGTCCGGCACGCGCGCGCCGACGGTCTCGCGCCGCGCGGCGCCGGCCGCAGCGAGCCGTGCGACGATGGTGCGGGCGCCGGTGCCCGGGCGGAACGCGGCGAGGATCTCGTGCAGGTCGAGCCCGGCCGCGACCGCGTCCGGCACCTTGCCGGGACTGCGTCCGGCGAACCTGGCGATGGCGGCGCGCAGCACGCGGCCGTCGGGCGGAGCGATGCGAACGACGACGTCGGCCGCCGCGGTCAGAGCGGCGGGAAGCAGCCTCTCGTCGGCGGCGACGCCCATCACGCAACGCCCGCGCGACAGTTCGCGCGCGACGTCGAGCGAGCCGGTCGACGAATCCTGCCGCCGGTCGGACCCGTCGCGGGCATGCACGATCCAGCGCTCGCCGAAGGCGGAGCCGACATGGCTTTTCGCGGGCGCGACCCAATTCGCGTTCGGCACCACGACGACGGCGGCCATCGCCTGCGTGTGCCTCAGGCGTCGGCGGACCTCGCGCGTCGTCGCGGCCTCGAATGCTGCGCCGAGCACGGCCTCCGCCGCTTCCGGCCGCCGCTTCGCAGGCGGCGGCGCATCCACCGTATCCGAATCCGATGCTCCGTCGCCGGAAGCCGTCGAGGCGCCGGCCGCCTCGTCCGCCGCCTGCGCGTCGGCAACCGCGCGCAGCTCCGCGAGTCCTTTCTTGAGCCGGCGCTGTGCTTTGTGGAGGGTGGTGTCCGAACCCATCTTGAGCTTCTTGCTCTTCTTCATGTGCGCGTCCTCACCGTCGTCGTCGGGCCGAGCGGCCCTGATTCCAGATCCAGTTCGAGAAGGTCGTCGCAGGCGAGCGCCATCACCGCCGCGGCGGGTTCGCGACCCACGATGCCTGCGAGCAGGCGGTCGAGCGCCATCGGCCCGTCGTCGACCAGGAGGCGGAGAATCTGCATCCGGAGATCGATGGGGACCGCGCGACCGCGGTGCGACCAGACCAGGTCGCAGTTGGCGCGGACCGGCTCCGCGCGCAGAAGCTCCGCCGTCACGACCAGCGGCGGAAGCCGGAGCTCGGCCGCCGCGGCGCGGAATTGGCGTTCGTCGGCGACGCTGCGGATGCGGCGCGCGGGCACCACGTCGAGACGGAAGCGGCCGTCGCCGCGTTCGACGACGACGATGTCGAGGTCTAACGCCGCGGGCCCAACATGCGCCGACGGAAGATGCGAGATCGCGCGGACCGCAGGGTCCAGGCTTGCGCGGACGAGTGCCTCCCTGAGCGCGGGGTGTCGCGCGGGAATCGGGACGGTGGTCTTGGCGGAGACGAAGAGGTCGGGACGGCCCGCGGCGGACGGCTTTCGGACGAACATGGCGATGGCCTCGAAACGTGATTGACGGGACGGGCGGTCTCGCTGCGCGCGTGGTGGTCGTCGTCGGCCATGACGTTGCTCCTGATCAGATTGCGATGACGAGGTTCGGGTCGAAGTCGGAATTGTCCCAGACGCGTTCGCGCGGCGGCCATGGGCCGTAGCCCTTCGCGTTGCTCACCACGCGCGTCGCGCCCACGACGCGGTCGAAGGATTCGTGGGTGTGACCGAAGATCCAGAGGTCGGCCGGGCGCAACGCGTCGCGTCCGCCGGCGGCCGGCTGCGGCGACATCAGCGCGGTGAGGTCGGACCGGTACGCCGCGCCCAGCATGGTCGCGTCGCCGACCGTCTCGCCCGGCTCGCGGGGCGCGATCATGAATCCGAGGTCCGGCACCGGCGCGTGGTGCGTGACCACGACGAGCCTTCCGTCGCCGCGCGGCTTCCGCAGTTCGCATTCGATGAACGCGCGCGACGCCAGATGGCGCGCGCGGGCATGTCGCGGCAGGAAGCGCTCCGCATAACGCTTCACTCGGATCTTCCTGTGGTCGTTCATGCGCTCGCCCGCGACCGTCATGGCGCGCCGCCGGTCGCCGAACAGATCGAAGTCCGTCCACAGCGTGGCGCCCGCGAAGACCGTGTTCCCGATGGCGACCGCACGATCCGCCAGCACGTGCACGTTCGTGCCTTCCGCCGCCCGCATGGCTTTCTCCAAGGCGCGGTCGACGTCTGTGCCGTAGGCCTCGTGGTTGCCCGCGACGTAGATCACCGGCCTGTCGGGCACGCGTTCCGCGAGCCAGCGCACGCCGCGCTCCATGCGCGTGATCAGATCGCCGGCGACGGTCAGCACGTCGAAGTCGGGACGCTCCGCCGCCGACGGCAGGTCCCAGCCGCGGGTGAGCTCCAGATGAAGGTCGCTCATGATCCAGAGTCGCATGTCAGTCCTCGTCGTCGCCGTCGTCGTCGCGCAGATGCGCTTCGGCGAGCGCCTCCGCGACCGCGTCGGGCACGTCCAGCGCGTTCAGCCGGAACACCACGTCCGGCGATCCGCAGCGCGGACAGACGTGCTCCGAGTCCGGATCCCAGCGGTGTTCGCCGGTCCCGCCGCACGACGCGCAGGAGAAGCTGCTCGTCGCGGCCCGGCCGGAGGCGTCGCCGCCGTCGGCCATCCGCGTCAGCGCCCCAAGCAGCGGATCGTCGGCCGGCAGCTCGTCGATACCGACGGCGAACTGCACGTCTATCGAATCGCAGAGCGGGCAGGTGCAGCGCTCGGGGTCGTACGTCCACGTGCCGTCCCGACCGCACGCGCGGCAGCGAAACCTAGCCATCCGTCGAATCCTCCTGCCCGAATGCGCGCGGCTCCACCTCGATCAGCGCGCCGGTCGCGCGGTCGTAGCGCGCGTAGTAGATGCCGGGCCGGCCCCGCCGGCGGCGATACGCCCGCGTGCCGACGATGCCGAACCTGGGCGGCACCGGTTCGCCCTTGGCATGCTGGCTGCAGCGCGTGGCGAACCACCCGCGGTGACGGTGGAGCCGGCCCACGGCGCCGCAGACCTCGCAGGTGCAGGCGGATCGTCCGACCGCGAGATTGACGGCCTCCATGATGGCCTGGCCGGTCCCGTCCGACACCTCGCCGCGCCAGTCGGCGCGCAGGATTCCGAACTTCTGCCGGATGCGGACGAATTCGAAGGACTCGCGGTCGCGCAGCGCACCTTCGATTCCGACGCAAAGGCCCACCAGCACGTCGCGCCAGCCACGCCCGCAGAGCGGGTAGCCGAACGAGCCGTCGGCGCTCTCGGCGAGAACCGAGAACAGACGCGGGTGCCAACGCACGAGGTCCAGCCGCCAGTCGAGCGCCATGTCAGTCCTCCTCGATTCCGAGCGAGCCGGGGTCGACGACGACGAAGGTGTCGGTCGCGCGGTCGTAGCGGCGAGCGGTCGTTTGGCGCCGGCCGCCGACGACCCGCCGCACGACGTGGATGTTGTCGAAGCCCGGCCGGGTTTCGACTGCGCGGCGGCCCTCGGCGTGCGCGTCGCATCGCGTCACCATCCAGAGGTCGTCGCGCAGCCGTCCTTCCTCTCCACAGACGTCGCACGTCGTCGCGCTGCGGGCTTCGGCCAGCGCGATCGCCTCCTCGACCAGTGCGGCGGCTTCCGGCGACAGCGAGCCTTGCCAGTAGAAGCGCAAGGTGCCGAATTTCTCCTTGATCTGCGCGGCGCGGAACGAACCGCCATCGGCGCGGACCGCTTCGCCGATCCTGCCGCACGCGCGCCTCAGGAGATCCCCCCAGCCGTCGCCGACCTCCGGCCAACCCTGTGCGACCGGCGGATGGCCATGGGGGTGGAAGAGATCCGGGTAGGCTTCGACCAGCGCGCGCCGCCAGTCCGCGGAATGCATCGCCATCATCGCGCGGCCTCCGGTTCGCAACCGAGGTCGACGAAACGGTCGCGATCGGGATCGTAGAGGCTCGCGACCACGACCCGGGCGCGTCGGGCGATGAGCTTCTGCCGCAGATGCAGGTTTTCGAAGCCGGCACGCACCGCCACCGGCGTTCCGCGCCGGTGCTCCGTGCAGCGGGTCGCGACGTTTCCCTCGCAGCGGTAGGCGCGGCCGTCCTTGCCGCAAAGCTCGCAGACGCACTGGCTGCGCGCTTCCGTCAGATCGACGGCCTCGCGCACCGCGGCTTCGGTGGCCGCCGACAGCCGGCCGCCCCAGGAGATGCGGAGCGAGCCCTGCACCTCCCGCATCCGTTCGAAGCGGAAGCGCTCGCCGTCCTGCAGCGCCGCGTCGATCCGGATGCAGCAACGCTCGATGACGCCGCGCCAGCCGGGCCCGCATTCGGGCACGCACGGGCGGTCCGGGCGCGGGGCGAAGAACTCCGGACGGGCCTCGGCCAGATCGATCCGCCAATCCTGCACCACACCGGTCATCACGCACCTCAACGCCACACTTGTTCTTTGTTTGTTCTAATGCCAGCGCTCTTAACCGGAGTCAATTACGTCTATGGACAAGTTTGATATATTTCATATAGGTCTATCGAGGACATTTCATTTCGAGGAAATTGGCGTCATTTCAGGGAGATGATCGGACTTGAATCGGACCAGCCGCCGAGGATTGAAGGGGAAAGAGACCGCGACGGCGTCCGGAAAGCTTGCCGCCCCGCGCAACCCATGGGACGTTGACCGGGATCGCACAACGCGCAGGCAGGGTCATGGCGGACAGAAAGCCGGCCACCCGGGGCAGAAAACCTCCGGTGGGCGAAAAGAAGCAGTTCCTGACGAGCATGGATCCGGACGTCATCCGCCGGATCAAGGCCGCCGCCGCGCTGCGCGACAGGACGGCGTCGCTGGTACTGGAGGAAGCCGCGAAGGAGTGGCTCGACCGGCATCAGGACGGGAAAAAGTAAAGGGCAGGCCGGGGAAAATGCTTCAGACGGTGAAAGATGCGTGCAAGTTCGATCCGAAGGCGATCGACTATGCGCTGAGCGACCAGATCGAAAATCTCGAGGATCTGGTCGGTCACGACGTTAAGGCGGCGAAGGGGTTCTTCGACAAGACCTACGTCACGGGCGGCATGAAGACGCTCCTGCGGCAGGGGCTCCAGCGTCTCGCGGGCACGTCCGGCCAAGCCGTGTTCGAGCTCAAGCAGGCGATGGGCGGCGGCAAGACCCACTCGATGCTCGCGCTCGGCTATCTCGCCGCGAATCCTTCGCTGCGCGACTACACCGAGCGGCGAAAGCGCGCGAACGCCTTCGATCTCAGATACGCCGGCGACGTGACTCCCAAAGGCGAGCGTTGGGAGCTTTGCGAGAAGGTCCTGGCCCGGCACGACGTGAAGCAGCGGCTGTCGCGGGGATGGGGCGAGCGCGATCGTAGCGAGTCGATATCGACTTGATCACGCCGAGATCAGAAAAAGCGTCGCTGTCAGCGTCTTCACGGAATGCACCAGGATGAAGACCTGGTGTCCCTGCGTGAAGGACTCGGCGATACATTCGTGCCTGACGCCGTTTCGGTCGACCAGGACCATGTTGCGCTTGCCCGAGGACTTTCGCTTGCCGAGCGGAACCAGCCGTCCGATCTCGTCGGCCGGCGTGTAGTACGGCGCGGTCCACATGGCGTCGCCGAAGGTCTCCGTGAAGGTCGGCGACTGCACGACCCTGCGGAGGTTGGCGCGGAATCCGTCGCCCTCGATCAGCCCCGGCATGTCGAGCACCACGACGGCGCACGCGCGGTAGTTCTTGGAGACGTACTGCCGGATGGAGGCGTAGATGGAGGCGTTGAACTGCTTCGCCAAGCGCACCGGCGTCCATACCTCGAACGTGCGGCTCTCGGCCACGTCTCGAAACGCATCGAGTTGAAACAGGACCTCGGAAGCGAAGACGTTCGCCTCACGGTCGAACAGGTCGGCCGCGTCGGGATCCAGCGACTTGTCGCAGTCCTCCACGACAGCGTACAGCGGACGCTGCCACGGCAGGAAACCATGGGCGGATTCGTGGAGGCGGACGAAGCGCTTCTTCACCTCGATCAGACTCTGGTCGAGGTAGACCAGGCCGGCGCTCGCATGGAAGAGACCCATGATCTTCGATACGGCGCGCTTGAGCAGGCCGCCCGCCATCTCCGCACCCGCGCGAATTTTCGCCAGCAACCCGGGCGATAGCAGGTCCTCCTTGACCTCTTCGACGTTGGCCACCGACATGATCCGTTCGACGGGCGTCGGAAACACGCCGAGCGCACCTGCTTCCCGCAGCGCGCGCTCGGCTTCTCTTCTTATGATGGCCAATTGGCCGGGCGTTAGGGAACAATCGTCCGGCCGTCTCATGGTCACTTCCGTTTCGAGCGAATGAAATTCAGATAATCCATCAGTTCTTTTTCTTCGTCGGCTGACAGGTTGTCGATCGAATAGGTCGCGGCCTTCCCATGCTTTTGACCTTCCGCACGTTGGCCGGAAGGCATGATGTATCCCGCGCGCTCCATCAGCGTTTCATAGGGAACGCCGAGCGAGGTGGAGAGGGCATACAGAACATGGACGGACGGCTTCGAAATCTTTCCGGACTCGAGCTGCGAGAGGTAGGCGTTGGAGACCTCGTTGCCTGTAGCCTCCTCGACCTGGCGCAGCGTCATTTTGCTTCCTAGCCGGACGCTCTTCAGATAGCGCCCGAGGCTCTCACCCGTTGTGGTTTCGTCGAGTTTCTCATCTGGCATCGATCCTCCGTTCCCTGGAGGCCGGGACCATCCCGGCCTAGCCGGAACGTATCATATCTGCTAAGTATTTCAAGCACGCTTACTGTTTGCTTGACAAATTTAGCAAGCGCACTTAGATTAGCGTAACCACTAACGCCGGCCACGTCCGGAGAAAGATTACGCAAATGAGCATCCAGGAAACTGCTCCGGATCACCGCGCAGCGGGGCAGACGATTGAAGTCGCGGGCGAAAATCTTGAGTTCCGTCAGGTGATTATCCATGATTCCATGCCGACGGGAGCTCAGATCAGCCGCGCTACGGGCTTCACGCCGGCCCAGCAGGCGGTGGTTCTGCAGTTCCTGCCGGACGGCGGTCTCGAAGACATCGCCCCGAGCCAGATTGTCGACTTGAGCGCCGGCAATCAGTTCATCGTCGTCGAGACCGATCGCCTTTTCTTCCTCACGATCGACGGCGAGCGCTTCGAATGGCCGAGCCGGATGATCTCTGGGGCCGTCGTCCGCAAGCTCGGCAAGGTGCCGCCGGAGGTCGAGTTGCTGCTGACCCGCGTCGACGAGCCCGATCGCGTGATCGCGCCCCGCGATCTGGTGGGCCTCGGCAAGGGCGGCATCGAAGCCTTCGTCAGCCGCAAGCCGAGCTGGAAGCTGAATGTGCAGGGCGTCGTCCTTACGCTCCACCAGCCGACCATCGTCGTGAAGCAGGCGCTACTCGACGCCGGTTTCGACCCGACGAAGGGCTGGCAGATCTTCCTGATCGTGAAGGGCGAGCCGAAGCGCGCCGTCGGCCTCGACTACACGGTCGATCTCCGCACTCCGGGGATCGAGAAGCTCCGCCTCACGCCGGGCGGCGTACACAACGGGGAGGCCGCGGCAACGCCGCGTCGCCACTTCGACCTTCTCGAGGTCGACGAGAAGCACCTCGATTCGCTGGGGGTGTTCTGGGAGACCGTCATCGACGGCTCCAGCCGCTGGCTCCTGATCCACAACTACCAGGTTCCGCCCGGCTACACGCCGCGGATGGTGATGATGGCGCTCTTGATCCCGCCGACCTATCCGACGGCGCAGATCGACATGTTCTACACCAGCCCGAAGCTGGCGCTGACGACGGGACGGCCGATCGACCGCACTCAGGTCGCCGCGACGATCTGCGGAACGCCCTTCAACGGGTGGTCGCGCCATCGTGGTCCCCCGGCCCCCTGGAATTCCGCGACCGACAACGTCATCACTCATCTGGCGCTGGTGGAGTCGGCGATCGCCAAGGAGGTCGGCCAATGATCTCGCCGGCGCTGACGCTCTCCGGAGTCCACTACGACCGCCTCGGCAAGCATCTGTTTCCGGGAGACGGTAAGGAGGCGGCCGCAATCCTGGTATGCACCCGCACGCCGGGCCCGCGGCTCCGCCTGCTGGTCAAGGACCTGATCCTGGTCCCGCACGGCGAATGTCGGACGCGGCGACCCGACGAGATCGATTGGCCCGGCGCGTATCTCGAGAAAGCGATCGACGTCGCCGAGCCGTTCGGGTTGGCGATCGTGCTGATCCATTCACACCCCGGCGGCTTGTTCGCCTTCTCAGCGACTGACGACGCAAGCGACGCTATCGTCATGCCTTGTCTCTTCGAGGCATGCGGGGACATCCACGGCAGCGCTGTCATGACCCCGGACGGCGCCATTCGCGCGAGGCTGTACGACCACTCTCTGGCGGTCACGCCGGTGCAGCTCGTCAACGTCGTCGGACATGATCTTCTGTATTTCTGGGAAGATCAGGCCAGCGACCCGCGGCGCGCCAAACGACCGATGGCCTTCACCTCCGGTATGACCGCAGAGCTCGCCAAGCTCTGCGCCACCTTCATCGGCGTGTCGGGAACGGGCTCGATCACCGCCGAGCAGGCGGCGAGACTGGGGTTCGGTCGCAACCAGTACATCGAGTTCGACAAGGTGGAGGCCAAGAACCTGAACAGAATCCTCAACGCCACGCTCGACGACGCGAAGACCGGGCGTCCGAAGGCGGAGATGTTCGCGGCCGCCGTCGCCACCTATCGCGGCCCCGGCGTGGCATTTCCGTTTTCGCGCGAGATCGGTACGCGCGATGCCGTCATCGCCGCCAGCCAGAGCGACGTGCTGTACTGTTGCGTCGACACGCTCGAGGCCCGCCAATTCGCAGACCTCATCAGCAGCGCCTTCCTGATCCCGCTGTTCGACGTCGGTGTAACGATCCCGACGAGAAAGACGCGCGACGGCGGGGTCGCGATCGCGGACGTCTGCGGACGCATCGACTACGTGCAGCCCGGGCGCTCGACGCTGCAGGATCGCGGCGTCTATTCGCCCGAGACGCTGCGGGCCGAATATCTCGCCAACGCGGATCCGGACGCGCATCGTGCGGAGGTCGAGGCCGGCTATATCAAGGGGCTCGCAGAGGAGGCGCCGTCGGTGATCACCCTCAACATGCGGGCGGCTGCCACCTGCATGAACGAGTTCGTGGCGCGGGCCTATCCCTTCCGCCTCGATCCGAACGAAAACTACGCCCGCACCATGTTCAGTCTGGCAGCGTGCGATGAGGACTTCTTTGCGGAATCGAAGTTTGCAGCCGCGCCGAATCCGGTGTTCGCGCGTGGCGATCAGGAGCCGCTACTTGGCCTGCCTATCCTGGGACGACGTCGAAAGGAGGCCGCGTGATGATACCGAGGTGGCTTAGACGCGCCTTCGATCGGTACGGCCCAGGGCGCGGTCTGCAGATCGTCGAAGGCGACAGTCTTCCGGCCCGCCTCCCTCGGCGCGATCTGGTCCTCGCGCGCGAAGGCGACGAGGACTGGTGCGTGGGGATGAGGTGTCCTTGCGGGTGTGGTCGCACCATCGAGCTTCTCCTCGTCAAAGAAGCGAAGCCTCGATGGGATCTGCATACCGACCCCTCGGGACGTCCGAGCCTGAAGCCGTCGGTGTGGCTTAAGACCGGTTGCCGATCGCACTTCTGGCTCCGGCGCGGCCGCGTGGAGTGGTGCGACTGAGCGCGCCATCACTCGGCATCGGGCTCGATGCCAGTGAGGGTGTACTTCTCGCGAACCACGGCCTGGTCGCGCAGTACACGCTTGACCTTGAACTTGGCGCGGGAGTTCGTGTTGACGTATTCCTTGTTGAAGAGCCCTAGTTGATGCGGGGTGAGGTCGCGGTCGACCTTTCCTCGGATCGTACCTCGCTCGTCGGCAGATCTGAATTCGAACTGATGCGACTCCGGCAGCACGCCAGCGAGTTGTCCGCGGATGATGTCGTTGTCGTCGACGACCGTCGTCGTCCTGGCGCGATCGACCGCTCTCGCGACGACGTCCGAGCCGAAGCTCCGGTCGGTATCGCCGGATACCAGCCTCACGGTCGCTCCGCTCTTTCGCATGAGATCGAAGAACTCGCCCGAGGCGGCCAGCACTCGCTGGTCGATCTCCTCGACAGCACTCCTGAAGTCCTCCTCGTCGTCCTCTCCGAACGCCATCAGGAGTCGGGTTGCTTCGTCGACGGCTGTCTTCAGCGAAGAGTCCACCATCTGAAGCTGTGGCTGCACCTCCTCGAGGAGAAAGCCGAACGAACCTCTGACGATGTTCGTGATGTGAAGCGTCGAGGATGACCGCCGCGGCACAGTCCCGCGCTCGGCCAGGCCGACCGTATCGTGGGCATGCACCATGGATACCAGATTCTGGAACTGACCGACGGCCGAGCCGGCGAAGCCGCTTTCGATTCCTTGAGATCCGACGACAGGTCTGCCTCCGAAGAACAAAGCCGCCGAACCAAGCGTCTCCGGAGGCATAGCTTGCAGCTTCGCCAACGCCTCCTTCAATTCGCTCAGCTGGTCTTCCAACCCAAAGCGGGACATGACGTCTCGGTCGCCGACCCTGTCGAGCAGTGCCGTGACCTCCGATATGTTCGCTTCGATATAATCGCGTTCCAATTTGCGCAGGCTGGTCATGTGCCGTCTCCTGCTTCCGGATCGGACGAGGTTGGCTCGGGACCCAGCAATTGCAAAGCCTGATCGTCGTCGGCGACGGTGTCCAGCGGCACCTGCACCATCCCCTTCCACACCAGGTCTTCGCGCCGGTGCGAGAACAAGCTCAGATAATATCGCGTCAGATCCACTAGAAGCTCGTCGTCTCCGTCGAGATCGAGCGGAAGGAAGTCGACGTGGAAGGAGGCCTTGACTTGTGCCCTGCCGAGTACGGGTCGGTTTGCCTGCCAAAAGGCTCCGAGGTCGTGCAGCGTCCTCGCGTGCGTCGGCCTACGGAGAAACGTCATAGTGTCGAGATCCTTCGGCTCCTTGCCCTTCTCCACGAAACTTCCATCGATCCATTGAAAACCGGTGCCGAAGCCAATCGCCCTGAGTGCCTTTCTGTGAAGAAGCCACCCTCGGAGAATCGATTTCCGGCCTTCGCTGAAGGCAAAGACCCGAACGACGTCGAGCGCAGAACCTCTATACGGCGACATGTCGCTCGACGGACCGGCCGGGGTGTCCCCTACGAAAGGAGGCAATAGGCCATCGATGTTAAAATCGGGTATGGACATGAAATCCGGACGACGGGCCGTAAGGAGGGCAATGGACGGTCCGGACGTGCGGGAACGGAAGACGTGAGCGAGTAGCACCGGACGCGAACTCGCTTCGAAACTCGATCTTGTCGCGGAAGAATCCAATCGGTCAACTTCGACCAACGGTTTAGCGGTGGAAAGCACTAGCGGCGCAGATGCGGACCCCGGCGCCTCACGCACGTCTGCCGAGACCGGTCGAGGCTCCAGTCCCGCCATCGATCGCTCGAAAGCATCGTTTGAGACTCGACACTTCTGTTCATTATATGTTCTAATTGGGAATGGCCGACCATCCCGCAAGCTGGCACATGCCTACCCCTGCGTTCGGTCCGGGCGACGAGATGCCACCGGAATACTGGCAGACCGTCATGGCCGATGCCGGCGCCGATATCAGACCGGCCGCCAATCCGATCCGGACGCAGCGGCTTGCGATATCAACCGGCATCTGCTGCGGGTCGCCTGCAGCCGGTGCGGCAGAACCATCGAGATCCAGAAGGCCGACGCGCTGCGGCTCTACGGCCCGGAGTCGATTTGGAAAAACGTCGGCCAGCGTCTGCTCGACGACGCCTGCCTGCAGCGGACCGGTAGCCATGAGGACGACGGCTGCTGGCCATCGTTCGAGTAGTCGCCGGCGCGGCGCCGGCCCGCGTCACGTGTTGGAGCTGGATGGCGCCCAAATACCACCCGACGCCCCTCTCAGGCGGCCTCCGCAGTGCGCTCAAGCATGAGCTTGGGCGGGCGCGGGCGATGACGACCGTGCTGGCACGTCGGTCGGCCGAGCTTCGGGCCGAGGGCGAGACCCTGATCAGGCAGGCCGACAAGTTGCTCGCGCAAAGCTGGAACGAGCGGATGTGGCCCGACGGCGATCCCATCGACCCGTCCCCGACGATCGACCAGGCCACGAACGGCGGCTATCCTGACGACGCCAGACGACGTCGAGACCTGGATGACCGCGCCTCTCGACGAAGCCCTGAAGCTGCAGCGGCCGCTCCCGGACGGAGCGCTGCGGATCGTCGCCCGCGGCGTCAAAGAAGATCCGGCGCCGACCACGTGAGCGGCACGAAGATCAGTTTAGCTTGTCTTCCACTTCAAGGACCGGTCGGTGAGAGAATGGATAGTCATTGGACTAAAACCGTCACAACGATGATCGCCGAACGGCGCCGGCAGGAATCTTCACCTACGGACCCCATCGTTTGGCTGACCGCCGCGCTAGTCGCTCTCACGGCACTGGCCGGATTTGCCGCATTGCTGCAGTGGCGGACGTTGGAGAAGACCGACGATACAACCTGGGCCACAAATCGACCGTGGCTGAGGGTAACTCCGGAACTGAAAGGGCCGGTTCAGCTTGAGGCCTGGATGTCGCACTCGCGGAAAATAACAATGCCACTGAATTTCAAGCTGGAGAATGTAGGAAACATACCGGCCACCGACGTCCTCATCTTGGCCAACCTAGCCGTCGCCCAAACGAAAAAGGGCGACATGTTTGGAGGAATCGGCGGCGTTATTCCACGAAAACAGCCCTTGAAGCTGGAGGGCGACGCTGAAAACTGCCTCAACGAGGGAGAGATTTTCGCTAAGAAGGAAGTGACCGGACCGCCAGTGTTTCCCAAACAGATCGTCAGTCGTGAGCTTCAGCCCGATGCGCAATTCGGGTCTGACGATCGCACCTATTTCGAACTCACCGGATGCGTGCTCTATCGGACCGGCAAAACTCCTGGGCGAACGATGTTTCGACTATCGATAGGCACGACAAGTGGTGGTTTCAAGTTCGATACGCCAATCTTGAAAGACAAAGACACGAAAATTGGCAGCGTTCCGATCGACCAGATCAAGATCGAAACCGAGTACGAAGGGAATACAGCGGAATAGGTTAAGCGCAATCGCCGCGAAACGCTCTTAAATCGCGCGACTTTCCGATACCCTCGCGACCGGCGGCTCCTGTAAGGTGAAGCTTGGTTGGACGGCTAGAGCCGGACTCGAAAGACGATGTTTCAAGACACCATCAGCTTGGCCGCGATGGCCGACGCGTTGAGCATGTCGCCCGACTACCGGGTGCTGCGCCGCCTCGTCCCGCGCGCCTTGTCCAAGCCTGCCATTGGGCTCGAAACCAGAAGCGCCATACTTCTCGACACCGAGACGACCGGCCTCGATCCCCGCAAGGACGAGATCATCGAGCTCGGGATGGTTAAGTTCGACTATCTGACGGACGGTCGCATCACTGGCGTCAGGGACGTAATCTCCGCGTTAAACGAGCCGAGCGTGCCGATCTCCGCCGAGATCACGGCGTTGACCGGCATCACCGACGAGATGGTCGCCGGGCAGCGGATCGAAGAAGCGGCAGTGAACGCGTTCGTCGACGACGCGGTGATCGTCATCGCGCACAACTCCGGATTCGACCGGAAGTTTTCCGAACGCTACTGGCCGATCTTCGAACAGAAGCCCTGGGCCTGCAGTACAACCGAGCTCGACTGGCGATCGCACGGCTTCGACGGCGCGAAGCTCGGCTACCTTCTCAACGGCGCAGGCTTCTTCCACAACGCCCATCGCGCAGTCGACGACTGTCACGCGCTGCTCGAAATCCTCGACTTCACTCTGCCGACGACGGGCGCGCCGGCGCTCGCTCTTCTACTGGAGGCCGCTCGCAAACCGACGGTGCGGGTTTGGGCGGAGCAGTCGCCGTTCGAACTCAAGGATTTGCTGAAGCGGAGGGGCTATCGCTGGAGCGACGGCAGCGACGGGCGCCCGAGATCTTGGTACATCGATCTCAGCGAAGCGTCGGTCGACGACGAGATCGCATTCCTGAAAGCGGAGATCTATCAGCGCGACGTCGAACTTCGCATGCAGACGTTGACAGCGTTCACACGCTTCTCAAGTCGGGTCTGACGCGGGGGGCCACCGAGGAGGCAGGATGCGAACGCCGCCCAGGTGCATCCGGACGGCGTCACATGGAGCAGGAAGCGGAGGTCGCCAAGACGGCATCTCCATCATGAGATGGCGATCGAGATGATTCCGATCGCGGTGATCGCGACCGCGACCGGGATCAGCAGAATCTGAACAATCGCCTCGGCCCCGCCGACGTGTCCGGTCCAGGTGTGGAGCCTGTCCTTTAGGAAGCGCTTCAAGTCGACGTGGCCGCTCCGGGCTTCGGTCCGGAAGAACACCGCCGGCACGCCGAGGTAGACCGTGAAGTAGACGCCGCTGATCGCCACCATGAGGCCGACTTCCATGTCGCGCGCAAAGAGCAGTAGGAAGGACGACATGATCAGCGCGTAGACGCCGAGGATCATCCAGCCGACGGCGGCTGGCACGTCGGGCGCCGCCGCTTCGCCCATGGTTTCGGTCCGGACCGGCAGATCGAGGGGACGGACGACCGGCATGATTTCGGTTTCAAAACCCTGTGCAGAGCGAACATGACCTTCTCCTGTTGTGACCGCGGAATGCGCGGTATCGATGAAATGAATGATTGCTCATCCGGCGGGCGCTGCAGAGGACCAGTTGATGTCCGTTGCAGTTGATGGCTGACCGTAGAGCGGGGACCGCGCGCCGATAATCCGGCACGGCGGCATTTCATTGGTGCCGGAAACGCTTCAATCGGTGAAGGTGGACGCACCCCGGCGAACCGAACTCAAGAATGCTCATTTCATGCAGTGCACGGTGCGGGAAGTTGACCGCGCGTGATACGCTGCCACCGTTTGGGTCGGAGGCGTCAATGGAAGTGAACGGGCGAAGCCGGGAGGAGCTCTTCGAGGAGGCGCGCAAGCAATCGATGGCGCTTGTCGCGCGGATAGACGACATGATGCTCGCCGTCGTGAAGGCGCAGGTGACGGTCGAAGCCTTCATGATCGAACTGTTGAATGCTTACGGCAAGGATCCGGCCCATTGTTTCTTCACTTCGCAGAAGATCAGGGCGCTGAGGGATATCGACCCTCCGGAGGTCGGCCTGCCGATGTGGGAGCTTCTGTCGCTATGTTCTTACGTCCGCAACGAACTCGTCCACTCTCTCGACCCGCAGAAGGTCAAGCAGCAGAGCGACAAAGTGCGCGAAGCATACTTGTCCATCACTGAAAGCGAGCGTCAGAAGAAAAGCGTCCGAGAGATGACCGATACGCAGATGGTGACGAGCGCGATCTACCACTGCGGCAGTCTCGTCGTGATCGCGACCGAGGCAAAAATCACAGCGAACAGGGCGAAACCGAGAGCAGGGTGACCATCGAGCTCGCGCCGGATGCTCCGGGCATCCGCTCCGAATTGCGTTCTCAAAATCGTACGGCGGGCGGCTTCGGTTGCCGCCCGCCGTACTCGGACACAGCGCATTTTCTATTTTCCGGCGAGATGCGTCTGGATCCAGCCGAGAATGTCGATCACGACGGTCTCCTTGCCGACATCGGAGGTACGGATCAGCAGCAGCCGCGATTTCGTTGCCCGGGCTTCCGCTGCGACATCGCAGTCGTCCCATGCCCAATTGGGACATGTGGAAGTCGAGGCGACATAGGATCATCACACCTGACGCGCCTGCCCTTTCCAGAACTTCGCGCGCACGTCTCTTTTCAGAACCTTGCCGACTTGGCTGCGTGGAAGCTGCGGCCAGAATTCGATGGATTTCGGAGTTTTCATGCCCCCAAGCCGGTCGCGACAGAAATCCCTCAGTTCGTCTTCCGATACGCTCTGCCCGGGCCGCAACTCGACGACAGCCTTGACCGCTTCTCCCCAGCGTTCGTCAGGGACTCCAATCACTGCACAGTCCCCGACTGACGGATGCGCCCATAGCACGCGCTCGATCTCGCTCGGGGCAATATTGAATCCGCCGCTGATGATAAGGTCGCGCTTGCGGTCGACGATATAAAGGAAGCCGTTCTCGTCGCGATAGCCGACGTCGCCGGTATGATGCCATCCGAACTGGGACACCCGCGCCGTCGCTTCCGGGTTATTGTAGTAGCCCGTCATCACGAGATCGCCCTGCACCACGATCTCGCCAGTTTCGCCGTTATGTAACTGACGACCCTCGTCGTCCATCACCGCGACACGCGTGAACGGAGTCGGACGCCCGCAACTCGCCAGCCGCTTTTCCTGTCCCGATCTGATCGCCTCCAGATGATCTTCGGGGCTGAGGATGGTGCAGAAAAACGGCGCCTCCGCCTGACCGAAGCCTTGCGCCATCACCGGACCGAAGACGTCCATCGCATCCTTCAAGCGGTCGACCGACATCGGCGCGCCCGCATAAACGATGTATTGCAGGCTGGAATAATCAAACGCCCTCACCTTGGGTGAATCCAGCAACATGTAAACCAGAGTCGGCGGCAGAAAGATGTGCGTGACCTTGTGCTCCTGGAATGCCCGCAGGATCAGTTCGGGATCGGCCTTGTCCAGGATCACGTTGGTGCCGCCGAACGCGAATGTCGGAAAGCAGAGCGTCCCGGAGGCGTGGCTCAGGGGTGCTGCGGCAAGGTGAACCGGGCGACCGCGCATCGGAAGGCAGGCCAGCATGTTCGCATACATGGTATTGTAGACGCGGCTGGTGATCATCACACCCTTCGAAGGGCCCGTCGTTCCCCCGGTCGCGCGAATGGCGAGAAGATCATCGACCGCGCGAGTCAGCGGAATATCGTCGTCCGGTTCTTCTGCGATCCATCGCTCCAAGCCGACATGTCCGGCATCGCGGTCCAGGCACACCGCATCCTTGCACGTCACGATGTCGGCGAGAATCGGATCGACCAGTTCTTCAAGCGCTGAATGATAGAACACGAACGAGGTATCGTGAATCTTCAGCGCATGGGCGATCTCGTCACGGCCGTTGCGCACGTTCAAGGGCATCCAGACGCAGCCCGCCTTGAGAATGCCCAGCACTGCTACCAGAGTCAGGATATGGTTGTGGCCGTACACCGCGACGACGGAGCCCGGTCCGAGACCGTTGCGCCTGAGCGCGTGAGCAACGCGGTTCGCCGCGCTGCGGGCCTGCCGGTACGTGAATTCGCGCTTGCCGTCAGTGAGGCAAATTCCGTCGGGTGCGAGCAAATAACCGCGATCGAAAAAATCCATGGGACTCATGGCCGATCGTGCCCTCCACTGCGGCCGGCTAGGCCGGCGACTTTTCCGAATTTCGAACTTTATTCTGTTATTCGAATGTGGGAAAATGCCGGTCTTGTCAAGGCCGCGGCACAGCGAACAGGGGTGTTATGACGAACAAGGGCAAGGCTTACATCGTGGGCGCATTCGAACATCCAACGCGCCATGCGCCTGACAAGTCCACGGCGGAACTCTACTTCGAATGCGCGCGCGGCGCGCTCGCCGACGCCGGCCTCTCCTTCAACGACGTCGACGGACTATTCGGCGCACGGGATGCGCCCGGCCTCAATGCCAGCTGGATGATCGACTACCTGAATCTCAAGCTCAGTCATCTCGACTCGACGGATACCGGCGGCTGCTCGTATCTGATTCACGTCGCCCACGCCGCGGAAGCCATCGCCGCGGGAAAATGCTCGGTCGCGCTGATCACGCTCGCGGGACGGCCACGCAGCGAAGGAATGGCTACCGGAACCATCACGCGCTTCGCGGAGCCCGATCTCCCGAATACGCCCTGGGAGGTGGCTTGCCGACCCACCATCGCAACGCTCTACGGCATGATGGCCGCGCGCCACATGCACGAATACGGCACCACGTCGGAGCAAATGGCCTGGGTCCGGGTGGCGGCGTCGCATCACGCACAGCACAACCCCAACGCGGTATTCCGCGACGTCGTCACCGTCGACGACGTGCTCGCCTCGCCGATCATCGCAGACCCGCTCCACCGTCTCGATTGCTGCGTCATCAGCGACGGAGGCGGCGCGCTGGTCGTAGTGGCGCCGGAGATCGCAAAAAGCCTCAACCGCCCTCTGGTTCGGGTGATCGGCTGCGGCGAAACCCTCAATACTCAGGGCGCGGGCTATAATGGCCTCGTGCGCACCGGCGCCGCGGTATCCGGTCCCCTCGCCTTCGCCGAGAGCGGCGTGATGCCTGCGGACATCAAGTACGCGTCGATCTACGACAACTTCACGATCATGGTCCTCGCGCAAATCGAGGACCTCGGCTTTTGTGAAAAGGGACGTGGAGGCCGGTTCGTGGCTGACGGAAACCTGATTTCCGGCATCGGGAAGCTGCCCTACAACACCGACGGCGGCGGGCTGTGCAACAACCATCCGAGCAACAGGGGCGGCATGACCAAATTGATCGAAGCCGTACGCCAGCTCCGCGGCGAGGCACACCCGAAAGTCCAGGTGCCGAATTGCGATCTCGCGTTGGCATGCGGTCCCGGTGGCGTGATCGGAATTGGCCACGCCCACTCAACCGTCATTCTCGAACGGGTGTGAAGACATGAACAGCATTGCGGCAACCGAACTCGGCAAGGATCCCTATATCGCCAATCATCCGCACGCGGAGCCATTCTGGCGCGCAGCCGCTGAGGGGCGGCTGATTCTGCCCCGATGCAAGGCCTGCAATCGTACGCACTGGTATCCGCGGCCCTTCTGCCCGTTCTGCCACAGCTCCGATCTCGATTGGGTCGGCGCGACTGGACAAGGCTCGATCTATTCGTTCAGCGTGATGCGTCGCGCCAAACCCGAATACGTGGTGGCGCTGGTGACTCTCGATGAGGGTCCCATGGTCATGGCCAATCTCGTCGATTGCGATCCACGGTCGCTCGCGATCGGTCAGCGGGTCACGGCGCGATTCGTTCAGACGGCCGAAGGCCGCCGCGTCCCCGCATTCAAGCCGGCGGGCTGACTGCCGCCCCCAAATCCTATTGGGCCATCTGCGACGGCAGCCACAGCACGAGTTCCGGAAAGGCGACAAGAAGCGCGATCGCGACGAGGTGCGCGATGAAGTGCGGGAACGTCCCCCTGAACACTTCGGTAACGGGCCGATGCGCATAGCGCGCGACGATGAAACAATTCAACCCGATCGGCGGCGTGATCAGGCCGACTTCCGCCGTAACGATCTTGATGACGCCAAACCAGATCGGATCGAATCCCAGCGTCTTGATGACGGGAAGGACGATCGGAACCGTCAGCACAAGGATCGCCATCTGGTCCATGAACGAACCCAGCAGGATATAGCCGGCCAGGATCAGCGTGATGATGATCCATCGGGACACAGCAAGTCCGCCCACCCATGCCACCAGGTCGTGGGCTACGTGCGTCAGCGTGAAGGCGTAGCTGAAGATGTTGGCGCCGATCAGAATCGCAAGGATCATGCAACTGCCGTATGAAGCGCGCTGCACCGCGACGATCAGCCTGGGTATCGTGACCTTGAGGCGGGCAAGCGCCAATAGGAATGCGCCCAACGCACCCACGGCCGAAGCTTCGGTCGGCGTCGCGACACCGGTGTAGATGACGCCCGTCACTGCCGTGAACAGCAGCAGCATCGGCCCGACGCTCCACAGCATTTGTAGCTTCTCTCGGAACGGCAGCCGGCGCGCCGCGGGAGCGCGCGCGGGATCCTGCCAGACCAGAAGCAGGATGGTGCCGAGAATGGTTATCGTCACCAGTATCGCGGGGATGATGCCGCTGATCAGCAGCTTGCCGATATTCACCTCGGCAATCAGACCGTAGATCACCAGCGCAACGCTGGTCGGCATCAGCATCGCAAGTGTGCCGGAGATAGCGACGACGCCGGCTGCGAGTTTCGGCTCGTAACCCTGGCGGACCATGGACGGAAGGCTGGTCGACGCCAGCGTGGCCGCCGACGCGGTGCTGGTGCCGCAGATCGCGCCGAAGCCGGCGCCTGCGAGCGCGGTCGCCATGCCAAGGCCGCCGGGAATGCGGCCGAGCCAGGCAGCAGCGGTCTTGAACAACTCGTCGGCGATGCCGCTCAACAGCACCATTTCCGCCATCAGGAGGAACATGGGAATCGTCAGCAGCTCGTAATGAGACACGCCTGAGAGCGGCGCGGTGCGCAAGACCCCGAACAACGTGTCGATGCCGCCCTGCATGTAAAGGCCCAGCGCGCCCGAAATCGCCATTGCGAAGCCGACCGGCATGCCGATCGCCAGGAGAAGCAGGAGCGCGGCGAGGATCGCTGCAACCGTCATGCTTCGGCCTCGAGCAGGGATTCTTCCGAACCGGCCAGCGGCGGCAGCTCGACGATGCGCTCGTCAAAAATCAGCGCGATGGCGTGCAGCAACGCATAAATGACGAGACGGACGGAGATCAGCAGCGATCCCAAGGGCACAAAGGCGACCGATATCCAGGTCGACCATTCGATCAGCCCCGAGATCGCTGAACCGTCGGCATATTCCTCGACCGTACGCTCGAAGCCGAGCCATGCGATGAGGACGAACAGCCCCGCTCCGAGCAGACCGATCGCAATCTGACAGAGCCTCCGCCAGCGATCCGACAACGAATATTGCAGGATGTCGACGCCGATATGGCCGTGAATATCGAACGTGCGCGACAGCGCCAGATAGAACACCGCAGGCAAAAGGTAGAGTGAAATGACGTCGTGCGACCAGGCGAAGGGATCGTTGAACACGTAACGCATCGCAACGTCGACCGCAACGATCAGCATCATGCCGAACAGGACGAATGCCGACAGCACCGCCGCCGGCCGCTCGATCGCCGACAGTCCCCGGTCGAGCGCGACAATCATGACCGCGCCCGGTCCCAACGTCGGAGCATCGCTGACAAACTTGGCGCTCACGCCGTTACTTTTTCACGGTTTTGAGCGCATCCGCGAAGGCAGCGAGCCCGGCGCGGGCCGGCTTGCCACGATCCTCCTGGCTTTTGGCCCATTCGTCGCTGACAGTCGAGAACAGCTCCTTGAGCTTGCGCTGATCGTCGTCGCTGAACGAAATCGTCTTGATACGAAGGCCGTGGAATTTTTCATAAGTGGTCGCGACATCGTGGTCGGTCATCTCGCACGCGCGGCGGGTTGCCGCCTCGCCTACTTCATCGATGACCTTCCTTACGTCCTCCGGCAGCGAACGCCATTTCGCCTCACTGATGATATAGGCGTTGGCGATGCTGCCGAAATTCTGGTTTTCGGTTGAATACTTGATCAGCCCCTGCAGGTCATAGGCGAGCACGGTCGGCACCGGAAAAAGCATTCCGTCCACCGTTCCCCTCGATAGCGCTTCATAGACTTCGGTCGTCGAGGTGCGGACCGGCACCGCGCCGAGCTTCTTCACCACGATCTCGAGCGTTCCGGCGAGCGACCGGATCTTCAGCCCGGACAGATCGGCAAGTTTATGAACATCGCGCTTGGCGAGATAGAGCTGGTAGGGCGGATTGACGTAGGCGAACACCATGCGAACCTTGTTCGGATGGAATTCGTTCTTCTGCAGGAAGCCGTCGCGCGCCAGTTTGAAGTACGCCATCGTGCCTTCGCATGACGTCGAGAAACTGCCCGGCTGCTCCGCAATGCTCGACAGCGGCATCTTCTGCGAGATGATCGACGGCGTGACCAGTCCGATATCGGTGACGCCGCTTTGCGTCAGCGACAGAATATCGCCCGCTTTGCCGAGTTGCTCCGACGGGTAATAGTCGAAGGTCACCTTTCCACCGGTGCGTTTGGTGACCTCGTCCATGAAATAATGGGTGGCGTAGTTCGCCAGAAAGTGTGACGGCGGGAGATTGTCGGCAACTTTGAGCTTGATGGTCTGGGCGGGCGCCGGCGTGGCGAGAGCGGCGAGGATCACAGCGCCGCACAGAAAGCTGATTGCCGGATTGACCTTATTTATGCGCATTCCTGACCCCATTATTCGAAATTTCGATGTCATTTCGTATTTTCGAATGACTCTTTCAGCCCGCCTTTGATATGTCAAGTGATCCGGCTTTTGCTTCGGGAACCGCGGACGGCTATGAATTTCCGGTATCTGGCGCGCCGCGCCGGAAACAACCGTTCAGAGTTGCGAGCTGAATTTTGACAGACCGAAAGAAAGCTTCGAACAATGCCGGCGCGGCCGCGGGTCCCCGCGCGCTGCTCAGAACGCTGGACGTTCTCACCTTTCTCTCCGGGCGGAAGGAAGGCGCGACCCTCACCGAGATCGCCCAGACGCTGCAGGTCCCGGCGTCCAGCCTCCTCGCCATTTTACGCGTGCTGGTCAGCGAGGAGTATCTCGATCGGCAGGCGGCGGCTTACAGCATCGGTCCGCGCAGTTCGACTCTCGCCCAACGAATCCTCGGCGAAAACCAATTAGGCATGCTCGCGCGCGAGCTCATGCTGAAACTTTCACGAGAGGTCGGCGAGACTGTGGTGCTGGCGCGCGCGGACGACCGCCGCAAGTGCGTCATCTACACCGACGTGGTGGAGGGCGCCGCCAGCGTGCGTTACGCGGTTGAGGTCGGTGCAAGCCGGCCCTATTACGCCTCCGCAGCCGGCCGTGTCGTGCTCGCGTTCAAGGACGAAAGCTGGCTTCGAAAGTACCTCGACAATACGCCGTTGAGCGGCATCACGGCGCAAACCATGACCAACCGGGCCCGACTGCTGGAAACGCTAAACGACGTCCGGCGCAAGGGCGTCTCGCAGAGCATTGAAGAAGCTACTGACGGCGGAGCAGGTATCGCCGCCCCTATCTTGGGAATCGACGGCAATCTTCTGGGCGTTCTCACCATCGGCGCGGTTGCAAGCCGAGCGCGGCGCGATGGGGAGAGATACCGTACCGCCGTCAAACAAACGGCTGCGGAAATATCAGCGCTGGTTGTCGCATTGTCGAAAGCGACCTGATACTGCACGGCAACTGTGAGCGGGCGCCAATACCTCGCCGAAGCGTCATCCATCCAGACAACCACGTCACGGTCCCTACGATTGAAAGCAATTTCAAGGACCGGAAAGAACGGCGGCTGCCACGCCGCGAAAAGGCGATGAAGCCCTTCGCGACTCAAGCAAGATGGAGGGCGTCCACACCCGCGCCGCGAGCTCTTATTGACGATTGCGAGGTGCCGCATTTGCGAAAGAGGGCGGGTAGACGACCTGCTGTTGCTTATCGGCCGTCCATTGAATTATGAGCGCGGTGGAATCCTTGAGCATACGATCCTCGCCAAATGACAACCCCGCAGCGCGGGCAAGATAAAGATCCGGAGCGCCGGGAGAAATGCTGGTCCGTGCTAGAGCCTCCTTGAGCTTCTCCGGATCGGTCGAACCTGCCGCTTCCAGAGCGCGAATTATGATGGAAGCTGCTTGCGCGGCCTGGAACGTCGACTGGCCGATTCGAACTTTCGGGTCGGCTTGCTTGAGACTGGACGCGAGTTTTTTCGCATTCGCCGGCGCAACGGCGGCGCTGTACCCCGTCATTCCAAAAAGATTCCGCGTGAGAACTGAAGAAGCGACCTTTTCGCCAAGCTGCGACCAGAGAACGGGATCGGAATAGCCCCCGGTGCCACCCACGAAAATAGCGCTGGTAAAGTTAAGGTTGTAGCGCGCCTGGTGCAATAGTGCCCCGTCGCGGGTCGACACCAGACCGACAACGACATCCGGCTTCATAGACCGGATGCGTGTCATCTGCGCTGTGTAGTCGCTCGCATTCATATCGAGCGGCACTTGGCCGACGATTTCAAAGCCGTCCTTGGTGAGCCGGTCAATGAGCGCGCGGTTGACCTGCTGCCCCGCTTCATAATTCGAGAATGCGGTGACGACCCGCTTGATCGGAAACTTGTTGTCCTTGGCAAGCCAATCGATGAAGCCCGCCATTGTACCGGCA
This sequence comes from Nitrobacter sp., assembly GCA_035546855.1. GTDB lineage: Bacteria > Pseudomonadota > Alphaproteobacteria > Rhizobiales > Xanthobacteraceae > Nitrobacter. Next base: position 60,777 of record DASZVY010000060.1, on the reverse strand, counting down.
AAACCCTTGTCATAAGGAAATCCAAGGGTGAACAGATAGTCCGAACGAGATGCACCTGCCCAAAATGAAAGCGCGGGAATCTTCAATTCGTCGAGAACAGGCGAAATTGCAGCCATATGAGGTGTCAGCAGCGAACCTGTCAAAATAACCGCGCCCTCGCCGATGAGCCGTCGCGCTTCGATTGCGGTTCGCGCCGGTTGAGATGAATCGTCGGCCACCACGATCTCGATCTTTGCCCCGCCAAGACTCCGCACACCGCCATTCGCGTTATAGTCGTCGATCACACGGCGAAAGGCCGGCTCTTCTTCCTGTCCATAAGATGACAGATTGCCGCTCATCGGTTCGATCAACCCGATCTTGACTGTCTTGTCGGCGTTTTGTGCAAAGACGGGGGACATGCCGGCAAGCACCAGGAGTGCTGCCGCTGATAACGTCTTGAGCCTTCGATTCATTTTTCTCTCCCGCAAGGTTATTCTAATTTTGCCCAGCGCCGGACGTAACGCTGACACCTGTATTCGTGCCGGCATGCACTATGCGATCTGCACGACGCGCACGAAATTTGCTCCAGCCCCCGTTGATCGTCGGAAGCACACCGCGCGGCGCGAACCGGACAACCACAATGACGACGAGGCCGTAGATGAAATAATGCAACCCGGGCAATGCGCCGCCGAACTGGCCGCGAAGCACCTCGCCGACCGGCAAGAGAATCAAAGCTCCGAGCGCCGGACCAAACGGCCGGCCTAGGCCGCCTACGGTAGCGAACAGAACGATTTCCACCGTCAGGGTAGGCGATACCAGCAACTGCGGATCAACAAAGCTCAGATAGCGCGCGTAAACGCTTCCGACGATCGAGGTCAGGAACGCGGAGACGGCCATTGCCACCACTTGCGTCCGCAGTAGCGGAACGCCAATGGCCTGGGCTGCATCTGCATTGTCACGGACAGCGCGAAGCCGATAGCCAAGCGGCAGGTTGAGAACCGCAAGATTCGAAACGATACAGCCCGCCGCCAGCAGCAGCATGACCCAATAGGTTCCGTGCATGCCGCCGAACTCGAACGCGATGAAACGGCCTTTGTCCGGCGGAAGAAACAGACCTGATGCTCCACCCAGGAACTCGCAATTCATGGCCACAATGGAAGCCATTTCCGCAAATGCGAGCGTGATGAGGGCAAACAGCAGATGTCCAAGTCGAAAGCGCCAACCGATCCATGCAACGAGGCACCCAGCACCAGCTGCCAGGATCGCCGCTCCGAGAGAGCCCACCCACATGTTGATGCCGCAGCGGATCAGCAACGCGCTCGCAAACATCCCGCCGATGCCGACGAATAGCGAATGCGCGAGCGACAGCATTCCTCCCATCCCGCCGACAATATTCCATGCGCTCGCGAGCGCGGCGTAAGTCAGCGCAAGCGTTACGATCTGAAGGTGATACCCCGACAGGAACAAGGGAAGAGCGGCCAGCAGTGCGCAGATCAACCACAAGCCGGGAGACAGCAGGGTATCGTAAAACTCCCGCCTCATGTGGTCCTCCATGTCAGACCCTGGGGGCGGATTATCATGACCAGGACGAAGACTAGATAGGGCAACAAGAGACCGAACGTGTCGGCGAAATAAACAGCACCCACGGCTTCGGACATCGCGATCACAATGCCACCGCACATGATGCTCACGAAATTCGTCATCCCGCCGAGCACCATCGTCAGGAGGATGATGACGGTGTAGCGAAAGCCTTGCGCGGGAACCATCACGGCGCCCGGCGCGAGCAGCGAGGCCGCAATCGCCACCAGTCCGCAGCCAATCGCAAAGGTCACAAGGCGCACCCTGGCAACCTTGATCCCCATCAAGTATGCCGCGTGCGAATTCTGGCTGACCGCGCGTATCGCCCTACCCGCATCGGTCCAGCCGAGCATCGCATAAAGCCCGAGCGCGAGACCAAACGATACTGCGGCGGCAATGACGTGCGGCATCTGTATGACGACATCGCGCACAATCAGAAGATCGGAGTCCACCACGGACGGCACCCTCTGCGCCTGTCCCCCGAACGTCATCAACAAGCCATTTTGAATCACAAACGAAAGGCCGAGTGTCAGTTGGACAACCATTAGCAGGTGCTGACCCGCGATCGGGCGGATCAGGAACCAATAGATCGCTCCGCCGGAGATCATGAGCAACGGAACCGTCACGAACACCGAGACATAAGGATCGAGCCCGAATCCGGCATAGAGTGCGAGGCACAAGAACATGCCGAGCGATACAAGGTCGCCTTGCGCGAAGCTGACGATACCCATCACGCCAAAGATCAAGCCCATACCGAGCGCGAGCAGGCCATATGTGCTGCCGATCAGCATGCCCTGCACCATAACTTGGAGAAGCTCAGTCATGACGGCACCGGTTCACAAGCCGAGATAGGCAGTCCGCGTGCGCGGATCGTCACGCACCGCATTCGGATCACCTTCTACAACGACGCGCCCGCGCTCCATCACGTAACATCGATCCGCATAGCGCAAAGCCATAGTGAGATTTTGCTCAACAAGGAGGATGGTCAAACCCATGCTGCGCAGACGGTCTATCGCATCGAAAACATATTGAACGAAACGGGGTGAAAGCCCCAGTGACGGCTCATCGAGCATGAGAAGCCTTGGCTTCGCCATCAGTCCTCGCGCGATTGCCAGCATCTGCTGTTCGCCACCCGAGAGCGTGCCAGCCAGTTGTTGCGCGCGCTCTTTCAGGATCGGGAAAAGGCCAAAAGCATTTTCCATCTGCGCAAGTCTGTCGCGCCGCACACGCGGATGGCTTCCACCAAGCAGAAGATTTTCGCGCACACTCATTTTCGGAAAGACGAGCCGTCCTTCCGGAACCTGGACGATTCCGAGGCCGACCACATCGTCGGGCTTCGCCGCGGTGATATCCTGGCCGTCAAAAACAACGGATCCGGAAAAGATCGAAACGAGTCTCGACAAACTGTTAATGAACGTCGTCTTTCCGGCATTGTTAGCACCAAGCAATGCGACCACTTCCCCTGCTCTCACCGATAGCGAGACGTCGCCGAGCACTTCAGCAAGACCATATCCAGCTGTCAGCGTCCGAACCTCAAGCATCGATCTCGGCTCCAAAATAGGCCTCGATGACGCGGGGATCTTTAATGATGTTTTGAGGCTGGTCGTCGGCGATCAGCTTGCCAAATTCGATTACGACAAGCCGCGACGCGATCTTCATGATGACCGGCATCACGTGTTCGACCATGATCACGGTGACGCCCGTCTCATTTAGTCCCTGTATCACCTGCAACGGAGCCTCTGCTTCCGCCAGCGTCAAGCCGGCCATCACCTCGTCCAGCAGGATAAGCTCCGGATCGGTCGCAACACACTTGGCGAGCTCAAGCAGTTTCTTGTCCTGCAAGGAAAGTATCGCGGGTACTTTGCATTCCTTGCCGCTAAGCCCCACTCGATCGATCACGTCGTCCGCGTGCTGCTCTGCATCATGCATCACACGCTTCGACAAGGCGGCCGCTATCACAACCTCACGAACCGTCATATCCGCGAATGTCTGCACAATCTGAAAGCTTCGCGACAGGCCACGCTTCACAAGAAGATGCGGAGCTAGACCGACGACTCCTTCACCGCGATAGCGAACAGACCCCGACGTTGGCTTGATGAAGCCGGATATCATCCCAAGCAACGTCGATTTGCCCGCACCATTCGGGCCAATCACGCCGAGCACCTCGCCCCGCTGGATATCAAAGCTGACATCGCGAACCGCAACCAGGCCACCGAACCTTTTCGTCAACTCCTGAACGCTGAGTAGTGTCATGATTGTCGCTGCGAACAGGGATTAGGCCGCTTTGCCGGAGACCAGGAGCCTCTTCTGCACCCGATTGATCAGGGTTGGCATCCATTCGCCGGCTGGATTGACGAGCGTCAACCGTGATAGAATGGGTAGCATCTCGCTGAACACGATCTTGAGTTCGAGCCGCGCCAGCGCCTGACCAAGGCAGAGATGAATACCGGTGCCAAATGCGAGATGGCGACCAGCGTTCGCGCGCGTGATGTCGAAACGATCGGGATCAGCGAAGAAATCCCGATCGTGGTTCGCTGCGAGCGGGGACAGAAACACGCGCTCCCCCGCTTTCAGATGGCTACCATGCCAATCGAAATCCTCCCCGACGATGCGGACAGTAAACTTGGTATGGGATTCCCACCGCATGATCTCTTCGACCGTCGACGAAAGAAGCTCAGGCTTTGCGCGTAGCAACTCCTGCTGATCGGGATGAAGCAGCAACGCGCGCAGTCCATTCGCGATCATGCATGAGGTCGTGCGATTTCCGCCGAAGAGAATGAGAATCCCGGTAGCAATCGCCTCCTCGCGCGACAAGCGTTCGCCATTGGCCTCCGCTTCGACCAGACGCGCCATCAAGTTGTCGTCGCTGCCGTTGGTCTGTTCAATGATATCCGTCAAATAGCTTTCGAGAGCAGCGACGGCGGCATGGGCGCGTTCATAGCGGTCGGAATCGTCGACGAAACCACCGATCAGGCTCGATATCTGTTCAGACCATTCGACGAATTGTGGGCGATCCTCCAGCGGAACGCCCAGCATCTTGCAGATGATGGGCCCCGGAATCTCGTAGGCCATCTCGTTGAGAAGATCGACCGGCTTGTCCGGCTCGGTTGTGAACCGGTGCATCAAGCGTTCGATTTGCTCCTTCACCAGCCTGCGAATATCACCTTCGAGGCTGGCGACAATCTGCGGCGTGAACGCCTTGTGAACGATGCTTCGAAGTCGCTGATGTTCGGGGTTGTCCTGAAACACCATCCAGGATTCCAAGATTCGCAGCGTTCTTCCGATCGTATGCTGCTGATCGTCCGCCAGGCGTTTCTCACGGTACTGACGAAGCCGATTGGATTTCAGCCGGCCGTCGCGAAAACCCTCCGTCACGTCGGCGTGGCGGGTCACGAGCCATGCCCGATGCTTGCCGTTCCAGTGAACGGGGGAAGTCTCCCGCAATCGCCCGAGATACTCATAGGGCGACTGGGTGAGTTCGGCGTTCAAAAGATCGACGTTGTCAGCGGCTAGGGCTGCAACGGACATGGCAGGCTTCCTTCTTGCCGTTATGAGATATGAGATATGTCATAATGATAATATGAGCAATTGGCAAGCCGAATAGGGTGCGCTCGTAAAGGCGCCGGCTCTAGGCTTCGGTTGCGATTCGGTTTTTTGCGACGTAAGGGGGAGCCATGCGAGACCCGAAACCAGCCGAAATCACGATCCGCGGAATGCGAAAGGTGATCGATTCCCGACGCCTGCTGTATTTCTACCATGTAGCAAAGGCCGGTCGTTTCACCGCCGCCGAAGCGATCCTCGATGTCGCTCAATCGGCCATGAGCCGGCAAATTCAGCAACTTGAGGCTGATCTCGACGCCCAATTGCTTGAGCGCACGGGTCATGGCGTCAAGCTGACAGCCTTCGGCGAGATCTTATTCCGCAACGCAGAAGCAATCCTGCAGAGCATGTCCGCGACGGTGGACGAGATCGACGAGGCACGCCACCGCTCTGTCAGCAGCATCAGCATTGGCGCGCCACCGAGCTTCACCATGACCTACATGGCTGACGTCATAGCAGCCTTCGCGGCCTCACACCCTGACGTAAGGCTTTGCGTCATGGAAGCGTCGACCGGCGGCGTATTCACAATGCTGGCAAGCGGCCAAGTAGACCTGGCGATCGTTTTGCAAACGGCGAACACGAGTCGATTGGTGCTGCGCGAGCTGACCCGCGAGCCCCTGCATCTGCTGGCTGCTCCAAATCATCCGATCGCCAGCCAGAAATATGTTGCCCGCTCCCAACTCAAAGAACTCGATTTGCTGTTACCGGCGTCACTCTACGGATCGCGTGCAATCCTGAGCGAATACTTCTCCGCCGATGACATACCGATGCGTTCGAGACTGGAAGTCGACAGCCTCCCCCTGATGCACCAACTTCTCCAGCGGATGCCGACCTGCACGATCCTGCCGCCGAGCGCATGTATGCCAGAGTTGCAGGCAGGAACGCTGATTTCACGCCCTCTCCGGCCTGCGTTGTCGCGAACGCTTTATATCGCTCATTTGCGGGACCAGCCTTCTTCACAATTGATGCAAGACCTGGTCGACTGCGTGCTCGGCGCGGTTCGCAAACGGACGAAGTGACGGCGAAATCAAGAGGCGGTGGCGCAGATGCCCGACAGTTTTGTAATAGTAGGACGACCGCGCTATCCGACGCCTGATCGAAATCAATGCTTGATTGCGACAGTTTTCATGGTGGCGAAGCCGTAGAGTGCTTCGAAGCCCTTCTCGCGCCCGTGACCGGAGCCCTTGACGCCGCCAAACGGAAGTTCGATGCCGCCACCGGCGCCGTAATTGTTGACGAACACTTGGCCGGACTTGATCTTCTGCGCCAACCGCAGTCCGCAACCAAGGTCACTGGTCCACACGCCAGCGGCCAGCCCGTATTCAGTGTTGTTGGCGATGCGAATCGCGTCCTCCTCATCCTTGACGCGGATCGCCACCAGCACCGGCCCGAAAATCTCCTGCTGCGCCAGCACGTGATCCGGCGGAACGTCGCCGATGAGTGTTGGCTTAACATAGAAGCCGTCCTGCGGGAGATTGGTGCCGAATTGCCCTTGGGCGAGAATCGGCAAGCCATCCTTGCTGGCGAGGTCGAGATAGCTTTCGACACGTGACTTCTGTTTCGCGTTGACCACAGGCCCAAGATCAAGGTCCTGGCTGCCGGAGCCGACACGAGTCGCCTTGAACCGCGCGGCGAGATCGGACGTGAAGGCGTCGTAGATGCGGTCCTCAATCAACACACGCGAACCTGCGCTGCAGGTCTGCCCGGCATTCTGCACGATCGCCTTGACGATAGTGGCGGCTGCCTCCCCAAGCGGCGCATCGGCGAACACTACCTGCGGCGACTTCCCGCCCAGTTCGAGCGTCACCGGAATCGTTCGTTCGGCGGCTGCGGCCTGGACCAGAACGCCGACCTCGCGCGAGCCCGTGAAGCTGATATGTGAAATGCCGGGATGCCCGGCGAGCGCCGCACCTGCTTCCTCGCCGAGTCCCGTCACCACATTGAAGGCGCCCTTCGGGAAACCCGCTTCCTCGGTTAGTGCAGCCAACGCCAGCGCAGTCAGCGAGGTATCTTCCGCGGGCTTGAGCACGACGGCGTTGCCCATCGCCAGCGCCGGCGCAACCGAGCGTCCGGTCATCTGCAGCGGATAGTTCCACGGCACGATATGTCCGGTGACCCCGTGCGGTTCGTACACCGTCATCACGGTGAAGCCATTCTGGAAGGGGATGGTGTCGCCATGCACCTTGTCAGCGGCGCCGCCGTAATATTCGAAATAGCGAGCGCAGACTGTAACGTCGCCGCGCGCCAGCGTCAGTGGCTTGCCGACGTCCTCACTTTCCATCCGTGCAAGCCGCTCCGCATCGCGCCGGATCAATTCAGCCAGCCTCAGCAACAGACGCCCGCGCGATACCGCGTCGAGCCTACCCCATTCTCCGTTCATGGCGGATTGAGCGGCCCTGACCGCGGCATCGATCTCGGCTGCTCCCCCCCGCGCGATCTGTCCGATTGTCTGCCCATCCGACGGATTGACGACGGGCAAGGACTGCGATGACGCGATCCATTCGCCGCCGATGAAATTCTTTTGTGCCGTCATATCCGCCTCCCGAATTATCTTGATGCGGCGAACCGTCGCCGCGCTGTTGTCTTCCCTCTTGTCCTGAGGGCACAATCAAAGCTCGGTTCCCGAGGCCAGTTTGACCTTCAATCCGTCATACTCAGGCGCCATAATGATCTGACATGACAATCTCGAAACCGGCTGCAAATCGTCGACGAGATCAAGCAGGGCTTCCTCGTCTGCGGTGGCCGGCGGAAGTTTGTCGATCCATTCGTTAGCCACATGCACATGACATGTCGCGCACGAACAACAGCCACCGCACTGCGCCGCGATTTGCAAGCCCGCATCCCGTATCATCTCCATCAGCTTTTCGCCGGGTGATCCGCTCACATCGTGTTCTTCCCCGTTCTGGCTGATAACGGTGACTTTCATAGCATCCTTCCGAATTTGGAAATGGGTTCGCTCTATCAAGCTATCTCGCGCTTTCCGCTCTTGACGAACGAGCGCAGGTCGAAACTCCGATCAGCTGCCTCGTTGGGCGATAGCCGGCAATCGCCCTCGAGCATCTTGCGAGCCATCACGTGATCTGCCGGTGAATTGACGGACTCTACCGCAATCAGGCGGCCTCGACGAAACGCGAACAAGGAAAACTGTCCGGATTCGGCGTCACCGCGCATCACAAATTGATCCGCGGCCGACGAAAGTCCGGCCATTTGAAGCCGCATGTCGTACTGATCGCTCCAGAACCAAGGAACCGCACGATAGAAAAGACTGGCCGCGCCGACGATCACCTGCGCGGCATACCTCGCCTGGTCCACCGCGTTCTGTACCGATTCCAGGCGCAGATAGCCGTCCTCGCCGGGGAAGCTCGCACAATCGCCAATTGCGAGAATCGCCGGGTTAGTCGTTCGTAGCGAGGAATCGACCCGGATGCCATTGCCAACGGCAAGCCCCGCGTCAGCGGCAAGCGTATCGGTGACCTCAACACCGATTCCAACGATCACCAGATCGGCATGACGCACACTTCCATTTGAAAAGTGAACCGCGCTCACGCGACCATGGTCGGCTTCGATATTCGCTACCATGCTCTGGAACAGAAATTCGATGCCCATTTCCACATGTCGGCGCTGGATGCGGGAAGCGATCTGCGGTGAGACCGCCCGGCCAAGCAGGCGCCGCTGGGCTTCGGCAACTACAACCTCTTTCCCGAGCGATCGAGCGACCGCTGCGACTTCGAGGCCAATAAAGCCTCCGCCGATGACGACGATCCGCGACGCGTGCCGTAGCGCGTCGGCGAGTTGGTCGGCATCGCCCAGATCGCGCAACGACAATACGCCCCGGAGCCTAGCCAGATCGTCGCGCAACTTACGGTTTCGCGCACCCGTCGCGATCACGAGCCGATCGAATTCGATGCGCGCGCTACCCGCATGGAGCACGCGGTCATGCGAATCGATCTTCGTGGCGACATGTCCGAGACAAAGTTCGATCCGGTTGGAATCGAAGAACTCCTGTTTGCGAAATGCCAACCCCTCCCGCGTCGTCTTCCCGAGAAGATATGCCTTGGACAAGGGTGGCCGCTGATACGGCAGTTCGCGTTCCGCTCCGACAAGGATGATGCGCTCCTGATACCCCGCGGCGCGGGCAGACGCCGCGAGCTGGAACGCAGCCTGACCGGCGCCGATCACGACGAGGCCCGCGGAGGCATTCACGAGACATACTCCATTGCGGTTGGGGAGACCCAGAATCTCTGGGCTCGAGGACCCCCATATTGCATCAGCATTTCAGTTATGCAATACCAAGATCGCCATCAGGGAGGTCCTCCGTTGTTATCTGCGACCCAGCGCACAGGCCGATGCTGCATTGTCGGCGTCGGTCAGAGTGAATTCACCAAGTGGGGCGGGATCCAAAACCGCAGCCAATTTCAAGTTACGGCGGAGGCCATTCTTGCAGCGCTTGCCGACGCTGGCCTGTCGCCAGCCGAAGTCGATGGGCTTACGTCCTTCTCGAACGACGCAAATGATGCACCGCTGATGCAGGTCGCGCTCGGCATTCCGCGCCTTCGGCTTTCAGGCATGATCTGGGGAGGCGGCGGCGGAGGCACATGCGGCGCGATCTCAATGGCATGCGCCGCGATCGAATCCGCCCGGGCCAATGTTGTGGTAGCCTATCGCGGGTTGTGCCAGGGACAGAGCAGGCGCTTCGGACGTTTCGGACAAGGGCGCGTCAACGGAAACTTCGTTGATCCGTTCGGCCTATTCGCGCCATCGCAGATGCTCTCGCTGGCGATGCGCCGTTTCATGCATCTCTATCCGATCACTATCGAGCATATGGCGGAGATCGCATTGAATGCCCGCGCCAATGCGAATCGCAATCCGAACGCCGTAATGCATGCACGTCCACTAACGTATGAGCAGTATTTCGCATCGCGATGGATCGCCGAGCCGTTCCGTTTGTATGACTGCTGCCTCGAAACCGATGGCGCCTGCGCCGTCGTCATCACGACGCGTGAGCGAGCGCGCGATCTCGCCTCTCCGGCTGTCGATATTCTGGCCGCGGCGCACGGCAGCGGACCGGGATGGGGTAGCGGTCTTCTGTCCGGCCACAATATGCCGGACGAAGACTACGCATCAACCAACAGCCGATATCTCGCGCGCGAACTGTTCCATGCTGCCGGACTCGAGCCGAAGGATATCGACGTCGCGCAAATCTACGACCATTTCTCAGGGCTGGTTCTGATGGCTCTGGAGGATTTCGGATTCTGCGGGCGCGGCGAAAGCGGTGAATTCGTCGCGAGCGGCGCGATCCGGTGGCCTGACGGGAAGCTGCCGATCAACACGTCGGGCGGGCAATTGTCCGAAGCCTATGTGCACGGCATGAACCTCGTGATCGAGGGCGTTAGGCAACTACGCGGGCAATCCACTTCGCAGGTCAACGATGCTGAAACCTGCCTTGTGACCGGCGGCCTCGGCGTGTCGCCGACCAGCGCCATCATCCTGGGACGACAATAATGGCCTATTTTCCGGACACCATGCCACGCCCCACGCCAAACATGGACGATGCGGGATTCTGGGATTGCTGCAGCCAGCGCAAGCTGGCGTTTCAGACATGCGCCGAATGCGACACGCCGCGCCATCCTCCGACGCCCGTCTGCCCCAAGTGCCATTCCACCAAGGTCACATGGAGTGAGGCGCCGGCCGAAGCCGAAGTCTACACCTACAACGTCATCCATCACGCGAGTCACGCGGCCGTCACCGGGCGCCTCCCCTACATTGGCGCTGTTATCGTGTTTCCCGGGCTTCCCGGTGTGCGCCTGGTATCAAACCTGACGGATTGCGATCCCTCCGCAGTTAGCATCGGCATGAAAGTTGAGTTGTGGTGGGATGACATCGGAGAAGGCATGTTCGTGCCGAGATTTTGTCCCCACGCGAAAGGGGACAGTCTATGAGCACGGAAACCTTGGGCCCCTTGCACGGCATCCGGGTTCTCGATCTGGGAACAATGATCGCCGGTCCGGTTGCCGCGACGCTACTCGGCGATTTCGGTGCCGACGTCATCAAAGTCGAGCAGCCTCAGGGCGGCGATCCGATCAGGCAGAACGGGGCGCAATTTGAGGGCGAAGGCCTGTGGTGGAATGTCGAGGGCCGCAACAAGCGATCCGTGACACTCAACCTGCGGGCTTCCGAAGGACAGGACATTTTGCGGAAAATGGTCACCCATGCGGACGTTCTGGTTGAGAACTTCCGGCCGGGAACGATGGCCCGATGGGGGCTGGATTATGAGCGGCTCCGCGCGGTCAATCCCAAGCTCATCATGCTCAGCATCTCTGGTTACGGGCAAACCGGCCCCTACGCTCCCCGCGCGGCGTATGATCGCATTGGGCTGGCGTTCTCGGGCCTGCTGCACGTCACCGGTCAGGGCGACGGACCGCCGTTGCGACCCGGAACAGCAGTTGCAGACTATCAGTCAGCCCTTATGGGCGCATTCGCTGTCCTGATCGCGCTGTATCACCGCGACGCAAAAGAAGGTACCGGCCAGCATATCGACACCTCGCTATACGAATCCGTTTTCCGTTTCACCGATATTATGGTGACGGCTTTCGACAAACTGGGCGTGGCGCGCAAGCGGCAAGGCAATATGCATTTCGCAGCCGCGCCCGGCGATCATTTCGAGACCAACGACGGCCGCTACCTCGTTCTCACTGTCTCCTCGAACAGCGTGTTTCAGCGCCTGTGCGACGCGATGCAGCGGTCCGATCTAATCCAAGATCCGCGCTTCGCGACCCACATCCAGCGCTGGAATAATATCCGCGAAATAAATTCGATCGTCGCCGAATGGATCAGGAGCGCTCCGGTAACAACCATCATAGAGCTGCTCGAAAAGCACGGGCTGGCATTCTCGCTGGTCTATTCGGCCGCCGAGATCGTGGAGGATCCGCAATACGCCGCGCGCGGCAGCATAGCGACTGTCGACCATCCGCGGATCGGACGACTTATCATGCCTGCGCCTCATCCTAAGCTCGGCGGTACCCCTGCTCCGCCTTTACGCCCTGCACCGGCGCTTGGTGCCGATACGTGCCCCCTACTCGCCGAACTTGGTTACACACAATCATCCATCGACGATCTCAGGCAGCGCGGTGTCGTGTAGTGAAAAACACTACTCCATATAGAACAAGCACGCGGCGATCGGCACGCACTGACGTGACAGTTGCAAGCCTGAGAGCTGACCGATGAAGGCCACCATCGACGGAACCCACACTATTCAATTTCCATGGCAGTCCCCGCCGTCCGCCAGCGAAGTGATTGAACTTCGACCAGGCCTGCTCTGGGCTCGTCTCAAGCTTCCGTTCCGCCTCAATCACGTCAACATCTACTTGCTCGAGGAACACGACGGCTGGACGATGATCGATGCCGGCTTCGGTAACGAGGCGACGGCCGCAGCATGGGAAGACCTTTTTGCCGGGCCGCTTGCATCGGTCAAGGTGACACGCCTGATCGTTACCCATGCGCACCCTGACCACGTCGGCATGGCCGGATGGATGGTTCGGCGATTTGGCTGCACGCTATGGATGACCCGAGAGGAGTATCTTCAGGCCGCCTATCGCCAGGACCTTGAGAAGGCGGACCGGCAGGCGGAGCAGCGCATGTTTTTCCGCTTGCACGGCATGGATGAAACCATGACCGATCAGCTTCTCGGGCGCGGACAAGACTATCTGAAGAAAGTTTCGAGTCTTCCGCCAAGCTACGTCCGGCTGGTCGGAGGCGACGCGATCGAAATCGGTTCGCGGCGGTTCGACGTCCTCACCGGAGGAGGTCACGCATTCGATCAGGTCATGTTGCATTGTCCGGATGACCGGCTGTTTCTCTCCGCTGACCAGGTGCTCAGCAAGATCTCGCCGAACATCAGTGTCTGGGCGGTCGAACCTCACGCCGACTCGTTAGGGGAATATTTGCAATCGCTGCACGAGATCGCCGCAACGATTCCCGATGACGTTCTGGTACTTCCTGGCCATGGCCTGCCGTTCGTCGGCCTGAAGCAGCGCATCGATCAGTTGATCCATCACCACGAAACGCGGTGCTTGATGATCGAGCAGTCATGCCAACGCTCGCCCAAGGCCGCCGTCGAGTTGATCGACACAGTCTTCGACCGGCCATTGGAGGATGCTCATCAAATGGGTTTCGCTGCCGGCGAAGTCATTGCGCACATCAACTACCTGCTCCGTCGAAACCGTCTCGCTACGATCGATGACGGCACGACACTGCGATTTTCGACGAGAGGGGCATAGCCAATCCAAGACAGCACAGAGGGAGGAAGTAAAATGAAAAAATACACACTGATGGGATATCTGTTTTCGGCGCTGATCTGCGCCACGCCAGCAGCGGCTCAAACCAAGCCGCCGCTCAAGCTCGGCGCCATCCTCGACATGTCGAGCCTGTACGCCGACATCACGGGAACGGGAAGCGTAACCGCCGCCAAAATGGCGGCCGAAGATTTCGGCGGCGAGGTTCTGGGCCGGAAAATCGAGATCGTTGCGGCCGATCATCTCAACAAGGCTGATCTCGCCTCCAACATCGCCCGTGATATGCTGGACAATCAGGGGGTCGAAGCCATCATCGACGTCGCAGGGTCCGCGACCGCTCTTGCAGCCGGCGAGATTGCGAAGGAACGCAAGAAGATCATCATGTATAGTGGTCCGGGTGCGGTCCGGATCACCAACGAGGCCTGCTTTCCTTACAGCGTTCATTGGGCCTACGATACCTATTCGCAGGCTCATGTCACCGCCCGCGCCGCTGTCGAGAAAGGTCTCGATACCTGGTTCTTTCTCAGCGCCGATTATGCATTCGGACGAGAAATGGTGCGCGATGCTACCGACGTGATCGTGAAATCAGGAGGAAAGGTCCTGGGAGGCGTTCATCATCCTCTCAATACATCGGACTTTTCCTCGTTCCTGCTACAAGCGCAGGCGTCCAAGGCCAAAGTAATCGGACTCGCCAACGCCGGTGGCGATACGATCAACGCCATCAAGCAGGCCGCCGAGTTCGGTATCGTGAAAGGCGGGCAAACCCTCTCACCAATGCTTTTGTATCTGACGGACGTCGATTCCCTTGGCCTTGAAACGGCGCAGGGGCTTGTCTTCGCCGATGCCTTCTATTGGGACATGAACGACGAGACCAGAGCATTCTCAAAGCGCTTCATGGAACGCACCAAGCGAGCTCCCACCGCGCCCCAGGCTTCGGTCTATTCATCCGTGCTGCACTATCTTAAGGCGGTAAAAGCCGCTGGCACGACCAATTCCGATGCTGTCATGAAAAAGATGAAGGAGATGCCGATCAACGACATGTTCGCGAAGCACGGCCGGATTCGTGAAGACGGCCGCATGGTCCACGATATGTATTTGTTCCAGGTCAAAAAGCCATCCGAATCGAAAGGCCGATGGGATTACTACAAGCTGATCGGAACGGTGCCGGCCGAGGAAGCGTTCCAGCCGCTCTCGCAATCACGCTGTCCGCTCGTGAAGAAGAACGCCGTGAAGAACTAGGCTCGCGATGACGTGAAACCGGGGATGCCGGGCCGGCGAAAGCTGGTCCGGCAATTCTATTCGCGGCCGAAGGTCGACCGGACTCGCTCGATATCCCGCTCATCCGGCGCGGCATAGATCCCGCCGCGGCTAATCGCAGGCCAGCCGGGTCTTTTCATCAGTTCGACCCTAAATTCGGCCATCTTGATACCGGCCTGAACGCAATCGATGATCGGAACCCGAGCATTCCCGATCTGCGTGAGGCCGCCGAGACTTGCAAGCGGCGCCATGCCTGCGCAGCCTACGATAATGACGTCGGCGCCATTCGCGAGGCCTTTGCGAGCCGCCCTGTCGACGGCGTCCGCGACGAGCGCAGGATTATCCATGCCGCGCTTCAACCAGTCCTGCGATGGAATGTCGATCGGGATCACGGGATCGCGGGTCGCTCGATCCTCCAGGCCAAGCAGACCGAGATTACGTTCGATCTCGACGATCATTTTCGGTTCGTCGAGCGTCACGATCGCAAACTTGCGGCCGATCTGGCAGGCTAGGAGCGTGCTGGCCTCTGCAAGGCCGACCACCGGCACATCCACCATCTCACGCGCCTCGGTCAGCGCCGGATCAAGGAAACAGATCACGACAATCGCGTCGCAGCTTCGCGAGGCTCGGATCGCCGCATCGACGATGCTGGCCTTATTGAGGAGCGAAAAATAGGCGCTGTTGACATCGAGGGCTCTTTGAAGGCCGGGCGTGACGCTTTCGACTACTATTTCGGTGCCAGGCTGTTTCGCCAATTCGATGTCGCGGCACAGGACCGGAAGAAACGCCTGCGACGTCTCGGCAGCATTGATGTTGATGCAACACAATTTCATCTACGCCCCCTAGACGTTGCCGGTCGCTCTCGACGAAACCACGGCCTCGGCTTCCCTCGCGGCACGGGCGAAGGTCCTAGCCCGGCCACGTAGCCACATGGCGTATTGCTCCGGCCAATAATCCCAGCCGGCCTCGGAATCGCGGTCGCTGACGGCACGATTCGCCCAATTCGGATCGATCAGGACTTCTCGCGCCAGCGCCACGATATCTGCATCGCCACGCTCCAGAACCTGTTCGGCAAATGCGGGCCTCCGGATCAATCCCACCGCGACGGTTGGAATGCCGGCTTCTCGTCGGATCTTTGCCGCGAACGGCACATGAAATCCTTCGGTACGTGCCACCAGATGCGCGTCGCGCGGCAACTTCATGCCGCCGGACGAGCAATCGACAACATCGACGCCTATCTTTTTCAACTCGCGCGCAAAGATCACCGAGTCCTCGATACTCCATCCGGCGCCCACCCCATCTACGCTGGAGATACGCACGAACAGCGGTTTGCGCTGAGGCCATACGTCTCGAACACCGCGTACCACCGCCAACGGAAACCGCATCCGGCCGGCAAGATCGCCACCCCATTCATCTTTCCGGTCGTTCACGAGCGGCGACAGAAAACAATGCAAGAGATAACCATGCGCACTGTGAATTTCGAGGACATCGAAGCCAGCCGCGTCGGCACGACGAGCGCCGTGCGCGAAATCATCAATTACGCGGTTGATCCCATCGATATCGAGTTGGGCTGGGGTCTGGCCATAATCCTCGAACGGCACGCCGGTCGAAGACACCAGCGGCCACCGCTGCGCATCCACGGTCTCCGCTTGCTCCGGCAACGGCGCGCCACCGCGCCACGCACGCTCACAGGCTCCTTTACGGCCGGCGTGTCCGAGTTGGATCGCCGGGATCGCGCCGAACCGGCGAATGAAATCGCTGATCCGGCGCAGGCTGGCGACATGCGTATCGCTCCAAATCCCCGCACAACCCGGTGTGATACGGCCGTCCCGGCTGACCGCCGTGGCTTCCATCATCACCAAACCGGCGCCACCAAGTGCAAAGCGGCCGAGATGAACAAGGTGGAAATCGTCGACCAGGCCGTCCGTGGCGGAATACATCGCCATCGGCGCGATCATGATCCGGTTCTTCAGCCTGATACCCCGCAACTCGAGTGGTCGGAACAGCCAGCTATCCTCCATTCGTCGCTGCCCTATCCGACTTTGGCCATGGTTGTGGGGCGGCGGCCGCCCGGCTCGCGGTCATAGGCATTGTCGTGCGGCAAGGCTTTCAGCAGAGAGCGCTGGATTTCGCGTTTGGCTGCCGAGCGCGGAAAATCATCGACAAACTCGACATAGCGCGGGACCTTGAATGCCGCCATTCGTTCGAGCGCCCAGGCGCACAGCGCAATAGCATCCGGCTGAACGCCCGGCTTCGCTATGACAAACGCCTTGATGTCTTCCTCGCCGATTTCCGAAGGAACGCCGACAACAGCGATTTCCTCGACTATCGGGTGTTTCGTAAGTATGGCCTCAATTTCCGCCGCTGAAATGCTTTCGCCACGGCGGCGAATCCAATGCGCACGCCGCCCGAGAAAGTAGAGGTTTCCGTCCGCATCGAGGCGCCCGAGGTCACCAGTATGCAGCCAGCAATCGCGCAAACTTTTCAGCGACGCCGCCTGGTCGTTGAAGTAACCGGTCATGAACATGTTCGGGAAACTCGGCCGTAGGAGCACCTCGCCAACCTCACCGATCGGCAACGGCATGTCATCCTCGCCTGCAATCCGGATTTCCACCCAGCCATACGGCTTGCCGTTCGAGTCGAGCGTTTGCTCGCGATTGCTGGTCAGCATGGCGCCACCCCCCTCCGTTAACCCATAGAGGTTGACTAAGGGAATGTTAAACCGGCGCGTGAACGTTTCAGGAATATGCGGCGGCAGGCCCTGCACCGCTCCAACGGCGATACGAACGGCGTGATCGCGGTCATGGGCCGATTCCGGCTGGTTGCACAGCATCGTCACGACTGCGCCGAACGGATCGATGATGTTCGCCTTGGTCTCGCGCACACGATCGAAATAGCGCGTTACACTGAAACGCCGATCGATGACTGTCGTCATGTCGTTGACGAGCGGACCCATGATGCCCCATTGCAGGCCGCCGGCATGATAGAGCGGCATAGTTGAAAAATGGCGTTCGCCCGCTCGCGCATCGAACACTTCGCCATAACGAATGCCGGACAGGATGAAAGACAATTGCGGAAGCACCACCCCCTTCGGCAGGCCCGTGGTGCCACCTGTATAAAGGATTGCGCCGGTGTCGGCTGGAGCCGTCGCGGGCAGGGATGCATTCACTTCAGGCTTCTTCAAGAGAGCCGAGAACGGTTCGGTATCTGGATGATCGCAGGTGGTGAACAGATCGATATCAGCAAGTTGAGCGCGCATCCGATCGATCTTCGGTGCCCCTTCTTCATCGAACAGCAAGGCACGCGCGCCTGAATTGCTCAGGATATAGCGAAGGTCGTCGCCAACCAGACCAGAATTGATCGGAACCCAGATCATTCCCGCCTGACAGCAGCCGAACCACAGCACAATCTGCTCGACCGAGTTGTGTGTGAAGGATGCTATCCGGTCACCCACGACATATCCGCGGCTGATGAGATTGGCGGCGACGGTACGCGAGCGTTGGGCTAACTCGGCATAGCTCAGCGCCGTACCGGCAATCTCTCCGAAGAGACGCTCGCCATGTTTCAACTCCTTGTCGCGCAGGAGGTCGGCGATCGTAGTCCATGGGATCGAAATGCCGTTGATATTCACAAGTCCACTCCGTCATAGCTCTCGATTGCAGGCGCCGCGATCAGGCGACATGCACATGCAGGCCAAGCACCTCGCGCGCAGCACGGGCCAGCTCGTCACGGAACCGTGGGTGCGCAATACCGATCAGCAGTTTAGCCCGTTCGTCGAGCGGGCGTCCGCGCAGATCAGCTACGCCGTATTCCGTGACGACATAGTGGATGTCATTACGCGTAATGCTGACGGCACTTCCCGCGGTAAGAGACGGTACGATGCGGGACACAGATCCCTTCCGTGCGGTCGACGGGAGAGCGATAATGCCTTTTCCGTCCGGAGCGAGCGACGCGCCATAATGGAAATTCCATTGGCCGCCAATACCCCCGTGATGGCGCGGGCCGAATCCCTCTGACGCGCACTGGCCGGACAAATCGACCTGCAGGGTGGCATTTATCGATACTGGCTTGTGGTTGCGTGCGATGACCATCGGATCGTTGACGTAAGAAAATCGCTGTAGTTCCACGCAAGGATTGCGATCGATGAACTCATACAAGGCGCGCGATCCGATCGCCATCGCGGCCGTCATCTTGCCGACATTCTGGCCCTTGTGCGTATTAGTGACGACGCCGGCCGTGTAAAGATCGACGACCCAATCGAATAAGGATTCGGTGTGAACGCCGAGATCGCGATGGCCATCGGACATTAGTGTCTTAGCTATAGCGTCGGGCAGCGAGCCGACGCCGGCCTGCACTGTCGCGCCGTCCTCGACCAGCGCCGCAACGTTGCGCGCGATGGCGCGTTCGGTATCTCCGAATATCGATTCCGACTGGCGTATCTCGATGATCGGGTAGTCCGCCTCAATGATTCCGTCAATCTGCGAGATATGGACATAGTTATCACCGAACACCACCGGCTGCTGCGGATTGACCTCAAGCACCACCTTCCGGGCATGGGTCAGAAAATCCATCATCCATCCGCCGAACGGACCGAGATTAAAATAGCCATGCCTGTCCATCGGCGCGGCCGCGCCGACCAGCACATCGATCGAATATGGGAAATGACGCCCGCCGTCGCTGGAATGAATCGGACGATAGGACGCACGTCCCTCGTGAACCGCGCGCCGGATCGACTCGTCGTAGGTGTAATCGGAGATATGAAAGATATTTTCCGCAAGCGTAGGCGCCACGGGATCTGGATCAAGCGCCATAACTTCGCGCCGCATTGGGTGGCAGAGACGAATCCCGCGGAGCGCCGAAGCCTCAGACGCCAGCATCTGCATGAACGTATTCGGAAGGCCTGTCGCGCCATTGACGTAGACTGTCATATTATCGGCCAACAGAACTCTGCCTCGATCAGAAAGGCGCTTGTCGCGATATTCCTGCCCAAAGCCACTCATGTCGGTTGCACCTTCTTCTGCTGATGTTTCTTGCTCAATTCCACGCCAGCGCAAGTCCAGGCCTCGGCCATTCGAGTGCCAGCACCCGTCCCGACGACGATGCGGTGATGTAAGCTGTCCGGCGATCCCCTCCTCCAAAGCAGATATTCGTAGTGAAGGGATCGCCAGTGGGGTACTGCTCGATCAATCCGCCGTCTGGTGAAATCACACTGATCCCCCCAAAGGGTATGTCCGCCACACAGATGTTGCCGGCTGCATCGATCGCAAGCGAGTCGAATATCGCATAATGGGATGCCGAAAAATGCATCCGGCCGATCTCACCGGGGATTGGTCCTGTGTGCGGCTGGATTTCGCCAGGACCTGAAATTTGAAAGGCCCACACTCGTCCCGTATGAGATTCCGCGACGTAGAGGGCTGAGCCGTCCGGCGACAAGCCTATGCCGTTTGGACCATCAAGCGGAAAAATTGCCTGCTTGATAAAACTCCCGTCAGCGCGCGCATAAAACACTGCTCCGCGATCCCGCTGTCGAGCGCGCTTGAACGTCTTGCCCAGATCAGTAAACCAAAAGCCGCCTTGACGGTCGAAGACCAGATCGTTCGGCCCCCGCAGTTGGATGTCGCCGCACTTCTCATAGAGACGCTCGGCTTTTCCTGTCGTCAGATCGACGACATCGATTCCGCCGCCCTCATAATCGGAGGCCGCCAAACCGGGAAGCAGGCGATCATTCCGCTCGACGAACGAAAGGCCGCCATTGTTGCAAACATAGCAGCGACCGTCAGGCCCGATCGCTGCGCCGTTCGGGCCGCCGCCAAGCGCGGCCACGACTTGAAAGCTACCGTCGCGGCGAATTCGCGTCAGGGTTTTGCGCGCAATCTCCACGACCAGAATCGTTCCATCGCCTAAAACGACGGGTCCTTCCGGAAACTGCAGGCCGGTCGCGATTTCGATCACGCGCACCATGTCCCCCCGCGTTTTTTGCGTTATTCGTTTCGTCTTCCCTAGCCGAAGCGAATAACGGCACGATGATCTATATCATAGAGGCATTTCTCATATTGCAAAGTAATATTTATCAGTCGGTGTTCTTCCGGATCGAGGGGCGCCGCAGAGCGGACGGCGATTGCAGAAGTTCGCCAATTCCCTCGCCTCGTTCACACGGAACGCGAAAAGCGCGATCCTGTAGGACTCGCCAGGGCGATTGACGAATGGGAACAGGATCTGACCTTCCTCCACGAGCAGTATTATCTGGGGTCAGGACTTCGGTAACGAAGCCGCCCCAGTCAAGCGATTTTGAACAAGCGTAATCGTCCGCCTGCAGGCCGACGTGGCGGCGAACAGATAGTGAGCGGCGCAGTATATGCTCCGAGCCGCGGCCTTCCTGTGAGATCACCCGGGTGCATGCTTCGGTCCGTGGTCAGCGCGCGAGCTGCCAACATGATGCTGGTTCGATGCAGTTTCCTATGTGCCCATCTCATTGGCGTGCTCGATGAGGTTCGGCAACAGCCCTGACCTCGGCATCATAGGAACCACGTCCCTGGGGGATCTCGAAGGCCTGCGGTCAAGCGGGCAACTGTGTGAGTTTCAGTTCGTTAAATCCCTCGCGGAATGATCGGTGCCTCTGCCTGGAAGACGGTACCGTCGATCCAAATTCGGTGAAGGATCTCACTCCGATGCGCCGAGCAAGCGCCACTTGCGACCGCGGCGGCGTGCTATCTGTGCAGCCCAAGTTCTGAGCCATGTCGAGCGCCCCCGGTTCAACATGACGGTCGCGGCCTGACAAAGCGCGCGACGCAGGTTGACATCTCCGGCCCTTGTGATGCCGCCCGATACATCACGTTCGCCAGACTGATTGCGTGAGGGCGTCAGACCGGCCCAAGGGCCAACCTTCTTCGACGACGTGAATCGGACAGGATCATCTACGGCAGAGCGGAAGGTCACGCCACTGCCCACCTATGCAATGGAAGTGCCTCACGTCGGTGCTCCGAAAACTGGAACGTCTGGGACGCCAAGGTCCTGCCCAACGGACGTTCGATCAAGATCAACCTGCAGGCTCGCTATTTCCTGAACAAGTGCGCCATCGTCACCGTGCCTGAGTGGCACGGTCTCTGGACGGTGCGTATGAAGGATCGGGTCATCGGCGAGACGATCCTTGTGTCGTAGCAAGCTCATCTGGCTATCGACATGATCCCCGTCATTTCGGATGGTGTGGTCACCGCGACCGCCGACGTCGTGACGGCGGACGCAAACGGGCTGCTCGGCAAACTCAAGCTGAACGGCCAGATCGAGTCGTTACTGAACGGCAAGCTGAACTCAGCGCTGCAAGACAAGCTGAAGGCGACTCTCCCCGCGGAATATCTGCGGGCGGGCGTCCAGATTTCGGAGCTGCAATTCTTCGACCTGAACGGCAAGCTCGCCGCAAGGTTGAAGGCGACCGGAAAGCTTCATTCGGGCACGTAAGTGCATCAACGAACGCATCCAGAAGAGCTCTCGCCGATGAGGCGGGAGCTCTTTCGTTAGGTCAATTTGGGACGGGGCTATGAACTATCGCGAGCGATGCCGATCAGCGAGATGATCGCGCTCCCAGCAAGCCTCCCTTTCCGCCGCCCAAGGATTCGACCAAAAGCGGCTCGTCGCTGAAGATCATGTGCCGATAGAACCATCGCTGCGTGCCATCCTTCATCGTCTTGACGACGATAGGCTTCGGCAGTCCGAACGCCCCCTTCATGCTCTTCGGCATGCCGGGAAGCGCGATCATTCCGGAAATCGTGTGTGATCCGAAGACGATCTCAGCGAAGGCGGTTCTGATCTGTTGGGTGAGCCGCATCCGCAGCGCCAACCTGTCCTCGACCGAAGCGGTCTCGAGCTCCGCGACGAGCGAGGCAACGTCCTGCAAGGCCGCTCTGACTGTCGGCAGGTGCGGCTTCGACCGCTCCTCGGCGACCGCAGCGTCGCGCTGTCGGTGAGCCTCCGCGATCTGATCCGACAGGGAATTCGCCAGACGCTCCATTTCGGCGCCGAGCGCATTGTCGGGATTGCGTAGGATGGAGGCGATCGCTCCCTGCCTCTTCGCTTCGAGATCCGCGATTTCCGCTTCGAAATTTCGGGCGGGCGGACCGGAGATCTCGACGGGCTCGATCGCCTCGTCGAGCCGCGCTCGGTCGATCTGGTGGATCAGGTACCGTTCGACAGCCTTCGCCGACCACAGCCTTGCGTTGGTGCAGGTGGCCTCTCGTTGCGCCGCCGAACAGACGAAATACTGGCCACCCTTGGGCGGTAGTCCCTTGTTGAGGAATGCCATCCGCTCGCCGCAGACGCACCAACCCAAACCCGGAATCAGGTTCAAGCCTTGCCGCTGGGGGCGACCGGCGCCGTTCCTTCGTCGAAGCCGGATCGCCGCATTCGCCTGCGTCCAGAGGGCTTCGTCGACGACGGCCGGATAGTAATTGAGGATCGGTTCGCCGTCGGGCACGATCTTGCCGGTCTCGTCCCTCCGGCAAGGCTGATACTCGCCGAGCGCCGTTCTGCCGGCGAGTATCTTTCCGATCGTCGATATCTGCCAGCCGTTCCCGGATAGGAAGGTTGGCTTGTCGTCCCGATTGAGCCCCTTTGCGATCATGCGCCGCCCGAGTCCTTGCGCGGTCTCCGCGAAGATGCGGCGTACGGTGTCCGCGTGCCCGTTTTCGGCGAATGTCCGCCGTCCCGTCTCGTCGCGTTTGGAGTCGAGCCAGTTCGGGATCCGATCGGTCAGCGGGACGGCCGCTTCGCGGGCCTTGGTCCTTTTCCTCGACCAGGCCGCTGCGACGCGTTCACCCTTGAGACGGGACTCGCCGTTCGCCCGAACCATCACCATCAGCGCTCCGAACAGTCCCATGCCTATCGGATCGCGGTCTAAGGATTCGGCGGTATGCAGGGTCCCGTCGGTCAGCGTCATGATGCCGACGCCGGCGTTGATAAGACGGAGGAACGTCGTCAGCGCCTTCCGCGGCGCCTGACGGGACACGCGGTCCAGATTCTCGACGATAAGAACCGAGTCCTTGGGCAAGTCTCCGGCTTCGGCTGCTGCGAGGAAGTCGCCGAATTCGCCGGCCTGCTCGTTGCGGCCGCGATAGGCCGAGATGCCAAGGTCCTTCAACGACTGCTTGATCTCATAGCCGTTGCGTGCCGCCCAGGCCGCAGCCGCCTCGCTCTGACGCCGAAAACTGTCGCCCTTGGCCTGTTCCGGGCTCGAGAACCTGATGTAGCTGACCGCCGACTTCATGAAGTATAGTTTAGTTGAGTTACATTTATCTGAAGTAAATGTAGCACACGAGGCTGATGATCGGCGCGCCCGGCGCCGGCAAATCGATGCTGGCGGCGCGGCTGCCCTCGATCCTGCCGCCGCTGTCACCGACCGAACTGCTCGAGGTCTCCATGATCGCGTCGGTGGCCGGTGAAATCGAGAACGGCGCGCTGACCGCGCGGCGGCCGTTCCGCGCGCCGCATCATTCCGCCAGCATGGCCGCGCTCACCGGCGGCGGCGTGCGCGCCAGGCCCGGCGAGATTTCGCTGGCCCACAACGGCGTGCTGTTCCTCGACGAACTGCCGGAATTCGATCCGCGCGTGCTGGATTCGCTGCGGCAGCCGCTGGAGAACGGCGAGGTCGCGGTCGCGCGCGCCAACCACCGCGTCACCTACCCTGCGCGATTCATGCTGGTGGCGGCGATGAATCCCTGCCGCTGCGGCCAGGCCTTCGAGCCCGGTTATGCCTGCAAGCGCGGCCGCATCGACCGCTGCGCCGCCGACTATCAGGCGCGCATCTCCGGACCGCTGATGGACCGCATCGACCTGCGCATCGAAGTCCCCGCGGTGACCGCGGCCGATCTGATTTTGCCGCCGCCTGCCGAGGGATCGGCCGAGGTCGCGCGGCGCGTGGCCGCCGCGCGCGACATTCAGGCGAGCCGCTATGCCGCCGCCGGCTACCCCACCATCCGCACCAATGCCGAAGCCCCGGCATCGCTGCTGGACACCATCGCGCAACCGGACGCGCCGGGGCTGAAACTGTTGCGCGATGCCGCCGAAACCATGCGACTGTCGGCGCGCGGCTATCATCG
Organism: Nitrobacter sp.; assembly: GCA_035546855.1. Classification (GTDB taxonomy): domain Bacteria; phylum Pseudomonadota; class Alphaproteobacteria; order Rhizobiales; family Xanthobacteraceae; genus Nitrobacter. Next base: position 35,984 of record DASZVY010000060.1, on the reverse strand, counting down.
CGTGCTGCGGGTGGCGCGCACGCTGGCCGACCTCGACGGCGCTGAGACGATCGGCCGGCTGCATCTCGCGGAGGCGCTGTCCTACCGCGCGCTCGCGGAAGATGTCCGCCGCGCCGCCTGAGCGGCGTCCCCCTTTGGCGCCGTCAACGCGACGGTAACGAGTTTTGTTTACGCTCCGCCAACCATGAGCCCGCCTGTTGCGGGATTGTGCCACCAGTGTGGTGGTTCAGAAGTTCGCTTCATTTTCTCCGCAAGTCCTTCAAGCGAAGTTCTGAACCTAAACCACGCCAGAATCATAAATTTGCTGGTGTCCTTTCGAATCCGAAGTTCGCTACGAAGGGACTGCATGGTGAGGCGAACTTCGGATTCGGGACACTGGCGAGGACCAGCGATGTTGCGTTTCAAGATTCTCGCCTCGACGTTTCCCCTGATCCTGGCCGGCATCTTTGCCGGGGTGGACATGACGTCGGGCCCGCGGCCCTGCATCGCTCTCGGGCAGACGTCCGTCCAAATTGCCGCGCCGTGGCGCGCCCAATCCTTCGTCAGCTTCACCCGCGATCCCGACGCCGCCACGGTCAGGGTCCAGATCGTCGACGATCCCGCGATCGCCGACTTCGCGGTCGCCGATGACGCGGACGCGCCCGACAGCACGGGCTGCGAAACCACCGCCGCGACGCGATTGATCGGCGTGACGGCAACCGCATCCGCCGCGATGCCGGTCATCTATCTGTCGCGGGAGGGCGGCGCCGACTACCGAATCTATGTGCAATCGAAGACGTTCACCGTGCAGGATGCCGCCGCCCTCGTGGTCAGCGCGCATCGGGCGCCCGCGCGTCTTGCCGCATCCCTATGAGTCCTCCTTAGGGCCTCATTAACCCTGTTCGCATCGGGCAGGGTCTCACACCGGTTCTCAAGCACTTCGCAACATCATCCCCGCATCCTCGCCGGGGACATGCGACGCGCGGGGCGCCGCGAGGTTCCCTCACAGGCAAACCTGCTCCTCAAAACCTGGGTCATCCATGGCGGCGCGAATATTCCGGTTCAAAGCACGGTTGCGCCGCCTGGCCCGTCGCCATCCCCGGATCAGTTTCGCCATCCGCGCACTCACCATCTTTTCCATCACGTTCGGAAGCGCGTACGGCTTCGTGTCGGGAGCCCTGTCCGACCGGTCCCATTACGATCCGAACACGTTTGCGATGGGCGTGAGCTTCCTGTTCGCCCTCGCCTGCCTTGCGCTGGCGGTGGTGAGCATGCGCCTGCGCTGGCTCCGCAGAAAACTCCGGAAAATGGCCCTTCACAACGAGGCGCTTGCGGACCGCAACTGGGAACTGAAGGAAGCCGAAGAACGCGCCCGCAGCCTGTTCGAATCGCAGAGCGACCTCGTGGTCCTGCGCGACGCAGAGGGCCGCATCACATTCGTCAACGACGCCTATTGCGCGCTGGCGCAACGATCCCGCGCGGAATTGATCGGCAGCTCATTTTCGCTCCCGGTCCTCGCGCAGGGCGTGCGATCGTTTGAAGCCAACGGCACCGCCGCGCACGACCAGAAGGTCGAGACCGCGCTTGGCCCCCGCTGGATCGCCTGGCGCGAAGGACTGGTGCGGATCGACGCAAACCAGCCAGGCGAACTGCGCTCGGTCGGACGCGACGTGACGGAACGCGCGGAAACGGAGCGCGCACTCGCCGACGCGCGCGATCACGCCAACGCCGCCAACCGCGCCAAATCGCGCTTCCTCGCCATGGCGTCGCATGAGATTCGCACGCCGCTGAACGGCATCATCGGCATGAGCGGACTGCTTCTCGACACCCCGCTGACGGCGGAGCAGACGACCTATGTCCGCGCCGTCAAGACATCGGGCGACGCGCTGCTGTCGCTGGTCGAGGAGTTGCTGGACTATTCCAAGATCGAGGCCGGCAAGATCGATCTCGACAACCGCCCGTTCGCGCTGACCGATCTGGTCGAGGACATCACCGAACTGCTGGCGCCGCGCGCGGAAGCCAAGCACCTGGAAATCGCGAGCTATGTCGACGAACGGCTTCCGGCCGAGGTGATCGGGGATCCCGCGCGCCTGCGGCAGGTGTTGCTGAACCTCGCCGGCAACGCCATCAAGTTCACGGCGAGCGGCGGCGTTGCCCTGATTGTCGAGCCCGGCATCCGGCCCGATGACATCTGTTTCATGGTCCGCGATACCGGCATCGGCATCGCGCCGGATGCCCAGAGCCGGGTTTTCCGGGAGTTCGAGCAGGCCGATGAGCGGACCGCCCGCACCTACGGCGGGACCGGGCTTGGCCTGAGCATCAGCGAGCGCATCGTCAAGCGGATGGGCGGACGCATCACGCTGCAGAGCGCGCCCGGAAGCGGCTCGACCTTCGAGGTGGCGCTTCCGCTCGCCGCCGCCGATGGCGAACGACCATCTTTCGCCGTCCCCGACCTCGCGGGACAGCCGGTCATGCTGGTGACGCCGCAGACCATCGAAGCCTCCCTGATCGCCCGGCGGCTGGAGCGCTGGGGCGCGCCGACATGCGTGGTCTCCGATCCAATCGTCGCCCATGCTTTGCTCACGGAACGAGCCTGGCACGCGATCCTGATCGACAGGTCGCTCGGCGCCGACGTCGCGGCGAACCTGGCGCTGGACGCCGTGCCGCACGCGGCGCGCCGCGTCGTGCTGGTGACGCCGGCGACGCGGCACGAGCTCGACGCCGACGAACTCGCTGCCTTCACCGGCTACCTCGTCAAACCGCTGCGCGCCGCCTCGCTCGCGGGCCGCCTCACGCAGCCGGCCGACGCCGTGCCGCAGGAGCTCGAGGCGGACGCCTGCACGCCGATCGAGGAATCGGAAGCACCGACCACCGCTCCCACGCAGAATCTCGCGATCCTTGTCGCCGAGGACAATGAGATCAACGCGCTGCTGATCCGCTCGCTGCTGACCCGGCTCGGCCACGACGTCGTCGTCACCACCAACGGCGAGGAAGCGCTGGAGTCCTGGCTCGCGGCGGAAACCGCGGGCGCGCCCTACGATCTCATCTTGATGGATGTCCAGATGCCGCGGCTGGATGGCATCGAAACCACCAGGCGAATCCGCGCCTACGAAGCCGGCCAGCGCGCGCGCCGCACCGCCATTCTGGCGCTGACCGCGAATACGCTGGTGGACGATCGCTACGCCTGCTTCGAGGCCGGCATGGACGGCTTCCTGGTCAAGCCGCTCGACCGCGAGACGCTGGTCGAGGCGCTGGCGGGATTGCCGGCGTCTCGTCATATGACGGCCTGAAAGCGCGCGGTCCACGAGCGTCACATCTTCGCAATGTCAGCGTCACATGCCGGTTGAACCGCCGTGGTCTGTCTCGAACAGGGACAACCGATTCGCGTTCCGACGCGCGAGGATCATCGATGCAGAACAGCCAGCCGGGACACGCGAAGCCCGGTCTTTTCCAGATGCTGCGGCCTCACAGCGCGGGATTGTCCGCGCCGAACGCGATCACCTGGTTCGGACCTCCCGACGCGATCGATCTGCGCCGCTCCACCGCCGCGCCCGCGGCGCTCGGCCGGATCGGCGCGCTCGAGGTCCGGCTGGCACAGGACAAGCGCGATGTCCGCCGCGCGCAGAAGCTGCGCTATCGCGTGTTCTACAAGGGCGGCAGCGCCATCGCCGATGCGCCGACACTGCTCGCGCGCCGCGACAAGGACGCCTTCGACAAGCTTTGCGATCATCTTATGGTGATCGATCACGCCGCAAGGCCCTCGCTCAGCGGCCGGCAGCCGGTCGTCGGCACTTATCGCCTGCTGCGCCACGATGTCGCCAGCCGCAACGGCGGATTCTACACCGAAAGCGAGTTCGACATTTCCGGCCTCCTCGGCCGCCATCCGCAGCTCCGCTTTCTGGAGCTGGGACGCTCCTGCGTGCTGCCGCGCTATCGCACCAGGCGCACGGTCGAGCTGCTCTGGCAAGGCATCTGGACCTATGTTCGTCATCATCGCCTTGACGTGATGATCGGCTGTGCAAGTTTCGAGGGCACCGATCCGGATCGGCTGGCGTTGCCGCTATCGTTCCTGCATCACTATGCGCAGGCGCCCGATGCCTGGCAGGCGCGCGCTCACGCCCCGCGGCGCATCGCGATGAACCGGATCGCGAAAGCCGATATCGACCCGAAAGCCGCCTTTCGCGAATTGCCGCCGCTCATCAAGGGGTACCTGCGCGTCGGGGCCGTCGTCGGCGACGGCGCCGTGGTGGACCACCAGTTCGGCACCACGGACGTTTTGATCGTGTTGCCGGTGTCGGCGATCAGCGCGCGCTACCTCGCGCATTTCAATTGAGCGCGCGCGTCCCGGGCGCGATGCAGCGCGTGAGGGGTGCATCGCAGAGCCGGGACCGTCCGAAATCGTGAGGTCCGACTCTGTTACGATCCCGGTTCAGCGTCGCAGCCTTTCACGCTGCAACGCGCCCGGGACACCATCCCCCAGATGCCGCATCTACAGCCGCCGCAGCGCGACTTCCTCGACCACGTGATCCGCGCCCTTCTTGAGGATCAGCGTCGCGCGCGGCCGGGTCGGCAGGATGTTGTCCTCGAGATTCGCGAGGTTCGTGCGCTCCCAGATGGCAATGGCCGTCGCGGTCGCCTCGTCGTCGGAGAGCAGCGCATAGCGGTGAAAGTAGGATCGCGGATCGTGGAAGGCGGTGTCGCGCAGGGCAAGAAACCGCTTCACGTACCAGTTGCGCAAGACCGGCTCCTCGGCGTCGATATAGACCGAGAAATCGAAGAAGTCGGACACGACCGGAACGGCCTTGCCGTCGCGCGGCAACCGCCCGGTCTGCAGCACGTTGACGCCCTCCACGATCAGGATATCGGGTTGCTCGACCTCCAGCCACTTGTTGGGCACGATGTCGTAGGTCAGGTGCGAGTAGAGCGGCGCGCGGACCGGCGTGCGGCCGGACTTGATGTCGCTCAGGAACGCGAGCAGCCGGGGCAGATCGTAGCTCTCCGGAAAGCCCTTCTTCTGCATCAGGCCCTGCCGCTCGAGCACCGCGTTCGGAAACAGGAAGCCGTCGGTGGTGACAAGATCGACCCGCGGACGCGGCGACCATCGCGCCAATAGCGCCTGCAGCACGCGCGCCGTGGTCGATTTTCCGACGGCAACCGAGCCGGCGACGCCGATGATGTAGGGCATCTTGCGATCCTCGATGTCGAGGAACTGGCGCTGCGCCACATAAAGCCGCTGCATGTTGGCGACGTAGATCGACAACAGCCGCGACAGCGGCAGGTAGATTTCCTCGACCTCGTTGAGGTCGAGCCGATCGTGCATCGAGCGCAACGCCGCGATTTCATCGACGGCCAGCGTCATCGGCATGTCGTCGCGCAGCTTCGCCCATTGCGCACGGGTAAAGATGCGATACGGATTGTATTGCTGCTGCTCGGTCCGCATGTCCATGACCGTTGCCCCCGGTTGCCTCTAATCGCGCTTGCGCGCCGCCTTCTCTTCCAGACCGGACATCCCCGTCCGTTGGGCGAGAGCCGCCTCGACGTCATCCAGCGCCACGCCGCGCGCCTTCAGCAACACCAGCAGGTGAAACAACACATCCGCGCTTTCGGAGATCAGGTGATCCCGGTCGCCTTCCGTCGCGGCGATGATCGCCTCGATGGCCTCTTCACCGAATTTCCGGGCGCAATGCACCGCGCCCTTGTCGAGCAGCTTGCGGGTGTAGGAGGCGTCTCCGCCGGACGCCGCGCGGGCGTCGATGATGGCGGTGAGGTCGTGAAGCGTGAAACGCGGCAAGGGAGACATGGCTATTCTACTCAACAAACGTGCCAGCCGTGCCGGCGATTGGCTGGTTGGCCATTTCTATCACTTCTTTGACAGAGAGTCGTCAGGGATCGAGCCGCATCGGCAGCCCGGCGCGCACCATGTGCTCCTTGGCGTCGCGGATGGTAAACTCGCCGAAATGGAAGATCGAAGCGGCCAGCACCGCCGTGGCGTGACCCTCGCGAATGCCATCAACCAGATGATCGAGATTGCCGACGCCGCCGGACGCGATCACCGGTACGGGAACACTGTCGGCGATCTGGCGGGTCAGCGGCAGATCGAACCCCTGGCGGGTGCCGTCGCGATCCATCGACGTCAGCAGGATTTCGCCGGCACCGAGCGACACGACTTCCTGGGCGTATTCGATGGCGTCGATGCCGGTGGATTTGCGGCCGCCATGGGTGAAGATTTCCCAGCGGTCCGAGCCGCCCGGCTTCGACACCCGCTTGGCGTCGATCGCCACCACGATGCACTGTTCGCCGAATTTTTCGGCCGCTTCCCTGACGAATTCGCGGCGGCTGACCGCGGCGCTGTTGATCGACACCTTGTCGGCGCCGGAGCGCAGCAGCGTGCGGATATCGTCGACGGTGCGGACGCCGCCGCCCACCGTCACCGGCATGAAGCAGGCTTCCGCCGTGCGGCGGACCACGTCGAGCATGATGCCGCGATTTTCATGCGTCGCGGTGATGTCGAGAAAGGTCAGTTCGTCGGCACCTGCCGCGTCATAGGCGATCGCGGCCTCCACGGGATCGCCGGCATCGCGCAGATCGACGAAGTTGACGCCCTTGACGACTCGGCCGTCCTTGACGTCGAGGCAGGGAATGACGCGGACCTTGAACATCGCGCGCTCCTCAGGCTGCCGTGCGCGCGGCGCGGATCAGCGCCAGCGCCGCGGCCGGATCGACCCGCCCGTCATAGAGCGCGCGGCCCGCGATCGCGCCCGCGAGTTTCTTCGCGCGTGGTTCGAGCAACGCCTTCACGTCTTCGATAGAGGCGAAGCCGCCCGACGCGATCACCGGAATCGAGATGCTGTCCGCGAGCGCGATGGTGGCGTCGAGGTTGAGCCCCTTCAGCAGGCCGTCGCGCGCGATGTCGGTAAAGATGATGGCGGCGACGCCGGCATCCTCGAACCGCCGCGCGATCTCGAGCGCGGTGACTTCCGAGGTTTCGGCCCAGCCTTCGACCGCGACCTTGCCGCCACGTGCATCGAGCCCGACCGCGACGCGTCCGGGAAACTTCTTCGCTGCCTCTTTCACAAATGCCGGATCGCGCACCGCGGCGGTGCCGATAATGACCCGCGAGATACCCTTGCCAAGCCAGGCGTCCACAGTCCGCAGATCGCGGATGCCGCCGCCGAGCTGCACCGGCATGGTGACAGCCCTCAGCATCCGCTCCACCGCCTCCGCATTGACCGGCTTGCCGGCGAACGCGCCGTCGAGATCGACCATGTGGAGATACTCGAACCCCTGCGCGGCGAAAGTTTTCGCCTGCGCGGCGGGATCGAGGTTGAACACGGTCGCGCGCGCCATGTCGCCCTGCTCGAGGCGCACGCACTGGCCGTTCTTGAGGTCGATGGCTGGAAAGAGAATCACGGCTTCCACTTCAGAAAATTCGAGATCAGCGCCAGCCCGAAGCGCTGGCTTTTCTCGGGGTGAAACTGGGTGCCGATCGTGGTGTCCTTGCCGACGATGGCGGCGACCGGCCCGCCGTAATCGGCGCGCGCCAGCACGTCCGCCTCGTTCGCGGCGTTCAGGTGGTAGGAATGCACGAAATAGGCGTGGCGGCCCTTTGGCCCCAGCGGCAGACGCTCGAGCACGGGATGCTCGCGCGCGAGGTCGAGCGTGTTCCAGCCCATGTGCGGAATCTTCAGGCTTTCGTCCCGTGGCGAAATCTTCTCCACGTCGCCCGCGATCCAGTTCAAGCCGTCGGTCGTGACATGCTCCTTGCCGCGCGTCGCCATCAACTGCATGCCGACGCAGATGCCAAGGAACGGCCGCGCCTTGTCGCGCACAACTTCGGTCATGGCCTCGACCATGCCGTCGACGGCATCGAGACCGCGCCGGCAATCGGCGAAGGCGCCGACGCCCGGCAGCACCACGCGGTCCGCGCGGAACACCACGTCGGGATCGCGCGTCACCACGATCCTGTCGGGATTTTCCATGCTCCGCGCCGCGCGCTCGAACGCCTTGGCGGCCGAGTGCAGGTTGCCGGATCCGTAATCGACGATCGCAACGGTCATCGCGGCGCTCCCGACGAGGGAAACAGCCCGATGATATCGTGATGCATCGCCGGCGGCTGCGACGATGGCTGTGGCGGACCAGTGCGGATCGGCGGCGGCGCGCCGCGATCCACCGCCAGCGGGTCGATGTCGATTCCGCGCTCCGCCGTCCAGCGGTCGAAGAAACGGCGCTCGGCGGCCTGCTCGTTGTCGGCCACCACCACGTCGAGCTGGCGCCACTTGCGCCGCGCCAGCGTCCAGCGCCGCAGGCTGTTGGCTTCCAGCCCCACCAGCACCGCGACGACCGCCATCACGGCGAGGCGCGTTCCGCCGCCGGCGTGCAGCAGCGTCAGCGCGACCTCCAGCAGCAGCGCGAGCACGACGTAGCCGAGAACCGCCAGCCAGAGCCGGCGGTAGAGCAGCCAGAACGGCCCGAACAGGAACGCCCAGAACGAGAATCCGTCGCGCACGAAGACGAACCTGTCCGTCGCGGAAAGCGCGAGCGTTCCATCCACGGATGGCGCATGAACTGTATAAACACGCATTTCACTCTCCGCCGACAACGAACGTCAGCCGCCGAGTTGACCCTTGGTCGACGGCACTTCGCCGGCCGCCTTCGGATCGATCGCGACCGCCGTGCGCAGCGCCCGCGCCAGACCCTTGAAGCAGGATTCGGCGATATGGTGGCTGTTCTCGCCATATAGGGTCTCGACGTGCAAAGTCACGCCGGCATTCATCGCGAAGGCGTTGAACCATTCGCGCACGAGTTCGGTATCGAACTCGCCGACCTTGTCGCGGGGAAACGCAACCTTGAACACCAGCACCGGCCGCCCCGAAATGTCGATCACGACGCGCGACAGCGTCTCATCCATCGGCATGTGGACGCCGGCATAGCGGGTGATGCCGGCCATGGTGCCGAGCGCCTGCTTCACCGCCTGCCCGAGCGCGATGCCGACATCTTCCGTGGTGTGGTGATGGTCGACATGCAGATCGCCCACGGCCTTGACCGCGATGTCGATGCGCGAATGGCGGGCGAGCAGATCCAGCATGTGGTCGAAAAAGCCGATGCCGGTCGCAACCCTGGACACACCGGTGCCATCGAGATTGACGGTCACCTCGATGTCGGTTTCCTTGGTTTTGCGCTTGATCGTCGCCGTGCGCATGAAAAGGGCACTCCAGAGCCTGAAACCGCCCTTCTTAACAGGCCAAAAGCCCATTCGCTACTGCGGGATACCCGGTTTTGGGCCCGTTTCTCCGGACATGGTGACCGGGGACTATTGCAATTCACCCTCGCGTCTTGACAAACGCACCGTGTCATTCCCGCGCAAGCGGGAATCCAGTAAACATCGCTATCGCAACAGGGCACGGTCGTGCCCTCCCCGGCCCGCCCTGGAATACTGGATCCCCGCCTGCGCGGGGATGACCCCTGTAAGCAGAAATAAAAGCATTGAATCTCAACACACATTGGGAAACGAGCGAAATCGTCGCGGATTGCAAGCCTGCGAGCCAGCGCCTAAATGGGGCGGATTGAGAGGTTCAATGCAGGCATCACAGTCAGAGGTTTGGCACGGCACCACGATCCTCACCGTCCGCAAGGCGGGCAAGGTGGTGGTGGGCGGCGACGGGCAGGTGTCGATCGGTCAGACCGTCATCAAGTCCAACGCCAGAAAAGTCCGCAAACTTGGCAAGGGCCAAGGGGGTCATGACGTGATCGGCGGCTTCGCCGGGGCCACCGCCGACGCCTTCACCCTGTTCGAGCGGCTCGAGGCCAAGCTCGAGCAATATCCGGGACAGTTGACCCGCGCCGCCGTCGAACTCGCCAAGGACTGGCGCACCGACCGCTATCTGCGGCGGCTGGAAGCCATGATGATCGTGGCGGACAAGGACGTCTCGCTGGTGCTGACCGGCACCGGCGACGTGCTCGAGCCGGAAGGCGGCGTGATGGCGATCGGCTCGGGCGGCAATTATGCGCTGGCCGCCGCCCGCGCGCTGATCGACACCGACAAGGATGCCGAGGCCATCGTGCGCCGTTCGCTCGATATCGCCGCCGACATCTGCGTCTATACCAACCGCAATCTGACGATCGAGACGTTGGCGGGTGGCTGATATCGAGCGCGTCGCCATCCTTCGAGGCGCGCAAGAGCGCGCACCTCAGGATGACGACTCAGTCTGGAGCCGTCACCCCTGGGGTGCGAGGGCAACGCCCGAGCCTCGAAGGGCGACGGCATCAACCGTAGAGACACCAAACAAGCCATGACCGACTTTTCTCCCCGCGAAATCGTTTCCGAACTCGACCGCTTCATCGTCGGCCAGGCCGATGCCAAGCGTGCCGTCTCCATCGCGCTGCGCAACCGCTGGCGGCGCCAGCAGCTTGCGGAATCGCTCCGCGAGGAGGTGCTGCCGAAGAACATCCTGATGATCGGCCCGACCGGCGTCGGCAAGACCGAGATCGCACGGCGGCTGGCCAAGCTCGCCAACGCGCCCTTCATCAAGGTCGAGGCCACGAAGTTCACCGAGGTCGGCTACGTCGGCCGCGACGTCGAGCAGATCATCCGGGATCTGGTGGAAGCCGCGATCGTGCAGATCCGCGAACGCAAGCGCAAGGACGTGCAGGCTCGCGCGCAGCTTGCGGCGGAGGAGCGCGTGCTGGACGCGCTGGTCGGCGCCAACGCGAGCGCCGCGACCCGCGATTCGTTCCGGCGCAAGCTGCGGGCCGGCGAACTCAACGACAAGGAAATCGAAGTTGAAACGCAGGCCTCGAGCGGCATGCCGATGTTCGAGATTCCCGGCATGCCCGGCTCCCAGGTCGGCGCGATCTCGATCGGCGACATCTTCGGCAAGATGGGCGGCCGCACCAAGACGCGACGGCTGACGGTGGCCGACTCCCATGAGGTTCTGGTCAACGAAGAAGCCGACAAGCTGCTCGACACCGATCAGCTCACGCAGGAATCCATCGCCGCGGTCGAGAACAACGGAATCGTGTTTCTCGACGAGGTCGACAAGATCTGCGTCCGTGACGGCCGCAGCGGCGGCGAGGTGTCGCGCGAGGGCGTGCAGCGCGACCTGCTGCCGCTGATCGAGGGCACCACGGTCTCGACCAAGCACGGCGCCGTGAAGACCGATCATATTCTCTTCATCGCGTCCGGCGCGTTTCACATCGCAAAGCCATCCGACCTGCTGCCGGAATTGCAGGGACGCCTGCCGATCCGCGTGGAGCTGAACGCGCTGAGCCGCGACGACATGCGCCGCATCCTCACCGAGCCCGAAGCGTCGCTGATCAAGCAATACGTGGCCCTGATGCAGACGGAAGGCGTCACCCTCGACATCACCGACGACGCCATCGATGCGCTGGCCGACGTGGCCGTCGCCGTGAACGCGACCGTGGAAAACATCGGCGCGCGGCGATTGCAGACCGTGATGGAGCGCGTGCTCGACGACATTTCCTTCACCGCGCCCGACCGCAACGGCGAGACCGTGAAGATCGATGCCGCCTACGTGCAGAAGCACGTCGGCGATCTCGCCAGGAATGCGGATTTGAGCCGGTTTATTTTGTAGGCTGGATTTCGTTCGCGTCATTGCGAGGAGCGAAGCGACGAAGCAATCCAGTTCAATTGATTAATGTCTGGATTGCTTCGCTTCGCTCGCAATGACGGGCTCTACCGCCTCCGCCTGATCCGCACATACAGCGCGCCCTCGCCGCCATGGCCGACATGCGCCTGCTCGAAGCCGACGACGAGCGCGCGAAACTCGGGCAGCGCGAGCCACTCCGGCACCTGCCGGCGCAGAATGCCGCGACCCGATTCAAAACCCGTGGTCCGGCCCTTGCCGGTGATGACGAGCACGAACTTCAAGCCGTCGTCGCTGGCGCGCAGCAGGAAATGATGCAGCGCCCGATGCGCGCGCGCCTGTGTCATGCCGTGCAGGTCGATCCGCGCTTCGATGTCCTGCTTGCCGCGCGACAGGCGGGCGCGGTCCCGGCGGTCGATCGGTGCGAGCGGCGGCGGCATCCGTGCCGGCTCGGGAGCCGGCGACGCCGGCGCGATGCGAGGTGCAGCCGGCGTCTTGCGCGCTGGCCCGGGCGCGGCCGCCGCTGCGTCCACCGACTTCATGACGCGAGTTTTTTTCCGCAGCGGCTTGGTCTGCTTCGCGACGCTCTCCCATAGCGCACGCTCGTCGTCGCTCAACGCGCGGCGGCGGCGCGGCGGCCCTGACAGATCCGGATGATGCGGCGGCGCGCGTTTCATCTGACGTGGCGATGCCGCCAATGGCGATAACGATGATGCCGGTCGCGGGGACGCTCCGGGCTGGTCCGGCTCTCGCGTCCGGAGGCAGCCGCCTTTCCACCATTCTTGTTATCGCCCTTGGCCGCCGCGGCAATCCTGGCGGACGGCCGGACTTCGGGAAGCGGCATGGTGCGGCCGCGCGCCACGGGATCGAGGCTGGTGGGAACGAGAATGACGAAATCCATGTTGTGGCGCAGGCGGCCGGAAATACGCCCCGCTTCCGCGCCCGCGCCGAAATAGATATCGGCGCGCGCCGGCCCAACGATGGCCGAGCCGGTGTCCTGTGCGATCATCAGCCGGCGAAACGGCGTTTTCGCTTGGCTGGATTCGATCGGCAACTCGCCTGCGATGAAGAACGGCGTACCATAGACATGCAGCGCTTTGTCGACCGCGATCGAGCGACCCGGTGTCAACGGCACGCCCTGGGCGCCGACCGCCTCGTCCCTGTCGGACAGTTTCACCTCCCGAAAAAAGATGTAGGACCGGTTCTGACGCCGCAACTCGTTGGCCCCGTCGGGATTCTGCTCCATCCATTGCCGGATGCGCTGCATCGACATCTGCTCTTTCGGAATGATGTTGCGCTCGACCAGGATTCGCCCCACCGCCGTGTAGGGATAGCCGTTATAGGAATCATAGTTGATGCGAATGGTCGAGCCGTCCTGAAGCCGAACCCGCGCCGAGCCCTGAATTTGCGCGAACAGAAGATCTGTCTCGCTCTTGAGCCAGCAGATTTCCAGGCCGCGCCCGGCGATGGCGCCGTCCTCGATCTGCGCCCGGTCGTAGTAGGGCACGAGCTTGCGGCGGCCGATCTTGCGATAGACCGGGCCGCTGTTCGGCAGCGTCGGCGAGCTTTGATGGAAACCCCGGACGAACAGATTCGACGGCCGCCGATAGACCGGCACGTTGTAAACGTCGGTCCGCGTCCGCGACCCGTCGATCACGGGTTCGTAATAGCCGGTGACGAATCCACTGGCTTCGCCGATCCGCGAGATTCGCAACGGCTGAAACTGCGTCTCGAAGAAGCGGCGCGCGGCGGCGTTGTCGTCGACATGCGCCCGGCGCGCGGCACGGCAAGGCTGCAGCAAGGACCCGCCGAGCGCCTTCGCCGGCAGTCCCTTCTGCGCGGAGATGGATTTGCAGCTCACGCGAAACGCGTTGAAGGCCTCGAGCTGATTGTCATCGGTCCAGCCGGGAACGTCGGCCCAGGCGAGCGGGATATATTGGCTGCCGGCGATTTCCAGCGGCGGTTCCGCGCGAGGTCGATGGTGGTGACGTGCCGTCTGCGCGCATGCAGGAGCCATCGACAACGCCGCGGCGATCAGGACAAATCCCGCGGCGCGCCGATGGGGATGAAGGTCAGCTCCCGCCGCTGCCGGTGCCAACCAGTTTCCAGTTCGGATCGCGCGAGGAGACGTCGCGGGCAAATGTCCAAACATCGGTAATGTCGGAAATCTTGTCGGGGTTTCCGTCGACGATCGCGCCCGTCTTATCGCGGGTAACGGAAATCATCTGCGACACGAAGCGCACGGTCAGTTGCGCGGTGCGGTCGCGCATCTCGGCTGCGACCAGTTCGGCCTTGTCGATCGAGACGAACCGCGTTTCCGTCTTCCGCTCGAGCTTCTCGCGCTCCTTGATGGCGCCGTCGAAACTCTCATAGACTTCCGACGACAACAGATCCTTCAACGCGCGGCGGTCCCCGTTGGCGAACGCCAGCACGATCATTTCGTAAGCGCTCTTGGCGCCGCTGAGGAAGTGCCGCGGATCGAACGAGGAATCCTTCGCCACGATGGCATCGAGTCCGGCGGCAAGCGGCGTACCCGCCTCAGCCAGAGTCTTCCAGCGATCGGCGCTGGGCTGACTGACCTCCGCGGCCGGCGCCAATGGCGCCTGATCGATCAACGGTCCGGGCAACGGCGGCACGACCTTGTTATTGTCCTGTACGCCCTGGACGATGTCCCGCGCGGTGCGATCATAGGGCGGCCGCTCACTTCCGGTGCGCTGCCCGAGCACGCTGCGCAGGCGCAGGAAGATGAACACCGCCAGCGCCAGGAAAATGATCGTGTAGATATCCACGTCGCACTTACTTTCTATCGGCGCCGGACCGGGTCCGGCCTGAGAGCATCCACGCCGGGACGGCAGATCGCCGTCGGGATCGGCTCAAAACATGTAGGCACGAAATCGAGGCCAGCCAATGCGCGTTTTGGCACAGAGGATCAAGCGCGGGGACCAGACTTCGGGCCACTTTCAAGCCGCCACCTTTTACCCGCTGATTGTGGGGAATTGTAGCGCCTTTTGTGCCAAAGTGGAAACCGCTTTGAACCAGAACGCCCGCTTCTTCAATTATTTAGAGCGGGGGCCCGGAAGCCGCCAGCCGCCATCAAAGCTGCGCGATCCGAAAATGCCGTCAACCGTCCGCGCGACGTCTCCTTGTCGAGAGCGGCTGGCCTATGATAGCCACTCGCCCGACCGACACATTTCTGTTTGCTGAGCGAAACCGGGTCCGGACCGGCTGTCCTTCGCTTGAAAACGCCCCAGGAGAAATTTCATGACCAATGGCAACGGCGCCCCTCCCGAGGCGGCCCCTCCCCCGCAGCTCAACGTCCTGGCGCAATATACCAAGGATCTCTCCTTCGAGAATCCGAATGCGCCTGCGGCGCTGACCCCGCAGGGACAGCAGCCCTCCATCAACATCCAGATCAACGTCGGCGCCAATAACATCGCCGAAAACGAATACGAGGTGACCCTCTCCATCGAGGGCAAGGCCGAAAACGGCGGCAAGGTCATGTTCAACGTCGAACTCGCCTATGCCGGCGTGTTCCGGATCTTCAACGTGCCCCAGGAAAACCTGCACCCGCTGATCATGATCGAATGCCCGCGGCTATTGTTCCCGTTCGCGCGCGAGATCATCGCCACGGCCGTGCGCGACGGCGGATTCCCACCGCTGATGCTCGACCCGGTCGATTTCGTCGGCCTCTACCGGCAGAACATGGAGCGGCAGGCCGCCGCCCAGCAGCAGCGCCCGAGCTGACATCCGCCTTCAGAGGCCGAGGAACTCGCGCCAGACGGATTTCTCGCCGAGCGTCGCGATGAACTCGCGATGCGTGGCGCGATCCTCCTCGGTCAAGCGCGGGGCAAGCGGAACCGGCCGCTGCCGCCGCGGGGCATCCGATCCAAGCCCGGAGTGGCGGATTTCCGCATCCGCGAGAATGAGCTGCGACTGCCGCGCGCCGATCAGGTCGATATAGACTTCGGCCAGCAACTCGGCGTCGAGCAGCGCGCCGTGCCTGGTGCGCCGAGAGTTGTCGATGGCGTAGCGCGAACAGAGATCGTCGAGGCGGTTCGACACCCCCGGATGCTTGCGCCGGGCCAGCAGCAGCGTGTCGACCAGCCGCTCGCGCAGGATCGGCGGCCGCCTGATGCGCTCCAGCTCCGCATTGATGAAACTGACGTCGAACGACGCGTTATGGATGACCAGCGGCGCGTCGCCGATGAAATCCATGAATTCGTCGACGATCTGCGCGAACAGCGGCTTGTCGGCAAGAAACTCGGTCGACAACCCATGCACCGCGAACGCCTCCTGCGGCATGTCGCGTTCCGGGTTGATGTAGCGATGGAAGACCTGCCCGGTGGGCATGCGGTTGAAGATCTCGACGCAGCCGACTTCGACAAGCCGGTCGCCGCGCAGCGGGTCGAGGCCGGTGGTTTCGGTATCGAGAACGATCTCGCGCATTCGGTTACCCAGGACTATTCGAATCAGCTTCGGCGTCGCGGCATTGTAGCAACCTGCGCCAGAATTTCCCGGATCCGGTCGCGCACCGGCTCAAGCCCGTGGGAGGTATCCACCACGAAATCCGCGCGCTTGCGCTTTTCCGCGTCGGGCAACTGCCGCGCCAGGATGGCGTCGAGCTTTTCCGGCGTCATGTTCCCGCGGGCGAGAATCCGCGCGCGCTGGACGTCGGCCCCGGTCGACACCACCACCACCGCGTCGACCCGTTGCTCGCCGCCGGTCTCGAACAGCAGCGGAATATCCACCACCGCAACCGCCGCTCCGGAGCGCTCGGCATCGTCGAGGAACTTCTGGTGATGGTCGCGAAGCATGGGATGAACGATCTGCTCCAGCCGCTTCATGGCGGCGGGATCGTGCACGACCCTGGCCGACAGCCGCGCGCGGTCGACCTTGCCGTCCACGGTGGTTCCGGGAAACGCCGCCTCGATGGCAGGGGCAGCCTCGCCTTCGTAGATTTTGTGAACGGTCGCGTCGGCGTCATAGACGGGCACGCCCGCTTCCGCAAACAGTTTTGCGGTGGTCGACTTGCCCATCCCGATCGAGCCGGTCAGTCCGAGGATCAACATCCCGTATCTCTCTGCATTCAGATCGCGATCAGGCCTTCGCGCCGCAGGACCGGAAGCAGGGTCAGCAGCGGCAAGCCGAGAATGGTGAAATGATCGCCTTCGATCCGTTCGAACAAATGGATTCCCAAACCCTCAAGCT
This sequence comes from Nitrobacter sp., assembly GCA_035546855.1. Classification (GTDB taxonomy): domain Bacteria; phylum Pseudomonadota; class Alphaproteobacteria; order Rhizobiales; family Xanthobacteraceae; genus Nitrobacter. The sequence goes on along the minus strand of DASZVY010000060.1, from coordinate 19,194 downwards.
GATACGCGCCGACGCTACGGGTGACGGCCTCGCCCGCCGCATCCAGATAGGTCTCGATGGCGGCGTCGGTCAAAGCCCGGACGGTCATCCGCGCCACTGCAACGGCCTGCGCGAGGACACGGCCGTTGCCGACCAGTGCGATGCCGGCGTGCAACTCATGCGTTTGACCCGACAAGGCGCGAAGCTGCGCCGCGGCGCCGGCACGGCCTGCCGGTTTGTCGAACAGGCGCTCGCCAAGGACCAGCGTCTGATCGGCGCCGAGTACGATTCGGCCGGGATGAAGCGCTGCGACCGCGCGTGCTTTTTCCAGCGCCAGCAGCATGGCAATGTCGCCCGGACGCGTGAGGCCGGATGCCGCCTGAATCGCCCGCTCATCGATATCCGCCGGCTTTGCCGCGAACGAAATGCCGGCATTGGCCAGCAGCATCTGCCGCGCCCGGCTTTGCGACGCCAGGATTAGTGGTTTGTCCCCACGCCATATCGTCATGGTCGATCCGTCACTCGGGAAGGCGCTGGCGTTGCCGGTCCGCGAACAGCTTCATGATGGCGGCGGCGGTTTCCTCGATCGACCGGCGGGTGACGTCGAGTTGAACCCAGTCATGCCTGGCGCTGAGACGGCGCGCGTAGATCACTTCGTCCGTCACCGACTGCTTGTCGATATAGGTGTCATTGCCCGGACCCGATCCGATACTCAGCAGCCGGTTCTGCCGGATCTGAATCAGGCGTTCCGGCGTCGCATGCAGACTGACCACCAACGGCTTCTTCAACGTTTCAAGTTGCGGCGGAATGGGGATGCCAGGCACCAGCGGTACGTTGGCGGTACGCACGCCGCGGTTGGCGAGATAGATCGAAGTCGGAGTTTTCGATGTCCGCGACACGCCGACCAGCACGACATCGGCATCCTCCAGCCCTTCGACGTGCTGGCCGTCGTCGTGGATCATCGTATAGTTCAACGCGTCGATGCGCTTGAAGTATTCCGCGTTCAGCGTGTGCTGCGCGCCGACCCGGCCCGTGGTGGCGGCGCCGAGATAGGCCTGAAACAACTGCATCACCGGCCCGATGATCGACAGGCTCGGGCTGTTGATCTCCTGACACTTGGCTTCGAGGCGCGCGACGAGATCCTTTTCGAGCAGCGTGAAAAGGACGATGCCGGGCGCCTCCTCGATCTCGGCCAGCACCCGATCAAGCTGCTTCTGGCTGCGGACCAGCGGATAGACGTGCTCGACCGGCGTCACATTGGCGTATTGCGCAGCCACCGCCCGCGAGACGGTGATGAGCGTCTCGCCGGTCGAATCCGAAACCAGATGGAGATGGAAATAGCTGCTGCTGGTGGGCACCGTGACCCCTGTGCATCCTGTGAATCGTTGTGGAGCCCGGACAGGAAAATCCCACGTCAGACAATCGCCCCGGGATAACCCGCATTTTTCTTCACAGTCCTCACGACGGGAAAAAAATGGCGACTGCCGGCGATGATAGTGGGGTTATGTGGATTTGTCTCTGGATAATCGGGCCTGAGATCGAACGTAAGTCTCTGAACAATGTAAGACTCTTCGCTCAATCCGGATATGGCCGGATGGTCGTGGACGAATGTGAACGGGGACAGGAGAACAGATGGGCGGTCTTGTGCCCGTGCAATTCACGGTCACATAGACTCAAACCTTAAGAATCTAAAATAGGATTTGGAAAGGAATGCTTGCGGACAAGGCGGTGATCCGCTCTTCATCCTTATGTCCGGCAACGCTGGTCAAACCTGATTCGTTCCGGATGAATCGTCACCGGATCGTTTTCCTGGGCGATTCGAGAGAAGGCTTCATTCTCAACTCTCACTGCTTCTCTGCGGGTGCTTCGCGCGAAGGTGGGATTCGGGGCACGAACCGATGTACGACTGGATCAAAGCGCTGCACGTCATCGCGGTCATCGCCTGGATGGCGGGCATGCTCTATTTGCCTCGCCTGTTCGTTTACCACTGCGAGGCGGAGATCGGCTCAAAACAGTCCGAGACCTTCAAGGTGATGGAGCGTCGCCTTCTGAAGGGAATCATCAATCCGGCGATGATCGTGACATGGCTGCTCGGGCTTTACATGGCCTGGGCCGGCCACTGGTATTTGTCAGGATGGTTCCAGGTCAAATTCGTTCTGGTCCTCGCCATGTCCGGCATTCATGGCCTTTTCACCCGCTGGGTGCGCGATTTCGCCAATGACCGGAATACCAAAAGCCAGAAATTCTATAGAATTATCAATGAAGTACCAACGCTACTGATGATCGGTATCGTCGTGATGGTGATCGTCAAACCGTTTTAGACGACATTGTTTGGCGCGCCCTATCTTGCGCGGACCGAGTCGATTTTCTATATTGCGCTCATCCCACCCCACGCAGGCGGATGTGGCCGTGACCCGGTGTTTGAGTAACCGGCCGCCGCATCAGGTTTGAAGCCCCTCAGCACCTTTCCTCGCTCAAGGCTTTTCACGGGTAAGACCTGCGGACTTTCCTGTCGGTTATCGTCCGCTCTTCCTCAAAACCGCCCCGCAATCTCGCAAGCTTTTCCACAGGACCACCCCAATGAGGGAAATGAAACTCCAGGACCTCAAGGCCAAGACTCCAGCCGAACTCGTGTCGTTCGCGGAAGAGCTTGGGGTCGAAAATGCCAGCACCATGCGCAAGCAGGAGCTGATGTTCGCCATTCTCAAGCAACTGGCGATCCAGGAAACCGATATCATCGGCGAAGGCGTCGTCGAGGTCCTCTCCGACGGCTTCGGCTTCCTGCGCTCGCCGGATGCCAACTACCTGCCCGGCCCCGACGATATCTATGTCTCGCCGTCGCAAATCCGGCGTTTCGGTCTGCGCACCGGCGATACCATCGAAGGCCATATCCGCAGCCCCAAGGAGGGCGAGCGGTATTTCGCGCTCTTGAAGGTGAATACCCTCAACTTCGAGGAGCCCGAGAAGTCGAAGCACAAGGTCAATTTCGACAACCTAACCCCGTTGTTCCCGGATCAGCGCTTCAAGCTCGAGCTCGACGATCCGACCCGCAAGGATCTGTCGCCGCGGGTGATCGACATCGTCGCGCCGATCGGCAAGGGCCAGCGCGCGCTGATCGTGGCGCCGCCGCGCACCGGCAAGACGGTGCTGATGCAGAACATCGCCCACGCCATCACCACCAATCATCCGGAATGCTACCTGATCGTGCTTCTGATCGACGAGCGCCCGGAGGAAGTCACCGACATGCAGCGTTCGGTGAAGGGCGAGGTGGTATCCTCGACCTTCGACGAGCCTGCGGTCCGTCACGTCCAGGTCGCGGAAATGGTCATCGAGAAGGCCAAGCGCCTGGTCGAGCATGGCCGCGACGTGGTGATCCTGCTCGATTCGATCACGCGCCTCGGTCGCGCCTACAACACGGTGGTGCCGTCATCCGGCAAGGTGCTGACCGGCGGTGTCGACGCCAATGCGCTGCAGCGGCCGAAGCGCTTCTTCGGTGCGGCGCGCAACATCGAGGAGGGCGGTTCGCTGACCATTATCGCGACCGCGCTGGTCGATACCGGCAGCCGCATGGACGAGGTGATCTTCGAGGAGTTCAAGGGCACCGGCAACTCCGAACTGATCCTCGATCGCAAGGTGTCCGACAAGCGTACGTTCCCGGCGATCGATATCGCCCGCTCCGGCACCCGCAAGGAAGAGCTCATCACCGACCCGCAACTGCTCAAGAAGATGTACGTGCTGCGACGTATTCTCAACCCGATGGGCACCATGGATGCCATCGAGTTCCTGCTCGACAAGCTGCGCAACACCAAGAGCAACGCGGAATTCTTCGATTCGATGAATACCTGAGGGTTTAATTTATGCGCGCAACCCGATAGTTGCGCGCGCTGTTGGCCGTGAGGCGGCCCGTGATAACGATCGCAGTCCAGGCGACACCAGCACCGGCAATGACATCGATCAGATAGTGCGAACCCGAAATCGGGGTACTTGCGATCAGCAGTGAATTGAGGATCAGTCCGGCGATACGCAGATAGCGGATCCGCCAGAGTGCCCAAGTGAACATCACGCCGCTTGCGGTGTGAAAACTCGGAAACGTTATAAGTCCCTCAAGATTGTTGAGTCGAATCGTCGTCATTGTTCCGGCGCGCAATGCTTCCAGTGTCGGAATATGGGTATAGGTGCCCGGCGGCAGTGCGCTGATGCCATTTGGCGCCAGATCGAGATAGATCATTGCGTCCATCGCCGGCACGAATGCTGCGATCAAGGCCGTTGCGCTGAGTGCGAGTCCGAACGCCATAATGAACTGCTGTAGCCGGGGTAGTTGTCCCGCCAAAATCAGGGCAAGCGGCACCAGCGCGGTCTGCGGTTGAATCGAAAGATAGGCCGTATCCAGTACGGCACCAAAGCCCGGGAGCGACGCAAAGGTTCTGTAGCTTTCGCGATTGAATCCGAGCCAGAGATCAGCCAATTGAAGATTTGCGTCGCGATAAGGCAAATCGACCGCGGAGGCCGCATAGGTGAGCAGCAGGCCTATGAACAGAACCAGAAAGAGTTGCGCGGTTGCGATCAGAACCGAAGTCAGCCGGGGCTCGCGGCGAACTACTGTGTAGTAGACTGCAACGATGGCATAGCCGCAGGCGGTCGCTATCAGCGGCGGATTGCTTGAAAAATCGACGCGAATGCCGAGCATCGCAAGACTCGTCGCGGTGCAAAATGCCATCAGGATGATCAGCACCCAGATCGTCCGCGTCATGCGGGGATCGGCGGAAACTGCGTCGGTCGCTGTGGGTCTTGCGATGTCGGCAAAAATGGGCTGCTCGGTCATGAGCGGACCGTAGTCAGTCCAAGGTCAACGCCATGTGACTGAATGTGTCAAATCGTTGCGGGTTATTGACAAGGTTAACCGATAGTTACTTGCACTCTGGTTGAGTTGGCGTGCTAGCGCGTGGCGGCCATCAATTGCTTTGTTGTCGTCATCGGCAGTGAGCACGTCTGCCCGCGGCAGACGAAGGCGGCGCTTTCTTTCGTGGTGGCGAGCTTGGCCTGGGCGGGATGATCCGCCGGCAGGGCATCCGCGCGCGGGGCGTGCAGGACGATGCTCGTGGCATGGGGCGAAGTTCGCGCAGCGGCCAGCAACGCCCGGGCTTGCGCATCCTCGCCCACCATGACGATCTCAGCGCCGGTGAGATGGAGATCGAGCGCGTTCAGCAGCGACAGGTGGCCGAACATGTTCTCGGTGGCGCGCGGCAGCAAAGCCGTGAACAGCGCGTCGGCCTTGTCGCGCCACTTCGAATCTCCGGTCAGCACCGCGAGGCGCACAAGGTTTTGCGCGATCAGGCCGGTGTGGTTCGGAATGGCGTCATCGACGCTTGAATGGGGCCGCACGATTAACCCATCGGCGTCATCCGCCGTGAGGTAATAGCCGCCATGCACGGCATCGGCATAATGCGCGTCGAGCGTCGTCTGCCACGCCACCGCCTGATCGAGGAATCCGGATTCGCCTGTGACCTCGAACAGCGCAAGCGCGGCGCGGGTCATCGCCGCATAGTCCGAGGCGAGCGCCGGAACGAGCAGCCGCCCGTCGCGCCAGGAATGACCGAGCCGGCCGGCGCGCGTCATCGACGTCTGAACGAAACTGAAGGCCTGCCGCGCCATCGCCAGCCAGTCCGGCTGCTCGAACACACTGGCGGCCCGCGCCATCGCCGCGATCATCAGGCCGTTCCAGTCGGCCAGCACCTTGTCGTCAAGTCCCGGCCGGATGCGGCCGGCGCGCCGCGCCAGCAGCTTTTCGCGCAGCGCGCGCATGTGGACGCCATCGTCATTGCCGAGATCGAGGCTTTTCAGGCGATTGGGAATATTGTGGCCTTCGAAATTGCCCTCAGTGGTGATGTCGTAGCGGGCGGCGAAATCGGCGGTGTCCTGCGTGCCGAGCACGTCCGCGATCTCGGCCAGCGACCAGACATAGAACTTGCCCTCCTCGCCTTCGGAGTCGGCATCGAGCGATGAAGCGAACGCGCCCTCGCCTGTCAGCATTTCCCGCCGCAGCCATGCGACCGTCTCGATGGCGCGTTCGCGAAACAGCGGGTTTTGGCTGCGCGCATAGTCGAGCGTCAGCAGGTCGAGGATCTGCGCGTTGTCGTAGAGCATCTTCTCGAAATGCGGCACCAGCCATCTTTCGTCGACGGAGTAGCGCGCATAGCCGCCGCCGAGATGATCGTAGATGCCGCCCTGGCTCATCTGCGTCAGCGTGAGTGTCGTGGTGATGAAGAAGCGTTCGTCATGGGTGCGCGCGCCGGCGCGCCAGAGAAATTCCAGCATGGTGCACTGGGGGAATTTCGGCGCGCCGCGCAAGCCTCCGTGAACGGGATCGGTGGCGCGTGCGATCGAGACCGCAGCGTTGTTGAGTTCTTTGACGCCGAGACCCGCCTGACCCTGCGCGCTTGCCCGCTCCGCCAGCTTTTCAACCAGCGCGTCGCGGTTTTGCGCGATCTTGCCGGGCTCGTCGCGAAAGATGCGTGAGATCGTTCGCAGCACGTCGGTAAATCCCGGCCGGCCGTATTGCGGTGTTTTTGGAAAATAAGTGCCGCCCCAGAACGGCGAGCCGTCGGGCGCCAGAAACATCGTCAGCGGCCAGCCGCCCTGCTTGCCCAGATGATGCAGCGCGCTCATGTAGATTTGGTCGATGTCGGGCCGTTCCTCGCGGTCGACCTTGATGTTGACGAACAGCTCATTCATCACCGCGGCAACGGCCTCGTCCTCGAAACTTTCGTGCGCCATCACATGGCACCAGTGACAGGCGGCGTAACCGATCGACAGCAGGATCGGGCGGTTGGTCCGTTGCGCTTCCGCGAGCGCTTCGGGACCCCACGGCCACCAGTCGACCGGATTATGCTGGTGCTGCAGCAGATAGGGACTGGTCGCGCCAGCGAGCCGGTTCGTATGCAATGGGGCGTCGCTCATGGGAGGACCTTTCCGTCCTGTCGGAAAATGTCCTAGAGACATAGGCGATGCATCCGAGGGATCAAACCATCTTCGCGCTGTCGTCTGGGCGGCCGCCGACGGCGATTGCCGTGGTGCGAGTGTCGGGATCGCGGGCGGGACGCGCGCTGGAGGCGCTGGCTGGCCGCCGTCCCGCGCCGCGCGTCGCCACGCGCGCAACATTGCGTGATTGCAAGGGCGATCCGATCGACGATGCCGTGGTGCTGTGGTTCCCCGGGCCGAAAAGCGCGACGGGCGAAGACGTCGCCGAGTTTCAGGTCCACGGCGGCCGCGCGGTGCTGGATGCGTTGTTCGCGGCGCTTGCATCGTCCGCGGAGATGCGGCCAGCGGAGCCCGGCGAATTCACGCGGCGCGCGTTCGAGAACGGCAAGATCGATCTCACCGAAGCCGAGGGCCTCGACGATCTCATCCATGCCGATACCGATCGGCAGCGGCGTCAGGCACTGCGCCAGTTGCAGGGATTGCTCGGTGACCGCGCGCGCGACTGGCGGCGACAACTGATCGAGGTCTCGGCATTGATCGAGGCCGGAATCGATTTCGTCGATGAGGACGATGTGCCGGACGACCTGATCGCGCCGGCGCGCGCGAAGCTCGCCGAACTGCGACGGCAGATCGAGGAAACCCTTGCGGCATCGGCGCAAAGCGAACGCCTGCGCGACGGGCTGACAGTCGCGATCGCGGGACCGCCGAACGCGGGCAAGTCGACGCTGCTCAATCGTCTGGCGCGGCGCGAAGCCGCGATCGTGTCGCCGCATGCGGGCACGACGCGCGATGTGATCGAGGTGCATCTTGATCTCGAGGGCTATCCGCTGACGCTGATCGATACGGCCGGCATTCGCGAGACCAGCGATCCGATCGAGCAGGAGGGCGTGCGCCGGGCGCGGGCGCGGGCGGCGGCAGCGGACCTGGTGCTTTGGGTGACAGAGCCGGGCGGGCGGGGGGAGGCACCTCAGCCATTGGCCGACGGTGCTCCGATCTGGCGTGTGCGCAACAAGGCGGATGTGGATGGCGGGGCCGGCGGCGTTGTGGCAAACCCGGGGCGGGGGCTTGATTTCGCGATTTCCGCCCAACGGGGCGACGGCGTCGATGCGCTGGTCACGGCGCTGGCGGAATTCGCGGGGCGGTATTTCGGCGGCGGCGAGGCGGCGGCCGTGACCCGTTTGCGGCATCGCAGCATACTGCAGCAAGCCGCAGCATCGCTTGCGAAGGCGGAAGAATTGACCGGTCACGGTGACGAGCTGGTGGCGGAGGAATTGCGGTCTGCGGCTCATTCTTTGGGGCGCCTGTTGGGTCGGGTCGATATTGAAGATGTTCTTGATTCAATCTTTCGGGAATTTTGTATAGGAAAGTAATATTTCTTAATTCATTCTATATGTTTCACGTGAAACGTTTATATGAGGAGCGACCGGAAAAGTTGACCTTCCGGATTTGACGATCCTGCGCTAGAAGTCGCCCCGAATTCGCAGGCCAAAAGCAGGCCGTCCACATGCAGGCATCAGTCGACGTTATTGTTATCGGGGGCGGTCACGCCGGCTGTGAGGCCGCGGCGGTGGCGGCACGCGCCGGGGCGCGGACGGCGCTGATAACGCATCGCTTCGCCACCATCGGCGCGATGTCCTGCAACCCGGCCATCGGCGGCCTCGGCAAGGGCCATCTCGTTCGCGAAGTGGACGCCCTGGATGGTTTGATGGGTCGGGTGGCCGATGCCGCGGGCATCCAGTTTCGGATGCTCAATCGGCGCAAGGGCCCGGCGGTCCGCGGACCCCGCGCGCAGGCCGACCGGAAATTGTATGCCGCCGCGATGCAGGCTGCGATCCGGGAAACCGCCGGTCTCGAGGTGATCGAGGGAGAGGCCGACGAGCTGATCGACTCGGGAGATCGTGTGACCGGAGTGCGGATGGCTGACGGCCGCTTGCTCCGGGCCGGCGCAGTGGTGGTGACGACAGGCACGTTCTTGCGCGGCCTGATCCACCTCGGCGAGAAGAGCTGGCCGGCGGGCCGCGTCGGGGAGGCGCCCGCGCTGGGACTGTCCGCGTCGTTCGAGCGGATCGGCTTCACGCTTGGCCGTCTCAAGACAGGAACCCCGCCGCGCCTCGATGGCACGACCATCGACTGGGCGGCGGTGGAGATGCAGCCGGGAGACGATCCGCCCGAGCCGTTCTCCGTCATGACCGACCGGATCACGGTGCCGCAAATCCAGTGCGGCATCACCCGGACCACGCCGGCGACCCACGAGGTGATTCGGGCCAATGTGCATCGCTCGCCGATGTATTCCGGCCAGATCCAGAGCTCGGGCCCGCGCTATTGTCCCTCGATCGAGGACAAGATCGTCCGCTTCGGCGACCGTGACGGGCACCAGATTTTTCTCGAGCCGGAGGGTCTGGACGACACCACGGTCTACCCCAACGGCATTTCGACCTCGCTGCCGGAGGACGTGCAGCGCGCGATCCTGGCCACGGTTCCCGGCCTCGAAGGCGTCCGCATGGTCCGGCCGGGCTATGCCATCGAATACGATCATGTCGACCCGCGTGAACTCGAGCCGACGCTCGAGACCCGGCGGCTGCCAGGCCTGTTTCTGGCGGGCCAGATCAACGGCACCACCGGCTACGAGGAAGCGGCGGCCCAGGGAATCGTCGCCGGCCTTAATGCGACGCTGGCCGCCGGGGGCGGGGCGCCCGTCATCTTCGACCGCGCCGATGGCTATCTCGGCGTCATGATCGACGATCTGGTGACGCGGGGGATCACCGAACCTTATCGGATGTTCACGTCGCGGGCCGAATACCGGCTGACGCTGCGCGCGGACAATGCCGACCAGCGCCTGACCGACCGGGGGATCGCGTTCGGCTGCGTCGGGGCAGGGCGCGCCACACGTCATCGAGCCAAGATGGCAGCTCTTGAGGCCGCGAAAGAACGGACAAAATTGCTTTCGGTGACGCCGAACGAAGCGGCAAAGCACGGGCTGTCGCTCAACCGCGACGGCGTCAGGCGCTCGGCCTTTGACCTGCTGTCCTATCCGGAGATCGGATGGGCGGAGATTACGGCGATCTGGCCAGAGCTGTCGGCCGTTGACCCGGCCATTGCCACGCATGTCGAGATCGACGCCAAGTATGACGTCTATCTGAAGCGGCAGACCGCCGACGTCGAGGCGTTTCGCCGCGACGAAAGTCTCGTGCTGGCGGATGTCGACTACGATGCCGTGCAGGGGCTATCCAACGAGGCACGGGTCAAGCTCGGCGCGGCGCGGCCGCGAACCGTGGGGCAGGCGGCCCGTCTCGACGGCGTGACGCCCGCGACGCTCGGCATTCTCGCGGCCTATCTGCGCCGTGAGGCCAGGAAGGCGAAACTGGCGACTGCCTAGCGAAGAAATTCCGGTCTCGATGGGATCACCCCGGGCCGAACGTCGGATTCGAGGGCCGGGCTGTTTCACGTGAAACATGCGATGCCGGCGTATCAGGGTAATGATCTGCAGATGACGATCCCGCTTGACCACCAGCTCATTGGCCGGCGTCTGGTCCTGCGTCGCTTCGCTGAGTCTGATGCTGTCGCGGCCCATGCCATTCTGGCCGACCGGGAGGTTGCGCGCTGGCTGCGCCGCGCCAAATTTCCCGCGCGTGCCGATGAGACGGCGGCATGGATCCGTCAGCATGAGAGCGAATGGGTGTCCGGTACGGCCTATCGTTTTGCCGTCTGCCTCGAGGGGCGGGTTCTCGGTTGCGCCGATGTTGCCGATATCAGCTCGGGAATCGGCGTTTTAGGTTATTGGTTGGAGCAGGCTAGCTGGGGCCGCGGATTTGCCGGGGAGGCGGCATGTCTGGTCAGGGACTTCGCCTTTCAGCATGCCGGCCTGCATCGTATCGTAGCCGGACACGCCGCGGGCAATGTCGCGTCCGGTCGGATTCTCCTCCGCGCAGGCTTTGAGCCAACCGGCGATGACGTTCTGTATTATCCCCTCCTGGATCGGCGCCTTCCTTACCGCCGGTATGCCCTCGATATCGATCGCTCGCGATGACCTTGTCTGACAAAGCCGCAGCCCTCGCCCTGACGCCTGTTTCACGTGAAACGGAGGCGCGGCTGGATGCCTATATCGAACTGTTGCAGCAATGGCAGGCCAAGACCAATCTGGTGGCGCCGTCAACGCTGCCGCAGCTCTGGACCCGGCATATCGCGGATTCGCTGCAGCTTCTGGCGCTCGCGCCCGATGCGAGGCGCTGGGCCGACCTCGGCAGCGGCGGGGGATTTCCGGGCGTCGTGCTGGCCTGCGCCCTGGCCGACGTCCCGGGGGCCCGGGTCGATCTGGTCGAGCGCAACGCCAAGAAGGCAGCGTTCCTTCGCGAAGCCTTGCGCATCACCGGCGCGCCGGGCGTCATTCATCCGATGGATATCGGGGATTATGTGGAAAGGTCCGCAGGCGGTGTGGATTGCGTCACCGCCCGCGCGCTGGCGCCGCTACAGATGCTGCTCGAATTTGCGGAACCGCTCGTGAGACAGGGCGCCAAAGCCTTATTTCTCAAGGGTCAAGATGTAGATGTCGAATTGACGGAAGCTACTAAATACTGGAATATCGAACCTCGCCTCCATTCCAGCCGCACTGGGGGGCAAGGCTGGATTGTCGAGCTCGACCGGATCGAGCGGCGGGAGGATCCTCCGTCGAAGTAAAAAGATGGCGTGCTATGACCGTAATAGACGAGATATATCAAGGGGATAAGACATCCACACCACCGCCGCATCCCCGCATTATTTCGCTCGCCAATCAGAAGGGCGGCGTCGGCAAGACCACGACGGCCATTAATCTCGGCACGGCGCTGGCGGCGATCGGCGAGCGCGTGCTGATCGTCGATCTCGATCCGCAGGGCAATGCCTCGACCGGCCTCGGCATCGACCGGCGCAACCGCAATGTCTCGACCTATGACGTGCTGATCGGCGAAGCGCCGCTGCGCGAGGCCGTGGTGGCGACCGCCGTGCCGCGTCTGCACATCGCGCCGTCGACCATGGACCTCTCCGGCCTCGAGCTTGAACTCGGCACCGCCAAGGATCGCGCCTTCCGTTTGCGTGACGCGATCGCGGCGCTCAACAGCAACGCGACCGAGACCACCGACTACACCTATGTGCTGATCGACTGTCCGCCGTCGCTCAACCTTCTCACCGTCAACGCCATGGCGGCGTCGGATGCCATCCTTGTCCCGCTGCAATGCGAGTTCTTCGCGCTCGAAGGCCTGTCGCAACTGCTGCAGACGGTGGAGCAGGTGCGCTCGACGCTCAATCCGAACCTGTCGATCCACGGCATCGTGCTGACCATGTTCGATTCGCGCAACAACCTGTCGAACCAGGTGGTCGCCGACGTGCGCCAGTTCATGGGCGCGAAGGTCTACGACACCATGATCCCGCGCAATGTGCGCATTTCCGAAGCGCCGTCCTACGGCAAGCCGGTGCTGGTCTACGACCTCAAATGCACCGGCAGCGAAGCCTATCTCAAGCTCGCGACCGAAGTGATCCAGCGCGAGCGCGAGCTGCGCACGACGCATTAGGGAAGTATCGGCAAGTGCTGACCATAACCTCGTCATTGCGAGCCCGCGACAAAATTCGCAATCGCGAATTTTGCGCTAGGCGAAGCAATCCAGAAAGTTACGAGGCAAGAACTGGATTGCTTCGTCGGCTGCGCCTCCTCGCAATGACGGATATAGGCGATAAAGATCGTCAATTTCGATTGTTTGATCCGGAGTACCGCGGGTGAATCCAAGGGAGCTGGCGATGGCCGACGAAGCGCGTTCGCGACTGGGCCGCGGTCTTGCAAGTCTGATCGGTGATGTCGGCGGAGAGGCCGCGCATGTCGAGCGCCCGCGCGCGCAGCGCAAGGTGCCGATCGAATTCCTGAAAGCCAATCCGCGCAATCCGCGCCGCGCCTTCGCCGACGCGGAGCTCGGCGAGCTCGCCGATTCGATCCGCCAGCACGGCGTGATCCAGCCGATCGTGGTGCGCCCGGTGAAGGGCACGCAGGATCGCTACGAGATCATCGCCGGCGAGCGCCGCTGGCGCGCGTCGCAGCTCGCGGGGCTGCACGAGGTGCCGATCGTTCCGGTCGACGTCAGCGACGCCGTCGCGCTGGAATTCGCGATCATCGAAAACGTGCAGCGCGAGGACCTCAACGCGATGGAGGAATCGCAGGGCTATCACGCGCTCGCCAACGATTACAAACACAGCCAGGACGAGATCGCGAAACTTGTCGGCAAGAGCCGCAGCCATGTCGCCAACATGATGCGGCTGACGAAGCTGCCCGACGACGTGCAGGCGCTGATCGCATCCGGCGAGCTGTCGGCCGGCCATGCGCGCGCGCTGATCGGCGTGCCCGATCCTTCCGGGGCTGCGAAGCGCATCGTCGCGGAGGGCCTGAGCGTGCGGCAGACCGAGGCGCTGGCGCACGAGGAGGGCGTGCCGGCGCGCAAGCCGCAGAAAGCGCGCGCCGGCAAGCCGCAGAAAGACCCCGATACGCTCGCGCTGGAAAAGCGCGTCAGCGACGCGCTCGGCCTCGCGGTGACGGTCGATCACAAAAGTCCCGGCGGTGTCGTGCAGATCCGCTACCGCGATCTCGAGCAGCTCGACGAGATTTTGCGGCGGCTGGACGGGCAGGGATAATCGTCTCCTCCGTCATTGCGAGGCGCGCGAGCGACGAAGCAATCCAGTTCTTGCTTTCGAGTTCTGGATCGCTTCGCGGAGCCTGTCATCGGGCGGCGTCATGGCGCGGCGAATACGCGCCCGACCGCGCTTGCGGCGCCGACCCGTTGGCTCGCAATGACGAGAGTTGAAGTTATCCCCGCCGCCGCGCATTCACCGCGATCGACATCAGCGTGCGCTGGGCGATGACGGCGGCAAGGGACGACTGCCGGCGCACGTCGAGCGCGGCGGTTGCGAGTTGATCCATCACCTGCTCGAGGCGGGCCGCGCTGAAATTGCGCAAGGCCGTTTCCACCACATTCTTGCGCGAAAAGTGCAGCCGCGGAAATCCGCTTTCGGCCGCGCCGGACGCGGATGCGCCGCCGTCCATCAAAAGCGCCGCCTTGTGCAAGGCCGCGACTTGCCGTTGCGCGGCGGAAATAATGAGACCGGGGTAAGTGCCGGCCACCATCGCTTTGGCGAATTCGGTTTCGACCGTGGCGGGCTGCCCGGCGAAGGCGCCGTCGACGATCGGATCGAGCTTGAAGTCCGATGCGTCCGACACCACCGCCATCACGTCGTCCAGCGTCACCTCGCGTTGCCCATGGGCATAGAGCGCGATCTTGCGCAACTCGTTGCGCGACGCCTGCCGGTCGCCGCCGAGCAGCGACATCAGCGTGGCGCGGGCGTCGGGCGCGATCTTCAGGTTGGAGGCCCGGAGTTCGTCGTCGATCAGTCTGGCGAGATCGCGCTCGGTGTCGGGATAGCAGGCGATGGCGACCGCCGTTTTCGCGCGCTCGCAGGCTTTGCGCAGCGGCGCGTCCGGCCGCAACTCGCCGGCCTCGATCACGATGCGGCAATCCCTGATCGGGGAGTCCGCCAGCGTGTCCACGCCGCTGGCGAAGCTGCGGGCGCCGGCCTTGACGCGGATGGCGCGACGGCCGCCGAACAGCGGCACCGTCATCGCCTCGTCCACCAGCCGCGACGGTTCGGCGGCCAGTTCGTCGCCGTCGAGCCGAACCAGCGAGAACGGATCGTTGGGATCGTCCACGGCGGATGCGATCAACGCCTCCGCGCGTTCGCGCACAAGGCCAGTGTCGGGACCGTAAAGCAGGATGATGGGTCGGGCCGGATCAGGCCGGGCGAGGAAGGCGTCGATCTCCCGTCCGCGCAATGCGACCACGGCAGGGCAGCCTCAAATGCCAGCGCTGAAGAACGAGGCGAGGCGTGTATTGAGTTTCTCGGCGATTTCCTGTGCGGCGCGATCCTCGGCATCGCGGAAGGCGCGCGCCCGCGCGAAGCGTTCCAGAGAACCCGGGATGTCGTAGGAGACGTGAGCGAAGGTGCTTCCGGTCAGCACGGTCTTTCCGGTCGCGACCTCGACGAGCTGAAAGGTGGCGTCGATCGCGTAGTTCTCGTTGGTCGGCAGCGCCGTGGTCGGATCCGTCATCAGCGATGATCGGCTGGTGGAGATGCGAATCTTGAGCTGATGGGTCGGCGGCGCACCGGTCGGGCCGCCGTACAGCTTGAACGCCAGGGCATTGCGGATTTCGACGCCGAGCCGCGCCTCGCGCGAGGCGTTCGGATAGTTTAACGGCGGAATATCGACGCCCATCAGCTTCTCGCGAAGCCCCGGCGTGCCGTCGGTGTGCTCGGCGTACATGGGATGGAAACAGCCCGCGGTCAGCGCGCCCAGCGCGGCCACGGCGATCAGCCGCGCGCCGATCCGAAGGCTCGCCCTTCGTCCGACGTCAGGGCGGCCCTTCGCGCCGATCCCAAATCTTCCGATTCCAAGCTTCGGCCAGGCCTTAGCCAACGACATTCACGATCCTTTGCGGGACAACGATGATCTTGCGGGCAGGCTTGCCGCCCAGCGCTTGTTTTACCGCATCGAGCGCCAAAACGGCAGCCTCAATTTCCGGATTCTGCGCGCCGGCGGCGACCGTCACCTCACCCCGTTTTCGCCCATTCACCTGAACCGGCAGCGTGTGGGTCTCTTCGACCAGCAAATCGCGCTCGATTTGTGGCCAATGCGCCTCGGAGACCAATCCCTTTTGTCCGAGAGCCTGCCAGCATTCCTCGGCGAGGTGCGGCATCATCGGACTGACGAGCTGGACCAGGACGGCCGCGGCCTCGCCGATCGCCCAAGCCAGGTCGGGAGCCAGGTCGGGAGCCGCCGTGGCGTGCCGGGTCAGCACATCGCCCAGCGCGTTGGCGAATTCGCGGATATGCGCCAGGCAGACGTTGAAGTGCAGCCGTTCGATTCCGCTCAAGACCTTGTCGAGCGCGCCGTGGGTGGCCTTGCGCAATTTCAGGGCGTCAGCCCCGAACGTCGCGGGCCGCGCCGCCGGCGCCGATTTGGCGACGGCCGCCGAATCGTTCACCAGCCGCCACAGCCGCTGCATGAAGCGCGACGCGCCCTTGACGCCTTCCTCGCTCCAGATCACGTCGCGGTCCGGCGGCGAATCCGACAGCATGAACCAGCGCGCGGTATCGGCGCCATAGGTGCCGATGATGTCGTCGGGGTCCACAGTGTTGCGCTTGGACTTCGACATCTTCTCGATCGATCCGATCGTCACCTCGGCGCCGCCATCGATCAGCGTGGCGCGACGGCTACTGCCGTCGACCGCGATGTTGATCTCTGCCGGCGAGGCATAGCCGCCGTCCGCCTTGCGGTAGGTCTCGTGCACCACCATGCCCTGCGTGAACATGCCCTTGAACGGCTCGTCCATGGCGATATGGCCGGTGGCCTTCATGGCGCGCGTGAAGAAGCGCGAATAGAGCAGGTGCAGGATCGCGTGTTCGACGCCGCCGATGTACTGATCGACCGGCATCATCCGGTTGACCACGGCAGGCGTCGTCGGCGCGGTGTCGTTCCACGGATCGGTGAAGCGCGCGAAGTACCACGACGAATCCACGAAGGTGTCCATGGTATCGGTCTCGCGCCGCGCATCGCCGCCGCACTGCGGGCACTTCACGTACTTCCAGGTCGGATGATGGTCGAGCGCGTTGCCCGGCTTGTCGAACGTCACATCGTCCGGCAGCGCGACCGGCAGGTCCTGGTCCGGCACCGGCACGACGTCGCATCTGGCGCAGTGAATGACCGGAATCGGGCAACCCCAGTAGCGCTGGCGCGAGATGCCCCAGTCGCGCAGGCGGAAATTGACTTCGCGGCGGCCCCAACCCTCGCGCTCGAACATCGCAAGCGAGCGCTTCATCGCCTCCTCGCAGGTCATCACGCCCGGCTTGCCCGCCCACTGAACGTAGCGCACGGTATCGGTTTTTGGCGGCACGAAGGCGACGTCGGTGACGCGCTCGCCGGTTGCGAGCGGCACGAACACGTCGATGACGGGCAGGCCATACTTGCGGGCGAAGTCGAGGTCGCGCTGGTCGTGCGCGGGGCAGCCGATGATCGCGCCGGTGCCGTAGTCCATCAGCACGAAGTTGGCGATATAGAGCGGCAGCCTGATCGACGCGTCGCCGGGATGCTGCGCCTTGATCCCGGTGTCGTAGCCGAGTTTCTCCGCCGTATCGATGTCGGCCTGCGATGTGCCGATCCGGTGGCATTCCTCGATGAAGGCGGCGGCCTTCGGATCTTTCTCCGCCAGCGCCTTGGCGAGCGGATGATCCGGCGAGACCGCCGCGAACGTCGGGCCGTACATTGTGTCGGGGCGGGTGGTGAACACCGGCAGTTTTTCGAAGCCCCCGGGCGCACCGATCAGGCTGAACTCGAAATGAAGACCTTCGGATTTGCCGATCCAGTTGCGCTGCATGATGCGCACCTTGTCCGGCCAGCGGTCGAGACCGTCGAGCGCGGTCAGCAGCTCGTCGGCATAGGCGCTGATGCGGAAGAACCATTGCGTCAGTTCGCGCTGCTCGACGATCGCGCCCGAGCGCCAGCCGCGGCCGTCGATCACCTGCTCGTTGGCGAGCACGGTGTGGTCGACCGGGTCCCAGTTCACCTTCGACTTGCGGCGGAAGGCGAGGTCCTTCGCCAGCATGTCGAGGAAGAGCTTCTGCTGCTGGGCGTAGTAGTCTTCGTCGCAGGTCGCGAATTCGCGGCTCCAGTCGAGCGAAAGGCCCATGGTCTTGAGTTGCGCCCGCATCGCAGCGATATTGGCGTAGGTCCATTCCTTCGGGTTGATGCGGTTCTGCATCGCCGCGTTCTCGGCGGGCAGGCCGAAGGCGTCCCAGCCCATCGGGTGCAGGACGTTGTTGCCGCGGGCGCGCATGTAGCGGGCGACCACGTCGCCCATCGTGTAGTTGCGCACATGCCCCATGTGGATGCGCCCCGACGGATAGGGGAACATCTCCAGCACATAGGCTTTGGGCTTGGTGGAATCGTTGGCTGCGGCGAAGCTCTGGCGGGTTTCCCATTCCCGCTGCCAGTGCTGTTCCGATTCCTTGGCGTTGTAGCGCGCCATGTGCAATTTCCTCTTGCGCCGCCTTCGCTCTCGCTGAAGCCGGCGGCGCGAAAAGGCTTACAGCGCGAATAGATTAGTCTTGGGGGGCGGTCGCAAGTCGAAGTTCGCGCGCCCGGACGAGGATCGCGTCTTCCAGCTTGTTGGCGGTGTCGGGATTGACCTGCGCGTCCACCCAACCATCAGCGGAACGGGTCTGGCGGAAGACGGAGATCTTGATGCCGTCGGCGCGCAGGCGGCGGTCCAGAATATAGACCGTCACGCGCATGCGCTCGTTCGGATTCGCCGGATCGGAATACCAGTTGGTGATGATCACGCCGCCGAACGGATCGGCCGATTGCAGCGGCATGAAAGACAGCGTGTCGAGCGTGGCATGCCACAGATAGGAGTTCACCCCCATCGCGCGGCCGCCGGAAATCGCCGTAGAGCCGGTGCTCGTATCGGGCATGTCCGCGTCATCCGAGGAAGAGCCGCAGGACGCCAGGAGCAGGGCGCAGAGAAGGATGGCTGGAACACGCATAATCATTTCAAACCCTTATGGTGGCCAGCGGCCATCGGAACCCCGGGCGCTTATACTGGCCCGTTTCGGGCCGTGCAACTTGGCTGGTTCCGCCCGTCGTAAGGGGTTCGGCTTTAATTATAGGGACTTAACAAATCCGGACATTCGTTGCGGAGGTTTAAGGTCGGTGGCAGGCATGGGTGATCGCCGCTGGTGGCCGGCTGCCGAAAGGCCACCGATTGCGGCAAGGCCGATCAGAGGGGCGTCCATGAGCCGGGCAACGGTCCGATCATCAATACCACCCAAGGCATAAACGGGCGCGCGTGCGAGCATGGCTATGCAGCGGAGCATTATCCCGCCAAGCGGCACACGTTCCGGATGGCTTTGCGTGGCGAAGACCGGGCTGAGAAACACGGCGTCCAGCGCGGGCAGACATGTCGTGCGTGCGTTGTGCGCCGCCGCGGTGATGATCCAGCGGGGATGTAACGCACGCCAGTGGAACGCCTGTCCTGCACGATCTTCCGAAAGATGAATCCCGTCCGCGCCGAGGCGTGCGGCAAGATCGGCGTCGTTGGCGATGAGGAGCTTGTTCCCCGACGCGCGCGTGATGCCGCGCAGTTCCGCCGCAAGTTTTGTGCGCTGCGATTTCAG
>DASZVY010000059.1:0-19573 GCA_035546855.1 Nitrobacter sp. | reverse complement strand
TCCAGATCGCCAGCCCACCCACGACAAGCGCGGCGATGACCGCGAGGAAACCAACAGCCAGCCTGACGCGCCGCCAGCGCTGGCGCGGTGCTGCGGTTGCCATGGCTTCCGATGCGGTCATTTCGCGGGTCGCACCTCGATGGCGCCGGTGCTCGTGCGTCCGAACCGTGATGGATTGTACATATCCTCCACATAAGCCTGCGGCAGCACGTATTTGCCGGGCGACACCGCGCGCACGACATAGGCCACGGTGAACACCGCCTTGTCGTTGGCCGCCCGGTCGATCGCCGCCGTGAAGCGGTCGTCGCGGAACTCGGTGTTCACCGGCTCCACGCCATTGTCGATCCAGTCCAATGTTCCGGCATCGCCGGACGATACCAGATGCGGATTGTCGATCTCGAAGCCGGCCGGCAGATAATCGGCGACCATGATGTGTCCGAACTCCGGCTTGGCCTCTGTAATCGTCAATACGACCGCAAACCGGTCGTTCTGTGTCGCCTGCGCGGGATTCGCCGGCTTGCCGTCCAGCGTAAAATAGTTTCGCTCGATCTTGAACCCGTTGGCGGCAGCGGGTTCCGCCGTGAGCGGAGAGCCCGATACCGAAATCACCGCTTGGACCGGCGCGTCGCCGGTATTTGTGATCTTGATCGGCTGAGCGGCCATTTCAGACGCCTTGTAGCTGCGATAGAGCGCCGTCCTGACCGGGGAACCGTTTATATCGAGCGCCATGGTTTCCTTGGAG
Source organism: Nitrobacter sp. (assembly GCA_035546855.1). Classification (GTDB taxonomy): domain Bacteria; phylum Pseudomonadota; class Alphaproteobacteria; order Rhizobiales; family Xanthobacteraceae; genus Nitrobacter. Next base: position 18,831 of record DASZVY010000059.1, on the reverse strand, counting down.
AGCGCGCGGGCTGCGAGGACGAGCCAGGCATTCTCCTGCGTCGAGGTATAGGGCGTCAGTCCGCGCGCGGCCTCGACGCGCTGGACCGCCTGGGTCAAGGTCGCACGAGGCGCGTTGCCTTCGCCCGCCAGCGAGACCAGAGCGGCGGCGTCGCGCAAGGCCGAGCCATAATCGGCGCGGCCGAATTCAATCACGGGCTTCGGAGACAGGCTTTCGGTCGCGGCTGCATAGACACGCTCCGCCCGGGCGCGATCTCCGACCAGCGCGAGCGCCGCCGCGAGTTGCGCTTTCGTGATCGGCGTTGCCAGCTTGTCCAGCTTGGTGTCCGCGAGGTAACGCAGGTCACCGACCGGTGCGGCGCCGTTCTTGGCGAGGACATACAGGCCATAAGCCAGATTGCCCCCGCCATCCTTGTCCGGCTCATCGGCGTTCACGACCGAGTTGCGAACGCGATCGAGCGCGCTCTTGAACAGGCTGTCCGGGACCGCGAAACCTTTTTCTCGCGCACGGGTCAGAAAATCCGTGACGTAGGCGTCGAGCCAGGCATCTTCACCGCCCACCGACCACAAGCCGAACGATCCGTTCGAACCCTGCCGGGCCAGCAGGCGGTCGATCGACGTCTTGATGCGGTCGTCGATGCTGGTGTCCATCGCAAGATGCGCGCCGGCCGCGAGATCGTTGACATACAGCAGCGGCATGGCCCGGCTCGTGATCTGCTCGGAGCAGCCGAAGGGATAGCGGTCGAGCGCCTTCAATACGGTCGCGGCATCAAGTGCAGTGGAGAGACCGGCTGACATCGAGACGCTGCCGGTTCCCGGCACAAGGTCAGTGAACATATCGGAGGTCAGCGTCAGACTTTCGCCCTTGGCCAGGGTCCGGACCGACCGGCGCGCCAGGATCTGAGTGGCCGGCTTGACGTCGAACGTATAGTGGCGCGCAAGCGTCAGGCCGTTCGGCCCGGCGATGTCGACATCAACCTGCGCGGGTCCCGCTCCGCCGCTGGCATCGAGCGCGAGCGAGGTCGAGCGTCTCTGCTTGGCGGCGAGCGTCATTTTGGTTGTGGCGTCGCCGCCGAGCTTGACCGGCCCCGATGTCTTGACGTTGAGGCTATACTCACCGGCTGCGCCCTCGACGTTATCGAGTTCGAAGTTCATCGTTCCGTGATCGCCGGTCAGCAGGAAGCGCGGCAACGTGGCGGTCAGAACGACGGGATCGCGCACCGTGACATCGACGGTCGCGCGGCCGACCTTGGTTGCACTCCATGCCACGGCCATCACCCGCGCCGTGCCGGCGAATTCGGGAATGTCGAAGTCGACCTCGGCCGTGCCGTCTGCGGCTACCGTCACGATGCCGGAATAGAGCGCGAGCGGCTTCTGGGTCGGCGGGCTGCCTTGCAGTTCGGCGCCTGCGGAATCGCCGCCAGTGCGCAACTGGCCGCGCGTGCCCTGCATGCCGTCGATCAACTGGCCGTAAAGATCGCGAATTTCAGCGGTCAGGCGGCGCTGGCCGAGATAATAGTCGTCCGGCGCGGGCGGCTTGTAGTTGGTGAGATTGAGGATCCCGACGTCGACCGCGGCGACGACGATCTTCGCATCTTCGCCCGGACTGAGCCCATCGACCTTCACCGGCAGCTTCAGCGTCGTCGACGGACGCACCAATGCCGGCGGGGACAGGCTGACGGCCAGCGTGCGCGGTTTGCGGTCGATGCCGAACCACTTCAATCCGATGGCACGGCCCGGCATGCGCTGCGCCGCGACGTCGAGTGGCCGTCGCAGCGTTGCCACCACATAGGCCCCCGTTCCCCAATCCCTGCCGATCGGGATTTTCACCTGCGAGGTGCCTTCCTTGACATCGGTGGTCTGCGTGGTCAGCAAACGGTCGCCGAGAACATTGATCGTCAGCTTGCCGGCCGTGCGGGCATTGACCGACACGATCATGGTGTCGCCGGACCGATAGTCCGGCTTGTCGATGGAGGTTTCCAGAAGATCAGGCGTGTCGGCGCTGCCGTCCGAATACCAGCCGACATCGAACTGCACCGACGTCAGCGGCCCGTTCGGGTCGGCGGATTTGACGTCGAGCCGGTAGCGGCCCGGCTGCGGAGAGAATTCGATGCGGGACGGTTTGTCGGCCGCCACCGTCAGATCGCCGTCGGCAACCCGCCGCGTGGACTTGACCGGTTCGAACTCCCACGACCCGCCTTGGCGATACCACTGGTAACGGGTCTCGAGCTTGAGCAGTTCGTAGCGCAGGCCGTCGCGCGCCTGTGCGGTGCCATCCGGCGCGACGAACGCCACATCAAATTTGGCCTTGTCGCCCTCGGCGACGTTCTTGTCCGCGAACAGCGGCTTGACGCCGATCATGGCGGCGTCCGGCATCACCGGCAGCACGAGTTTGCGCTCGACGGCCCGCCCGCCGGCCTCCGCCATGCGGATGAAGATCTGAGCTTCCTGCGGCCGGCTCGATGCCGGCGGCTGGGGAAGGCTCACCGGGAACGTCGCCACGCCGTTGGCATCGGACTCGGGCAGATCCTCGATGGGGGTCCGCTCGTTGCTGGTGGTCTCTTCGTCGGCAACGCCGAACTGATAGCCCGGATAACCCGGCCGCTCGGCGGCAGGCGCCACCAGCATGTCGCCCTCGATCTGAAGACCCGACGCCGGTGCGCCATAGAGGAAATGGCCGTCAACTTTCAGCTCTACTGGAGAGCCCGCCTTGATAGCCTTGGCTTTGCTGGATAAATCGAACTCGATCCGATCCGGAACGTAGTCCTCGACCATGAAGGTGGTTTCACCGACTGAGACGCCCTTCGGATCGGTGAAGGCCCGGACCCGCCAGGTGCCGGTCGGGACCGCGGAGTTCAGCGGCACCGCCAGGCTGCGGCCTCCGGCTCCCTGATCCGGCAGCACGGCGCGGCGGAATTCGACACCGTCCGGACGCTCGACGACCAAGGTCAGCGGCGCGCCGGTCATGGCGTTGCCCTGCCCGTCGCGCAGCAGCGCCGTCAGATAAACGGTCTCGCCGGACCGATAGACGCCGCGTTCGGCATAGACGAAAGCGTCGGCGCCCGTCGGCACGGCGCGGCCGGAGACGCCGCGATCAGTCAGATCGAATGCCGTCGTCTTGAGGCTGAGGAAGGCATAGTCGGCCTTGTCCCGGGTGACGGTCAGAAGTGCCGGCGACAACCCGCCCTCGCCGCGCGCCAGCCCCGCCTCGAACACCACATGGCCCGCCTCATCGGTCGTTTTGGTCGCAAGGATTTCGTTGTTGCGCGCGATCAACCGGACTTCGGCCTTGCCCACAGGATCGGTCGTTGCCAGCGAATTGACGAACACATGGATGCCGTCATTCCCGGAATAAGCCGTCAATCCGAGATCGGACACGATGAACCATTGCGTCGCCAGCGAGCCGGAATCCTCGTCGCTGGCGGCTCCCGCTCCCTTGGCGGTGGCGGTCATCACATACACGCCGGGCTGCAGGGCGCCGAGCGCCTGATCGACCGGGAACGCGGTCGTCACCTCGGTATTGAGGGTGGACGCGGTCGCGATCTCGCCCGACCACACCTTGACCCCGCGCTCGCCACCGAGATCGGAAAGCTGATAGCCGCTGAGCGATTTCTGGAAGTCGCTGTCAATCACCGTGTTGATCAGGTTGCGGTCACCGATCCGGAATACTTGTACCGATACCGCCTGGGTATTGACGCTGACCAGCGGAATGCCGCGCTGGCCTGTCCGCGGCAGCACGTAGGCGCGTCCGGTGAAGCGGACGAACGGCTTGCGGTCGCGGACGTAGATATTGAACTCGGCCGACTTCGGCAGCCCCTCCCTGACCGTGGAGGGCAATCCGGCCCGCAGGTTGATGGCGTAGTGATCGCCGTGCTTCAAACCTTCGACGCAGAGCTGTTTGTCCTCGGACGACAGCGCGGGCTTGTCGACGCCATCAAGCGCCACGAACGGCGAAAAATCGGTCCGTTTGGCCAACTCTTCCGAGAACTGGAAACAGGCGCGTGGCGAGGCAGAGTCCGAATCCACGGTGTAATCGAGCAGCCGGAAACCGTGGTCGTCGCGCATCTTTTCATATTGGGCGCGGACGTCGGCGACCTCGCGCTGGTCGAGCGAGAGCCGCAATGCATCCAGCGCCGGACGCCATAGCTTGCGTTCGGAGAAGGCCCGGCCCAGGACCGCCAGGGCATCGGCCTCCTCCTGGGGATTGCGGGCGCTCTGATAGGCGATGTAGGCGGCCGTGGAGGCGCGCTCCAGCAGGAACGTCTGCTCCTTGGCGGTCGCGGGCTTGATCTGGAAGATCGTGCGGGCCAGCCAGAGCCAGTTGCGGCTGTCGTCGGGCGCGACCGCAGCTATCTGGCCAAGGATTTGCAACCCACCACGAAAGTCCGAGCGCTTGAACGCCAAGTCGGCATCGGTTCGCAGCGACTGCGCCGACTTGGTGACCGGCCCCGCCTCCTGCTTGATCTGCGCTTCCAGCTTGATGGCGGAATCCGCCAGATCGTCGCGCCGGAAAGCCTTGTCGGCGGCCTGTGCCGCTGTAAGGCCGACTACAAGCATGGCGCAGAACGTGACGGCGCGAACCAAACCGGTCATGGACGACTCCCTGCGCAGGCCAAGATTGCCCGAAATCAAGGCTGCCCGAGATGTAGAAATGCGCGGAAAGGTGACGGACTCATGACCTCTTTCCGGGGACCTTCCGATACCGGATAAAAGCCGCATGGGAAATGCCGTGACCGAATTCCGCAGCCGCCGAAACGGCGGCCGTTACCGGGAGCAACGGCCCGGAATCGAACCGCTGCTTCGCTTGGGTCGTCGGGTCATCTCGAATGGTTCGGGCAATCTTGCGGGCAGAGGTAGGATTTTTCCTGTTTCCGGTGTTATGGAAGGTCCGCGACGGTCCCGTAGCTCAACTGGATAGAGTAGCGGATTTCTACTCCGCGGGTTGCAGGTTCGAATCCTGCCGGGATCGCCACTCGACTGCGGTCGCACATCTGTCTGCGCGCAATTTTAGATATCTTTGTAATTTTGTTTCAGGAGCTCCCTGCTAATGTCCCGAATCCGAAGTTCGCCTTCCCCAGGCGTCCATTCGGCCAGCGGGAGCTTTCGCCATGAGCGCCTATTTTGAAGACCACGGACTGCCGCTTGTTCAACTGAAAGAGCAACGTCGCGACATGATTGTTACGTTGATGGGCCGCAAATCCCCGGTTACGCCCCAGCAGATCGCCGACATCGCCGCCATTCAGAACGCCATCGCGGCTATCGAAGCCGTCATCGTCGATCTCGATGCCGAGATGGATTCGGTATTTCAGGATCACAACGGCGGCCCCTGGCTGGTGGCCTGAGCGCAACCAGCGCCGGTCGATCCGATCGGCCAATCCAACTTCCCTTCGCAAGGTTCGGCCGCTCCGAAATCGGCGGAAGGCCTTACGGCGTCGCGTCGACGCGCGAGGCCTGTTCTTCCGGCGCCGGCAGGCAGGTTCGCTTGCGGTGCAGGCCACGCATCGCCCCGACCACCTTTCGGACCCCTCCCGGACACGAGAGGTCATGAACGTGGACGACCTCGTAGGGAGCAAGGAACAGCGGCTCGGACTTCAGAACTGTCTGGGCGGATGCCACGTCAGCCCCCGCCAGCACAAGCAACGCCACCAGAACGATACGCATGAACCACCTCGCGCGGACGTCATATGCATCCATCCGTTAAGGGATTGATGCAAGGTTTGTTCCACAGGCTGAAAATTTCTTGCCGAGATCCTACAGCTCGTTTTTGACGCGCGCGCGAAGCTGCTATAAGCCCGCGCCTAACGACAAGCCGATGCAAGCAACAGGTCTCGATTGATGGCTGGATTTAAGGAGCCCGGTTTCGCCGACCGCCAGAAGGCGGCGCTCGATGCGCGGAAAAACCTGCTCGACAAGTTTCGTGCCCAGCCCGGTCCCGACGATCCTGCCGTGCTGAAACGGCGGGCCGAACGGCAGGCGCAGGCTGAAGCGCGCGAAAAAACCCGCCAGGCGCGCGAAGCAGAGAAGGCTGCAAAAAAGGCGCGCGAAGCGGAGGTCGCGGCGGCGGCCGCAACACAACTCGCCCGCGAGAAGGAAGCGGCGGCGGCAGCCGAGGCCGCGCTTGAAGCCGAACGCAAGGCTGCGCGGGATGCGCGTTACGCCGCCCGCAAGAAGCGGAAGAAGTAGACCACCACCTGCCACTCCTCCTGTGGCTCAGAAACGGCGGGCGGGCGACGGGCATCCTGCCAGGCGGGCGGATCTGCTTGCGGTTCGCCAGCCCGGCAGCTTTCGCCCCGCCTATTTCTTCATCGTATCCTTCGACATCTTGTCCTTGGCCATGGAGCTCTTCGACATCGAATCGTGTGACATGGTGTCGTGCTTCTTCATGCTGTTTTTGGACATGCTCTCCTTCTTCATGCCGTCATCCTTGCTCATCTTGTCCTGCGCAAAGGCGGCCGGCGCGAATGTCAGACCCAACGCCAGAACGGCGGTGGAAATTCCGAGCGCGAGGCGAGTCGTCTTGGTCATGAAATCGTCCTTCCCTAAGCTGTATGTCGGTCGCGGCCATCTCGCCGCCACGACTCTCTACGACCGCATGGGCCGGTTTGTTACGATTCCCGATCACGACTTCGAGCAGGAGGCGTTGCCGCACGCAGATGCCGTCGACCGCCGACATGCCGTTGTGCAATGCAACGATTTCAATCCCGGCTGGTGGCGCCGTTCCGACTTTCGCCTACTGGTGAAAGTCGGCTAAAGAGAGCATGAAGACCAGCCTTTGCTGGCCGCGATTTCCAAACGATAAATGTCTCCTGGAGGAAACGATGATTACACGTCGCCACATACTTGCATCCGCAATAGCCGCCCCCGCGATTTTGCGGTTCGGTCCGGCGGAGGCTGCGACCACGCTGAAGATCTCGCACCAGTTTCCTGGCGGGACCATCGACAAGGGCGACTTCCGCGACCGTCTGTGCCGGATGTTTGCGCAGGAAATCGCCAAGCGCAGCGGCGGCGAGCTCGCCGCCGAGGTGTATCCCGGCTCGTCGCTGATGAAGACCAAGGCGCAGTTCTCGGCGATGCGCAAGGGCGCGCTCGATATCAGCCTCTACCCGATGCCCTATGCGGGGGGCGAGGTGCCGGAAACCAACATCGGACTCATGCCGGGCCTTGTCACCACCTATGAGCAGGGTCTGAAATGGAAGGATGCGCCGGTCGGCAAGGCGATGACCGACCTTCTCGCCGACAAGGGCATCATTTTGCTGACCTGGGTCTGGCAGGCGGGCGGCGTCGCCAGCCGGGAGAAGGCGATCGTGGCGCCCGAGGATGCCAAGGGCCTCAAGGTTCGCGGCGGCTCGCGCGAGATGGACATGGTGCTGCAGAAGGCCGGCGCCGCGGTGCTGTCCGTTGCCTCCAATGAAATCTATGCGGCGATGCAGACCGGCGCCTGCGACGCCGGCATCACCTCGTCCACCAGCCTGATCTCGTTCCGGCTGGAGGAGGTCTCGAAAAACCTGACGTCCGGCGGCGGTCACTCCTACTGGTTCATGTGCGAGCCGCTGATGATGTCGAAGGCGGTGTTCGACAAGCTGCCGAAGAAGCACCAGGACATCCTCGTCGCCGTCGGCGCCGAACTCGAGGCGTTCGGCAAGAAGGGAGCGCAGGACGACGACGTTCGGGTTGTTGACGTCTACAAGAAGGCCGGCGCGAAGGTCAGCACCATGGACGCCGCGGTGGTCGGCAAGTGGCGGGATATCGCGCGCGATACTGCCTGGAAGGAATACGCCGCCAAGACCGAGACCTCCGCCAAGCTGTTGAAGCTCGCGGAAGCCATTCAGGCGTAATGCACGGCGCACTTCAGGAGCACGAGCCGCTTGCAGGCGACGCGACGGGTCCGGCACCCGTTGCGGCGCTTGCGCGTTGCCTCGACGTCTGCAACACGGTCATTCTCGCGGTCGCATCGGTCGCCATGGTGCTCGCGGCGGGTGTCCTGAGCTACAGCGTCCTGGTGCGCTTTCTCTTCAACAGTCCGACGTACTGGCAGGACGAAGCATCCGTGTTTCTGCTGGTCGGCGTGACCTTCATGACGTCCGCGTTCGTTCAGGGTCAGCGCGGACATATCGGGATCGAGGCTTTCGTCGGATTGCTGTCGCCCGCCGTCAACCGAATGCGACTGTTGCTCGTCGACATTGCCAGCTTCCTGTTTTGTGCATTCTTTGCCTGGAAATCCTGGACACTGACGCATGAAGCCTGGGTCAATGGAGAGGTCACCGACTCGATTTGGGCGCCGCCGCTGGCCATTCCCTACGGCCTGATGGCTCTCGGCATGACGCTGCTCTGCGTCCAGATCTTCATGCAAATCCTTGCCGCGCTGACCAGGCGAAGCCATTCATGACCGTATTCGGTATCGGCGTCAGCTACGCCATCGCGACTCTCGTCGTCATGTTCTCGGGAATGCCGATCGCCTTCGCGCTCGGCGCTGTCGCCGTTGTCTTCATGGCGATCTACATGCCGGGCGCCTCTCTCGATACGGTCACGCAGAACGTCTATGAGGAGATGGCATCGATCACGCTGCTGTCGATTCCCCTGTTCATTCTCAAGGGGGCTGCAATCGGCAAGTCGCGCGCGGGCCAGGACCTCTACTCGGCGCTGCATGTGTGGCTGCATCGAATTCCCGGCGGCCTCGGAGTCGCCAACGTATTCGCCTGCGCGCTGTTTGCCGCCATGGCCGGCTCATCGCCCGCCACCTGTTCGGCGATCGGCTCCGCCGGCATTCCCGAGATGCGCAAGCGCGGCTATTCCGGCGGGTTCGCGGCCGGCATCATCGCCGCCGGCGGCACCCTCGGCATCCTCCTGCCGCCGTCGATCACCATGATCCTGTTTGCGGTTGCCGCGGAAAAATCGCTCGGGCGTCTGTTTCTCGCGGGAATTGGGCCGGGGCTCTTGCTGGTGACCCTGTTCGGCGGGTACGCGGTGATGCGCTTCCGCCGCGAATACGCCGCCGCAAAGGTGGCGTATGAGGTCGACGGAACACGTTCGGCGATCCTGACCCGCGATGACTTCACCATGGCCGAGCGCTTCGGCGCGCTGCCGCGCGTGCTGCCGTTCGTGCTGCTGCTGACCGGCGTCATGATCGCGCTTTACGGCGGCTACGCCACACCGTCGGAGACCGCGGGGCTCGGCGGCCTGCTGGCGCTGTTCCTGATCGCGCTGATTTACGGCGTGTGGAGGCCCACGGATCTGGCCCCGATCCTGAAGTCGACCATTCGCGAGTCCACCATGCTGATGATGATCATCGGCATGTCGCTGCTGTATTCCTACGTGATGAGCTACCTGCACATCTCGCAGTCGGCCGCGGAGTCCATCGTGGCGATGCACTTGCCGCGCTGGGAGTTGCTCGCGGCAATCCTCGTGCTGGTGGTGGTGCTCGGGTTTTTCCTGCCGCCGGTCTCGATCATCCTGATGACCGCGCCCATCATCCTGCCGCCGCTGCGCGCCGCAGGCTTCGACATCATCTGGTTCGGTATCGTCATGACCATCGTGATGGAGATGGGACTGATTCACCCGCCGGTCGGGCTGAACATCTTCGTGATCCGCAACGTCGCGCCGGACGTCTCGCTCAGCGAGGTGATCTGGGGCACGTTGCCGTTCGTGCTATTGATGATGGCGGCCGTGGTGCTGCTGTGCGTCTTTCCGCACATCGCCACCGGGCTGCCCGATTTCCTGATGGGGCCGGACCGAAGCCCCTGACATCGCAGGGACAGCGCCGTCAATCAGCTCGCGGAGGGTTCGACCTCGGCGAGCTCGGCACCTTCCTGGACGATATCGCCGACCTTGCACTTGATGGCCTTCAGCACGCCCGCGAAGGGCGCGCGCAGGGTCTGCTCCATCTTCATGACTTCGAGCGTGAGGATGGCGTCGCCCTTGGCCAGCGTCGCGCCTTCGCTCGCCAGCAACGCGACCACCGTTCCGGGCAGCGGCGCGACGATGCGGTCCTCGCCGGTCTGCTCCTCGTCGCCGCCGCCGAACGGATCGACCCAATGCAGGTCGAAGCGCCCGTTGCTTGTGCGCAGATAGAGTTCTCGTCCTTCGATGACCGAGGTGACATGGCTTCGCAGGCCGTCGAGCGACAGCGAGATGCCGCCTTCGTCATCGTTCTCCCAGGCGAACGCATGCTCGCTCTTGCCGATCGCAATCCGGGTTGCGCCTCCGCCGTAGACCAGCGTTGCCTTGTGCTCGTCCGCACCCTGCCGGAAGGTGAACGACCGTTTGCGCCGGCCGACGGGCATCCATCCCGACGCGCGCCAGGGTGACGCTCGATCGCCCGTCACGCCACGTTCTTCGTCGCGCAGGATCGCCGCGACGGCCCCGGCGATCTCGAACGTACCGGGGCTGCCCGCTCCGGCCGTGAGGTCGGCCAGATGGCGCTCGATGAAGCCGGTGTCGATCCTGTTCGCGCCGACGTCCGGATGGGTGATCAGCGCCGACAGGAACGGAATGTTGGTGACGACGCCGCGAACGTCGGTCTCTTCCAGTCCGCGGTTGAGGCGACTGATGGCGGCGGCGCGGGTCGGGGCCCACGCGATCACCTTCGCAAGCATCGCATCGTAGTGCGGCGAGACCGTATCGCCCGCGCGATAGCCGGCGTCGATGCGCAGCCCGTCGGCCTCCGGCGGCGTATGCCATGTCCTGACGCGGCCGACCGAGGGCATGAAGTTCTTGGTCGGATTCTCCGCATAGACCCGCGCCTCGATGGCGTGGCCGTTCAATTTGATCTGATCCTGTTTCAACGGCAGCGCCTCGCCGAAGGCGACGCGCAACTGCCATTCGACCAGGTCGACGCCGGTGATGAGTTCAGTGACGGGATGCTCGACCTGCAGACGTGTGTTCATCTCGATGAAGAACACCTCCTTGCCGTCGGACACGAACTCGATGGTCCCGGCACCGACATAGTTCACCGCGCCCGCCGCCTTGCGCGCGGCGGCGCAGACCTTTTCGCGTTGCTCGGCATCGAGCGTCGGCGACGGCGCTTCCTCGATAACCTTCTGGTGGCGGCGCTGCAGCGTGCATTCGCGCTCGAACAGCGACAGCAGGTTGCCGTGGGTGTCGCCGATCACCTGCACCTCGATGTGCCGGGGATTGTCGACATACTTCTCGATCAGCATCCGCTCGTCGCCGAACGCCGCCTTGGCCTCGCGCTTGGCGCTGACGATCGCCGGCGCGAGTTCGGGCGCCGAGCGCACGATCCGCATGCCGCGCCCGCCGCCGCCGGCCGAGGCCTTGACCAGCACCGGATAGCCGATCCGGTCGGCGGCCGACTGCAGCGTCGCCTCGTCCTGCGCCTCGCCGTGATAGCCGGGCACCAGCGGCACCCCCGCCCTCTCCATCAGCGCCTTGGAACCGGACTTCGACCCCATCGCGGTCATCATCTCGGCGGTCGGACCGACGAACACCAGTCCAGCGTCGGCGCAGGCCTGTGCGAACGCGGCGTTTTCCGACAGGAAACCGTAACCGGGATGGACGGCCTCCGCGCCGCTCTTGCGCGCGGCCTCGATCACCTTGGTGATGTCGAGATAGCTGTCACGCGCCCGCGCCGGGCCCAGCAACACGGCCTGATCCGCCATGCTGACATGGAGCGCGTCGCGATCGGCTTCCGAGTAGACCGCGACCGTGCGCAGCCCCATGGCCTTTGCGGTTCGGATGACGCGGCAGGCGATCTCGCCGCGGTTGGCGATCAGAAGCGTCTGGAAACGGCGATAGTGGGGAGTCTTGTGCGTGCTTTTGGCCATCGTCACATCCTGAACAGGCCGAATTTCGTGGGTTCGATCGGCGCGTTGGATGCCGCCGAGAGCCCCAGTCCCAGCACCAGCCGCGTATCGGCGGGATCGATCACGCCGTCGTCCCATAACCTTGCGGTGGCGTAGTACGGGTTGCCCTGATGCTCGTACTGGGCGCGGATCGGGGCCTGGAACTCGCGCTCTTCCTCGACCGACCAGGTGCCGCCCTTGGCCTCGATATTCTCCCGCCGCAGCGTACTCAGCACCATCGCCGCCTGCTCGCCGCCCATCACCGAGACGCGTGCGTTCGGCCACATCCACAAGAACCGCGGCGAGTACGCCCGCCCGCACATGCCGTAATTGCCGGCGCCATAGGAGCCGCCGATCACCACCGTGAATTTCGGCACGCCGGCGGTCGCGACCGCCGTCACCAGCTTGGCGCCGTCGCGGGCGATGCCGCCGGCCTCGTACTTCTTGCCGACCATGAAGCCCGTGATGTTCTGCAAAAACACCAGCGGAATGCCACGCTGGCAGCACAGTTCGATGAAGTGCGCGCCCTTCAGCGAGCTTTCGCTGAACAGGATGCCGTTGTTGGCGATGATGCCGACCGGATAGCCCCAGATGTGGGCGAAGCCGCACACCAGCGTCTGTCCGTAGAGCTTCTTGAACTCGTCGAACTCGGAGCCGTCGACGATCCGCGCGATGATGTCGTGCACGTCGAACGGCTTGCGCCCGTCGGCCGGCACCACGCCGTAGATCTCCTCGGCCGCGAACAGCGGCTCGCGCGGCGCGCGCATGTTCAGCGCCGCGCGCGCCGGCGGTTTGAGCGTGCCGACGATCTTGCGTGCGATCCCGATGGCGTGAGCGTCGTTCTGCGCATAATGGTCGGTGACGCCGGACTGCCGCGAGTGCACGTCGGCGCCGCCGAGTTCTTCCGCGCTCACGACCTCGCCGGTTGCGGCCTTCACCAGCGGCGGTCCGCCGAGGAAGATCGTGCCCTGATTGCGCACGATGATGCTCTCGTCCGACATCGCCGGCACATAGGCGCCGCCCGCCGTGCACGATCCCATCACCACCGCGATCTGCGGGATGCCCTGCGCAGACATGTTGGCCTGATTATAGAAGATGCGGCCGAAGTGACGCTCGTCCGGAAACACCTCGTCCTGCTGCGGCAGGAACGCGCCGCCGGAATCGACCATGTAGATGCACGGCAGATTGTTCTGCCGCGCGATATCCTGCGCCCGTAAGTGCTTCTTCACGGTCATCGGATAGTAGGTGCCGCCCTTGACGGTGGCGTCGTTGGCGACGATCACGCATTCCCGTCCCGATACCCGCCCGACGCCGGTGACGATGCTCGCCGAATGGACATCGCCGCCATACATGCCGTTGGCCGCGAGCGGCGACAACTCCAGAAACGCCGTGCCGGGATCCAGCAGCAGGTCGACCCGCTCGCGCGCCAGCATCTTGCCCCGCGAGGTATGGCGCGCGCGAGAGGCCTCCCCGCCGCCATTGGCAACGCTTGCGAGCTTGTCGCGCAACTCGCTGACCAACGCCTTCATGGCCTCGGCGTTGCGCACAAACTCGGACGATGCGGGATCGACACCGGAACGAAGCGTCATGGGAGTCCAGAACGGGTTACGGGCGCGAGGATACGGCCCTGCTGACGGAAGGCTTATGGTGTCATCCTCATGCCGTCCAGTGCAATCCCCATGTTGGGAGGGCCAATCATTTGTGGCGCGCCAACGCCATTCGCCCGAACCACAGCGAGTTCGGTGATGGCAGCTAGCTCAGGTATGGGAGGCCGCCTGTGACCTCAGTGGGCGAGGATCACTAGTGGGTCCAGGGCTCGCTGCGGCGGAAGGCGAAATTGTCCGCATAGGCGGCCTGTCGCACGACCTTTGGCTTCGGCTCGATGACCTGGTAAGCGATACCCTCGCGCTCGCAATAGGCAATCGCTTCTTCCTTGGTCTCGAAGCGAAGCGTCACCTGCTGCTTCATGTCGACCGAACTGGTCCAGCCCATCAGCGGCTCAATCATCCGCGGCTGCGCCGGCTCGTAATCCAGTTGCCATTCCTTCGTCTTGGCGGTCCCGGACTGCATCGCGTTTTTCGCAGGCTTGAAGATGCGGGCTGTCATGGATGATCGTAACCTGTTGTCTGCACGGCCGCGCTGAACTGGTCAAAACCGCCGCGTTGCTATAGATTCGCCTATCGGAAAGTTGATCCGCGAATCCATTGGTCGGCGGCCCAATTTCCATACCTGATATATTCGCTATCCGGCGTCGTGACAATCGCGCCAATACCTTGATCTTGCCGCCCCGGCAGGGATGAATCTCAAAACGGGCTCCATGGAAATTCACGCTATCCTTCCCCCGAAAGGCCGCGATCTCCGGCTGGACCTTTTCCGAGGGATCGCCAACTGGGCGATTTTTCTGGATCATATTCCGGACAACGTCGTGAACTGGATCACGACCCGTAACTACGGGTTCAGCGACGCGGCCGACCTGTTCGTTTTCATTTCGGGATACACGGCCTCCTTCGTCTACGCCAAGATGATGCTGGAGCGGGGATTCATCGTCGGTGCCACCCGCCTGTTCAAGCGGGTCTGGCAACTTTACGTCGCCCACATCGTCCTGTTCGTGATCTACGTCGTCGCGATCGGGTACGTCGCGCAGCGGTATAACGACCCCGACATCATCAACGAATTCAACGTCGCCGGACTGGTCGACAATCCCATCGAAACGCTGCGCCACGGCTTGCTCCTGAGCTTCAAGCCGCTCAACCTCGACGTGCTGCCGCTCTATATCGTCCTCATGGCGTTCTTTCCGCCGGTGCTGTGGACGATGCTGCGGAAGCCGGACCTGACCATGCTGGCTTCGCTTGCGCTCTATTTCGCGGCACGTCAGTTCGGATGGAATTTGCCCGGCTATCCGTACGGCGAATGGTACTTCAATCCGTTCTGCTGGCAGTTGCTGTTCATGTTCGGTGCCTGGTTTGCCCTTGGAGGCGCCAAGGAATCGCGCTCGATCATCAACTCGCCATGGCTTCTCTATCTCGGCGTCGCCTACCTGATCTTCGCACTGGTCATGACCATGGCAGGCCGGTTTGATTCGTTCGGCAACATGTTTCCGCGATGGCTGTATGATGCCTTCAATCCGAACGACAAGACGAATCTCGCGCCGTACCGGGTGCTGCACTTCGTGATCATCGCGTTCTTTGTAACCCGCTTCGTGCCCAAGACTTGGCGCGGATTGGAATGGAAGATGTTCAGGCCCGTCATCAAATGCGGACAGCAATCGCTGGCGGTGTTCTGTGTCGGCGTCTTCCTGTCGTTCGTCGCCCACTTCATGCTGATGATGAGTTCCGGCTCGTTTCTGGCCCAACTCATCGTTAGCATCGGCGGCATTACAGCCATGACGATCGTCGCCTATTACATCTCCTGGTCGAAGCGGCAGGACAAACCGCTGCCGAAGCCCGCGCCGGCCTCGGCGCCGCAATCAGCCGAATAGGCAGACAGCTCTATGAGACTCGTCATGCCCTGAGATTCGACATCGTGACGGAGCCGACGTCGGTATGGACATGGAGCGGCGGCCCGACGATCCGATGCCAGCCATCCCTTGAGACCAGCGTGTCGTGCAGCACGAGGTGGTCGATACCGCTGGTGAGGAAGCAGCGCATGGCGTCGCGCGGGGTTTCCACGATCGGCTCGCCCTTGATGTTGAATGAGGGGTTGACCAGCACCGGCATGCCGGTCAGCGCTTTATAAGCGCGGAGGTTTGCGGACAGTCTCGCTCGGGCACAGGCGACGTTCCAAGCCGCAGGAGAACCGCAGCAGAACCGGGTGTCAGATCGCGTTCGAATCGTCGAGGAAAAATTGAATAGAATCAAAGCGGAAAATGGTCGGGGCACAAGGATTCGAACCTTGGACCTGCAGTACCCAAAACTGCCGCGCTACCAGGCTGCGCTATACCCCGATCAACTCAGGCAGGTGTCGATACACGCTCGATGCGGCTCCAGCAAGCCGCGACCGCGGCGTCAGTGACCGCTGAACAGGGGACTGGCGACGCGATCGCCGACCGCGATCCCGTACTTTTTAGCCGTCCCTGCCGGCACCTCGAGCACGGCCCTGGCGAGTCCGCGCGAGGGAATGATCCTGGTCGAGAGCGGTTCCGTGTTTTCCGCGATGCGGAGAATTCGGCCGTCGGCCCGGATAAAGATCATGTCAAGGGGGATGTAAGTGTTCTTCATCCACATCGACACCTCCTGCTCCGGAGAGAAGTCGAACAGCATTCCGTGCCCGTCCGCCAATTCCTTGCGGTACATCAGGCCGGTGGTTTTTTCTTCCTCAGTGGTGGCCATCTCGACCGAGAACACCTTCACTCCCGACCTGGTGGCGATTTCGATCGTCTGCAGGGCAGCCGCGCGGCTCGGCGCCGACGCGCCCATCAGGACGGCCATCGATAAAATCAGAACAGTCCAAAAAACCGCGTGCGGGGCCTTCGCACCGATCATCCGACCGAAACTCATGGGATCAAACCTGCCTCTGAACGCCAGCGCCCGCGTCGAGCTATTAGTCCAACGATCATGGCAAATACCAGACCGCCCTCGCCGATGCACAACACGATTTGCGGAACATCCGTGGTCCCCTGAAGGCAGCAGTACTCAGCTCTCGGCACAAGCGAACGGCTGCAAGGCCAGTGCGAGAGGTATTGGGGGCAAAACTAATGGGAGGACAAACCCGGTGCGCCGGTCTCCGGCTGGATCTCGGCCGCCATCATGCCCTTGGAACCGGGCCCGAACCGGACCAGCACGTATTGCCCCGGCCGTAGTTCGGTCATCCCGAACCGCCGCAGGGTCTCCATGTGGATAAAAATATCAGGGGTCCCCTCGCCGCAGGTCAGGAATCCGAACCCACGGAGGCGGTTGAACCATTTGACCTGCGCCCGCTCCAGGCCACTGGTCGGCGTGACCGTGACATGCGTTCTGGGCGGCAGCATCTGCGCCGGATGAATCGCGGTGGATTCATCCATCGAGATAACGCGGAACGCCTGATAGCCTCTTGCCCGCTGGACGCATTCACAGACCACGCGCGCGCCTTCGTAAGCGGTCTGATAGCCGTCCCGGCGCAACACCGTCACATGCAACAGGACATCCGGCCAGCCGTTGTCCGGCACGATAAAGCCGTATCCCTTCGAAGCGTCGAACCATTTGATGACGCCGCTGATTTCGACAAGATTGGTGGTATCGCCAAGGCCGGTGAACGAGTCGATCGCTGAATCGCGGCCCACCGAACCAGCGCCCTCTTTCGAGCCAGCGCTTGGCAATGGTCCGCCAAATCTTTTGGACTCAAATCCGCCCGACCCCATGCCCCGGACCTCACTCGTCACTTCTCATGCCGCCAGTATGGCGTCATCGCGCGCGGCCATATCGATGACAATTCAGGACACCGCCACACGAATCTCACGAATCAAAAGATAACACTCTCGCCTCGGCCGGAAAGATAAAAAACAAACGCGGCGCGAACTATGAACAGCCTTGCGCGGCAGCGAATCAATGGACGTTCAATTTCCGACGAACGGCCCGAGCGTCTCTCCGATATCGTGCCTGATGACGAGGTCGGCCAGGTCATCCTGTTCCGTCGGCTCCCGATTGATGATCACGAGTTTGGCACCGCAATTTTTGGCCAGCATCGGAAACCCCGCGGCCGGCCACACCACAAGGGAGGATCCGATCGCGAGAAACAGGTCGCAATGTTGCGCCAGTTCGGTCGCTCGCCGCATCGCATCTTCGGGCATGGCCTGACCGAACGAGACCGTGGCGGTCTTGACTGGCTCCGCGCATGCCATGCAGGACGGCGCTGCGCCGGTTTCATCGAAGCGTTGCCGTGCCCATCCGAGATCATAGGGCCGCTCGCAACCGATACAGCGGGCATAGGTGGTGTTGCCGTGCAATTCCACCACGTGATCTCCGGCAACGCCTGAAACCTGATGCAGGTTGTCGATATTCTGCGTGATGATCCCCGGTACTTTTCCCACCTTGTAGAGCGCGGCCAACGCACGGTGCCCGCGCCCCGGCCGGGCCTTCGCAAAAACTGGTTCCATGGCAAACCGCCGTCGCCAGGATTCATCGCGAGCCTCCTGGCTTGCGACGAATTCGTCAAAGGGAATCGGCCTGTTCCGAGTCCACAAACCTCCGGGAGAGCGAAAATCGGGAATTCCGCACTCTGTGGAAATTCCGGCTCCGGTAAACGGCACGGTGGCCTTTGCCCCGGCGATCAAGTCGCCAAGCTGTTCGACCCCGCTTTGAAGATCAGCCGCGATCATCCGAAAACCCGTTATTGCGCACCGCAACGTTAGCGGGGCCGCTCCTTGCAAGGCAAGGCGCTCCTCCGTCAGATCGGCACGCAGCGCGGCGTCGGCGGCAAGATCGCCATGCGTTATCCACTGCACAACACGAAGCATCCGGTTCCGATTGACGGCTCATTCTGCGCTTGATGAAATCATGCCCAAAGAGGACGCGCGCCATGAAGTTGTGGTCCCGAAAAAATGTGCCCCCGCTACAGGCACGCGATACGGCGAGGTTCGTCTCAGGACGCGCGCCTAACGACAATCAAGAAGATGACAAGGAAGAAGGAGAACATACTCCCATGACATCCCCGACGGCGTCTGATGCTTCCCCACCTCAAGGTCATCACGCGCACGAAGCAGGCAGCGTGCAGGCACGCCCATCATCTCTGTCCGCGGAGCGCGCAGCCATCACCCGCCGCGTTGCGACGTTTCGCGCCTATCAGGCCAAGCTGGAGCAGGAGCGTGCAGACTATTACAACGCAACCCAGCGGAAGATCGCAACAGCACTGTCCCTTCCGCCAGCGCAAAATTCTCCGGCGTTCCGGGGCTAGAGTGGCCATTCAAAGCTGACGCCACTCAGCCCGGTTTATGCAAGTCTCAGCCCGGTTTATGCAAGTCCAAGTCATGCGGATCCAGGTCCTGCAGGGTCCAAAGTCCGCAATGACGATAATACCTGTCACCGCCAGGGGCGCTCCGGAACCCCGTTCCCGGGGCGCGC
>DASZVY010000058.1:0-57507 GCA_035546855.1 Nitrobacter sp. | reverse complement strand
ACCAGCAACTGGTTCAGCGTCTGCTCGCGCTCATCGTTGCCGCCGCCGAGACCGGCGCCGCGATGACGGCCGACCGCGTCGATTTCATCGATGAAGATGATGCACGGCGCATTCTTCTTCGCCTGCTCGAACATGTCGCGGACACGGCTCGCGCCGACGCCGACGAACATCTCGACGAAGTCCGAACCGGAAATCGTGAAGAACGGCACATTGGCTTCGCCAGCCACCGCGCGCGCGATCAGCGTCTTGCCGGTGCCGGGCGGGCCGACCAGCAGCACGCCGCGCGGAATCCGTCCGCCGAGCCGCTGAAATTTGCCGGGATCACGCAGGAATTCGACGATCTCCTGCAAGTCCTGCTTCGCTTCATCGACACCCGCGACGTCTTCAAACGTGACGCGCCCATGGGCTTCGGTCAGCATCTTCGCCCGCGACTTGCCAAAGCCCATCGCCTTGCCGGCGCCGCCCTGCATCTGGCGCGACAGGAATATCCACACGCCGATCAGCGCGATGAACGGCAGCCACGAGACCAGGAGCGACACGAACCACGGCACGTTGTCGCCGGGCGGCTTCGCGGTGATCTGGACCTTGGCGTCATAGAGCTTCTTCACCAGTCCCGGATCGCTCGGCGCGTAGGTCTGGAAGCTCGAGCCGTTGGTGAAGGTGCCGTGAATTTCCGGCCCCTGGATCACGACGTCGCGAACGTGATTCTGATCGACCTCGGTCAGGAGCTGCGAGAACGAAATATCCTGCGACGAGGTACGTTGACCGGGATTCTGGAACAGCGTGAACAGCGCCAACAGCAGCAAGACGATAATGACCCAGAGGGCGAAGTTGCGCAGATTGGCGTTCATCGATCTTCCTTCGTGACCGCGCGAATCGCGGCCTGGCGTCCCTGCACCGACTCAACAGGATGGGAGGTGCTCATATGGACACAATCTAGGTGCGGCAGCCCGCGCTGCCAAGAGAACTGCAGAGGACTATTTAGCGCATCATAGTCTTATTCCGGCTCAAAAAATGACGGTCAGGCCGCTGTTTTCTGTCCCTGGTTAAGGCATGCCCGGGTCATCCGGCCTCAGCCGGGCCGCCGGCGGCGCGGCGGCGCCGGTTCGACACTGATCCGGCCGTCCCGAAGGGTAATCAGGGCCCCCGCCAGCGTCTGTTTGAGCTGAATCTCGCGCCTCTTGTTTCTCCGCTCGGCGGCCGCGCGGTCGAGAGCCGCGACCAGGGTTTCGACCTTTCCAAGTTCGGCCGGCCCCTCGTGCCCGACCCGGTCGATCACCCGCAGCAGCAGCCGGACCCTGAGCTCATCCGACAGGGCGGCGAAGGCGCCGGCGTCGAAGCCCGGCCGCCCGCCGTCGCGGAGCGCGAGGTAGCGCTCGGCGCCGTCGGCGAGCAATTCCAGCGCGGCGTTGGCCCGCGCCAGCCGCGCCGCCAGCCGCGCCAGATTGCGCGCGTCGCAGCCTTCCGCCGCGAGCGACGGCATCAACGCGCGCAGACGCGGGCGCGTGAAGGCGGGATCGCGGTTGGTCGGATCGACGGCGAATGCGATCTTCGCGCGCTTGAGCGTCGCGATCAGCCGCGCCTTTGGGACATCGAGGAGCGGGCGCGCCAGCACCGCGTCGTCGCGGGCCGACATCCGCGCCATGGCGGAGAGCCCCGCGAGGCCGCTTCCCCGCGACAGGCGCATCAGCACCGTCTCGGCCTGATCATCGAGCGTATGCGCGGTCAGGACGTGGCGCGCGCCGTGGGCCTGCGCCGCTCCAAACAACAACCTGTAGCGGGCCGCCCGCGCCGCCGCCGGCAACCCGGTTTTGGGCTTTTCGCCCGTCCAGCGCAGGATGCGATGAGGAACGCCGAGTGTCCGCGCCAGCCGCTTGACGTCGCGCGCTTCGCGGGCCGCCTCGGGCCGCAGCCCGTGGTCGACGGTGACGGCCATCAACCCGGGTCCGCGGCGCAGCGTGCGCCGCCAGCGCGCCGCGAGCCACATCAAGGCAATGGAATCCGGCCCGCCCGAAACCGCAAGCACCAGGGCCGGCTCATCCCGCCAGTCCGCGAAAAGGATCCTGGCTTCCGCGGCCGAAATAGGTTCGTCTGACATCTGACGACTGAACTCATCGACAAGCCCCTGCGCAGCTTTCAGCCGGCGCACTCGGACAGACGATCCAACCGTTCCCGACGGCGGTCAAGGCCGCCCGGGCAATCCACTCAACGAGCCGGTCGCGTCGCGCAAGACCGAGGCCGTCTCAGCACTTCACCCGCTTCTGCTCGCGCTCGACTGCCTGTTTCACCCCGGCCGACGCACGGGGATACTTGCGGGCGACTTCGCCGAGCGCAGCGCACGCGGCCTCTTTCTCCTTCAGCGCAGCGAGCGACTGGCCGAGCCGCAACAGCGAGTCGGGCGCTTTCGCGGAGGTGTCATATTTCGTTGTGACCCCCAGAAACGCTTCGGCCGCATCGCGATATTTCTGGCGTTGGTACAGGCTCTCGCCGAGCCAGTACTGGGCATCGCCGGTCAGCGCGTCGCTCGGATACTTCCGGGTGAAATTGCGCATGGTTTCCTCGGCGAGCGCGTAGTCCTTGCGCTGCATGTAGCCGATGCCGAGGTCGAATTCGTCGCGCGGACTGGCCGAGGGCGGCAGCGTCGTCAGCCCGTCATTGGCGGGCGGCGGGGGCGCCATGCCCATCGGCGCGCCCTGACCGGTGTTGGCGAGATTGGCGTTGTAGCCGCCGGGTGCACCTGCGCCAGACCCGCTCTCGATCGGCATCCGGCCGCCGCCAAGCGCCCGCGGAACGCCCGGTGCATTCGGATGGAGGGCCGGGTTGAAAGCATCGTCGCGGCCTCGCCGGCCCGATGCCGCCCCGGCGTCGTCCTGCACGATCGGGGCCGGCTGCTGCCGATACCCCGGCTGCTGATATCCACCCTGCTGCGGCGGATAGGGCGATCCGCCATAGCCCTGGTTGGGCTCGAGTTGCATCGGTGCGGGCGGCGGGGCCGGCGGAGGCCCTGCATTGACGTTGGCGTTGACGGCGGGCGGTGCGGAACCCTGCCCCTGGCGCAACTGCTGTTCGAGCATCTGATTGCGGTGCTGCAGCTCTTCGTTCTGCCCAGTCAGGTTACGCAACTGCTCTTCAAGCTGCTGGATGCGGACTTCCGGATCAGCGTCGCCATAGGATTGCGCGAAAACCTGAGACGGCAAGGCAAGCCCGGCGGCGACGACGGCTATGCGCACGAGCATCGGAAATGGGGATGACATCTGGACCTGACGATTAAAGTGACGTCGCAATGACGGCCGCCTCCATTGAGAACCGGAGTACGCCGAAAATGTGACTCGCGCCCGAGCGCGAGCTTCACATAACGCCGACAGTGTAGCGAATCCGGCGCCAAAATAAAGCCGGCGCCCGAAGGCGCCGGCTGGAAACGAACAGACAAGATCGCGCCGGATCAGGAGCTGGCATCAAGCACCGTGACGGCGCGGCGGTTCTGCGACCAGCAGGAAATGTCGTTGCACACCGCGACCGGACGCTCCTTGCCATAGGAGATCGTGCGCATCCGGTTCGGCGCGATGCCCCGCGAGATCAGGTAGGCGCGGACCGTCTGGGCGCGGCGGGCGCCCAGCGCGATATTGTATTCGCGGGTGCCGCGCTCGTCGGCGTGTCCTTCGATGGTGAAGGAGTAGCGGTTGTAGGTCTGCAGCCAGCGCGCCTGTTTGTCGAGCGTCGCGGTCGCCTGCGGCGTCAGATTGCTCTGGTCGCTGTCGAAGAAGACACGATCACCGACGTTGACCACGAAGTCCTGCTGGCTGCCGGGCGTCGCGGCATTGGCCATCGCATCGCCGCCCAACGGGTTCTTGTTCGCGCAGGCTCCCATCGACAGCGCGACCGCGAGCACCGCAGCCAGCTTCAATCCCTGCAGAATTCGCTTCTGATGTATCATTCCGGAGCCTCCGCGCTCACGTTTGTCCACTGTGATCCGGTCTACAGGGCGATGGTTAAACGAACGTTCCGTCAACCTTGATGAGGTGTTGCACACCTGCGTCAAATGCCATCGATTTCGGAAAAGCGCCCGGCGTGGTTAATGGGAGGCAAATATGGCGCAACAGTGAATGGAGGACAATGGAACAACGATTGGGCGCACGCGACGGGAACCCGGCGCCCAAGGTTTTCGCGCTCCAGCAGGAATACGAGGCGACAAAGCCCTTGGAACCAGGATTCCTGAAAACCAGGATCTTGAAAACCAGGATCCTGAAAACCAGGATCCTGGGAACCAGGATCAGCCGGTTCTGGAGACCGCCACCCTGGGAACGATCGAGGTTTGATCGAGGGGTAACTCCCGAAGCACCGGAAGCGGAAAAACATGTGCGCCGCTGCGCTGGAACAGCATCCTGCGCTCGAATGCACTTGAACGCATAATTGGAAACCGGGCCAGGACCCGTTCTCGTACAGCCCGGAAATCGGACGCCATCAATGCCACCTTTGCCAAGGCGTTTGGAAACGGGCGCGGTTCGGCGATGGTTTCGTTCAGAAAGACGCGACGATAAAATCCCTGATGGGCGGCGCGGACGAGCGCGAGCCCGGTGTCGGCATTGAAATATTCACAGGCCAGAAACACCAGCCGCACCGTCAGATAGGGAAGTTCTGGAAATCGCTGGGCCTTCTCCGGGTCCGCAACAAAACGGGCCGGATCAATAAAAACCTCGCCCTTGTCGAGACGGGGATGAAGAACATCGCCGAACAGTTCGGTTGTGTAGGAATCTCGCCGTTCGGACGTCAGGACATGGAGGCGGATGGAGCTGCAGAGATCTCCGTCCACATAGATGCCGAAGGTCATGGCATCGGGCGCGTCATCGAAACGATCGCTATAGCGCCCGGACTCGGACGGCGGGATCAAGCCGCCATGCCGATAGGCCCTGTAGCGCATCAAATAAAGCCGGTCTTTCTCTTCTGGAGTTTCGATGAGCCGATAGTCGGTTCGCTCAAATAACGCCCCTCCCCGCACAGAAGGAGAAGCGCGTGATTCGGCTACGGACTTCATCTGCGACTCCATCGCTCTCTTAACGCGAGCGGAGAGAACGTTAACAGCCATTAACAGAATTGCAAAGCTATCGACAGATTAAGGTTAACCTTTGATAGCCGGCGGGACGCATGGGGCAGTTCCGGTTTCCTGCATTGTGCAAATTGTTGAGTCAGGCGATCGAGCGCGATGGCAGCACGGTGATATTGCCCTCGCGCGGATGCCGTCCGTAGGATGCATCGAGCAACTGCCGGATGCGCGGCGCGGGAACCGGGCGGCTGAACAGGTAGCCTTGGGCTTCGGTCACCGTGCCGTCGGTGCTGATCAGTTCAAGCTGCTCGTTGGTCTCGATGCCTTCCACGACCACCGACATGCCGAGATCGGCGGAGAGCCGCGCCACGCCGCGCAGCAACGTCAGCGGACGATCGCTGTCGATCCCTTCGAGGAACGAACGATCGATCTTCACCTTCTGCAGCGGGAAATTATGCAGATAGCTGAGGCTGGAATAACCGGTGCCGAAATCGTCCAGCGAGATCCGCACGCCCGCCGAACGCAACTGCGTCAGCGCGTCGTGCGTCCACTGGGTATTGCGCAGCAGCGACGACTCCGTGATCTCGATCTCAAGCCGGTGCGCCGGAAGCCCGGATACTTCGAGCGCATAACGTACTTCGCTCAACACATCGCGTTGATGGAATTGCTGCGATGAAAAGTTGACGGCGACGCTGACGGCTTCGGGCCACTTCATGCACTCCATGCAGGCCTTGCGCAGAATCCAGCGTCCGAGATCGATGATCAGGCCCATGTCCTCGGCGACCGGAATGATATCGATTGGAGAGACCGTGCCTCGCTCCGGATGATTCCAGCGCAGCAGCGCCTCGCAGGTCGAGATTCGTCCCGACTTGAGGTTGACGAGCGGCTGATAGAACAACTCGAACTCCTCGTTGGCGAGCGCCTTGCGCAGGTCGAGCTCGAGGATGCGGCGCGCTTCGACGGTCTCAGCCATCTCGTCGCGGAAGAAACAGAAGGTTCCGCGACCGTCGGCCTTGGCGCGATACAGCGCCATGTCGGCGTTCTTGAGCAGGTTGTCCGCGGTGATGCCCGGCGACGTCAGCGCGATGCCGACGCTGGCGCCGATCTCGACGAGATGGCGATCGATTTCATAGCGCTCGCTCAGGCGCTCGACGATGCGGCGAGACAAAGCCGCCGCCTCTTCCGCCGACGCGATATTCTGCTGGAATACGACGAATTCATCACCGCCGAACCTCGCGACGAAATCGTCAGGTCGCAGCATGCCGCGCAGCCGATCAGCCACGATACAGAGCAGACGATCGCCACAGGGGTGGCCCAAAGTGTCGTTGACCTGCTTGAACTGGTCGAGATCTATGAATAGGAGCGCCGAGAGCCGCGCCGCGCTGTTCGAGATCGCCAGGAGCCGCTCGATCTCGTCGCGGAAGCTGAGGCGGTTGGGCAGCGACGTGAGCACGTCAAAGCGCGCCAAATGGGTAATTTTGGCCTCGGCATTGCGCCGTGCCGTGATGTCTTCGAGCAGCACGACAGCGCCGCCGCCATCCATCGGCTGAAATTTCCACGAGAGCGACCGGGCCGCGATCGGGTCGGGATCGGTGGTGATGACGTCCTTCGCCTGCGAGCTTTTTATTTCCGCAAGGATCATCTCCCCGCTTGCGGTCGAGAGCGTTCCTGCGCCGATACAAGCAGAGATGATGTCTTCAGCGCTCGCGCCGCGATGCACGAGATCGTCGGACAGTCTCATCATCGTACTGAAACGATGATTCATGACGGCAAGCCCACCGTCGGCACCAAACATGCACAGGCCGTGCGGCATGTTATCCAGGGCCGTGTCGAATTGATCGGCCAGCGCGGCCTCGCGCTCGCGTGCCATGAGCGCCTGCATGAATATTCTATGCAAATTGGCCGAGATTTGTATAACCGCGACAAGAAACGAGGCGCAGATGACCGACATGGCCACGTAATAGGGCGTGCCGCGTAACGCCAGCGCGATCACGGTCGAACCGTAACAAAGTACGACTTGAAGCTGGAATATCCATTGCCGACCGTAAGCCCTGCCCGCACCTCCAGCCACAATGCCGGTGGTCGCAGATAAACAAATCATGTGCGCTACGGCGTCGTCGCTGACCAACAAAGTGGTCGCGCACCATATCCCGACCGCAGCGGCCTGGATTATCGCTCCGATCTGATGACGCTGTTTCCACCGGGCAGCTTCGTCGGCTGTCAGGGTCGATTTACGCGCCTGGTATCGCTGCAGATCGAATACGCGAACGAGGCCGGCCACAACCAGAAGCGCGACACACGCCCAGACCGAGGTTTCTCCGGTTTTCAGCGCGGTCACGGCTGCTGCGATGGCCCCGAAAACGATGCCCATCAGCAGCGGAGCAGGGGTTTCGAACAGCGAATCGATCAACGCTGCACGAACGTACGGCGACAACTTCTGGTCGAGCACTTCTCGCTGGTTGGCAAGTTGCATCTTCGGGGCGCGCACACGTCGGTTTCAGACGTACTGTGGTACCCGATCCAGATGAAGTCTTTCTGAGGGAATATCGTTAGCGAGAAGTTGAGCCCGCTGTCGCAGAGATCAAATCTGCCCAACAAATCAGCGTGCTAGGTAAATTCTGCCGGCTGCGAGACGGCCGCGGCCGGCAGGGCCGAACTACGACAGCAGCGGCGACCACGCCGGATCTGACGCATAGCCTGGCGTCGGAACTTTCAATTCATTGCGGCCTGAAACGTCGATCGTGAAGAGCGACGGCCCGCTGTTGCCGCCTGGATCGCGAAAGAACATCAGGACACGGCCGTTCGGCGCGAAGGTCGGGCCTTCGTTGTGCCACCCCGAGGTCAGGATGCGCTCACCCGACCCATCGGGCTTGATGATGCCGATGGCGAACTGTCCCCCGCCCTGCTTGGTGAACGCGATGTAGTCGCCGCGCGGCGACCAGACCGGCGTCGAGTAAATGCCGTCACCGAACGAGATGCGCTGCGCAGGACCACCTGCGGCCTGCATGATGTAGATTTGCGGCTTGCCGCCCCGATCCGACTCGAAACAGATGCGCCCGCCGTCGGGCGAATAACACGGCGAGGTGTCGATCGCCGGCGTGTCGGTCAGCCGTGTCATCGACTTGGATCGCAGATCCATCACGAACAGGTTCGAGTTGCCACCCTGCTGCAAGCTCATGATGACGCGCTGGCCGTCCGGCGAGAAGCGCGGCGCGAACGACATGCCGGGAAAATTTCCGACAATCTCGCGCTGACCGGTCTCGACGTTGAACAGATAGACGCGCGGCTCGCCCTGCCCGAACTCCATGTAGGTGATTTCCTGGGTCGAGGGTGAAAAACGGGGCGTGATGACAAGGTCGACGCCTCGCGTCAGATAGCGGACGTTGGCGCCATCCTGATCCATCAGCGCCAGACGCTTGACGCGATGCTGCGCCGGTCCGGACTCGTCGACAAACACCACGCGGCTGTCGAAGTAGCCTTTTTCGCCGGTCAGACGTTCGTAGATCTGATCCGAAATGATGTGCGCGATACGCCGCCAGTATTCCGGCGAGGTGAAATACTGCTGACCGGCAAGCTGCTGGCCGGTGGCGACGTCCCATAGCCGGAACTCGGCCTTGAGCCGGCCGTCGCTTTGCCGGGTCATGCGCCCCGTCACCAGCGCCTGCGCGTTGATGGTCTTCCAGTTGGCGAACTGCGGCGGCACGTCGATGTTGGTGATCTTCTCGATATAGGCGGCCTGATCGATCGGCGCGAACAGCCCGCTGCGCTTGAGGTTGTTGGTGATGACCTGCGCGACGCCGACGCTGACCTCGCCATCCGACGGCGAGCCCGCCACGAAATTCGGTATGGCGATCGGCAGCGGGGCTACATTGCCCTGATCAATCTGGACTCGCGCCTGCCCGAAGGCGGAGCGCATCGGGCTGGCCATCAACACTCCGGCCGTCGCAACTCCGGATATCATCTGTCGGCGGTTCAGGCGGAAGGGCATCTTCGGCAAATCATCTCGGTCAGTCATCGGTGTGGGCTTCTTCCATCTCAGCGCATTTGCGGCGGCGCCGCCATTACGACTGTCGTTCAGTGAATACGGGTTCGAAAAACTTCCATTCGTCGAAGAATTGCGCCGGCAGATTGTAGGGCTGGCATTCGATGATCGCGCGCATAGCGCTTTCCTGATAGACGCGGAAATACGGCGTGGTCGGATTGCTGATCGCGACCGGCGTCGTTTCCAGCGTGCCGTCGCGCTTCAGCTTGATGCTGAAGATTGCTTCGGTGGTCTGCGCCTCAAGGCCGCCATAGGGCTTCTTCCAGCAGCGCTCGACCTGGGTCTTGAACATCGCGCCCCAGGTCGCGGAATTGTCCGCCGACTTGCCATGCGCGAGCCCCAGCGCCGCATTGGAATTCAGCGTCGAGCCGGTCACCGATTGACGCGTCGGATCGCGCTTGTCGAGCAGCGCGGCGATCTTGGATTCGTCGAATACGCGCTCGGCCTTGTGGCGCTGCGGCTTCGGCGGCGGCGCCTTGGCCTCCTGCTTCGGCTTCGGCTTTTTGGCCTCTTCCTTCTTCAGCGCTTCCGCGATCGGATCGATCTTGGGCGGATCTGGCTTCTTCTCGACCTTCTTCGGCTCTTCCTTGGGCTTGTTCTCGACCACGGGCTTCGGCGGATCGGGTTTCTTCTCGACAGGCTTTTCCGGTGGCTTGGGGACCGGCGGCGGCGCCGTCTCGGTCACGACCGGCGGCTTCTTGTCGTCGATCTTGCCGACGGTATCCTCCGGCGGCGGCTTGGCCTCGGCGACCTTCTCGACGAGCGGCTTCGGATTTTCCTTCTTGCCGGTCTTCATGCCCTGCGTGACGTGCGCGAGCTGGTCGGCGGAGATGATGTCGACCGGCAGCGACTCTTCGGGCACCGTCTCAAATGCCCTGGACGAAAACGAAATCAGGCCCCACCCGATCACGAGGACGTGCAGGGCAATCGACGCCGCCAGAGTCTTGTCGATCTTGACCTTCAAACTACGATCCCTGATCCACTTCCGTTACGAGTGCGAGATGCTTGAATCCGGCGCCGGACAGTTGTCCCATGACGCGCGCCACCGTGCCGTAGTCCGCCTTCTTGTCCGCCCGCATGTAGATGCGCTCCTCGAGACCCTCGCGGGTATCGGTGATCGCCTTCAGCTTCGGAATGAGATCGGCCATCGACACTTCGGTGTCATTGATGAAAATCTTGCCCTGAACGTCGACCGAAAGTTGCAGCGGCGTCTTGTCCTGATTAAGGCTTTTGGCCTTGGTCTGCGGCAGATCGAGGGGCACGCCGACCGTCAGAAGCGGTGCCGACACCATGAAGATGATCAGCAGCACCAGCATGACGTCCACCATCGGAGTGACGTTGATCTCCGCCATCACGGGCTTGCGCCGGCCGCGGCGGCGGCCGCCGCCGGATGCACTCGCGATGTTCATTGCCATGATGTGATGCTCACGTTCTGCCTCGCCGCTCGCCGGGTCATGCGCGCTCGTCGATCTGACGCGACAGGATGGCGGAAAACTCGTCCGCGAACCCCTCAAGCCGCTGGGCCTGACGGTTCACTTCCGAAGTGAACTTGTTATAGAAAATCGTCGCCGGAATGGCGGCGATGAGGCCGACAGCCGTCGCAAACAGCGCCTCGGCGATGCCCGGCGCCACCACCGCGAGCGAGGTGTTCTTCGACGCGGCGATCGACTGGAAGCTCGACATGATGCCCCAGACCGTGCCGAACAGCCCGACGAAGGGACCGGCGGACCCGACCGTCGCCAGGACCAGCAGCCGCCGCTCCAGCCGCTCGATCTCGCGGGCGATCGACACATTCATGACCTTCTCGATCCGCATCTGCAGGCCGGCAAAGGAACGGGCCTGACTTTCGAACGATCGCTTCCATTCCCGCATGGCGGCGACGAAACACGCGGCCATGGAATGCGTCGGCTTCGACGACAGCGCCCTGTAAAGCTCCTCGATCGACTCGCCCGACCAGAACGCCTGCTCGAACCGGTCCATCGCCCGCTTGGTGCGGGCGTAGAGGAAAATCTTGTCGATCGCGATGGCCCAGACCCAAACCGAACAGCTCAGCAGTCCAAGCATGACCGCTTTCACAATCCAGTGAGCCTGAAAGAACAACGCAATCAGCGACACATCGGCGGAGGCTGCTACGGGCAAGGCTGACTGCGCCACGTCGGCCGGATTCATGAGCGGTATCCTTTTAACGCAAAATGTCCTCATCGAACCGGAAGCGTCGTCCGCCGCCGGTTTCGCGGCCACGCACCATGCGCGGCGTAAGGCGCCAACGCGAAAACCCGGTTGAGTCACATGAGGGGCCCGTCCAAAAGCCGGGTCTTGCATCCCCTGCCAACGTGTCAAAACGAGGGCTATCGGCACGCCGTTACGCCAATAACCAGACGCTAATCATGGTTAAGGCCGGGTTACCAAAGAACCGCCAAGAAGCCGAACCCGCCTTCACATCCGGCACTTGCGGCCGAGGGCTCCGTCCTCCCGCAGGACAGGCCGAGGAGGCAGGCACGTCCCCCGACCGAGCCCCTGGCGACCCCCGTGGGAGCCTTCCAGGCCGGTCGCCGTTCCAAGAGGCCAGATTGCCAGCAGCCCGCGCCGCCTGCTACGTGAGCCCATCATTTCCGGTTTTATTCAGGGGCATTCTCATGGCGAACGCCGATCTCGATGTCATCATTCGGCAGCTCGCGAAGCAGCAGCACAAGAACCTGATGTCGGCGATCAGGACGCAGCGCGACCGCTACGCCGGTCTCGCCGCCAAATCGAAGGATGCCGCCGCCAGGCAGCGATACAAGCAATTGGCGAAACATACGCTCGAGGAAGGCGCCGCAGCGGCGCGGCGGCTGCAGATGTCGGCCGACAATGCCGCCGACAGTTATGCCCGCGCCATGCGCAAGGCCGCCGAGGACATCGCAAACGACGCGGCGAAGGCCGCGAGCAAAGCGCTCGCCGGGAAGGGCGCGCCGAACGGAGCGGCGCGCGGCAAAAAAAGCCGGCAAGCCGACAAATAGCCGGCGTTTGCGGCCATGACCACGGAGGCGAAGCGCCGGGCGCGAGCAGCGTTTCGGATATGACATCGCGACCGCGCGCCAAGACGCAAATGTCGGATCCGCGCTCCTAGCCTGATCGGCGGTGCGTCGTGTTCTGTTTCAGATTGGCGTGAGCGCCCTGCTCGTCGATATTGTGCTTTTCATCGTCCCGATGACCCCTGGTGTTATCGATGACGACGCGCGGCGAGCCGCCCGGCCCTTTCGGACTCCGATTCTGATCCGGCACCGGTGGGATGATGGTCTTCCGCATACGCAAACTCCTCCTCTGACGCGGGGCCAACGCACGCCTTGGCGATGCGTTTCCCCCGAGGCGGCCGGAGCCGCATCAAATCCGCCCGTGATCGGCCGGCGCGTCCGTCCCGTGGCTTTGCTGGTGCTGACGCTCCCGCGCCTGCTCCTTCGCGTGGTGCCGGCCATAAAGGCAGCCAGCCACCGCGCCAAGAACGGCGTGATGACCGGCATAGTGACCGGCGATGCCGCCAACCGCGGCGCCCTTCAGGCAGCCCTTGGCATCCGCACTTGACGCCGCTCCCAGGACGAGTCCGGCGACAACCAGCATTTTGGTGATGATCTTCATGGGTTGCGATCCTGCATTCGAGCGGCGGGCCACCCCGCGGCGAGATTACAACTATACAGAACCAACCGGGGTTCCGCTGCCGGGAAATCGTCGCCGACGACCGTGCGCCGACGCGATATCGGTGGCGCCCGGACGCAAGGAGGCGCGGCCATTTCCGGCTTGATTCCGGCGCGCTGCGGTTCAGAATGCCCGCTGAACCGGCCAAGAACCGGTACGGTTGCGGAGCGTGACAATGGTCGAGAACGCCAATCGGCAATGCGTGCTCGGTTTTCTCGACGCCTACTATGCGGGCGATGTCGAGGCCGCGCTGGCTTGCTGCGACGATGAATTCGACACCATCACCTATGCGCCGGTCGACCTTTTCCCGCACCTCGGCCACAAGCATGGCAAGTCCTGGGTCCCGGATGCAATCCGGATCCAGCAGCAACGCTATGCTGCCCGGCATTATCAACTCGGCTTCATCGCGGCGGAGGGGCCGAGGGTTGCGACCATGACGCGCGTCGCTCTGAAAAAGCGGAGCGACGATCGGGTGGTGCAGTTCGAGAACGCCGAATTCTTTACGCTGAACAACGGACGCATCCGCGAACACCGCTCGTTCTTCGATTCCTTTGATCTCGTGCAGCAGGTCGTCGG
The DNA here is from genome assembly GCA_035546855.1 of Nitrobacter sp. Taxonomy (GTDB): domain Bacteria; phylum Pseudomonadota; class Alphaproteobacteria; order Rhizobiales; family Xanthobacteraceae; genus Nitrobacter. The sequence continues at coordinate 44,176 of DASZVY010000058.1, read as the reverse complement.
CCGCGACCTGACCGACCGGTTCAGCGCAGTCGTGCGCGAGGCCATGCGGCCCGATTGATCCGGTGGCGGCGATTTCGAGGCCACGGCGGAATGCTGGGATACTCCCGCCGGCCATCGAACCGAAACACCAGCACCATGAAATCCCCGGTTTCACCGACATTTCTGCCGCACAAGGCACTTGAAACCTCGCGAAATTAAATTACTTCGCATTTTAACAGATTGGACGGATCATTCCGGCGCGGCGTCGCGGCGCGGATCGACCTGCCGCTCACACAACAGATTTGGGAATCACGCAAGATGACAGAGCACAGCCTCTGGCGTTTTTCGCGCGCATTGCTGTGCGCCATCAACAAACGCCAACCTCAAGCCCTCGAAGCTCTCATAGACGACGACATCGAGTGGGCGATCTACGGCCCCATCGATATGTTTCCTTTTTTCGGCGTACGCCGCGGCAAGGCGGCGGTGCTCGAGGTCTGCCGGCAGATCGCCGAGAATATCCGTGTCCATCGCTTCGACCGCGAATCGATCATGCTGGGCGTCGATAGCGCGGCTTCGATGATGCGCTATTCGCTGACGGCGCTCGATTCGAACAAGCCGATCAGCCTGCGACTCGCGCAGTTTGCCCGGTTCAAGAACGGGCGGCTGTCGAGCATGCGCGTGATCGTCGACACCTTCGACCTGGTCGAACAGGCGCTCGGGCGCCCAATCCATCTACCGAAAATCGCCTGACCGAACGTGGACGCCATAATTTCGAACGAGAGAGCGTCCATACGCCTCCGCGTCGATCGGGTTATGGGGCTATGACGTCAGGACGGTTACGGTTTTTGTGCGCGCTGCTGCTGGCGATCGGTGTCGGCAGCTTCGCAGCCGGAGCATCGCGCGCGCAAGACGCGCCCGCCATGCCCTTAGCGGGCGATGCGGCGGCGCCACCCGCCGACACGGCCGGATCGGCTTCCGTCTCGGACGCCGAAGGAGATTCGGAGATCGACTGGAGCCAACTGAACGTCGACGGCTTCACTTTGTCCAGGGAGGCCGCGATCCGGAATCCCGGACACATCTCTGTTCCCGACGCGACGCTGGCCTGGTCCTCGCACGACAACGCCGACGGGTCGGCGGCCCTTTCCGTGAAGCAATCCGTATCGCCGCTCTGGGATACGCGGATCGGCGCCGACATGACGGTCGTGCGCCAGCCGTCCCCTCTCACGGAATCGACTCTCCTCATGGAGCGGAGTCCGCTCCAGCAGCGCCCGTCGCAGTCCACGGGCACAGCCTGGGCGGCCATCAATGCGCCCGGCCTTGCTTCGATCTGGGACCAGACCGCGGTCGAAGCGCGAATCGACCCCGCACAGGATCAGAGCCGCATCGGCACTTCCCTGAGCAAATCATTGAAGTTCGACGACGACCGCTACGCACTCTCGCTGACGAACGGCTACGATGTCGTCGACCAGAGTCTCGTGCCCGCCGGCATCGCCAGCCGCACCGCGCGCAGTTATGAGACCGAGCAATCGGTAAAATTGAGTCTGGCGGAAATCGGCACGAGCTTCACCGCTGGACAATCGTTGTCATCCACGGACGATCGGTGGCTGCACAGCATCGGCGCCGAACAGAAGCTCTTCGACGGCGTCAGCATCACCGGAGCGATCAGCCAGACCGCCACCGGCGTGCTTGACCGCAGCCTGACCGCCGCCTTCACACGAAGCTGGTAGCCGCGTCAGTTGCAATTCCCGGGGAAAGGCCCGCGCCTCGCCGCCAAACGGCCCATATGTCGTCAAAATTGGCTGACCTGATGCGCGCGTTGAATTAATTCGTCGTGCGGGGGACGTCCGCGCTCGCTTAAATGCGAAACAAGGAACAGCCGATGAACGCCATTCCATCTGAAAAAGTTGAATCAACTTCGACGGAAGACGAGACCAACCTGGCTGCCGTGTCCGAGGTCGAAGCGGGGATACGCGATTTCGTTCGCAACGACATCGCGTATCTGCGCCGACCGGCTCCGGAGATTGCGAAGACCGAAACCAAGCTCGAAGCGACTGCCGAGGCGACCGTCAACAACGTCAACTCGCTGATCCAGCGCGTCGCGGGCACCTCGCTGACCGAGATCGAGAACCTCGTCACGGAGCTTGAAAGCCTTCGCGAGCTCCTGCATGCCGAGGGCCAGCGCGTTCAGCGCGAGATTTCGGGTTATGCCCAGCTCAGCCAGGCCGCCATGAAGTCCACGCGCATGATCGCCGACAACGTCGCGCAGTGGAAGCGAACCGCGGAAAACCTGCGCAACGGGTAGTGGTTTTTGTGCTTTTGCGATGAGCTTCGGACCGCCGCCTCCTTCCGGAGCGCGGCGGTTTTTTGCTCGTGGTCGTCGTGATCGTGCAGGCGATTGCGCCGAACCGACGATAATGCGCGAGCTTCCGCGAAAGGCAGTCAGTCCGGGCAGACCTGGTCCGGACAGGCTTGGTCCGATTGTCAGCGTGCGGCCGTGAGGGCGGTATTTTCCAGCGAATAGACGCCGTCCGCATAACCCTTCACCACCATGCAGGTGGCCAAGGCGACGGCAAGCGTCACCGTCGCGAATACAAATCCGACGATCTTCAATCCGGTGCGGTCCGCCATTCCCCAGCCCCCTTCGCGGTCGTGCCTGTCATCCGACAAGACCTTCTGAAGGTTCACAACTCCTTAACGGATTGCCGGTTCCTCGACCGAAATTTGGCCGGAATGGCTAACCAATTCCTGCCGCCTCACGACGCCGGGTGGCGGCGCGGGACGAAAGCGGAGGCAAGCAGCGAAAACGCCAGTTCGCCACGCTGATTGGTGCCGGTGTTGCGGGCCTGAAGGATCCCCCACTCGGGCCGCGACGCCGAGGGACGCAGCGATTCGACTTCGCTCGAAAAGGTAAGCGTGTCGCCGGCCAGCACCGGCTTCAGCCAGCGCAGATCGCGAAAGCCGGGAGAAGGCCCCCAGACGGCAGGCGTCTCGCCGCGGGCGATCATCGCCTCGGCTTCGCGTCTGGCATTCGCGACCAGGAGCTTCATGCAGACCGAGCCGACGTGCCAGCCCGATGCCGCCAGCCCACCGAACAGCGACTTGCGGCCCTCCTCCTCGCTGAGATGGAAGCGCTGCGGGTCGAACTGCGCGGCGTACCGCTTGATGTCCTCTGCGGTGAAAGTGAAAGACCCCAGCTCACGGCGTTGCCCGACCTGCATGTCCTCGAAAAAGCGCATCGCTTCGCTCAATCCTGTAATGCCGCGCGGCGCTTGACGATGATCGGCGACGTCGCCTCGAGCAAAACCTCGCCGGCCGCGTTGCGCGTCCGCATGACGAACGTCACGATGCCGGTGTCGGGCCGGCTGCGCGAAACACGCGCCTGTCTCACTTCGACATCGAGTGTAAGATCGTCTCCCGGCCGCAACGGCAAGAGCCAGCGCAACTCCTCGACGCCCGGCGATCCGAGCGAAGCCGTGTTGCCGATGAAGCCGTCAAAGAGCATGCGCATCATCAGCGACGACAGATGCCATCCCGAGCCCGACAGGCCGCGCAACATGCTGCGCTTGGCAACCTCCTCGTCGAGATGCATGGGCTGCGGATCGAATTCGCTTGCGAAGGCGATGATCTCGTCCCGGGTGACGTGCCGTGGCCCGAACGTCCCGAAATGGCCGATGGGAAAATCTTCGAATGTCAGTGTCATGCTGGGAATAGTTGGAGGGATGGCCTGATTGTGGCCGTTATTTGCGGCAATCTCAACCCGCGCGCCTGCATGACGCGGCTGCGATCCTGCCCGGAACGGCCAAATGGGGCGACCGTACCGGCACAGCCATCCATGCACATGATACAGCGGCGCGATTCGCCATGGGGAGCGACAGATGTTTGAATTGCGCGATTTGTTTCAGTGGGATCGCTTCATTACGCCCACGATCATCAAGACATTCTATTGGCTGGTTATCGTGCTGATTGTCCTGTCCGGACTGTCAGGCATCTTCTCGGGCCTTGCGCTGATGGCGGTCAGCCCGTTCGGCGGATTCATCACAATCCTGCTGACCCTCGCCGGCGTGCTTGTGGCGATCGTGTTTTCACGCATCGCCGCTGAGTTCGTCCTGATCGTGTTCCGGATCAACGAGCATCTCGGCGCGATCCGTGATCAGGGACAGATGCGGTAGCGTTATTTGGAATGACTCGGTCGTTGCCCTGAGCGCCTGACTGGTGAATGAGACGTCATCGTCCGCGAAGACGGACGATCCAGTCGTCATGGCAGGCCTGAAGGAAAATCGAGACGATTTGAATGCTGGATGCTCCGCCTTCGCGGAGTATGGCGGAGTCAGGGGGAATGACGGATATGTCATTCAGGTATTGAACCGGAAATGCATGACGTCGCCGTCGGCGACGACGTACTCCTTGCCCTCCAGCCGCAGCTTGCCCGCGTCACGCGCGCCGGCTTCGCCGTTCAGCGCGACGTAATCGTCATAGGCGATGGTCTCGGCGCGGATAAAGCCTTTTTCGAAGTCGGTATGAATGACGCCCGCCGCGCCTGGGGCCTTGGTGCCCTTGGTGATGGTCCAGGCGCGCGCTTCCTTGGGGCCGACAGTAAAATACGTGATGAGATGGAGCAGGTCATAGCCGGCGCGGATCAGGCGGTCGAGGCCTGCCTCCTCGAGGCCCAGCGTCTCGAGAAAATCGGCGCGCTCCTCGCGCGACAGCGTCGCGATCTCGGATTCGATCTTGGCCGAAATCGCCACCGCCACCGCGCCTTCTTTCTTCGCGTGGTCGAACACCGCCTGCGAAAACGCGTTGCCGCTGGCCGCTGATCCTTCCTCGACGTTGCAGACGTAGAGCACGGGCTTCGAGGTCAGAAGCCCGAGCATGCGGAAATTGCGCTCCTCCTCCGGCTTGCGCTCCATGCCGCGCGTCGGCTGGCCGTCGCGTAGCAGTTTGAGCGCGCGCTCGACCAGATCGAGTTGCTCCTTCGAGTCCTTGTCGCCGCCCCTGGCTTTCTTGCCGAGGTTGTCGACGCGCTTCTCGAGGCTGTCGAGGTCGGCCAGCATCAATTCGGTTTCGATGGTCTCGATGTCCGCGAGCGGCGCGATCTTGCCCTCGACGTGGGTGATGTCGGAATCCTCAAAACAGCGCACCACGTGGGCGACCGCATCGACCTCGCGGATGTTGGCGAGAAACTGGTTGCCGAGGCCCTCGCCCTTCGACGCGCCGCGCACTAGCCCCGCGATGTCCACGAACGTCAGTTGGGTCGGAATGACCTGCGCGGACTTCGCGATCGCCGCAAGCCTCTCGAGCCGCGGATCGGGCACCGCCACCGCGCCGACATTGGGCTCGATCGTGCAGAACGGATAGTTCGCCGCCTGCGCCGCCGCGGTTTCCGTCAGCGCGTTGAAGAGAGTGGACTTGCCGACGTTCGGCAGTCCGACGATGCCGCATTTGAAACCCATGACACCCTCAAAGTCCTAGTTACTGTCATGGCCGGGCTTGTCCCGACCATCCACGTCTTTCATGCGTCGCCATAACCATAAGACGTGGGTGCCCGGCACCGCAGACAAGTTTACGCAGTCTGCGACTGCTATGGCCCGGCATGACGGCGTTGTTGTTTCGGCAGCGACGACCGACAGTTCAGTCGCGTGTCCCGCCCGCATCCTCGCTTCCAAAACCCTTCGCCTGCATCGCCAGATGCACCTTGTTCTGGAACGCGGAGTCCTTGCCGGTGACAAGAAGCGCCGCATTCTCCGCGACGATATCCATGAGCGCCTCGACCCACGGCCGCTCGCTCCTGGCGAAATCGTTCAGCACGTGGATGTGCACCAGATCCTTGACGCCGGGATGCCCGACGCCGAGCCGCACGCGGCGATATTCGTTGCCGATGTGCGCGGAGATCGACCGCAGCCCGTTATGACCGGCGATGCCGCCGCCGACCTTGACGCGCACCTTCGCTGGCGGAAGCTCGATCTCGTCGTGAAACACGACCACGTCGCTTTCGCCCAGCTTGAAGAAACTTGCGGCCTCCTGCACGGCGCGGCCCGACTCGTTCATGTAGGTCGCGGGCTTCAGCAGCACGACGCGCTCCCCATCGAGCATGCCTTCGGCGGTCTCGCCCTGAAAGCGACGGCGCCACGGGGCGAACCCGTGACGCCGTGCGATCTCGTCGAGCGCCATGAACCCGATATTGTGCCGGTTGCCCTGGTACTTCGCGCCAGGATTGCCGAGACCAACAAAGAGTCGCATGACGCGGTCTTCCGCGTTAGCGCGCGGTCAGCAAAAGTGGACGGCGGTTTTGCGTGCGATCGCGCGCCAATTCATATGGCGCACGATCTTTCGCCAAACCGCTCGCACTTTGGCGGATCATGCGCTTTACTTCTTCTTGTCGCCGCCCGCGGGCGCCTTCGCGCCGGCGGCCGGCGCGGCCGCACCGGCGGCGGGAGCCGCAGTCCCCGCAGCGGCGGGCGCGGCGCCGGCGGCAGGAGCCGCAGCACCTCCGGCAGCGGCGGCCGCGGCCGCCTTCTGCTCTTCGGCGTAGCCCGACGGCGGCACGATGGTCACCAGCGTTGCATCCTCGCGCGACAGCGACTTCACGCCGGCCGGCAGCTTGACGTCGGACAGATGCAGCGAATGGCTGATTTCGAGACCGCCGACATCCGCCTCGATGTATTGCGGGATATTGTCGGCCGCACATTCGAGATCGAGCGCGTGCGTCACGATGTTGACCGTGCCGCCGCGCTTCACGCCCGGAGCGGTTTCGGCATTGAGGATATGCAGCGGCACGCTGACGCGAATGGTGGCGCCCTCACCCAGCCGCAGGAAGTCCACATGGAGCGGGAAGTCCTTCACGGGATCGAGGTGATAGTCGCGCGGAATCACGCGGTGCTTCTTGCCTTCGAGATCGATGTCGCAGATCGTGGTCAGGAACCGGCCGGCCAGGATGCGCTGGCGCAACTCGGCATCGCTGACCGAAATGGTCACGGGGGGCTGGTTGTTACCATAGATCACTCCCGGCACTCGGCCGGCGCGACGCTCTGCCCGGGCGGCCCCCTTGCCGCTCTTCGGCCGTGCGGTCGCCTTCAATTCCTTGACGGTCGCCATCGATTTAGTCCTTGTTTTTCAAAAAGTTAAAGGCCGCAATCGCGGCCCGTTGCACGTCACCGGCAAGCCTCCAGGGGTGCGGGGGCCGCAGACGTGCCGGCGTTCTAGCCGCAAAGCCGTGGAAAGACAAGGAAATCAGGGAGATTTCTGTCGGGTTTCCCGATGCCGGCGGAAGCAGCGACCCCGAGGGCTCATCAAGGGTCATAAAGGCGTGTGATCGCTATCTCCGTTTCCGGAACCTGGCTTTCTGCGGATGGATGGTTTTGCCCTCCGCCAGCATGGCGACGTATGTCGCAATCCGCGCAGTCCGGGTTTCCGGCTTTTTCGCAGTATGGATACGATAAAGGATCGCGTATCGGTTGACGCCATCGAGCGTTTCGAAAAAGCGAGCTGCCTTCTTGCTCTTAGCCAACGCGATGCGGAGGTCGTCGGGCACCCGAGCCGTGCTTCGCGGCGCGTAGGCGCCGTCCCAGCGCCCATCCTTCCTGGCGCGCTCGATCTCGCTCAATCCCGCCGGGCGCATGAGCTTCTGCGCGATCAGTTCAAGCGCGCGGCTGCGATTTTTCTCGGACCATTTGCTGGTCGGCTGACGCGGCGTGAACCGGACCAGCCAGAAGTCGTCGTCGAAACTGTCCAGTTGGCCATCGATCCAGCCGTGACAGAGCGCCGTATCGATCGCCTCCGCCCGCGAAACGCTCGCGATCCCTGACGATTTTTTTGCCAGCTTCAGCCACAGGCCTTTTGCGCCCGCGGGCTGCGATGCGAGCCACGCATCCCACGCCGGTTGCGACTTGAAAGCAAGGACCGGAAGATCGCCTTTCGTCTTTGCCATCGGCGGACGGGCGGCTAGTTCGGCCCACCGAGCTTCGCTTCGAGCGCGGCGATACGCGCTTTCAGCGCCTCGTTTTCCTCGCGCGCCAGCCGCGCCATGTCCTTCACCGCCTCGAATTCCTCACGCTTGACGATGTCGAGATCGCGCAAGATCTTCTCGGCCTGGTTGCGGACGACGGCATCGACCTCCCGCTTGACGCCTTGCGCCGCCCCGGCTGCGTCGTTCATCAACCGCCCGATCTCATCGAAAAAACGATTGCTGGTCTGGGTCATCTCGCGGTCTCCGTTCGGCGGCAGGATCGCCACGCGTCTCTCGGAGACAATGGCGATCCCTTGCACGCACTTCAAGTCCGCGTGCCCGTGATCCCGCAACGCTTGTCAGTATCGGATTTCCTTGCAATCGTGACCGCCGCCCGATGCAGGGACACGAAAACCGGAAAAGAAACGCCCGATGATCGACAAGCAGATCGAAGTTCCGACCAGGGACGGCCATACCACCACCTTCATCAGCCATCCCGAACGCGACGGCCCTTTCCCGGTCATCCTGTTCTACATGGATGCCCCTGCAATCCGCGAGGAACTGCGCGACATGGCGCGGCGGCTGGCGACATCGGGTTACTACGTGATGCTGCCGAACCTGTATTACCGCTCGGGCGTCATGGAGCTTGGTCCCATTCCCCCTGATCCCGATGCGCCCGAACGCAAGCGCATGTTCGAACTGATGGCCTCGATCGACATCCCCGAGGTGATGGACGACACCAGGGCGCTGCTCGCCTACGCGGAGACGGACAAGGCCGCGAACACGGAAATCGTTGGCGCGGTCGGCTATTGCATGAGCGGCCGCTATTCGATCAACGCCGCCGCGCATTTCCCGGATCGGGTCAAGGCAGCGGCCTCGATCTACGGCACGCATCTGGTCACGGACCGGCCGGACAGCCCGCATATCGCCTCGCGCAAGACCAGGGCCGAACTGTATTTCGCCTGCGCCGAGACCGATATCTATGCGCCGATGGAAACGGTCGAGGCGTTGAAGCAGACGACGGCCGCCGACAAGGCGCGTGCAGAGGTCGAAATCTACCCCGGCACGCATCATGGTTTTGCGTTTCCGAATCGGCCAGTCTACGACAAGGCCGCAGCCGAACGTCACTGGGAGCGACTATTGGCGCTGTATCGGCGGAATCTTGGTTGAGGCCGCCGGAAATGTTTGAAGGGCCATCGGTCGCATCGCTTCATCGCTCCCTCGCCCCGCCCTTGCCGGGTCGAGACGAGCGAAGCTCGCTCTTAGAGGGCCGGGGTGAGGGGCTAAGGCTTACCGACGACTCTGAAATGCTGCTGAGCGCCGTGCTCGCCCCCTCACCGGATCGCAATAGCGATCCGACCTCTCCCCGCGAGCGGGGATGAGGTTAAGAGAGTCTCCATGCCCTTCCTTCTCATCACCTACCCCACGTTCAATCCGATCGCGATTGCCATCGGACCGTTTGCGATCCGCTGGTACGCGCTCGCCTATATCGGCGGCATCCTTCTCGGCTGGATCTACGCACGCTCGCTGCTCAAGAACGACAGCCTCTGGGGTCGGCCGGCGCCGATCTCCCTGATCGAACTCGACGATTTCATCCTGTGGGTCACGATCGGGATCATCCTCGGCGGCCGCACCGGCTACGTCCTGTTCTACAATCTCGACTTCTTCGTCCAGCACCCGGCCGAGATATTCGAATTGTGGAAAGGCGGCATGTCGTTCCACGGCGGGTTCATGGGCTGCGTGGTCGCGGTGATCGCGTTCTGCTGGAAGCGCGGCCTGCCGGTCCTGTCGCTCGGTGACATCACCACCGCCGTCGGGCCGATCGGGCTGTTCCTCGGCCGCATCGCCAACTTCATCAATGACGAATTGTGGGGGCGCCCAGCCGATCCGAGCCTGCCGTGGGCCATGATCTTTCCCACCGGCGGCCCGCTGCCGCGGCACCCCAGCCAGCTTTACGAGGCGACGCTCGAAGGCATCGTGCTGTTCGCCGTTCTCGCGCTGATGATCCGCGCCGGCGCGCTGAAGCGTCCGGGCCTGATCCTCGGGAGCTTCATCACGCTCTATGCCATCGCCCGCATCACCGGCGAATTTTTCCGCGAACCCGACCCCCAGCTCGGATTTCTATGGGGTGGACTGACCATGGGAATGCTATTGTCCGTGCCGATGATTGTCGTTGGCCTTGCGATCGCCATCGTCGCGTGGCGGCGTGGCCCGCAAGTGCCCGAGATAAAATCGAACTAGATCAGATTTCCAGCCAAGGCATATTGTGACGGACTCCTCGCCGCTGCTCACCGAAATCAGGAACCTGATCAAATCCGCAGGCCCGATGCCGGTCTGGCGCTACATGCAGCTCTGTCTCGCCCACCCGGAGCACGGCTATTACATCTCGCGCGATCCGCTCGGCCGCGAGGGCGACTTCATCACCGCGCCGGAAGTCAGCCAGATGTTCGGCGAACTGCTGGGACTTTGGGTCGCGTCGGTCTGGCGGTCGATGGGATCGCCGGATACGCTGCATCTGGTCGAACTTGGGCCTGGCCGCGGCACCATGATGGCCGACGCATTGCGCGCGCTGCGCGTTCTGCCGCCGCTTTATCAGGCGATCCATGTCCATCTCGTCGAGATCAATCCGGTGTTGCGGGAGAAGCAGAAGGAAACGCTCGCGAATGTTCGGAACGTCCACTGGCATTCGCGTATCGAGGACGTTCCGTCCGGTCCATCCGTCGTCCTCGCCAACGAATACTTCGACGTCCTTCCCATTCACCAGATGATCAAACGGGATACCGGCTGGCACGAGCGCGTCGTCGATCTCGACCGCAGCGGCGACCTGGTCTTTGGCGCATCCGCCGAGCCCGTCGCGCATTTCGAGGCGCTGCTGCCGCCTCTGGTGCGCGCGGCGCCGGCGGGCGCCATCTTCGAGTGGCGTCCCGACTCGCACATGATGACGCTCGCAACCCATGTCCGCGATCGGGGCGGCGCGGCGCTTGTCATCGACTACGGCCATCTGCGCACCGATGTCGGCGATACCTTCCAGGCCATCGCGCGCCACAGTTTCGCCGACCCGCTCAAGCACCCTGGCCAGACCGACGTCACCGCGCATGTCGACTTCCAGGCGCTGGCGCGCGCGGCCGAAGATGTCGGCGCGCGCGTGCATGGCCCGGTGACGCAAGGCGAATTCCTGCAGCGGCTCGGCATCGAGGCGCGGGCCGCCAGCCTGATGGCGAAAGCAACGCCCGAAGTCTCCGAAACCGTCGCGGTCGCGCTCAAGCGTTTGATCGACAGCGGCCGCGGCGGCATGGGATCGATGTTCAAGGTGCTGGCGGTTTCCGACCCGACCCTCACCGAACTTGTCGGCCTGAGCGACCAACCGAACGAGGACACCCGAAGCCCATGACGCTCGCATCGTCGCTATTGTCGGCCGTTCCCGGAATCCGTCATGCCTTTTTCACCCGCGAGGGCGGCGTCTCGCAAGGAATCTACGCCAGCCTCAACGCCGGCGTCGGCTCCCACGACGATCCAAACCACGTCGCGGAAAATCGCCGGCGCATGGCCGAAATCATGGGTGTCGGGCCGGAGAGTTTTCTGACCGTCTATCAGGTTCATTCGCCGGACGCGGTCATCGCAACCGGCGCGTGGGACGCCGGGGAGCGTCCGCGCGCCGACGCGATCGTGACCAGAACGCCGGGCCTCGCCATCGGCGTCACCGCCGCCGACTGCGGACCGATCCTGTTCGTTGATCCGCGCGCCCGCGTCGTCGGCGCGGCGCATGCGGGCTGGAAAGGCGCGCTGACCGGCGTGCTGGAGTCGACGCTCGGCGCGATGGAGAAACTCGGCGCCGCGCGCGGCGACATCGTTGCCGCCATCGGCCCCTTGATCCGACAACAAAGCTATGAAGTGGGCGCCGAATTCGTCGACCGCTTCACGCAAGCCGACGCGGCCAACGCGACATTCTTCGCGCCCTCCACGCGCGAGGGCCATGCCATGTTCGATCTCGCAGGCTTCATTCGCGCGCGCCTGACGCAAGCCGGCGTGCTGATGATCGACGATACCGGGATCGACACTTACGCTGACGAGAACTTCTTCAGCTATCGCCGTGCGACGCATCGCAAGGAGCCGGATTACGGCCGCCACGTGCATGCGGTGATGATCGAACCGGACTGATCGACGGCAGACTTGAACGAAATGGGAACATTGCGCGCCCGCCGAACTTCGTCCTGGCAGCTCTGGACGTTAATGCGTTTTAACGATATCGCTCGACGCAACAGGGACGTTAGCAATGCTATCCAATATGCCGAGGGCCGGACGGGCCGCACGCGCCATTGCGCTGCTGGCGACGGTGTGCGCCCTGGCGGGCTGCGCAGCCGGCGGCGCGGTCAGCGGATCGTATGCGCAGGCCGGGAACGGCACCACCGTCGCGTTCGAGTCCGTCGACGGTCCGCCGCCGCAAGTGTTCGATCGCCTCGTCAACATTCTCAACTCCGAGTCCGAACTGCGTAACCTCGCGATCGTGTCGCGCGGAACGCCGGCGTCCTACCGCGTGCGCAGCTATCTCGCCGCGGAAACGCGCGGCGGACAAACCGACATCGCCTGGGTCTGGGACGTGTACGACCGCGACCAGCAGCGCGCCCTGCGCCTCAGCGGCGAGGAACCGGCAGACAAGACCGGTCGCGACGCATGGGCCGGCGCCGACGATCTGGTGCTGCGCAAGATCGCGCAGGCCGGATTCAGCGGCCTGAACGAGTTCATCAACGGCGGTGGGGCGCCGGCGTCGCCTTCCGAACCATCCGTGCCGGAGACAAGCGGTCCTGCCGTGGCAAGCGCCGCGCCCGATTCCCATGCCGCCGGAACGGAAGTGGCCTCAGCCCTCAGTTTCAGCGCCCGGTGAGCCGTTTTTAGGCCGGAAAACCCGGGACCGTGTATTGCCAGACTTGGCAGGACCTTGATATCACACGCCCCGTCCAGACCGGCTGGTTCCGCGGGAGTCGAGATGTTGAACGTTGTATCCACCAAATCGCGGGGAGACGCGTCGATGTCCGCCAAGAACGGTTCCATCAAGCTGGTGGCGGGCAACTCCAATCCGGCGCTGGCGCGCGAGATCGCCAACTGGCTTGGACTGGACCTGACCAAAGCCAGCGTGCGCCGCTTCGCCGATGGCGAGGTGTTCATCGAAATCCAGGAAAACGTCCGCGGCATGGACGTCTTCATCGTCCAGTCGACGTCGGCGCCGGCCAACGATCATCTGATGGAGCTTCTGATCATCACCGACGCCCTGCGCCGCTCCTCCGCGCGGCGCATCACCGCGGTGATCCCCTACTTCGGCTATGCGCGGCAGGATCGCAGGGTCGGCTCGCGCTCGCCGATTTCGGCCAAGCTCGTCGCCAACCTCATCACCCACGCGGGCGCCGACCGCGTGCTGACGCTCGATCTGCACGCCGGGCAGATCCAGGGCTTCTTCGATATTCCGACCGACAACCTCTATGCATCGCCGGTCATGGTGCGCGACATCAAGGAGCGGTTCGACCTCGCCAACGTGATGGTGGTATCGCCCGACGTGGGCGGCGTGGCGCGCGCGCGCGGGCTTGCCAAGCGCATCAACGCGCCGCTGGCGATTATCGACAAGCGCCGCGAACGCGCCGGCGAGTCCGAGGTGATGAACGTGATCGGCGATGTCGCGGGCTACACCTGCATCCTGATCGACGACATCGTCGATTCCGGCGGCACGCTGGTGAACGCCGCCGATGCGCTGCTCGCCAACGGCGCCAAGGACGTTTACGCCTACATCACTCACGGCGTGCTGTCCGGCGGCGCGACCGCCCGCATCACCGGCTCGCGGCTCAAGGAACTCGTCATCACCGACTCGATCCAGCCGACCGACGCCGTCAACAAGTCGCCCAACATCCGCGTGCTGTCGATCGCGGGCCTGATCGGCGAAGCCATCAGCCGCACCGCCGCCGAAGAGTCGGTGTCGAGCCTGTTTGACTGATGTTGCGGAACCATCGAAGCTGATGCGACGACGCGATAACGCGGACATCTAGTGGTTCGTCATGGCCGGGACGAAGCCCGGCCATGACGAGCCGATATGTCTCACATGATCCCCGCCGCCACCTGACCCCGCAGATGCTCGAGGCTGTAGAGCGTGCGTGCGCAGGCTTCCGCCACTTCCGCGCCCTTGATCGCGAAATGCTTGCGGAAGAATTCGAAATGCGTCGCGTGTTCGTGGAATTGCTGCGGCGTCAGCACGGCGGAGAAGACCGGCACCTCCGTCCGCAACTGCACATCCATCAGCGCGTTGATGACGGCGCCGGCGACGAAGTCGTGCCGGTAGATGCCGCCGTCGACCACGAGCCCCGCCGCCACGACCGCATTGTAGCGCCGTGTTTTCGCCAGCAACTGCGCGTGCAGCGGAATCTCGAATGCGCCGGGGACTTCGAACGAATCCACATGTGCAGGCGCGATGCCGAGCCGTTCGATCTCGGTCAGAAATGCCGTTCGGGCCTCCGCAACGATCTCGCGGTGCCAGCACGACTGCACGAAGGCGATGCGTGGCGGCCGCGCGAACCGGAACGGCTCGACAGACGGCGGATGATCGGCGTGATCGGTTGAATTCGGAGTTTCAGCGATACGGTGGGGAGCATCTTGCAACATCTGATTCATGGTTTTCCTCGTTCAGGACCAGAATCAGGGCACACGGAACGACGCACCACGCAAAACCTCGCGCGAGACATGGCTGTCGCGACCGTTCTCTTTCATCCGGACTATACCGTCGGCTTCGGAATCTCACCGAATCTGCTGACCCCTCCCCCAGACGAGTCTGGAACGAAGGCGCTCGCGGGCTTGGGCTTTTACACCCTTACCGCCGGTGGGGACTTTCACCCCGCCCTGAGAACATGACCGCCCGACATGGGCGGCCCCGGAATTATGCCGAAGCTCCGCCTCACCGGCAAGCGCCGATCCATGGCGCCTCCGCATGACCGTCATGACCTGGAGCGCGGAGAAAGACCGGACTCGCCTCGCGCGAAGCGGCACGCAGGGACTCGCCGAACGGGAATCCGATTCCGGTTTGTTCTCAACAGGACGAACACGTCCGCGCGATCAGTTGTGGACGATTGCCGGTTTGCCTGTGGACGGACTCCGGGCGGCGTTGCGCCGATTCCGCAAATCACATCACTTGAATGCCGCAGGATGTGATCGTCACGGAATACCGATCCGCGCATAAGGATCGCCGCAACGATCGCAGTCCGCCGCGGCGCGTCCGATTCCAGCGGCGGCCGGTCTGCTGTGTGCGTATCCCACCAATCTCCGAAAACAAGGTCGAGACGGCATGTCCCTCCTCGAAGGCACCATCGATTCCCAAAATCATCCGCTCGCGGTGGTCGAGGACATCGCCGCGACCAACAACTGGTCGTTCGAACGCTCGGGCGACGACGAGATCATGATCGTCTCGAAGGGAGAATGGACCGACTATCAGCTCACCTTCACCTGGATGAGCGAGATCGAGGCATTGCATCTCGCCTGCGCGTTCGACATGAAAATTCCTGTTCCGCGCCGCGACGAAGTCCGGCGCACCGTCGCGGCGATCAACGAGCAACTGTGGGTCGGGCATTTCGACATCTGGACCCAAACCGGCATGATCATGTACCGGCAGGCGCTGATGCTGCCGGAGGGCATGCTCGCCTCCAACGCCCAGTGCGAGGCGATGCTGGCCGGCGCCATCCATGCCTGTGAGCGCTACTACCCGGCGCTGCAATTCGTGGTCTGGGCCGGAAAATCCGCCGCCGAGGCCATGAGCGCGGCGATGTTCGATACCGAGGGCGAGGCGTAGGCGAGCGGCTTGCAGACCCCGCGCCGCTTCGACTTCGGCGTCACGGCCGGGCTTGACCCGGCCATCCATCCTCCCGCAAATCGTTTTCGAGAATGATGGATCGCCGGGTCATCAGTGCGAAGACGTGCCTCGCACTTCAGCCCGGCGCTGACGGTTCGCTTGCGAAAGCCGTCGATGACCAGGAATCTTCGAATGACCCACGCGCCAAACACCCAAACCGGCATAAATCTCTCCGGGACCTTCCTCCTCGCCGGCGCCGGCAAGATGGGCGGCGCGCTGCTGACCGGCTGGCTGGCGCAAGGCCTCGATGAGCCGCGCGTCGCGATAATCGAGCCGCATCCCTCCGACGATGTCCGCAAGCTCGTTGCGAAAGGCGTGAAGCTGAATCCCAAGGCCGGCGATCTCGCTCCCGTGGCGGCGATGGTGATCGCCGTGAAGCCGCAGATGTTCGGCGAGGTCGCCGCGCGGTTGAAGCCTTTCGTCGGGCGTGACACGCTCGTCGTCTCGATCATGGCGGGAACGACGATCGCGGCGTTGCGCGCGGCATGCGGCGGCGCCGTGGTGCGCGCCATGCCGAACACGCCGGCCGCGATCGGCCGCGGCATCACCGTCGCCGTCCCGGCACCGGACGTCAGCGCCGCACAGCGCGCGACCGCCGATGCGTTGCTGCGAGCCACCGGCGCGGTGGAGTGGGTCGATGATGAAGCCCTGATGGACGCGGTGACGGCTGTGTCCGGCTCGGGGCCGGCTTATATCTTCCTGCTGGCGGAAGAATTGGCGCGCGCCGGCGTCGCGGCCGGCCTGCCAGCAGAGCTCGCCACCAAACTCGCCCGCGAAACCATCGCTGGCTCCGGCGAGCTGCTGCATCGATCCGACCTCGACGCCGCGACGCTGCGCCAGAACGTCACTTCGCCCGGCGGCACCACGGCGGCCGCGCTCGAGGTGCTGATGGGCGAGAACGGCCTGAGGGAACTGATGACCCGCGCGGTCGCGGCGGCGGCGCAGCGGTCACGGGAATTGGCGAAGTAACTTTCTCCGTCATTCCGGGACGACGCGCAGGTCGGACCGGAATCCTGAAATGATCTTGTTGCGTCGAGATTCCAGGTTCGTGCCATCGGCGCGAACGCCTCGCGCTCGCCGCCGGCGCGCTCCGGAATGACGAATTCCTACACCGGCACACGCACCGTCGCGCGCAAGCCTCCCATCGGGCTGTCGCCGAGCGTGATGTCGCCGCCATGCGAACGCGCGATGTCACGTGCGATGGCGAGGCCGAGGCCCGTGCCGCCCTCGTCCTGATTGCGTGCGTCGTCGAGCCGCAGGAACGGCTTGAATACTTCCTCGCGCATGCTTTGCGGAATGCCCGGGCCGTCGTCGTCGATGGTCACCGTGAGCCAGCGATGGTCGCGATGCCCGCTGATCGCGATCTTGTCGGCATGCCGCGCCGCGTTGGACACCAGATTGCCGAGGCAGCGCCTGAAGGCTGCCGGCTTGACGGTCACCACCGGCAGCCCCTGAAACGCCACCGTCGCCGCATGGCCGTTGCGTTCGGCGTCGCTGCGCAATTCCTCGAGCGCACGCGTCATGTCGGTCGGCTGCGCGACCTCGCCGCTGTCGCCACGTGCAAAGGCCAGATAGGCTTCGAGCATCCCGTGCATCTCGTCCACGTCCTTGCGCATCGCGTCGACCTCGGGACTGTCGCCGATCAGTGCCAGCTCAAGTTTGAAGCGCGTCAGGATGGTTCGGAGATCGTGCGACACGCCGGCCAGCATGGCGGTGCGCTGCTCGATGCTGCGCTCGATGCGCACCTTCATCTCGATGAAGGCCTGGGCTGCGCGCCGCACCTCGCGCGCACCGCGCGGACGGAAATTCTGCGCATCGCGTCCCTTGCCGAAACTTTCGGCGGCGTCCGCCAGCCGCAGGATCGGCCTGATCTGGTTGCGCAGGAACAGCACCGCGACGAACAGCAGGATCGACGAGGTGCCGACCATCCAGAACAGGAAGATCTCGGAATTCGAGGCATAGGCGGCGCTGCGCTGGGCGAACACCCGCATCACCGCGTCATCGAGCTGGATGCGGATTTCGACCAGGTTGGAACGGCCGACCGTGTCGATCCAGAACGGCCGCGCGATCTGCCGCCCGATCTGCACCGATAGCGACTGGTCGAGCAGCGAGAAGAACGGTTTCGGTCCGGGCGGCGGCATGTCGCCGGGCGGAAGAAAATCGACGACGAGTCCGAGCCGCTGCTGCGCGATGCGGCGGATCACGGCGCGGTCCTTGTCCTGCGGATAGTCCTTGTAAACATCCATCAGCGCGGCGATATCCTGCACCACCGCCTGCGACAGCCGCCGCGTCACCGTGTTCCAGTGACGCTCCATGAATACGAAGGCGACCACTGACTGCAGCACCACCATAGGCACGATCATGATGAGCAACGCCCGGGCATAAAGCCCCTTCGGCATCCAGTTCTTGAACGCATGCCCCAACCGGCCATTGGCCGCCGACACGCGCCGCGAGGCGCTGCGGATCAGGGTCAGGCCGCTGTCGAGCGTGCTCACGAATGAATCCTAGGGTGACGCCACAAGGCGGTAGCCGATACCGCGCACCGCCTGGAGAAACAGCGGGTTGGCGGAATCCTGTTCGATCTTGCGGCGCAGCCGGTTGATCTGGACGTCGACCGCACGCTCGTTCACGGTGCCGCCGCCCGTCAGGTCGCCGCGCGGAACCGTGTCGCCGGGCTTGACCGCAAGAATCCGCAGCATCTCGCGCTCGCGATCGGTGAGGTGGACGATCTCCTCGCCCTTGCGCAACTCGCCGCGCTCCAGATGGAACACATAGGGCCCGAACGCGACCGACTCGGTCTGAACGACCGGCGGCGGAGCGCTGCGCTTGAGGATGTTGCCGATCCGCAGCACCAATTCACGCGGCTCGAACGGCTTCGCGACGTAGTCATCGGCGCCGAGTTGCAGTCCTTCGATGCGTGCGTCGGCCTCGTGGCGCGCCGTCAGCATGATGATCGGCACCGACGATGCTGTGCGGATGAAGCGGGCCAGATCGAAGCCGGTCTCTCCGGGCATCATCACGTCGAGGATCAGAAGATCGAAATGCAGCCCGAGCAATTTTGCGCGCGCATCCTGCGCGCTCATCGCGGTGGTGACGCGATAGCCTTCGCCGGCGAGAAAGCGCGACAGCAGGTCGCGGATACGCCGGTCGTCGTCGACCAGCAGCAGATGCGGCGCGTCATCCGCCGGCCTCACGGGTGTCCGCGCAACTGCCATTGCCTGCATCATCACCCTCAGTCCTTCGCGAGTGCGCCCGGGCGCAGGATCGTTTGCAAAACCTTGTCGGGATCGTCGTGATCGATCATCCCAAGCAAAAACTTGCGAACGGCATCCGCGCCGGCGGTGTCGAGTTCCTGCAATGCGCGCGAGATGCGGACGGTCTGCAGGCCTGCCAGTTTCGCCACCAGCGCCTCGCCCTTCGGGGTGGCGAAAAGAAGGCGCTGGCGCCGGTCGCTGTCACCGGCCTTCTGCACGATATACCCCTCGTCGAGCAGTTGCTTGAGGACGCGCCCGAGCGATTGCTTGGTGATGCGGAGCACATCGAGCAAATCCGCCACCTTGAGGCCGGGGTAGCGATGAACAAAGTGCAGAACGCGGTGATGCGCGCGCCCGAACCCGAACTCTTCCAGCACATGGTCGGGATCGCCGACGAAATCCCGATACGCAAAGAACAGGAGTTCGATGATGTCCCAGCGCAATGCACCGGATCGGCTCGGCTCTCGCCCTCCTGGCGCGCCGGCTCCCGTGGATGAAATCGAGAAATTTATGTCAGTCATGTTGACGTATATTGGTTTCAATGTTACAAGGCATATGGTTAGGACGAAATATTATATCTTTTTGTCCGGTCAGGTCCCGAATACGGCCCGACATATCGAACGGCCGGCCGCAAAGGCTGCGAATTCTTTTGTCCGTGCGATTGTCGAGCGGCATGTCGGCCAACATACTGGAGTCCGCGCCTTCCGCCAAAGCGTAAACCGGCCATGAGCCAGCGGCAGGCTCCAACCAGAATCGACCAGCCCGCCGCCGCGTGGACTGCATCAAAGCCGGGAGAAGACCCAATGGGGATTTCGGAAGTTTCGTTCGATAAAGTCGACGGCGGGCTGTGGTTGAAATTCGACGTCCGGCCCACGGCCAATCCGACGTCCGACAAGGATCGCGCAGCCAAGCTCGTGGACCCGGGCTTCGGCCGGATTTTCACCGATCACATGGCGATCGTCCGCTACAACCCGGACAAGGGCTGGCATGGTGCGCGCATCGAATCCCGTGCGAATTTCCAGCTCGATCCGGCGCTGGCCGTCTTGCACTACGCCCAGGAGATTTTCGAAGGCCTCAAGGCCTACAGGCGTGACGACGGTGGCGTGAACCTGTTCCGGCCCGATGCCAATGCCCGCCGTTTCCTGAATTCGGCCCATCGCATGGCGATGGCGCCGATTCCCGAGCCCGTGTTCATCGAGGCCGTCGAACAGCTCGTCCGTATCGATCGTGCCTGGATCCCCGGCGGCGAAGGCAGTCTCTACCTCCGGCCGTTCATGATCGCGAGCGAGGTCTTTCTCGGCGTGAAGCCGTCGGCTGAATACATCTTCTCCGTCATCGCCTCGCCCGTTGGTTCGTATTTCAAGGGTGGACCCGCGCCGGTGTCGATCTGGGTGTCGGAAAACTATACGCGCGCGGCGATCGGCGGCACCGGTGCTGTGAAGTGCGGCGGAAACTATGCTGCAAGTCTGCGGGCGCAGGCCGAGGCCATCGATCACGGCTGCGACCAGGTGGTGTTCCTCGACGCGGTGGAGCGCCGCTATATCGAAGAACTCGGCGGCATGAACATCTTCTTCGTGTTCGAGGACGGTTCGCTGCTGACGCCGCCGCTGGGCACGATTCTGCCGGGTATCACCCGCGACTCGATCATCGCGCTTGCCAAGGATGCCGGCACGCGCGTCCGCGAGGAGCCCTACACCATCGACCAGTGGCGTGCGGATGCCGCCAGCGGAAAGCTGAAAGAGGCCTTCGCCTGCGGCACGGCCGCCGTCATCTCGCCGATCGGCGAGGTGCGTTCAAACAGCGGCGACTTTACCATCAACGGTGGCGTCGCCGGCCCCGTCGCAATGGAGATGCGCAAGAAGCTGGTCGACATCCAGTACGGCCGCGCGGCCGATCCGCACAACTGGATCCGCAAGGTCCTGTAACTGCGGAGCGCGCACGCATAAAAATGCCGATGTCGTCCAACGCCGCAACCCTCAAGCTGCGGCGTCTCCATTCAGCGGCACCAATCCAAGGCGCTCGCGCAAGGTCCAGCGCCGCATCATCAGGATGGCAACCGCCACAAGACCGGACGCCAACCCGATCCAGACGCCGACTCCGCCAAAACCGAGCCTGAATGCGAACAGCAGGCTAAGCGACATGCCGAAGCCCCAATAGCCGAGGCCGGCGTAGATCATCGGCACGCGCGTATCCTGCAGGCCGCGCAACATCCCGGCACCGACCACTTGCGCGCCGTCGGCGATCTGGAACACCGCCGCGCACATCAGGAAGGACGTCGCCAGATTGACGACGGGCGCGTTGGCGGGATCGTCAACATCAATGAAGGCCGCAATCAGCGTGTGCGGCGCCGCGGTCATCACCACGCTCATGCTCGCCATGAAGCCGATGGCAAGTGCAAATGCGGCCCACCCCGCGCGCCTGACGCCATCCATATCGCGCGCGCCATGGGCACGGCCGACGCGCACCGTCGCCGCCTGGGCAAGACCCATCGGCACCATGAAGGATGCCGAGGCGATCTGAATGGCGATGGCGTGGGCGGCGATCGCGTCCCTGCCGAACTGGCCCATCAGAAACACGGCGGCGTTGAAAACCGTCACTTCGAACGCCAGCGCGGCACCGATCGGCAATCCAATCCGCCACAGCATGACGAGCCGCGACCAGTCCGCGCGCCAGATATTTCCGAACAGGTGGTAGCGGCGGAACTTGCGCCCGAATGTCACCACCAGCGCCAGCACGACGAACAGAAACGTATTCGACAGGCTCGTCGCCATCCCCGAGCCCCGCAGTCCGAGCGCCGGCAGGCCGAGATGCCCGAACACCAGCACCCAGTTGGCGGCAATGTTGAACATGATCGCGACGCCCGTCACGATCAGCGCCCAGACCGGCCGCTCCAGCGCCGCGACAAACGACCGCAGAGCAATGAACCCCAGCGCAGGCAACAGCCCCCATTGCAATTCGTGCACGAACGTCTGTGCGGCGGCGGCAAGCGACGGCTCCTGGTCGAACAGCAGAAGGATAGCCTCTGCGTGCCACAGGGCGAGCCAACTCGGAATTGCGATGATCCATGCGGTCCACAAGCCTTGCCGGAACGTACGCCGTACGTCCCGCACCGCGTGCAGTTTGCGTCCCAACGCATTGGCCATCATCGGCGACGTTGCCGTCACGACGCCGATGCCGAACAGGAGGATTGCGAAGTAGAGATTGACGCCCAGCGTAGCTGCGGCGAGCGCCGAAGGCCCAAGGCGGCCTAGTACGATCACGTCAGTTGTCGTCAGCGCGATCTGTGCAAGATTGGTGAGAACCAGCGGCCAGGCGAGCGCCAGCGTCGCCCGGAATTCTCCGAGCCAGAGAGCACGCATGAACGCGTTCTGGCGGGCAACGAAAAACATGGCGGAGCGATCATCGACGGCTTGCGGGTTGTGAGCGGCGACAGACACGCCGCCCCCGGCGGCATTGCCGGAGATCGGCGCGTTCGTCTGTCTGGATGGCCCCAGATACACGCCTCGGCGCGACTTGACCAGTCATCGACGGGCAGAACGGACATGTGCGAAGCTGGAAGATGGTCCTGTCACGGCGTCAAGGCCAGCCGCCTCGATCCAGAACACCTCGCCTTCGGAATCCTCGGTGTCGAGCCAGAGGAAGCCGGCGCACGGATAAGCCTGTTCCAGCGCCGGCTTGCAACGGCCGACCTCGCACAGCAATCCGCCGCCCGGCGCGAGATGGGCGCGGGCGCCCTCGACGATCCGGCGGACCAGATCGATTCCGTCCGCTCCGCCGTCGAAGGCCATCGACGGTTCGTGCCGGCATTCGCGCGGCAACGCAGCCATGCCCTCGGCATCGACATAGGGCGGGTTGGAGATGATGAGATCGTAGCGCTCGCCCGCGACCGCATCGTACAGGTCGCCCTGCGTGAGCCTGATCCGGTCTTCAAGACCATGCTCGCGCACGTTACGCGTTGCCACCGCCAGCGCATCCGGCGAGAGATCGGCGGCATCCACCGTCGCATTGGGAAAGGCGCGCGCCGCCAGAATCGCCAGGCATCCCGAGCCGGTGCAGAGATCGAGCACGCGCGTCACCCGCGCCGGATCGCGCAGACGCAGCACCTCGTCGTCACCGAAATGCGAATCCAGAAGCTCGCCGATGAAGGACCGCGGCACGATCACGCGCTCGTCGACATAGAACGGCAAGCCCCGCATATACATCCTGTTGACCAGATAGGCGGCGGGCTTGCGGGTGGCGATCCGCTGCTCGACCCATCCGCGAATGCGAGCGCCGGCCGCCTTGGGCACGCGCCGCGCGGCCCGCGGTTCGACCTCGTCGGGATGCAGTTTCATCGCTTCACCGACCAGAAACGCAGCCTCCGCAACGGGATCGGTGGTGCCATGGGCGAACGCGACGCCGGCGCGCCTGAGCTTCGTCGCAGCGAAGCGCACATAGTCAAGGATCGTGACAAGTTCGGAGGCGGCGGGCCGTTTCGCGACGGATTGCTTTTCAGCCGCGCTGCTGCCGCCGCGCGTTGCGGATCGCGTCGTGATGGACACGGTCCGGCTCGCCGCCTTCGATCGTCCGGTGCGGGCGGCTCTCTTGACCGTTTTCCTGGCCATCAGGATTTTGTCCAGCGCGCCGCGGCGCTGTCGTCGCGATCGTGCGCCTCGACCCAGCGGTTTCCGGCGTCGCGCTCCTCGCGTTTCCAGAAGGGGGCGCGGGTCTTGAGATAATCCATCAGGAACTCCGCGCCTTGGAACGCAGCTTCGCGATGCGAGGACGCCGTCACGACCAGCACGATATTTTCGCCGGGCACGATGCGGCCGAAGCGATGGATCACGGTGACGCCGGTCAATGGCCAGCGCGCCAGTGCCTCATCCACGTGGCGCGCGATCTCGGCCTCCGCCATGCCGGGATAATGCTCGAGCGTCAGCGCCGCGATGGCGCCCCCCTCGTCCATTTCGTCGCTTCGGCAAATCCCGCTGAAGCTCACGACCGCGCCGACATCCTTGCGGCCTCTTGTCATCGCCGCGATCTCGCGCGCGACGTCGAAGTCGACCTCCTGAAGACGAATGGTGACGGGAATGGTCATCGCGGCGCCAACGTTGGTCAGCCGCCGGTCATCGGCGGAAAGAACGCGATCTCGCGCGCGCCGGCGATCGCCGTATCCTGCTTGACGTGCATGCGATCGATCGCCGCACGGATCACGCTCGGCCTATCGAAGGCATGCGCATATTCCTCACCGCGCTGCGACAGCCACGCAATCAGATCGGAGACGGTCGCGACCGTTGACGGCGGCTCGACCGTTTCCTCGGTCTTGCCGACGCGCTCGCGCACCCAGGCGAAATACAGCACCTTCATGCCCCATCCTCCTCGATGAGATGATGAATGCCGGCGCGGAAGTAATCCCATCCGGTATAGATCGTCACGATCGCCGACAGCCACAACAGCAGCAACCCGATCATGGTGGTAAAGGGGAAAATCAGGTTGCCCGCATCGCCTGCCAGCAGAAAGCCGATGGCGACGAGCTGCACCGTGGTCTTCCACTTCGCAAGCTTGGTCACGGGCACGCTGACCCGCAACGCCGCCAGATATTCGCGCAGGCCCGACACCAGGATTTCGCGGCAGAGGATCACGATGGCCGCCCACAGCGTCCAGCCGTGGATGCTTTCATCCGCCGCCAGCATCAGCAGACACGACGCGACCAGAAGCTTGTCGGCGATCGGGTCGAGCATCTTGCCGAAGACGGACTGCTGATCCCAGATCCGCGCATAGTAGCCGTCGAAGAAATCCGTAATCGCCGCGGCGATGAACACCGCCAGCGCGACCCAGCGCAGCCACAACGGTCCGTCCATGATCGACTGCACATAAACGCACCCGACGACCACCGGGATCGCGGCGATGCGCGCGTAGGTGAGAATGTTCGGCAAAGACAGGGTGTGTTTCGCCGTCCCGCGTGTGGTCACAGTATTCATTCGCCTCACCAATATCGCTGCGGCGCGCACGTCAACTCCCGGTACCGCCTGCCGTTGCCCCAGCCCGCCAACCCGGCCGGTGGGCAGACTGAGGACATATTACATCGAATCGCCCTTCAGCCGGGCTGAGGATGGAAAAAATCGAAAATCTTGCGCGCGCTTTCGGCGCTGATTCCAGGGACTTTGCCGAGATCGGCCACCGACGCACGCTCGATTTCCTTCAAGGTCCCGAAGTGATGCAGCAATGCGCGCTTGCGCGACGGGCCGATTCCCGGAATTTCCTGCAAACCGGCCTCCCGGATGTCCTTCTTCCTCAGCTTGCGATGGGAGCCGATCACGAAACGGTGTGCCTCGTCGCGCAGCCGCTGGATGAAATACAGTACAGGATCACGCGGCTCGAGCTTGATCGCCGGGCGATCCGGCAAGAACAGGGTTTCCCGGCCGGCATCGCGGTCCGGCCCCTTCGCCACCGCGACCAGCGCAACCTGGGTCAGACCCAGCGCATCGAAAATTTCGCGCGCGGCATTGAGCTGGCCGCGGCCGCCGTCGATGATGACGAGATCCGGCCACTGCGGCGCCTCGTCGGTGTCCTGGCCCGCAGGATCGGTGTCGTCGTCCGCCTCGTTCGGGCGCGGCCGGGTCAGCAACCGCTTGAACCGCCGCTCCAACACCTCGCGCATCATCGCATAGTCGTCACCCGGCGTCAGGCCCTCGGACTTGATGTTGAACTTGCGGTACTGGTTTTTGAGCAGACCATCGGCGCCGGCGACGATCATCGCGCCGACGGCGTTGGTGCCCTGGATATGGCTGTTGTCGTACACCTCGATGCGCCGCGGCTGTTGCGGCAAACCCAGGGCAGCCGCCAGACCCTGCAGCAAGCGGCCCTGGGTCGCCGTCTCCGCGAGCTTGCGGCCGAGCGCCTCGCGGGCGTTGGTGAGCGCATGCGCGATCAACTCCTTTTTCTCGCCCCGCTGCGGCGTCGACACCTCGACCTTGCGGCCCGCCTTGATCGTCAGCGCGCCTGCGAGCAGTTCGCTCTCCTCGATAGCGTGCGACAGCAAGATCAACTTCGGCGGTGGCTTGTCGTCGTAGAATTGCGCTAGGAACGAGCCCAGCACCTCTTCCGGCGTGAACGACTTCTCCGCGCGCGGGAAATAGGCGCGGTTGCCCCAGTTCTGGCCGGTGCGGAAGAAGAACACCTCGACACAGGAATATCCGCCCTCCTGATGGATGGCGAAGACATCCGCCTCCTCCACCGTGCGCGGATTGATGCCCTGCTGCGACTGCACCGCCGACAGCGCGGCCAGCCGGTCGCGGTAGAGCGCCGCACGCTCAAACGCGAGATCGTCGGACGCCTTCTCCATCTCCCGCGCCAGCTCTTCCTTCACGGCACGGCTGCGGCCGGACAGGAAGTCCGTCGCTTCGCGCACCAGTTCGGTATAGCCGGGAAAATCGATCTCGCCGGTGCACGGCCCGGCGCACCGCTTGATCTGATACAACAGGCACGGCCGCGTCCGGCTTTCGAAAAATGAATCCGTACAGGAGCGCACCAGGAACGCCCGCTGCAGCGCCGTGATGGTGCGGTTGACCGCGCCCACCGACGCGAACGGCCCGAAATAGCGGCCCGGCCGCGACTGCGCGCCGCGATGCTTGAGGATTTGCGGCGCCCAATGATCGCCGGTGATGAGAATATAGGGGAATGACTTGTCGTCGCGCAGTTGCACGTTGAAGCGCGGGCGCAACTGCTTGATGAGGTTGGCCTCGAGCAGCAGCGCCTCGGTCTCGGTCGCCGTCGATACGATCTCGACGCTTGCGGTGGCCGCGATCATCCGCGCGATCCGCATCACCTGCCCGGTCGGCCGCGCATAGGATGCCAGACGCTTGCGCACGTTCTTGGCCTTGCCGACGTAGAGCACGTCGTTGGCGGCATTGAGCATGCGATAGACCCCGGGCGAGGTCGGCGCGAGGCGGACCGCATGTTCGATCGCCGCACGGCCGACCGCGAGCGTGCCCTCGGCGACCGTCCCGCCGGACTCGTCCGTCACCTCGGGCAGGCGTCCTTCGTCGTCCTCCTCCGTGTCCGCCGTCGCCGGGTCGAGATCCTGCGCAGCCTGGATCGCGCGCGGGCGCGGCGCGCCGGATTCGGCGCTTTCAAGCGGCGTTTCGGCCATTTTCAGGGGGTCGGAGGGCTCAATCGTCATCTGTCTCAGGTATGCGCGAAGGTCCGCAATCGCCAGCCGCTGCCGGTCCCCCGTCAGGCGCCTTACCGATAACACTTTTTTAAGAACAAGAAGCGGGAGGCCGGCCGCATTAAGAGCTGTTTAACTTAAAACTCTCGATAAATCCTCCGCATAAAATACTGGATTTCGTAACCGTAAGCGCCGGCTCCCCCGCTCGCCTGACATCAGGAGAAGCGGGTCCAGACGGACGCGAACGGCAGTGAGCGTGGTGGAGAGTCGAGATGAGCAAGACAACGATCGCGGCAGCGGCATTCGCGGCCCTGGCATCAGCAGCTCCGGGTCTTGCGACCTCCGCGCAAGCCGCCGACTTCAACTATCGCGCGCCCTACACCGTGAACCAGCCCCTCAATGCCTATAGCTGGGCGGGACCGTATCTCGGCGCCAACCTCGGCTACGCTTTCGGCAGCGTCGACAACAGCGTCACGAAACCCGATGGCGTGTTCGGCGGCGCACAGGCCGGCTACAACTGGCAGAACGGCCAGTTGGTGTTCGGCGTCGAAGGCGACCTGCAAGCGAGTTCCGCCGACGATACCTTCGCACCCTACAAGTTCTCGAACCCCTGGTTCGGAACCGCGCGCGGCCGCGTCGGCTATGCCTTCAACAATGTCCTGGTTTACGGCACCGGCGGTCTCGCGTTCGGCGAACTGCGCGGCGAGACCTTCGGCCTTTCGGAATCGCACACCAACGCAGGCTGGACCGCCGGCGTCGGCGCCGAATTCGGCATCTATCAGAACTGGACCGCCAAGGTCGAATATCTCTACGTCGATCTCTCGGACAGCCACTTCTCGATCTCGAACGCCCAGAACGGCTACCAGTTCGGCCTGATCCGCGCCGGCGTGAACTACCATTTCTGATCGGGCAGTCGTTCAGCGCGTTGCTCGGCAGCCATTGTCCGCAACGCCATCGCTCACAACAAGAACAATATCCATCACGCTCAACTCCCGGCCCGCGCGGCCGGGATTTTTTTGCGCAACACCGCCTCACCCGCGCGCGTCAGGCGCGGCGCGCAACCTTTCCCGCGCCTGCCGGCGCTCAGGACGAAATCACGAGATTGACCGCCTTGGGGCCCTTGCCCTTCTTGTCCGGCTCGACCTCGAAAGTGATGCGCTGTCCCTCGGTCAGGTCCTTCAAGCCAGCCCGCTCGACGGCGGTGATGTGCACGAAGACATCGCGGCCGCCATCATCGGGCTTGATGAAGCCGTAGCCGCGCTCCGCGTTGAAGAACTTGACTGTACCAGCCATGGCCATCGGGAAACTCCTCTCCCCGCACTGCTCTGCCGCCACGCCCCCCGCGTGGCCGGCTCGACCGGACTTTCACTTTCAAGAAGACGCGGCCGTCGCAGTCATCCCGGCGGCTTGGCCGGGCGGAATCAGAAGCCCCGTCACTCCGCCGCCCCCATTCGCGGAAGCGGAACGTAAAGCCGGTCCCAACGGGACGAGCATAATACGGTTCCCGTCAAACTGACTACGAGGAAATGGAACCCGCGGTCCTGCCGGCGTCGCGGCGCAGGGAGTTCAAGTCGCCGGCCCTAGCCTGAACCGGCCCGCGCCGCCCTGGCCCAGCGGCTTCTCGAGCTCGGGCAGGATGGCTTTGAGCTCGCTCATCAGCGTCCACGGCGGATTGACGATCAGAAGTCCCGCCGAGGTCAGCGGACCGTCCGTCGCCTGCGGAGCAACGCTGAATTCAAGCCGCAGGCATTTCTCCCGCGCCGCGCCGCCGGCGCCGGTCGCGGCGGCAACGCGGCGGGCAAGCCCGTCGGTCGCCCGCCGGCTTTTCACGGGATACCACAACAGATAACTGCCGGTGGACCACTTGGAGAACGCCTCGGCGAAACCGGAGGCGAGCCGATCGAACTCGTCCTTCTGCTCGAACGGCGGATCGATCAGCACCAGACCGCGCCGCTCCTTCGGCGGCACGAAGGCCGGCAGGGCCACCCAGCCGTCAAGATCGACCACCCGCGCCTGGGCGTCGCGGCGGAGCGCCGAAATCAACTGCCTGCGGGCCCCCGGCTCGAGTTCGGAGACCACCATCCGGTCCTGCGGACGCAGCAACGCGCGCGCGATCAGGGGCGATCCCGGATAGGCCTGCAGATCGCGCTGCGGATTGAAGGCTCTGATGATGTCGAGATAAGGCCCGACCAGAGGTTGGACAGTTTCCGAGAACCGCGCCTGCATCACCCGCGCGATGCCGGTCAGCCATTCGCCGCCGCGCCGCGCCTCTTCGCCGGTGAGATCGTAGAGACCGGCGCCTCCGTGAGTGTCGATGACACGAAAGGCCGCGGGCTTGTCCTGAAGATAGGTGAGGATCCGCACCATCACGATGTGCTTGATGACGTCGGCGAAGTTGCCGGCATGGAACGCATGGCGGTAGTTCATGACCTTGGATTCATTTGGCGCGCCGGAGGAATCAGTTGGTGTCACGCCCGGACATGTTTTGACCGAAACCGACACTTGCTGGCGGTGGAGATTTGACCAATGTTCGAAACATCGGAAACCGAAGCTAGATTATACCGATTTTGGCACGCGATCGAATCGCATGGACCCGGAAATCATCAACCACGGCCCTTCCGCGAAATTTGGCCGCGACACATAGATGCCGTGGTGTCAACTCCAGCCCCCGGCCCGATCGGCCGGCAGCGTGGCGAGCAGGCGCGCAAGCGCAACCTGCGAATGGATGCCGATCTTGTCGAAGCAGCGCTTGAGGTGTGTCTTCACGGTGGTGAGCGAAATGCCGAGCGCCCGCGCGGCCTGCGGCCCGGTGAGGCCACTCGCAATCAGCACAGCGACACGGGACTCGGCAAGCGTCAGCCCGAAGGCCGCCTGGATCGTCGATGCCTTGCCGCGCCATTGGGCGGCGGGGTCGATGATGAGCACCAGCACGCGCGCCGGCTCCAGCAGATTCCACAGTTCGAAGGCCGGCGGCGGCAGCGGCACCGGCAGGACCAGCAGCGGCGGCGCTCCCGACGGGCGCGTGAGCCGCAGCGGCTCGCCAAGTACATCGCCGGTCCCGGCGGCGACGGCGAGCGCCTGCGCCAGCATTTTCGACAGCGCGGCGGCCTCGGCAGGAAGGGCGGCGGTGAATTGCAGACCGCCACCGTTGTCGATCACCAGACCGTCGCCGGTCTGCAACAGCATCTCCGCCGCCGCATTCGCAAATGTGATGCGGCCGCGTGCGCTGATCAGCAGAGCGGGGTTGGGCATCAGTTGCAGCACGCCTTCCAACTGCCGCGCGCTGTCGGCGATGTGGCGCAAATGGAGCGTGCCTTCGAGCGCCCGGCCGAGATGCGGCGCCAGCCGCTGCAAGCGCCGCATGTTTTCACTGATTTTCTCCGCGCCGCGGCGGGACATGCTGAAACCTATCCCGCCGACGCCCCGTTCCCCCGCCATGGCGCGGTGGCTGATATTCAGTGTGTCCACGATCCCCTGGGGCGCCAGGACGTCGGCATAGAAGCCTGTTTTGAAAATTGCGCCTGGCTCAAGCAGGGTATTGGCCGACACAGGTTTCCCGAACGGAGCGCGCTGCATTGCGACCGCCCATGGATTCCAGGCGTAATGCGACCGATAAATCGCCGTGCGTTCTTCCGAAAGTCGGCCGATCACGGTCATCGACTTGTCCCTCTCGGGCGAGATGTGGGTCAGCAGGCCGCCCACGGCGCCGACGTGGTCGGCGACCTTGATCAAGACGTTCGGCCAGCGCTGGGGATCAAGGATCGCGCCGTAGATCAGGTCGAGGAGAGCGTCCTGACGGGATGTCATGTCAGTTCAACCCGCCGGTCGGGTCGATCGGCAATGTCGCGAGCAGGCGCGCGAGGGCGACCTGCGAATGGATGCCGATCTTGTCGAAGCAGCGCTTGAGGTGTGTCTTCACGGTGGTGAGCGAAATGCCGAGCGCCCGCGCGGCCTGCGGCCCCGTGAGGCCACTCGCAATCAGCACAGCGACCCGGGACTCGGCAAGCGTCAACCCGAATGCCGCCTGGATCGTCGATGCCTTGCTGTGCCATTGCGCGGCGGGATCGATGATGAGCACCAGCACGCGCGCCGGCTCCAGCAGATTCCACAGTTCGAAGGCCGGCGGCGGCAGCGGCACCGGCAGGACCAGCAGCGGCGGCGCGCCCGATGGGCGCGTGAGCCGCAGCGGCTCGCCGAGCGCGTCGCCGGTCCCGGCGGCGACGGCGAGCGCCTGCGCCAGCATCCTCGCCAGCGCGGCGGTTTCGGCGGGAAAGGCGGCGGCAAGCTGGAGCCTACCGTTGCTATCGATCGACAACCCGTCGCCCGCCCGCAACAGCATCTCGGCCGCTGCGTTCGCAAAGGTGATGCGGCCTCTCATGTTGATCAGCAGGGCGGGATTGGGCATCAGTTGCAGCACGCTGGCCAATTGCTGCCTGCCGTCCGCGAAGCGGCCGAGGTGCAGCGTGCCGTCGAGGGCGCGGTTGAGGTGCGGCAGCAGCCGCTGCAATCGACGGACGTTGTGGTGAGCCTGCTCCGCGCCGCGGGCCGACAGCATGAATCCAAACCCGCCGGTTGCGCCCTCCAGCGAAAACGCCTGATACCTTGAGCTTATGGCTTCCATGATGCCCTGAGGCTTGAGGACATCGGCATAGAAGCCCGTTTTGAACAATTGTCCGGGTTGCAAATGCGAATTGGCGACCACCGCCTGATTGACCGGGACGGTCTGCATCGCGATCGCCCACGGATTCCAGGCATAGTGATTATGCATGACGGCCGCGTACTCCGCGGACAAGCGGCCATAAGTTGCGCTGACATGGCCGTTGCCGGCGGCAGGAATGTGCATGACCATTCCGCCGATGGCGCCGAGATGATCCGCCGCTTGCGTAATGACTTCAGGCCATTGCCCCGGGTCGGCGATCGCGCCGTAGATCAGGTCGAGGAGAGCGTCCTGACGGTGCGCCATGTCAGTTCAACCCGCCGGTCGGGTCGATCGGCAATGTCGCGAGCAGGCGCGCGAGGGCGACCTGCGAATGGATGCCGATCTTGTCGAAGCAGCGCTTGAGGTGCGTCTTCACGGTGGTGATGGAAATGCCGAGCGCGTCCGCGGCCTGCGGTCCTGTGAGACCGCTCGCAATCAGCACAGCGACCCGGGACTCGGCAAGCGTCAGCCCGAAGGCCGCCTGGATCGTCGATGCTCTGCCGTGCCATTGCGCGGCCGGGTCGATGATCAACAGCAGGACACGTGCGGGCTCCAGCAAATTCCAGAGTTCGAAAGCGAGCGGCGGCAGCGGCACCGGCAGCACCAGCAACGGCGGCGCTCCCGACGGACGCGTGAGCCGCAACGGTTCGCCGAGTGAATCGCCGATGCCGGCGGCGACGGCGAGCGCCTGCGCCAGCATCCTCGTCAGCGCGACGCTCTCGGCGGGAAAGGCGGCGGTGAACTGAAGATCGCCATCATGGTCGATCGACAACCCATCACCCGTCCGTAACAGAATCTCCGCCGCCCCATTCGCGAGCACAATGCGGCCCCGTGCGTTGATCAGCAAAGCGGGATTGGGCATCAGTTGCAGCACGCTGGACAACTGCCGCGCAGCGTTGGCGACGTGGCCCAGGCGCAGTGTGCCTTCGAGTGCGCGGCTCAAGTGCGGCACCAGACGTTGCATGCGGCGGACGTTGTGGTGAGCTTGCTCCGCGCCGCGGGCCGACAGGCAGAAGCCGAATCCCCCGACGCTGCCGTTTTGCGCTAACGCGACATGGTTGACGTTCATGATGTCCACATGACCCTGGGGTTGCAGAACATCGGCGTAGAACGCCGTCTTGAGGAGTTCGTTCTGGTCCAGAAGCGAACTCACGACGACGGCCCGGCCGACGGGAACGCCGAGCATCGCCGTCGACCAGGGATTCCAAGGGTAGTGTTTCCGAACGATCGCGCCGTGCTCTTCGGACAGCCGGCCGTAAATGTCCGTGACGCGGCCCTTGCCCGGCGCCGGAATGTGCATGAGCAATCCGCCGACGGCGCCCAGGTGATCGGCGACGCGCGTGAGAATCTCCGGCCAGCGGCCGGGATC
Organism: Nitrobacter sp.; assembly: GCA_035546855.1. Taxonomy (GTDB): domain Bacteria; phylum Pseudomonadota; class Alphaproteobacteria; order Rhizobiales; family Xanthobacteraceae; genus Nitrobacter. The sequence continues at coordinate 10,905 of DASZVY010000058.1, read as the reverse complement.
GGCGATCGCGCTATAGATAAGGTCGAGGATAGCTGTTTCCTGATTCAACCTCGCAAGTCCCTGCCGCATTTCTGAAACCCTCGCGCCGCGCGCAGCTCTCAGTTATGACCAGCTATGACCAGCAAACCGCATGCTTATTTTATCCTCCGTTCGAGGGATGCGCGTCCCCCGATCGGGGGACGGTCGTTCATCTCTTCATGACGCTGTCAACGTTCCGCTAACGAGACGATCGCAATCCTCCGATCGGGGGGCGACAGGTTGGATGCGATGTAGTCCCCTGAAACGAAGCGCTGGATATTGCCGTTCGCGCGACCTTTCCGTGTCGAAGCGGGTTGCCATGGACTACGTCGGCTACATCGCCTCATTTCTGGTGCTTCTGACATTTTACATGAAGCGCATGATTCCGCTCCGCGTCACGGCGCTTTTCAGCAATGTCGCGTTCCTCACTTACGGAATCGGCATGCACCTCATGCCGATCGCGCTGCTGCACTGCGCGCTGATCCCAATCAATATTCACCGGCTCGTCCTGGCGCTTCGCGACGAGCCGACTTTGCGGCATCCCGCTCTGTGGTGGCATCCTGTCCGGCACGCCCGCAGCGAATCGCGTGATCGCCGTCTTCACAAGATCTGACGGCGTCCGCGACCCGGACGTATCTTCCTCGAACCCTGCGCATCACCCGCGACGGGACCGGTGTGGAAGCGGCGTCATGCGCGAAATCAATGTCCCTGCCGGCCGACGGTCCGCCGGTCTTTTTCGGCGAGTGCACGGCAGGCTTATCTGGCTGCCTGCTTCATCGCATCGATGTGTTTTTGCGACAGATAGGCCCATCGCTTCTCGCGCTCGGAAACCGGCTGCATCGTGTAGGCATTCCATTCCGCGAGTGAAGGAATGACCTGCTCCAGCTCTCCCAACTCGCGCGTTTCCGCGAGGCTGAGGCCGGTCAGAATGCGGGGTGAGTATTCGGCGAAATAGAGCAGCTTGGCCATGGCAAACGTCATTGAAATCAGAATATGCTATCAACGCTCCCGAACATTGGGAGTCATTTCAGCAGAGAGACGGCGCGGTCGAGTGCGGTCCCAAAGCCTTTGAGCGAGACCGACCACTGCATCCCGGCTCCGCCGCCGTCCGGCATGACCTTGACCTTGAGCGCCGTTCCCCTGCGCAGCGCCGTCAGCGTCTTGATGTCGAAGCGCACCGGCGCGATGCAACCTGTCGGCAGGCAGGTGCGGAAGGCGATCGGCGCGGCGACCGCGCCGTCATCGATCTGGAAGATTGCTCCCTTCGCCAGCGCGAGCCCGAAGGGCAGCACGAAAATGCCTTCCGCGCCCGCGCCCGCTGGCCGCAGCTCGACGGCAAGAACGCGTTGGCCGGTTTGCTTCGCTGTCAATTCCTGCTGCATCGCGCAGCTCTTGCGGGATTGCTGGACGGCGCAGGTGACGATCCAGTCACCGTAAGTCTCCCGCAGCGACGTCGCCCCGCCCGGAAGGCCCGACGTGTTTTGGGCGCCGGCGAACAAAGACGCCGGCGTCGAGAGGACCAGGACGATGATCCCGAGCGCGATGGAATGAAGCAACCGCATGATGACACCGCCGCCGAACCGGCCATAGGAGAGGCCGAGGGCCGCGTTACTGGAGATGGCCGCCGTGGCGTCATTCACCATACGTATCTGAGCGTTCCCTTGCCGACGTAGCTCTCGACGTTGCTGGAGAACTCGCCCTCGAAGGACGCGGCGAGCGAGATACCATTGCGCCAGCCGATCTCCGCGCCGGCGGAGACGAGCGCCGCCTCCGGCGCCATCGCCGCGCCATTGACGATGAAGCCGGTGCCCGACAGCGTCTGGAAAGTGGCGGCCACATTGCGCGCCGTGTCGAAGTTGTGCGCCCAGGCCGCGCGGCCGCGCAGCGTGAACAACGTCTCGCCCATCACCGTGGTGCGGTCGAGCCGCAGGCCGAGCTCGCTGCGCGTCGCGGTGATGTCGCGTCCCGCATAGCCCAGCGCGAAGCTGTCGGCAGCCCCGTTGCCATGTTCCAGATAGGACGGCATCCGGTAGCTGATCGCCTGGGCGGCGGCGTAGGGCGTGACGCCAGTCCCCCACATCGTGTCGATACGCCAGCCGGCTTCGACGCGGCCCGAGAGCACGCCGGCCTTGTAGGCGCCTTGCAGCCGCTCGCCTGTGGACGCCATACGGTCGGTGGTGACGTCGTGCCAGCCGTAGGCGAAGGCGCCGCTCAGATAGCCGCCCCGGGCAGAGCCGTGGCGCGCGAACACGCCGGCCTGGAACAGGTCGGAGCGTCCGGAGCCGAGGCCATCGCTCAGGCCGAACGAGGTGCCGCCGCCGCCGAATGCAAAGCCGAGACTGGTTGCCGGCGAAAGCGCGAAGGACGCGCCGCCCATCCCGCCATAAACGCGGCTGGTGGCGTCGTGGCTGCCGAGCGCGGCGTTGCCGCCGATCTGGGTCGACCCGCCATAGGCCGCGCCGAAGATGCGCCAGCGCTGCTCGAAGCGCGGGGCCAGCGGCCGCGCCTTGGTGACAAGCGCGGCGAACGCATCGCGCGGCTGCCCCTCGCGCGCCGTAGCCGCGTAGCCCAGCGCCTGCGGCGAGGAGGACGCGCCGGCCGCGCCTTGTCCACCCGTCGCGAACGGATCGGTCAATGTGTTGAGGAACTGACTCTGCGCGTCGAACGCCGCCTGAGACGCCGCGGTTGCGATCTCGCCCGACGCCAGAGACAAACCACGCGGATCGAGCGCGCCGAACGCCAGCGGAATGCCGCCATTGCTGTTGAAGGAATTCACCAGCGTGTTGGCGACGTTCTGCTGATTGACGTTGAGGCCGTTGCCGTAGTTCGGCGTCGTCAGCGACGTGTAGTCCAGCACCAGATCGAGATACGCATTGTTGCTGTCGGTTGCGAGTGCACTCTTGAAGTTCTGCGGCAGGTTGGTGTTGACCGGGCCGGAGAAGGCGCCGCTGACGCCGCCATCGGCGGTGAGGATGGTGTAGCGCTTCTCGACATAGGAGCCGGGCGCAAACTGTGTCTGAACCATCGCGCCGCCGAGATTCGCGGTGCCGGTGACGTGGGTGAAGTCGCTGCTCGCGGGCGAGACCTCGACCAGGTAGGTCGAGGCCGCCGTCATTATCAGATTGCCGGCCATCGTCAGCGTGCCGATCGAATTGCCCGGCGCCAGCGTCCCGCCGTTGATCGTGGTGTTGCCGACCGTGCCGTTGCCGCCGAGCGTACCACCCGCGTTCACCGTGGTTTGCGAGGATGACGCAATCGAACCGTTCACCAAAAGCGTGCCGCCGTTTATGGTCCATGGACCTGGATCTGTCGTGGTGCCGACGATCGTCCAGGTACTGGCGCCGGTCTTCTCGAAACTTGCAAAACCTTGATATTGCGACGAAGGGCCGATGGCCGAGACATCGAAGGCCGCCGCTGGCGTGGCGTCGCCCCCCAAAGCCAGAACATTGCCGTAAGCGGCGCCTCCGGGAACCACGACGTTGCCGGTGAAACTGTAACCGGATTGCAATTCCAGCCGGTTGTCATGGCCGACAATACGGACGGACCATGCCTGCGTTCCATCATACGCGATCCCGCCCGCGATCGTGCCGGCATTGACGACAGTGTTGCGACTGCCGGCAATCTCAAGCCCATAGCCCCCGCTGCCCCCAACCCCCTGGCCGTTGCCTCCGACGATGGTGTTGAGGTTGACGACTGTCGCATCGTTGGACCAGACGCCGATACCGCGGCCAGATTGATAACTGCCGTCACCGCCGTGAATCCTGCCCGAATTGATCAGCGCGCTTCCGTCAAAATACACGCCGTTGCCGCCGTTAGTGCCACCGCTGCCGCCCGCGATGGCGCCAGAGTTGGATAGCCTGGTTCCAACAAAAAACACGCCGGTTCCTGCCTGACTCAAATCACCGATGCCCAACGAGGGCGCAGCATTGCCGCCAATGATGGTGCCGGAATTGGTCAGTTCCGTGCCGTTGAAAATAACGCCGAAGCCGCCGCCACGATTGTTGAAACCGCCACCGCTCCGACCGCCAGCAATTTCGCCGGAGTTGGTCAGCGTCGTTCCCGAGAATTTCAGACCGCTGCCGCCGGCACCGCCTTGCCCCCGAATACCAGGAGTGTTGGAGGCATCGGCTTCGCCGGCCGCGCCGGCGAAGCCGCCATCTCCGCCGACGAGGTTGCCAGAATTGGTCAGCGCACCTCCGGAGAAAAGAAGTCCTGAGCCACCGTCGCCGCCGCTGCCACTGTTGCCGCCGACGCTGCCAGGACCAGAGCCCGTGACCGCACCGCCATCGCCACCCTGACCGCCGTTGCCGCCCTTCAGATTCACGTTCAGTCCGACGGCACTCCCGGCGCCGGTCACGACCCCGCCGTTGCCACCGTCGCCGCCACCCCCGCCTCCGCCTCCAAAGACGTTGCCAAAGGGACTACTAGTAATGGAGCCACCGTCCGTGCCGTCGCCGCCGTTGGTTCCGGCGGTGTTTGCCGTGGGCGCCAGACCGCTGGAATTCTCAAAACCGTTCGCCCCGCCATCGCCGCCCGCACCGCCTACGATGATGCCGTTGGCGCCGCCTAAATTTCCGATGTGGCCCGCGCTTCCGCCGATACCGCCAATAAAGCCACCGCCACCGCCGCCGCTGGAGCCGCCGTCTGCGGCATCACCCCCGGCGAAGCCGTCAGGATGAGCCGCCGTGCCTCCCTGGCCCCCGCCACCTCCGGCACCGTTCAGCCCGGCGCCGTTGCCGCCCAGGCCGCCAGCCTGGGCCGGGGACGCTGGCTGAAGCCCCAAAACCAATGCGGCAAGGGACATACTCAACGCAGTCGAGGCAATAAGCCGACGCGCCGTACCCGCGAATTGGCGCGCGCCGACCGAAGCACCAGGTATCTTCATCGCTTGCTCTCCCCATCGCGCCCCGCACGCCGACGCGAACAATCGCCGGCGGTCGAAGTCCCGCAACGTTTTGCATAGCGAGTCGTATCCGGAGGCGCGTCATCCGATCAGGCGATGTCAGGGCTTTCGCGTCCGGGAGCCTGACCGGAAATTCGCGGCCGTGGCAGATGCGCAACACGAGGGCGGTCATCATCCGCCAGCCGCTTCCGGCGGAATATCCGATGCGCCTCCTACGGGCGCGATGGCCCAATCGGAATTGAGGCCAGCAGCCGGACCAGGGCTGTCGACGAATGCACGTCAGCCTTATGGAATATACGCTTTGTGTGTGTCTTGACCGTGCTCAGCGAGACGCCAAGCGCGCGTGCCGTTTCCGGGAGGCCAAGCCCGCTACCCAGTAGGGCGGCAACCCGCGTCTCTGCGGCGCTCAATCCCACCAGGAGGCGCAGATGTTCAGCTTGCGCTTCGGTCGAGGCTTGCGGATCGACAATTTGCACCATGACGCGGGCCGTCGCGTCGAACGCATTCCACGGAGACAATGTCTGTGGCATCAGCGGTGTCATGCGGACCAGCAGAGGCCGGCGGCCGGACGGGCGTTCGATTTGCATCAACCCTTCCAGGGTCTGCTCCTCGCCTCTTGTTACGGCAATCGCTTGCTTGAGGCTCGCGGCGAACCGCGCCGAATCTGTGTGCGTCTGCGCGGCGAGTGTCAGTTGGTCACCTTTGACTACGACAAGCCCGTCGGATTGCTGCAACAACGTTTCGGCATTCGGCGTCATTCTGAGGATACCGCCATGTCGATCCAGAAGAACCACGGCGCCAGACACAGTCGCGAGCACCTGATCGAGATGTCGCTGTTCGGCCGGCAAGCGGCTTGCCAGAATTGTCAGGTCGATCGCACGAGAGAGGTGAGATTTGAGTCCGTCGAGGCGTGCCAACGCATTCTCCGCGTCGTTTGTTTGCGCCACCGACAGATTGAACAGGATGCCGCCCGGTCCATCTCCCGACAGAGACGAATGCCTGACGGCGACGATCTCTGAAATTCCCTGCGGAGCAAGGATGTCCGCATAGAACGCGCTGCGATGGAGGATTTCTTTTCGAACGACCATGTCCGTCGCCAGCACTCGGCCGACCGGCGCACGCGCAAAAGCAACGCCATAAGGATTTCTGGTGTGATGCTTCAGGAAGCGATGGTTCAAATCCTCGCGCAGACGGCCGGAAATTATGAAACTGTCATCCCGCGATGCGGGCAGGTACAGCAGCATTCCACTGTCGGCGCCCAGGTAGTCGGCGATCAATTCCAGTGCACTGGACCAGAGTTCCGGCCACATCGCCGCTTCGTAGACCGCATCGATGGCATTCGCATGGCTGGGCCTTCCCATCGAGGCGATCCTCCGCGGGCTGTCGGTTGACCGGCATCCTCCTTAAGGGTGATACCCGAAAGCGCGTTGGACACGGCAAGCCCAAGCGCCCGTCATATTAGGCGGAAAACACGCGAGCTCCATCATCCGATCGGAGGATCGGCCGTCATCGAGAATGCCGATGCTGCCGCTGCGGTATTGCCGAGAATCTCGAAAGCGGCATTCCCTCGCGCACCATCGCCAGCATGGAACACGGCTGAAACAACGGCCGTAACCTACTCACGGCGCGCGAGGACTTCGAGCGGCTATCGGTTCAATCCGGAAAGCGAATGGATGCGCGCGCACATCCCCGAGCTTCGCATTGGGCCGCAGGAGCTATGGGACGCCGCCGGTTATGCGCCCGGAGTGCGCGGCATCCGGGGCAGGATTACCCGCCGCGCACCGGCGGCATCGTGACCTGGCTGCGGCGGCAGGAGCGGCGGTCGACCTCGTCGCAGGCCCGGAACTGCAGATCCTTGCTCATGCAGACCCGCACTTCGCTAAGCCGCGAGCGGTTGCACATGACCGCGATCGAGGCGTGGCTGAGACCCGGATTGACCTTGATGAAGGCATCCTCGACGGCATCGGGCGAGATCGTCTTGGGTGACGAAAGATTCCGGAATTCGTCGGGAATCTTCACGGCCGCCCGCGCCTTGCGGACCTCGTCGAAATAGCCGCGAGGCCCAAGTCCGGAGCAGGTGCCATGCTTGTCCCATTCGCTGTAGATCAGACCGGGCGCAGGCATCAGATCGAGCATCGAGGTCATGATGCGGTGATCGAGCCGTGGCGAGGGCCGCTGGCAATAATCGGGATAGCCGTGCTCATACTGCGGCCACAGCCCATGCACCACGAACGAGAACGGCCGCCCGCCACACTGAGCCTGCTGGGAACGGCTGGTGTTGCCGCGCTCCGCCGCCTGCGCGCAGAACGACGGCGACCACGACAGCGACAGCACGTAAAAATCGAACGCGCCGGGTGCGTTGCTTCCGCCATCCTGCGCTGCCGCGGGCGCCGCGACGCTCGCGATGGCAGCCAGCGCGGACAAGCCGAGCGCGGCGACGAAACGAATCATGATCACGGCCGCGCGGAGCGGCAGGCAGGGCCGTAGGCCCAGTTTCGGTCGAGCCCGACGATGCACCACTCCACCCCCTCGCCAAATCCGGCAAGGCCGCCATCCTCGATGATGGAGTAGTTCACGACCCGCGTCCGCCCGTCGCTGACCATCGCGAGCGCCGAGCAATAGCGCCGCGGAATGTTGTCGGACGTCCAGGGCCGGAATGCCGTCTCGTGGACGCGGTCGTAGCCGGTGATCGCAAGCGGCGAATTCCAGTAGGTGCTCTCCCGCTCCGCGAACTGCGAGGAGATGGTCCCGAGCGCGGATTCACAGGCGGACAACTGACCGTCATATCTTGGGCCGGACAGCCAGAAGTTCAGTTCCAGCGGATTGGCGGCGTGCGCCGATGGCGCAAGCGCGAGCAACCCGAACACGGCGCCCAACGCCAGTTTCCGAAAGGCCGCTTTTCGCAGACGTGTAATGAAATCGCGCATGGACAATCCGCCGTCGGTGAGTGCCCGGACGGTGCCGCGAACCCCGCGCAAGGTCAAGTGCATCGCGGCAACACCCTGCGTACAACTCCCTGAGAAGGCAGCCGGCAAGCTTTCCATGGCGGCCGATGCCGCCTAAAGTGCGGATCTCCCGTTCGCGCAGCCGGGATATCGGCTGACTGAGCAAAAAATCGGAGCGGGATCATGGAGACGACGATGCGACTGACGGGAGCGGTGATTCTGGCGGTAACCTGCGGCGTGCTGGCCGGCCAGCCGGCGCGAGCCGACTGGGTGCCGCCGTTCAAGGGCAATGACACCGGCGGCATCATCTCCTATTCGCTGGTTCACCAGACCGACATCCGCGCGCTCGCGATCGATCATTGCGCGCGTTACGGCAAGGTGGTGAAATTCCTCGGCGCCCAGGCTCAACCGGGCGGCTACATCTCCTTTGCCTGCCGGTGGGTGCCCTACGGGTCTTCCGAGCGGCCGCTGCGCACCCGCTACTGACCCTGGTTGACATTTGGCTGACCCTGGCTGCCCCTCAGCGTCGCTGACACGGCGCCGCCGTTCTGACGCAACCGCTTCGGGAGCATGTGCATGACCAGACCGACGATGCCCCGCTTTCTTCTCCCGTTGCTGGCGCCGGCGTTGTTTGCCAGTACCGCGGCGGCCGCGGATTCCGTGCAGTTGCCCCTGCGCAAGCCCGGCCTCTGGGACATCCAGATGCGGCACGAAGGCAACAAGCTGCCGAATATGTCGATCTCCCAATGCACCAGCGAGGCGGTCGACCGCGAGTTCACCTCGGAGTTCGCGCCGGCGGCCAAGCAGAGTTGCGAGAAAACCGACATCCAGAAAACCGCCACAGGCTATGTCTCCGATTCCGTCTGCAGCGCGGCGGGCGCCACCGTCAAAACCCACGCCGAGACCACGGGCGATTTCAACTCCGCCTATACGGTGAAGGTGACGACGCACAGCGAGGGCGGCCGGCTCGGCACCCGCGACACCGCGATGACGCTGACCGCGAAATGGATCGGCGAATGCAAACCGGGGCAGAAGCCCGGCGACGTCATCATGCCCGGCGGCTTCAAGATGAACCTGCACGACATGCAGAAGATGAAGGCGCTGCTGCCGAAATAGCGGCATCAGGGCGTCATGAGCGATTGATTCGTCATGCCCGGCTTTATGCCGGGCATCCACGTCTTAGCGGCATTGCCGGTTCAAAGACGTGGATGGCCGGAACAAGTCCGCCATGACGGTAATGTTTGAAATTCACCTCACCCCGAACCGCTTGGAAAAATTCTCAACGTTGATGAAGCCGCGGGCGTGGCAGCCCTCGCCGATCCTGCGCTCGGGATCGAATGCCTCGACCTCGAAGCGGATCACCTTGCGCTCCACCGCGATCACGCGCGCCGTGGTCCGCACCGTCTTGCCGACGCCGGTTGCCGCCAGATGACGAATATCGACCTCGGTGCCGACCGTGACCCAGCCCGGCGGAAGGTGGCGCGAGATCGCGTCGCCCGACGCCATCTCCATCTCGAGGATCATCATGGGCGTCGCATAGACCATCGGCATGCCGGGCACGAAATGGCCGACGGTGCGCTCCGGCGGCACCACCAGCGTACGCTCGGCACTCATGCCGATCCTGAAGAACTCGCGCGCATCCATGCCCTTTTTGGTAGGCCGGACCATCCGGCCGCGCAAGGCCGTCCGCCGCCGTGCGCGGCGGCGCATATCCGCGCTTTTATATATGACGTCAGTCATGTAAAAGGGGCGGAAATTTTCGTCACGCCTCGGGATGGTCCATGACCGAATTCACCGCATTGCTCGCCGGCATGCAGCCCGACGGCGACGCCTGGCGCCTCACCGTCAGCGACGACTGGCTGCAGGGCCGCACCGTCTATGGCGGGCTCGGCGCCGCGCTGTGTCTTGAAGCCGCGCTGCGCACGATCGCCGACCTGCCGCCGCTGCGCTCGGCGCAATTCGCCTTCATCGGCCCGGCCACCGGCGCGTTGCAGCTTCGCGCCGAGACGCTCCGCCGCGGCAAGTCCACGGTGTTCGCCGGCGTCAGCCTGGTCGGCGAGGATGGCCTCGCTACCCGCGCGACCCTGTGCTTCGGCACCGGGCGCGATCAGGCGCTGGCTTATGACGGGCTCGCCGCACCGGCCGTCGAGACGCCGACGCAATGCCCGAATTTCTTCGAGCGCGCGCCGCCCGGCCTGCGCTTCCTCGCGCATATCGAGGGGCGGGCGGCGGGCGGCGCGCGGCCGTTCTCGTCGGCGGGCAATCCCGACATGACGCTGTGGCTGCGCCACCGCGATCCGGCGCCCGTGCCGTCGCTGGTCTCGCTGCTGGCACTGGCGGACGCGCCGCCGCCGGCCGCACTCGCCATGGCCGACAGGCCCGGCGGCGCGATCAGCACCATGACCTGGGCGATCGACATGCTGACGGACGATGTCGCAACCGCCGAGGGCTGGTGGCTGGTGCGCACCATGGCCGAGCGGATCGCCGACGGCTATTCCAGCCAGGCCATGACCGTCTGGAACGCCGACGGGCGCGCCGTGATGGCGAGCCGGCAGAATGTGGCGATGTTCCTCTAGCCAGGAAACGCTGCGGCCTCTCACCTCTCCCCGCCAGCGGGGAGAGGTCGACCGGCGAAGCGCAGCGAAGACGGTCGGGTGAGGGGCAAAATCCGAAAGCCCCTCATCCCAACCTTCTCCCCGCATACGGGGAGAAGGAGCGCGGTGTCACTCGCGGCAAGGTTCGAGGCCAAAACCGACGATCTTATTTCTTCGCCGCGGCGGCGCGCTCGACAAAGGTCTTGCCGCCCTTCATCTTGTGCTTGAGCGGCGCCTCGTTGATCTGGATCACCACGGCGTCGGCATCGACACCGAGGTTCTTCACCAGCGCCTGGGTGATGTCGCGCATCATGCCGGCCTTCTGCTCGTCGGTGCGGCCTTCGGCCATGCTCACGGTGATCTCAGGCATTGTGGTTTCTCCCTCTTGGCTTCGTGTTGAAGGTGTCGGTCATCATCCGCGAAGGCGGATGATCTAGTAACCCGC
>DASZVY010000057.1:0-69061 GCA_035546855.1 Nitrobacter sp. | reverse complement strand
TCGATCGCGAGCTTGTCGAGCGTGGTCTGCCAGAGGTGATCGCGCACGCCTGGCGTCTCCAGATCGACCCCGCCGCTGGCGATGCCTTCGGCCAGCGCCCGGTTGAGATCGGCAAGCGAGCCTTGCCGGCCGAGCAGTTTTGCAAGCCGCACGGCTTCAGCCGCGTCGCTCGCGGGCTCCAGCGTCAACTGGCGCGTCACCAGATCGAGCGCGTTGATCGTGACGCGCAGTTTGAATGCGCTGTGCCCGCTGAGTTGCGGCATGATGTCGTTGCGCAAGAAATCCGCGGCCGCGCCGATCAGCTCGCGAGGTGTGGGATCATCCTGCATGACGTTGTCCTTCCCTGCCCGACCTCAGATTCGCGGCGCCAGCAGCCGCAGCAGGTCGATTTCGGTTTCCGACGAGCGGCGGCCGATCATCGCGCGCTCGATGGAGCGCTCTGGCGAGGTGCGGAAGCGGTGCATCATGCCGCAGCACATCACGCCCCAGCGCAACGTTCCCATCACCTCCCAGAACATCACGCGCGCGGGGGCGACACGACGGCCCGCGGCCTCGTAGCCTGCGAATAACTCCTCGCGCGTGCCGAAACCGCCGACCGGCTTGTCAATCTCGCCGAAGCGCCACGAGTTGACGCAGATCCATCCCAGATCCTCCATGGGATCGCCGAGGTGGGCCAGTTCCCAGTCGAGCACGGCGCGCACGCCGTCCGGACCGATGATGAGATTGCCGTGGCGGAAATCGCCGTGCACCAGCGTGACCTGCGCCGACGGGCCCGGATCGTTGTCGCGCAGCCATTTCAGCGCCAGTTCGAACACCGGCCGCGGCCCGCTGAACGCGCGATAGTCGCGCTCCAGTTCGGCGATTTCAGCCGCCGCGGTCATGCGGCGCAGGCCAGGCAATTGCGCCGGCGGCAGGCCGTGGATCGTCGCAAGCACGCCGCCCAACTGGCGCGCCAGTTTGGGCCGCGCGTCGGCAAATTCCGCGTCGCGTAGAATCTTTCGCGGGATGGTCTCGCCGGCGATGCGGTCCATGATGAAGCCGGTGCCAAGGCCGTCCTCGGGCGCAAGCACATGCAACACGCGCGGCGACGGCACGCCGGCCTCATAGGCGCGCTGCATCAGCACGGCTTCCGCCGCGAGCCCGGCCGCGCGCTCCGGCGCGGCACCATAACCTTCCGGCGCGCGACGCAGAATCGCGCCGGTCACGCCGTCGGGATGCACAATATCGAACGACCAGGTCTCCTGGCTGGCGCCGCCCGACAAGCGAACGGCATTGGCGATGGCGGTCGCCCCCGGAGACCACGTGGCGACGCAACGGCCGAGCAATTCCTCCGTCGTCGCCATCGCCGCTTACTTGCCCTTGAACTTGGCCGGGCGCTTCTCGAGAAACGCGCTGACGCCTTCCTTGAAATCCGCGGTCGCGCCGGCGGAGCGTTGTGAGAGATATTCGAGATTGAGCTGCTCCTCGAACGTATTCTCCGGGCTGTCCCAATAGAGTTTGCGGATCAGCGACAGCGCGACAGTCGGGCCGTTCGCCAGTTCGTGCGCGAGCTTCATGGTTTCGTCCATCAACTGCGCATCGTCGTAGACCCGATTGACGAGGCCCCACTCCAACGCCTTTTCCGCCGGCAGCCGCTCGCCGAGGAGCGACAGTTCGGTCGAGCGCGCCTTGCCGATCAGCCGCGGCAACAGCCAGGTCGCGCCGCAGTCCGGCACGAGGCCGATGCGGCGGAAGGCCTGCAGGAAGTAAGCCGAGCGCGCGCACAGGATCATGTCGCCCATCAGCGCGAGGCTCATGCCGGCACCCGCGGCCGGCCCGTTTACGGATGTCACGATCGGGCAATGCAGATAGCGCAGGCGGCGCAGGAACGGATGGTAACCGATCTCCAGCGTCTGCCCCGCATTGCTGCGGCCGGGCTTCTGCTGGTTGCGCCCCTGAAGGTTCGCGCCGGTGCAGAACGCGCGGCCCGCGCCCGTCAGCACCAGACAGCGAATCTCGTCGCGCCGGTCCTCGACCGCATCGAGCGCCTCGCCAAGTCCGCCGAGCATGTCCATGGAGACCGCGTTCATGACCTCCTGATGATCGAGCTTGAGAACGGCAACGGCGCCGTCGATATCGAGCGTGACATGTTTGAACTGCATGGAATCCTCTATGAGCTCGTGACGCCGCGATTCCGCAGCGCGAAATTCATTACTGTGACGTGCGCGCATATTCGGTTCTAAAAACGCACTTGTCCATGGCGGCGGATGTGCGATGAAGTCCGGCCGGCGCATATCCGATATGACGTTCATCATGAAAGGCTGACATCTCATGAGCATTTTCGACCTCAGCGGCCGCACGGCGGTCATCACCGGCGGCAACGGCGGCATCGGGCTCGGCATCGCACAGGCCCTGGCCGCAGCGGGCTGCAACGTCTCGATCTGGGGCCGCAGCGCCGACAAGAACAAGGCGGCGGCAGCCACGATGGCGAAAGCCCCGGGCAAGGTGGACACGCGGATCTGCGACGTCAGCGATTCCGTCTCCGTCAAGGCGGCGATGGCGGCGACGCTCGACACCTTCGGCCGCGTCGACGGCTGCTTTGCCAACGCCGGAATCGGCGGCGGCGGACGGCACGCCTTCATCGACCGTACCGAAGATCAGTGGCGCACCATGTTCGCGACCAATCTCGACGGTGTCTTTCACGTATTTCAGGCCGCCGCACGCCACATGACCGAGCGCGCCAACGCCGGCGACGCCTTCGGCCGTCTCGTGGCAACCTCCAGCCTCGCCTCGCTGTTCGGCACCGCCCGCAACGAGCATTACGCGGCGACCAAGGCGGCGATCAACGCGCTGGTTCGCGCGCTCGGGGTCGAACTGGCGCGGCACGGCGTCACCGCGAATGCCATCCTGCCCGGCTGGATCAAGAGCGACATGACCGCCGGCATCATGGCCAATGAGAAATTCGTCGCCAACGTGATGCCGCGCATCCCGATGCGCCGCTTCGGCGAACCGAACGACTTCGGCGGCATCGCCGTCTATCTCATGAGCAAGGCCTCGTCGTACCACACCGCCGATACCTTCGTGATCGACGGCGGCTATACGGCATTCTAGGTATTTGCAGTTCATCTCGTCATGGCCGGATTTATTCCGGTCATGACCAACGAAGCAGCGCTGTCTTCTGCGAATTGCTGCAGAAGATGTAATCAGGAAGCCGCAGCCCGCTGTTTCGGCTCCGCCGCCGTCATGACGAACCCCTCATAACCTTTGGCGGCGACTTCGTCGCAGATCTTCCGGTAAGCGCCGACACCGCCGATGTACGGCATGAAGATGCGCGGCTTGCCCGGAATGTTCGCGCCCATGTACCAGGAGTTCGCCTGCGGGTAGAGCGTGCCGTGCGCGACCTCGTTGACGTGCACAACCCATTTGTCCTCGGCGTCTTTCTGCGCCTCGATGGCATCGAAACCGTGGTCACGCATATAACCGATGCAATCCGCGATCCAGTCGACGTGCTGCTCGATCGACACGATCATGTTGCTCAGGACAGAGGGGCTGCCGGGACCGGTGATAATGAACAAGTTCGGAAAGCCTTCGCTCATCAGGCCGAGATAGGTGCGCGGCCCCGCAGCCCATTTGTCGTTGAGGGTCCGGCCACGCCTGCCCCTGATATCGATCTTGGCGACCGATCCGGTCATGGCATCAAAGCCCGTCGCGAGCACCAGCATGTCGAGATCGGTGTCCTTGCCGCCGGCACGCACGCCATGCGGCAGGATTTCCTCGATCGGCGACGATTTCACATCGACCAGCGTGACGTTCGGACGGTTGAAGGTCGCGTAGTAATCGGTGTCGACGCAAATCCGCTTCGAACCGATCGGATGATCGCTGGGCTGCAGCAGCTTTGCAACTTTCGGATCCTTCACGATCTCGGCGATCTTGGTCCGGACGAAATCCGCGGCTGTATCGTTGGCGGCCTTGTCCAACGCAATATTGTTGTAGGTTGCGGTGAAAGTCAGACCGCCCCTTTCCCAGCGCTTCTCGTATTTGACGCGGCGCTCGTTGTCGCCGTCGTCCAGCGCGCCGCGATCCGGCAATTCCTGATCAATGCCGTTGCGCATTTCCTCGCGCGCTCTGCGCCGAATCTCGGGATAGTTCGCGCGAAACAACTCCCGCTCCTCGGCAGAGAGCGGGCCATTGCGCGCGGGAATGCTGAAGTTCGCCGTGCGCTGGAACACGGTGACATGCCTGGCCGTCGCGGCGATCACCGGAATGGACTGGATCCCGGACGATCCGGTCCCGATCACGCCGACGCGCTTGCCGGAAAAATCAACCGGATGATGCGGCCAGTGACCGGTGTGATAGACCTCCCCCTTGAAATCCTTCAGCCCTTTAAAATCCGGCTTGCGGGCATTGGACAGGCAGCCCGTGGCGAGGATGACATAGTTTGCGGCAATCGCCTTGCCATCCGACGTCGTGACGGTCCACGCGTTCGTGGCCTCGTCGAAGACCGTCGATTCGACGCGGGTATTGAACTGGATATCCGTCCGCAAGTTGAAGCGATCGGCGACGTGCTGGGCGTATTTCAGGATTTCCGGTTGCGCCGCATAACGCTCGCTCCAGTCCCATTCCTGCTGCAGCTCGTCGTCGAAGGAATAGGAATACTGCATGCTCTCGACGTCGCAGCGCGCGCCGGGATACCGGTTCCAGTACCAGGTGCCGCCGACATCGCTGCCCTGCTCGAACACGCGAACCGACAGCCCGAGCCCGCGCAGCCGATGAAGCATGTACATGCCTCCGAATCCCGCACCGACGATCACCACATCGGTGGCAGGACTGGCTTTGGCTGAATGGAGCGGCTGGGCGGACATGGATTCCTCTCTTGCGATCATCGCGTCCTCGAATGCTTTGCACGCAACATTGAACCCGCCGCGCCAAAGCGCAAGAGACAAAAACGCGCGCACCTTCGAGCATATTTTGCCGGACGGAATGCACATCTGCCGATGCACCGTTCTCCGCAGAGGGCGGACGGTGAGTTGACTTGGCGTAAGCCCCGGTGATGGGCTAGCGTCTCCGGCAACCTGCCGATCAAGACAGGTGCGGGAGACCGACGCCATGAAATCACCGATCTGCGACATGCTGGGAATCGAATTCCCGCTGCTCGCCTTCAGCCATTGCCGCGACGTGGTCGCGGCTGTCAGCCGCGCCGGCGGCTTCGGCGTTCTCGGCGCCACCGCGCACTCGCCCGAAACCCTCGAGCAGGAGTTGAAGTGGATCGACGATCACGCCGGCGGAAAGCCCTACGGGCTCGACGTCCTGATTCCCGAGAACATTTCCACGGCCGGCGAGAAGAACGTCACCTGGAAAAGCCTCGAGGCGCGGATCACGCCGGCTCATCGCGATTTCACGCGCAATCTGCTCAAGAAATACGGGATCGAACTGACCATCGATGCCGTCGACGAGCACCAGCCGCAGCCCTTCGATGGCGAGCGCGCGCTCGAATTGCTCGATGTCTCGTTCCGGCATCCGATCCGGCTCATCGCCAATGCATTGGGGGTGCCGCCGAAAGCGATGATCGACAGGGGCCACGCGCACGGCATCCCGGTCGCGGCGCTGGTCGGCGCCAAGGAGCACGCCGTCCGTCAGGTCGCGGCAGGTGTCGACATTCTGGTAGCGCAGGGCACGGAAGCCGGCGGGCATTGCGGCGAAGTCTCGACCATGGTGCTTGTGCCGGAGGTCATCAAGGCGATCAAGCCGATGCGCGACGTGCCGGTGCTCGCCGCCGGTGGAATCATGACTGGCCGGCAGATGGCGGCCTGCATGGCGATGGGCGCGGCCGGCGTCTGGACCGGCTCGGTCTGGCTCGCCACGGTCGAATCCGAAACCAGCGAAATCTTCCGCGAGAAGATGATCGCTGCGTCCTCGCGCGAGGCGATCCGCTCGAGGGGCCGCACCGGCAAGCCGGCGCGGCAATTGCGTTCGGTGTGGACGGATGCATGGGATCGTGGCCCCGACAGCCCCGGCGCGCTGCCGATGCCGCTGCAAAGCATCATCAGCCGCGACGCTTTCCGCTCGATCGATCGCTCGGCTGCGGCCGGTAACGCCGCCGCGCGCGATCTCGTCAGTTACTTTGTCGGGCAAGGCGTCGGCCTGATCGACAGCGTCAAATCCGCCGGCGCCGTCGTTCAGGAATTCAAGGAGGATTTCGCCGACGCGATCGAGCATGTGAATGCGTTGATGGAGTAGGAACCCATGGTCATCCCCCGAGGCTCGCCGCAAAGCGGCTCACGCCCCGGGATGACGCCCCGTTTGTAACCGTCACCCTGAGGTACGAGCGTTTGCGAGCCTCGAAGGTGGCGGCGAGCAGCTTTAGAAAGTGAAAAAAATGACCAAAGCCAATCCTCCCGCCCCCGATGAGCGCATTCCCGTCATCGTCGGAATCGGAGAAATCACCGACCACCCGGCCGACCTCACGGCGGGCCTCGAGCCGCTGGCCCTGCTTGAAGTCGCGCTCAAACGCGCCGAGCAGGATGCCGGCGCAAGGCTGCTGCATGACGTCGACTCGCTCGACGTCGTCAATTTCCTGAGCTGGCGCTATCAGGACCCCGCGGCGCAGCTCAGCGCGAAGCTCGGTATTGCGCCCAAGCATGCCTATTACGGGCCAGTCGGCGGCGAGAGCCCGATCCGCTATCTGCACGAGGCGGCGCAGCGCATCGCGCGCGGCGAAAGCGCCGTGGCCGCCGTCTGCGGCGCGGAAGCCCAGAGCACCGCGACCAAGGCCGAACGCGCCGGCGTGACGCTGCCGTGGACGCCGTTCGCGCACGATGCGCCCGAGCCATTGCGCGGCGCCAGCTATCAAAAGCCGGCGGCGGTGAAGCTCGGCGTGTTCCGGCCGATCACGGTCTATCCGCTCTACGAAGCCGCGACCGCGGCGCATTGGGGCTTGACGCCCCGCGAGGCGCTGAAGGAATCCGGCGACCTGTGGTCGAAATATTCCAAGGTTGCGTCCACCAATCCGAATTCCTGGCTCAAGCGCGCCTTCACGCCCGAGGAGATCACCACGCCGTCCCCGGACAACCGGCTGATCGCATGGCCCTATACCAAACTGATGGTCGCCAATCCCACGGTGAACCAGGGCGCTGCGTTGCTGATGACGAGTCTGGCGAAGGCGCGCGCCGCAGGCATTCCCGAAGACCGCATGATTCACGTCTGGGGCGGCGCCTCGGCGGAAGAACCGCGCGACTATCTCGAGCGCGACCAATTCCACGACAGCCACGCGCAGACCGCCGTGCTGAAAGCCGTGATGGCGCTGGTCGGCAGCAACGGCAAGGCGTTCGATGCCATCGAACTCTATAGCTGCTTTCCCTGCGTCCCGAAGATGGCGCGGCGAACGCTCGGGCTCGGTCCCGACGTTCAGCCGACCGTGAACGGCGGGCTCACCTTCTTCGGCGCGCCGCTCAATACCTACATGACCCACGCGGCCTGCGCGATGGTCCGCAGGCTCCGCGATGGCGCCAAACTCGGCCTGCTGTATGGCCAGGGCGGCTTCGTCACCAAGCACCATGGGCTGGTGCTCTCGCGCCGCGCGCCGGATCATGCGCTGGCGCAGGATACCAGCGTTCAGGCCGAAGCGGATCGCCACCGCAGCGCCGCGCCGCCGTTCGTGACCGAAGCAAAAGGCAACGGCACGGTGGAAACCTTTACCGTCATCTATGGCGGCAAGGGCGAGGCCCAGCATGGCGTTGTCATGTTGCGGACATCGGCAAATGAACGGGCGCTCGCCCGCGTCCCCGTGTCCGATGCAAAAACCCTCGCCCGGCTGCTTGACATGGACCGTTCGCCCGTCGGCACATCCGGCGACATCGTCACCGCCGCGGACGGCATGCTGGAGTGGCGCTGGGCCGGCTAGTGGCGTTTCAACACACAGGATGCAATAATTTCGCTTCGCCTGTGTGAAAATGTCGGCATCTGAATGGATTGGGACAATATCCGGGTCTTTCTGAGCGTTGCGCGCGCGGGTCAGTTCCTGGCAGCAGCGCGGCACCTGCATGTCGATCACGGGACGGTCAGCCGGCGGATCGGCGCGCTCGAGACCTCGCTCGGGGTCCGCCTGTTCGATCGTCACACCACGGGTTGCGTGTTGACGGCAGCAGGCGAGCGGCTTTACGCCTCGGCCGAAGAGGTCGAGGCGCAACTGTTGCGCGCGCAGGGCGACTTGTCGCAATCCGAAGTCGAGCTGTCGGGCACGGTACGGATCGCCGCGCCAGATGGCTTCACCACTCTTTTCCTCTGCTCGCGGCTCGGGCGGCTGAAGGCGAAATATCCGCAGCTCACCATTCAACTCGTGCCGATGTCGCGCACGTTTTCATTGTCGAAGCGCGAAGCCGATCTCGCCATCACCATCGAGCGCCCGGAAGAAGGTCGGCTGTCGGTGCGCAAGCTGATCGACTATTCCCTGCACTTCTACGCATCGAAAGACTATCTCGCCAGGCACGGTGCGCCGCAAACCGCGGCGGACCTTCAACGGCACTGTCTCGTGACCTACGTGCAGGATCTGATATTCGCGGACCAGCTCAATTTCATGCCTGAGCTTTATGGCCCGGAATTCAGCCGTCTCGAATGCTCAAGCGCCGTCGGACAGCTCGAAGCCGTGCGCGGCAGCGCCGGGATCGGCATTCTCCATGATTACGCCGCCCACGACGATCCCGAATTGCAGATCGTCATGCCGGATCAGGTGTTCGAGCGCAGCTACTGGATCATCACCCACATGGACCTGCGCCGGCTCAGCCGGGTTCGCGCCATTTCGGACTTCATCATCGAGGAGGTCACGGACCGGCGATCCATGTTCCGGTCGTGAAATGCCGGACAGACAGTGCGAGGCGGTCAGCCCTTGACGTCCTGCTTCGACGACACCTTCTCCGGCTTGCGATGCTTCGGCTCGGAGTTGGTGACACGCACCTGATCGCCGTTCGCCATGCCGTCCGGCGGCGCGATAATGACGCGGTCGTCGGCGGCAAGTCCCGAGCCGATCTCGATGTCGCGGCCGAGATCGCGGGAAATGGTCACGGTCTTGAACAGAATCCTGTCGTCCGGCCCAACCGTCGCAACCCGCAATCCGTTGCTGTCGAAGATGAGCGCGCTGGAGGGAATGTGGAGCGGCGTGCCTTCCCGCGCCAGCGTCATGCGAACGGTCGCGTAACCGCCGGGCATCAGTTCACCGTTGGGATTGTCCAGCACGAGCTGCATCCGCGTGGTGCCGCTTCCGACATCGACCGACTGCGACGACGATTCAACCGTCGCAGCGTAGGTCTTGTTCGGATGATCCGGCGTCATGATGTCGGCTTTCGATCCGATCTTGATGGACGGAACGTAGTTCTGCGGGACGTCGACATAGACACGCAGCTTGGCGATGTCGGAAACCACGAACATCGCCGGGCCGGTTCCGACGCCGCCGCTGATCAGCGCGCCGACGTCGGTGTTGCGCGCGGTCACGATCCCGTCGAACGGCGCCGTGATCCTCTTGTAGCCCGCCAGCGCCTCAAGCCGCTCGACATTGGCCTGCCCCGACTTGACCGCAGCATTCTTGTTGGCGAGATCGGCCGTCCGTTCGTCGATCTCCTGCATCGAGACGAAATTCGAGGCAAGCAACGACTTGCGCCGCGCCAGCGTCGCTTCCGATAACTTGGCGCTTGCCTTCGCGCTGGCAAGATCGGCACGCGCCTGCAGCAACTGCTGATCCAGATCGGGCGCCTCGATCTCCGCGAGCAACTGTCCCGCCTTGACCTTGGCGCCGATATCGACGTTCCAGTTCTTGAGATAACCGCTCACACGCGCGAAAATCGGCGCGCGCGAATAGGCCTCGAGACGCCCGGGGACATCGAGCGTGGCCTTGAGCGCGGTGACCTCGGGGTGGATCACGGCCACCGTGGGAACCGCCTGCTCGTCGGTCCATGTCCGCAGTTCGGCGTCGCTCTTCTCGCGCGACGTGACGCCCGTGAAGACGATGCCGGCGGCCACGCAGAGCATCACGATGCCGAAAACGCCCAGCTTCCGGCGCGAGACCGGCGGGTTGGTATCAGTGGGCATGCGGCATCTCCGGAGACTCTCCGCTTTTCGCGGGCTGCTTCTTGTGAACCATACTGAATACCACGGGCACGAATATCAGCGTCGCGGCCGTCGCAAAAATCAGGCCGCCGACCACCGCCCGGCCAAGCGGCGCATTCTGCTCGCCGCCCTCGCCGAGGCTGAGCGCCATGGGCAACATGCCGATGATCATCGCCAGCGCCGTCATCAGCACCGGCCGGAATCGCACGAAGCCGGCCTCGAGCGCAGCCGCGACGGGATCGCCGGTCATTTCATAGCGCTCGCGCGCGAAACTGATGACCAGCACGCTGTTGGCGGTGGCGACGCCCATGCACATGATGGCGCCCGTCAACGCCGGAACCGACAAGGTCGTATGCGTCGTGAACAGCATCCAGACAATGCCGGCGAGCGCGGCGGGCAGCGCGGTCACGATCACGAACGGATCGGACCACGACTGGAAATTGACCACGATCAGCAGATAGATCAGCACGATCGCACCGAGCAGGCCGAACAGAAGCCCGGAGAAGGCGTTGTTCATGGTCTGCACCTGCCCGAGCAGCACCACGGAGCTGCCCTTCGGCACATCCTTCGCCGTGTCGGCCAGCACCTTTCGGATGTCGGACGCGACGGCGCCGAGATCCCGTCCCTGTGGCGTCGCATAGATGTCGACCAGCGGCTCAATGTCATATTGCGACACCACCGCGTTCGAGGTGGTGCGCTTGACGGTGGCGATGCCGCCGAGGATCGGCGGCGTCGTGGTGTTGGCGGCGCTGATCGGCAGCGTCTCCAGCGCGCTCAGCGAATTGATCTGGTATTGCGGCGTCTGCATCACGATGGAATACGACACGCCGTTGTCGGGATTGAGAAAATAGGTCGGCGCGACCTGGCTGCTGCCGGCAAGGTTGACCACCAGGCTGTTGGTGACGTCGCGTTCTGTCAGCCCGACATACTGCGCCCGGGTCCGGTCGACATCGACATCGAAGCCGGGATTGTGGGGCGACTGCTGGATGCGCGCATCGGCCACGCCCGGGATCTTGCGCACCCGCCGCAGCAATTCGTTGGCGTGGGCGAAATTGGCGGCGAGGTTGGCGCCGCGAACCTGGATATCGATCGGCGCCGGGGCTCCGAAATTCAGGATCTGGCTGACGATGTCGGCGGGCAAAAACGCGAACGTCACGCCCGGGAACCGGCGCGGCAGTTCCTCGCGCAGCCTCCGCACATATTCGTCTGTCGGCGGATGGCCTTCCTTGAGCTTGATCTGGATGTCGCCGTCCTGCGGGCCGATCACGCCGGTGTTGTTATAGGTCATGTTGATGCCGCTGATCGGCATCCCGATGTTGTCGGCCAGCGTATCGATCTGCTCCGGCGGAATGATCCGCTTGATCACCTTCTCGATGTCGGCGAATTTCGCCGCGCTTTCCTCGACCCGTGTTCCGACCTGGCCACGCGCATGCATCAGGATTTGACCGGAATCGACCGACGGAAAGAAGTTGCGCCCGAGAAAAGGCACCAGCAAGAACGACGCAACGACACAACCGAGAAAGCCGGTGACGAAAATGCCTCGATGCTGCAACGCAAGTTCGAGCAGACCGTGATAGCCGCCGCGAACCCGTTCGAAGCTGGCCTCGAATCCGCGCTGGAACCGCACCAGCGGATTGCGTGACGGCGGCGGCTCGTCCCCCTCGGCATGATGCGCATGCGGCTTCAGGAGGTATTTCGCCATCGTCGGCACCAGCGTGCGCGACAGGATGAACGACCAGATCATCGCGAACATCACCGACTCGGCCATCGGCACGAACAGAAACCGCGCGACGCCCTCGAGGAAGAACATCGGGACGAACACAATGCAGATGCAAAGCAGCGAGACGAACGCCGGCGTCACGATCTGGTTGGCGCCGTCGAGAATCGCGGTCTCGACATCCTTGCCCTGCTCGAGATGCCAGTTGATGTTCTCGATCGTCACCGTGGCGTCGTCGACCAGAATGCCGACCGCCAGCGCGAGTCCACCGAGGGTCATGATGTTGAGCGTCTCGCCGAGCGCCGAGAGCATCGCGATGGCGCCGAGCACGGAGAGCGGAATCGAAACGGCGATGATCAGCGTCGACCGCCAGCTTCCGAGGAACAACAGGATCATCACGCTGGTCAGCAGCGCGGCGATGATGCCTTCCTTCGCCACGCCGGTAATGGCGCCACGGACAAACAGCGATTGATCGCCGACGAAGCCGATCTTCAGCGTATCGGGCAGCGCCGCCTTCACATCGAGAATCTTCTGCTTGACGCCCGAGATGATGTCGAGCGTGGAGACCGCGCCGGCCTTGAGCACCATCATCAGCACGGACCGGCCGCCATTGACGTGAACGATGTTCGTCTGCGGCGGGTTGCCGTCGCGGACGCTCGCCACGTCACGGATGTAAACCATCGCGCCGTTGACCGTCTTGATCGGGAGGTCCCCCAATTCCTCGATCTTCAGCGGCGAATTGTTGAGCTGGATGGTGTACTCGAACTGTCCGATCTTCTGGGTGCCGACCGGCGTAATCAAATTCTGCGCGGCGAGCGCGTTGGCCACGTCCTGTCCCGACAAGCCGCGCGCCTGCAACGCCGCGGGATCGAGATCGATCTGGATCTGCCGCTGCTTGCCGCCGAACGGCCACGGGATCGCCGCGCCGGGCACGGTCACGAGCGGCGTTCGCAACTGGTTGGTGGCGATGTCGAAGAGATTCTGCTCGGTCAGTCCTTCGCCTGACAGCGCAAGCTGGATGATCGGGACGGTCGACGCGCTATAATTCAGGATCAGCGGCGGCGTCGCGCCGGGCGGCAACTGCTTGAGCATGGTCTGCGCGATGGCCGTCACCTGGGCGTTCGCGGTCTGGATGTTGACGTTCGGCTGGAAGAAAATCTTGATGATGCCGACGCCGTTATAGGAATTGGCGACGATATGATCGATGTCGTTGACCGTCGTGGTCAGGGCGCGCTGGAACGGAGTGGTGATGCGCCCCGACATCTGATCGGGCGGCAAGCCGGTATATTGCCAGACGACGCCGATCACCGGAATGCCGATGTTGGGGAAAATATCGGTCGGCGTGCGCAAGGCCGCCAGCGGGCCGATGATGAGCAACAGCAGCGCCAGAACCACGAACGTATAAGGGCGGCTCAGGGCAATGCGAACCAGCGAGACCATCTAGACTATTCATCCCCCGGGGAAGCGCGATCCGGCGAATCCGCCCGGCGCGCGGCCATTCCTTTATCAGACCCGCAGGCTCCACGCCCCATGGAGCTCAACGGCAGGCGTATCACGATGCCTTGAGGAGCCTTAAAGCACAAATCGCGCCATTTGCGCAGGCGTATATGCGCAGTCGACGCAGCGCAACACCGCAGGGCGGCCATCCGCATGAGAACATTAACGCATCAGACCCAGCGCATCGCTGAAGAAGGCCGGCCCGCCGAAATTGCCGGACTTCAGAGCCAGCAACATCTCGCCCTGCGCCGCCCCGACCGACCGCAAAACCGGCACGCCCGGCGCAATTTCCGGGCCCACCAGGAAACCTGGAAGGCCCAGCCGGTCGACGACCGCGCCGGAGGTTTCCCCGCCGGCCACCACAAGCCTGCGGGCCCCCGCCCGGACCAGCCCTTCGGCGATATCGGCCATCGCCTGCTCGATGGCATGACCTGCCGCCTCCCGCCCGTAACGTGCCTGCAGCGCGGCCACCTGCTCGGGAGTGGAACTGCTGGCGATCAGCACCGGCCCGCCCACGATCCGCTCTTCTGCCCAAGCCAGCGCCGTCCGAACCTCCCCGGAGCCCGCAATGATCCTGTCCGGATCGAGATGCAGCACCGGCATGATCTGCTCTGCCTGGGCGATCTGTCCAAGCGTCGCTTGCGAGCAGCTTCCGGCAAGACAGGCAACCGAACCGCCGACCGCAAGACCGGACGCGCCACCCTTCACGGCAGAGACGCGCCCCGACGTGATCAGTGCACGCGCGAGCCCGAGACCGATGCCGGACGCTCCTACGGACAGCTTGCGGCCCGCCGCGACCGTTCCGATCGTTTCGAGATCGCGGTCGAACACCGCGTCGACGATCGCGGCACCGATGCCCTGTCGCGCAAGTTCGTCGAGCCGGGCGCGGACGGCATCCGCCCCGCGCGTCACGGTGGCAAGGTCGACGAGGCCGACCTTGGTCTTGCTCTGCCGCGCGAGCACGCGGACGAGATTGGAGTCGTGCATCGGATTGAGCGGATGGTCCTTCAATGGGCTCTCGCTCAACGGCAGGGCGCCGACGAACAGGTTTCCCTGATAGACCGTGCGCCCCGTTTCCGGAAACGCCGGCGTGACCATCACCATGCCGCCGCCGGACTCCGCGCGCAGCGCATCCATGACGGGACCGATATTGCCGGCATCGGTTGAATCGAAGGTCGAGCAAATCTTGAACAGCACATGCGCCGCGCCACGTCCGCGCAGCCACGTTTCGGCAGCACGGGATTTCGCCACCGCATCGGCCGCCGCGATCGAGCGGCTTTTCAGCGACACGACGACGGCATCGACTTCCGGCAGTTTGAAATCGTCCGACGGCACCCCGATGGTCTGCACCGTACGCAGCCCGCAACGGGTCAGCGTGTTCGCGAGGTCGGACGCGCCGGTATAGTCGTCGGCGATGCAGCCCAGCGCCAGCGTCACGATTTCGCTCCCGCATACCGCTTGAACCAGCCGAGTCCGTCGACGGTCTTGCCGCGCGGGTTGTATTCGCAGCCGACGAAACCGGAATAGCCGAGCCGGTCCAGTTCGTCGAACAGGAATGGATAGTTCAGTTCCTCGCCATCGGGTTCGTTGCGCGACGGGATGCTGGCGATCTGGATGTGTCCGATCACCGGCATCATCTCGCGCAGCCGCATGGTCACGTCGCCATGCAGGATCTGGCAGTGATAGATGTCGAACTGCAGTTTCAGGTTCGGGATTCCGAGATCGACGATCCGGTCGTGCGCAAAATCGAAGTCGTTGAGAAAATAGCCCGGCGCGTTGCGCATATTCAAAGGCTCGAGCACGACGTCGATCCCGTGCGGAGCGAAAAACTCCGCAGCATGGGTCACCGACTTGCGGAAGGCGGCGAGCGCTTTCGGATCGTGGCGGTCGGCGAGACCGGACATCAGGTGCAGCCGCTTCACGCCGGTCGCCTTGGCATACGGCAGCGCCGTGTGCAGGCTCTGCTGCAACTCGGCGAATTTGTCGGGGCGCGCGGCAAATCCCTTCTCGCCGGCCGCCCAGTCGCCGGGCGGCAGATTGAACAGCGCCTGCGTCAAGCCGTTGCGCTGCAGGCGTTCACCGATGGCGTCCGCCGGATGATCGTAAGGAAAGAGGAACTCGACCGCAGTGAATCCGGCCTGCGCGGCCGCATCGAAGCGGTCGAGAAACGGCGCCTCAGTGAACATCATGCTGAGATTGGCGGCGAAGCACGGCATCGTATCTTCCCTTAAGTCCTATCAATTGCCGTCATTGCGAGGAGCGTTAGCGACGAAGCAATCCAGGTTTATATAACTTCCGGATTGCTTCGTTTCGCTCGCAATGACGGTTTCAGGTTTTGTCGCCCGGTAGCTTTGTGCCGGTGACGCGGGCATACATCCGCGCCACCGACGCGTCGTCATCGCGGCCCATGCCGGCGGCGGATGTCATCAGAAACATCTGCAAGGCAGCCGCCGAGACCGGGACCGGGAATTTCGCCGTCCGCGCCATGTCCTGGATGATGCCGAGGTCTTTCACGAAAATATCGACCGCGCTGCGCGGCGTGTAGTCGCCGTCGAGCACGTGCGGCATGCGGTTCTCGAACATCCACGAATTTCCGGCCGATGCCGTGATCACCTCATAGACCTTCCGGAGATCGAGGCCTTGTTTCGCCGCGAAGGCCATCGCCTCGCTGGCGGCGGCGATGTGAACGCCGGCCAAAAGCTGGTTGATCATCTTGAACGCGGCGCCCTGCCCGGGTGCGTCACCGAGTTCATAAAGTTTTGCGGCCATGGCATCGAGCGCCGGCCGCGCCCTGGCGAAAGCCGCGGAACTGCCGGAGGCAAGAATGGTGAGTTCGCCCTGCGCCGCGCGCTGGGCACCGCCCGAAATCGGCGCATCGAGATAGTGCCGGCCGGTCGCCTCGAGCTGCTTTGCGAGCCGCCGGGCGACATCGGGATCCATCGTGGCGGAGGAGACGAACACTGCCCCCTTGGGCAGGCTCTCGGCGACGCCGCCCGCCCCGAACAGGATGGTTTCGGTCTGCGCCGCATTGACGACGACGGACACAACGATATCGGCATCGCGGGCGGCCTCGACCGGCGTGCCCGCGCCGCGTCCACCCTCGGCAACGAACCGTTTCACGGCATCGGCCGCCACGTCGCAGCCCGTCACCTCGAAGCCCGCGCGTTTCAGGGAGACCGCCATGCCGTATCCCATCGATCCCAATCCGACGACGGCTACACGCTGCTTGGACATCCGGCGTTCCCTCTTAACTTTGGTCTTTCCGTATCATGGCTTGGCCGCGCTGCCAAAGCATGGGACAAATGCGGCGAAGGTGACCAAAATGAACCACAGCGAAATTCGTGAACAGATATGCCGGCTCGGCCGCTCGCTGTTCGAGCGCGGGCTGACGCCAGGCTCCTCCGGCAATATCAGCGTCCGGCTCGACGACGGCGGCTGGCTGGTGACGCCGACCAACGCGTCGCTCGGATTTCTCGATCCGGCCCGGCTGTCGCAGATCGATGCCAATGGGCGGCACCTGTCTGGCGACGCCCCGACCAAGGAGGTGCCGCTGCACACCGCGCTCTACGAGACGCGCGGCGCGACGAGGGCCGTGGTTCACCTGCATTCCGCGCATTCGGTGGCGGTATCGATGCTGCCCGGGATCGACCCGCGCGCCGCGTTGCCGCCGATGACGCCTTATTACCTGATGAAGTGCGGCGCGACCGCGCTCGTCCCCTATCATCGGCCCGGCGATCCCGCCGTCGCCGACGCGATCAAGGGGCTCGCCGGCCGATATTCGTCGGTGCTGCTCGCCAATCACGGCCCGGTGGTCGCCGGCGACAGCCTCGAGGCCGCGGTCTTCGCGATGGAAGAGCTCGAGGAAACCGCCCGGCTCTATCTGTTGCTGCGCGGGCTTAACCCGCGCTACCTGTCGCCCGACCAGATCGCAGACCTGACCAGGACCTTCGGGCTGACACTGCCCGCGCACGATCACGCGTAAAGAACAATCGACGGGCGGCTCCGGCGAAACGAGGCAAGGAACAGATTGATGGCAACGACCGCTTCGAACCTCCAGATCGACAGCGCCCGCCTGTGGGACACCA
Organism: Nitrobacter sp.; assembly: GCA_035546855.1. Classification (GTDB taxonomy): domain Bacteria; phylum Pseudomonadota; class Alphaproteobacteria; order Rhizobiales; family Xanthobacteraceae; genus Nitrobacter. The sequence continues at coordinate 51,688 of DASZVY010000057.1, read as the reverse complement.
TTCACGAGACCGCGAAGTTCGGCGCAACGCCCAAAGGCGGCGTGCGGCGGCTGACGCTCGGACCGGAAGACAAGCAGGTCCGCGACTGGTTCCGCAATGCCTGCGAAGCGGCGGGGCTCGAGGTGCATATCGACACGCTCGGCGCCATGTTCGGCGTGCGCAAGGGACGCGACATGTCGAAATTGCCGATCGGCCTCGGCTCCCACCTCGATACGCAACCGACCGGCGGCAAGTATGACGGCGTGCTCGGCACCCTCGCCGCGCTGGAAGTGGTGCGTACCCTCAACGACGCCGGGATCGAGACCGAGGCGCCGCTGTGCATCGTCAACTGGACCAACGAGGAAGGCTCGCGCTTCGCGCCGGCGATGATGGCGTCCGCCGCCTATGCCGGGGATTTCACGACCGACGACATTCTGTCGCGGAAGGATGCCGACGGGATCACCGTCGCCGAGGCACTCGACAGCATCGGTTACCGCGGACCCGAAACAGTCGGCACGCAAAAATTTGGCGCGTTCGTCGAACTTCACATCGAGCAGGGACCGATCCTGGAGGCCGAGAACAAGACCATCGGCGTCGTCAATCATGGCCAGGGCGTGATGTGGTACGATGGCCGGATCGTCGGCTTCGAAAGTCATGCCGGGTCCACGCCGATGCCATTGCGCCGCGATGCGTTGGCCACCCTCTCGGAGATCGTGCTGGCTGTGGAGAAAATCGCCTGCGCCCATGCGCCGAACGCTGTCGGCACCATCGGCGAGGCCGTCATCGCCAGTCCCTCGCGCAACGTCATTCCCGGCGAGATCGCCTTTACCATGGACGTGCGCAGCGCCGACCAGACCATCCTCGATGCGCTCGACCGCGAGATCCGCGCCGCGATCGCGGACATCGCCGCACGACGCAAGGTCGATGTCCAGCTCGAAAAAATCTGGACCAAGCCGCCGACGCATTTCGACCCGAAGCTGGTCGACGCCGTCGAGACCGCCGCGAAGGCGCTCGGGTACAGCCATCGCCGCATCACGTCGGGCGCGGGGCACGACGCCTGCAACCTGAATACCGTGATGCCCGCCGCAATGATCTTCGTGCCCTGCAAGGACGGCATCAGCCACAATGAGCTGGAAGACGCGACGCAAGCCGACTGCGGCGCCGGCGCCAACGTCCTTTTGCACACGGTGCTGTCGCTCGCCGGCGTCGCCGGATAACTCCGGATCGACGCCACACGATACAACAAACAGGAGAGAGGTCTTGCGCGGCATATTCATCGATGCCAACGATTCGCTGGGAGACATCTTCGAGCGGCAGGCCGTGGCGGGCGACCCGCCGGTGCGGGTCAACCGCAATCCCGACATCGCCTCCGGCGATATCCCAGCCCTGCTCGACGGCGCGGAGATCGCCGTCATCGATCATACCTCGTTGCCGACAGAGATCGCACGGACCTGCAAGAGCCTGAAGCACGTCGTGTTCCTGGGCACCGGCGCGCGCAGCTACATGAATCCGGAGGAACTTGCAGGCCTCGGCATCGCCGTTCACACCATCAAGGGCTACGGCGATACCGCTGTGGCCGAATGCGCCATCTCATTGATGTGGGCGGCCGCGCGCGGCCTCGCTGCGATGGATCGCGGCATACGCAGCGGCCACTGGCTGCGCGAGGACGGCATGCAGCTCACCGGCAAGACGCTCGGGCTGATCGGCTATGGCGGCATCGCGGCCGAGGTCGCGCGCATCGCGCGAGGCAGCGGCATGCGTGTGATCGCCTGGAATCGCACGCCCAAAACGGAGAACGACGTCGAATTTGTCGCGCTCGAACAGCTTCTCGCCGACAGCCACGTCGTATCGCTGCATCTGTTGCTGAACGACGACACGCGCGGCTTCCTGACGGCGGCGCGGATTGCCGCGATGCGGCCGGGCGTCATCTTCATCAACACGGCGCGCGGCGCGCTGGTCGACGAGACCGCGATGATATCAGCGCTCAAATCTGGTCACATCCGCCATGCCGGCCTCGATGTTTTCGTGATCGAACCGCTTACGGCGGATCACGAACTGGCGCAATTGCCGAACGTCACGCTGTCGGCGCATTCGGCCTTCCGCACCCCCGAGGCGAGCGAGAACCTGATCCGCGCGGCATGGGAGCATTGCCGGAGAATAGCGGCAAATTAACTCCCTCGCCCCGCTCTTGCGGGGAGTGGGTTGGGGTGAGGGGCTGTTAACCACTCACAATCGTAAGGAAGCTGTTTGCCCCTCACCCGGATCGCCAAGCGATCCAACCTCTCCCCGCAGGCGGGGAGAGGTAAACAAGCCACAGCGCTCTACTCCACCATCTCGGCGACGGCCTTGCCGCAGGCTTCGGTATCCGCGTTGCCGCCGAGATCGCGGGTCCGCAGCGTGCGTTCGGCCAACGTGCGTTCGATGGCGCTGACGATCGCCGCCGCTGCGGCTTTCTCGCCGAGATGATCCAGCATCATGGCTCCCGACCATATCTGCCCGATCGGGTTGGCGATGCCCTGCCCGGCGATATCGGGAGCAGAGCCGTGAACCGGCTCGAACACCGAAGGAAAATTCCCTTCCGGATTGATGTTGCCGGCCGGCGCGATACCGATCGTGCCCGTGCAGGCGGGCCCGAGGTCGGAAAGGATATCGCCGAACAGGTTCGAGCCGACGACGACATCGAACCAGTCGGGATGCAGGACGAAATGCGCGCTGAGAATATCGATATGATACTTGTCCCACTTGACCTTGGGATAGGCTTTCGCCATCGCCTCCACGCGCTCGTCCCAGTACGGCATGGTGATCGAGATGCCGTTCGACTTGGTGGCCGAGGTCAGATGCTTCTTGGGGCGTGACTGCGCCAGATCGAATGCGAACTTCAGAATGCGGTCGACGCCGACGCGCGTCATCACGGTTTGCTGGGTGACGAACTCCCGCTCGGTATCCGGGAACATGCGTCCGCCGACCGACGAATACTCGCCTTCAGTGTTCTCGCGCACCACCCAGAAGTCGATATCGCCAGGCTTGCGGTTGGCAAGCGGCGACGGAACGCCCGGCATCAGCCGCACCGGCCGCAGGTTCACGTACTGATCGAACTCGCGCCGGAATTTAATCAGAGATCCCCACAGCGAAATGTGATCGGGAATCTTTTCGGGCCAGCCGACGGCGCCGAAGAAGATCGCGTCGTGAGAGCCAATTTGATCCTTCCAGTCGTCGGGCATCATCTGCCCGTGCTTGGCGTAATAGTCCCAGCAGGCGAAATCGAAATGATCGAGCTTGACGTTGACGCCATGCTTCTTCGCGGCAACCTCAAGAACGCGAAGTCCTTCGGGCACGACCTCCTTGCCGATGCCGTCACCCGGGATGACTGCAATCCGATACTGCTTTTTCTTGCTGCTCACGTTCGTGTTCCCTGGTCTGGCGCATCTGCCGCAACATGATACGAATGTCAGAACCGGGACGCCGGCGCAACGCTGCAGTGCAATGTTGACGTTCGGACCGAGGGCAGCCTAATTGTAGCCGCCTTAAACCTCGCGGGATCGCTTTAACTTGCCGGGTGCATCCAACGCGATACAATCGAACAGACGTCAATAAGAACGTGGGACTTCACCCCCTTCCAGGCAGAGGAAAATCAAGATGATAAAATTACCCCGTTTTTCATGGTCCCTCGCGCTCGCCGGTGCGACCGCGCTGGGACTGAGCGTCAGCTCGGCGTTTGCCGCCGACCCCATCAAGATCGCCGTCATCGCGGAAGCCCAGGCCATCGCCGGCGCCTCGATCCCGCAGGCCGCGCAGCTTGCCGCCGACGAGATCAACGCCAAGGGCGGCGTCAACGGCCGCAAGATCGAAATCGTCACCTATGACAATCACAGTTCCTCGGCCGACTCGGTCCGCGCGTTCCAGCGCGCCGTCAACGAGGACAAGGTCAACGCGGTGATTTCGAGCTATATCAGCGAGGTCGTTCTGGCCCTCGAGCCTTGGGCGGCGCGGCTCAAGACCGTGCTGATCACGCCCGGCGCGGCCAGCAACGAGATCACCAAGGCCGTCCACAAGGATTACGACAAGAACAAGTACACCTTCCACGGCTACCTGACCTCGGCGTCGCTGGCGCTGTCGGTCTGCGACGCCGCCAAGGATCTTCTGGTCGACGGCAAGCACATGAAGACTGCGGTCATCATGAGCGAGGACGCGGCCTGGACCAAGCCGCTCGATGTCGGCTACGAGGAATGCCTGCCGAAGATCGGGCTGAAGGTGCTCGACCACATCCGCTTCTCGCCCGACACCACCGATTTCACGCCGATCTTCAACAAGATCGAAGCCTCAAAGCCCGACGTGATCATCACCGGTATTTCGCATGTCGGCGTCCAGCCGACGGTACAGTGGAAGAACCAGCAGGTGCCGATCCCGATGTTCGGCATCTCCTCGCAGGCCACCAACGAAACCTTCGGCAAGGATACCAACGGTGCGGCCGACGGCGTGCTCTATCAGGGCGTCTCCGGCCCCGGCCTCGCCATCACGCCGAAGTCGCTGCCGTTCGCCGACGCCTTCCGGAAGAAGTACGGCAACTTCCCGTCCTACTGCGGCTACACCGCCTATGACGAGGTCTACTACATTGCCGATGCGATCAAGCGCGCCGGATCGACCGATTCCGACAAGCTGGTCGCCGCGCTCGAAAAGACCGACTGGGAGGGCACCATCGGCCGCGTCCAGTTCTACGGCAAGGACAACCAGTTCACCCACGGCCTGAAGTACGGCAAGGGCCTGATCACCGGCGCCATGCTGCAGTGGCAGGACGGCAAGCAGGTGCCGGTCTGGCCGAAGGAGGTGGCGAAGGCCCAGTTGAAGTTCCCAAGCTTCATCAAATTGACCTCCAAATAACGGGACGTTGCGATGCTCCCGGGATCATCCCGGGAGCATTTCCTTATCGGCAACTTCCAGATTGGGGTGGCGCACCTGCCGCCACGGCTATCATCAATGCTTGCTTTTCAGATTCTCATCGACGGCTTCGCCATCAGTGCATTGTATGCGCTCGGAGCCATGGGCTTCACGCTGATCTTCGGCGTCTCGGGCGTACTGAACCTGTCGCACGGCGCCATCATGGTGCTGGCGGCGGTGGCCGCCTGGGCGGCGGCGAACATGCTGCACACCGACACCTATACCGGCGCCCTGATCGGCATTCTCGCGGCCCTGATCGCTTCATTCGCGACATATTTCGCGGTTGTGCAGCCGATCCAGAAATCAAAACGCATCCCGAACGAGGAAAAGGAAATATTCGTTCTCACGGGAACGCTGCTCTGGGGCATCATGATTCAGGAATTGATCGCCTACTTCTTTACCAACAACGCCAAAACCGTGCTTCCGATCATCGAGGGCGTGGTGAACATTCTCGGCGTCCGCACGCCCTCGAACGAGATATTCACCGCGGCCGTCTGCTGTATCGTGATCGCGCTGCTATGGCTTCTCGTCAACCGGACCAGAACCGGCAAGGTGGTCCTCGCCGCATCGATGAACCCGCGCGGCGTCACCTTACTCGGTCACGAACTCACCAATGTCTATATCGTCGTCTGGGCGATCTATGGCGTTCTGGCGGGCCTCGCGGGCGTATTGCTCGGCATGTTCCTCGGCGTCAGCTCCTATAGCGTCGGACCGCTGACCGCGAGCGCCTTTTCCATCGTGGTCCTCGGCGGCCTTGGCAGCGTCTCCGGCTCGCTGATCGCAGCCGTCGTCGTCGGCTATCTCGAAACCATCACCGCCTATCTGGTCAACCCCGCCTACCGCACCATCCCTGCCCTGCTGCTGCTTGTCGTGGTGATGTATATCCGGCCCCAAGGCCTGCTCGGGAGGCGATAATCATGGGCTCGTTCTTCAAGTCGCGATTGTTTTTCATATCGCTCGCACTCGTCGTCATCGCCGCGACGCTGCCATGGTACGTCTCCGGCTATGTGCTCGGCCTTCTGACTGTCGCCTACTATTTCGGCGTGTTCGCGATGGCTTGGGACCTGCTGTTCGGTTTCGCCGGCGAAGTCAATTTCGGACCGACCTTCCTGATCGGCGTCGGCGCTTACACGGCCGGCATCGTCAACGCCCAGTTCGGCCTGTCGCCCTATCTCTGCATCGTGCTCGGCGCAGCAGCCGCGGTCGTTGCCGGGTTTGTGCTGGCGCTTCCGGCGCTGCGGGTGCGCGGCCCTTACTTCGGATTGACGACACTCGTCGCGGTGTTGATCCTGCAAAACTTCGTGGTTGTGTTCGCCGACCTGACCGGCGGTGAAATCGGCTTGACCATTCCCGACGTCATCACAATCGACGCTCACGCAAATTACTGGATCGCGCTCGCCTTCATGAGCATAAGCGCGGCCATTCTTTACGGCCTGTCGCAGTCGCCGGTCGGGCTCGTGCTTCAGGCCAGCGGCCAGGACGCCGTCCAGGCCGGCGCGCTCGGCTTCAACATCGTCAAGCATAAACTGGCCGCGTTCGTCGTCAGCGCATTCTTCTCGGGGCTCTCGGGCGCGCTGCTGGTGTTCTATTTCGGCACCGCCTCGGTCGGCACCGTGGTCGATATCGCCGTCGGCGTGAATGTCATCGTCGCCGCCGTGCTCGGCGGACGGCGGACGGTGCTCGGCGCGGCGCTCGGCGCGATCTTCCTGATCGTCGCGGGCGAGTTCCTGCGACCGACCGGCGAACTCGCAACGTTCATCGTGTCGGCCGTCGCCCTGCTTGTCGTCCTGTTCTTGCCGGGCGGGTTCCTCGGAGCCGCCCTGTCGCGGGAGGCGCGGCAATGACATCGGCAACCACCACCCACGCCCCGATCCTCGAGGTTCGGGGGCTGACCAAGCGTTTCGGCGGCCTCACCGCCGTCAAGAACCTCAACTTCGACCTGCGGCCGGGCGAAATCTTCGGCCTGATCGGCCCTAACGGCTCCGGCAAATCGACCGCCATGAAAAGCGTCATGGGCATCGAACGGCCGACCGCGGGCGAGGTCCGGCTCGAGGGCGAGAACCTTGCCGGCCTCCCCGCCCACAAGATCGCCCGCAAGGGTTTTGGCATGGTGTTCCAGCATTCGCGGCCGCTGAACCGGCAGACGGTGCTGGAAAACATCATGGTGGCGCTGCTGCCCGACAGCCTGTTCATGCTGTTTCCCGACAAGGCGCTGATCGAGCGCGCCAGACAGATCGCCGAGCGCGTCGGCCTCGGCGCGGTGATGGATCGGCATCCGCCCACCCTGCCGTTCGCCGACCTGCGGCGGCTCGAACTGGCCAAGGCGATCGCGCGCGATCCCAAGGTCGTGCTGGTCGACGAGCCGTTCGCCGGATTGACGCTGGCGGAGGTCGGCACCTTCTCGGAGCTGATCCGCACCTTCCGCGACGAAGGCCGCGCGGTGATGCTGGTCGACCACAACGTCAAGAGCGTTGCGGCGCTCGTCGACCGTGTGCTCGCCATGTACCTCGGCGAGGAGATCGTCACCGGCAAGGCCGAGGACGTGATGCGCAACGAGACCGTGCGGCGCGTCTATCTCGGAGGTGCGCTCGAGACTTCCGCGCGCCCCGAGACCAGCTTCAAGGACAAGGTGCCGCTGTTGCAGGTCGAAAACCTCAGCGTGCACTACGGCAAAGCGCAGGCGCTCGAAAACGTCTCGATTCACGTTCACCAGGGCGAGTTCGTCTCCGTCGTGGGCCTCAACGGCGCCGGCAAGACGACGCTGTTCAATGCCATTTCCGGCTTCCTGCCCTATACCGGCGATATCATCCGCGACGGCGAGAACCTGCGGGGCATCAGCCCCGCGAAAATCGCCCGCAGCGGCCTCGTCCAATGTCCCGAAACGCGCGAGCTGTTTGGCGAAATGACCGTCCGGGAAAACCTCGATCTCGGCGGCGACCATCTGTCTCCCGACGAGAAGGACAAGCAGATCAACTGGCTGTTCGACCTGTTCCCGATCCTGAAGCAGCGTCAGGGACAGATGGCGCAAACGCTCAGTGGCGGCGAGCAGCAGATGCTCGCGATCGGCCGCGCGCTGATGATGCAGCCCAAAATCCTGATCCTCGACGAGCCGACTCTCGGCCTCGCGCCGGTCATTCTCGAACTGCTGTCGAAGGCACTGGAGAAGCTGCGGCAGAGCACTCCCATCACGGTGCTGCTCGGGGAGCAGAACGTCACCTTCGCGCTGCCGCATGCCGACCGCGTCTATGTGCTGGAGCACGCGCGCATCGTCTGGGAAGGCGACCCCGGCCGCTTCGCCGCCGAGGCCGGCGAAGGGTATTTGTAGTATCCGGAGATTCCTTCGTCATGGCCGGGCTCGTCCCGGCCATCCACGTCTTCCCTGCCAAGGCCCCGCTAAGACGTGGATGGCCGGAATAAATCCGGCCATGACGAGCTAAACGACAGCCGTGCTATTTTGTTGGCTACCGATCTGTTCAGGTTATCTACGCCGAACGGTTCAGCATTGGAGCATTTCATGGACCTTCATCTTCGCGGCAAGCGCGTGCTTGTCACTGGCGCATCCAAGGGCATCGGTGCGGCGGCGGCGGAGGCTTTCGCCGAGGAAGGCTGCCACCTCCGCCTCGCCGCCCGCAGCGGCGATCAACTGAAGGCGCTCGCCGACCGGCTGCGGTCGGCGCATCAGATCGACACGACCGTCCATGTCGCGGATCTGCGCAAAGCCGAAGATATCGCCCGGCTCGCCAAGGACGCGGACGACATCGACATTCTCGTCAACAATGCCGGCGACATTCCCGGCGGCTCGCTCGACAAGATCGACGAGGCGACGTGGCGCCACGCCTGGGAATTGAAGGTGTTCGGCTACATCAACCTCACCCGCGCCGTCTATGCGCAGATGAAGGCGCGCGGCCACGGCGTCATCGTCAACGACATCGGCGCGGCCGGCGAGAAGTTCGACGCCAACTACATCTGCGGCAGCACGGGAAACGCAGCGCTGATGGCCTTCACCCGCGCGCTCGGAAGCAGGAGCCTCAGGGACAACATTCGAGTCGTCGGCATCAACCCCGGCCCGGTCGGCACCGACCGCCATGTCACCCTGCTCAAGACCCGCGCGAAGCACGAATTCGGCGACGAAAATCGTTATCGCGACTATCAGAAAGGTCTTCCGCTTGGCCGTCCCGCCCACGCGCGCGAGATCGGCGATCTCATGGCGTTTCTCGCCTCCGATCGTTCGGGCTATACCTCCGGCGTCATCGTCACGGTGGACGGCGGCATCGCCGCGGGCTGGAGCTAGAGCGGTTCATATTAAAACGGAATCAAGGTTGTCGTCATTGCGAGGCGGCTCGCGCCGAAACAATCCAGAGAGCGCCAAAGAAGGCGCTGGATTGCTTCGCGGAGCCTGTCATCAGCGGCGCTGCGCGCCGGCCCGTTGGCTCGCAATGACATGTGAGTGAGTGCGCTGCCGTTTTGCGGCGGGCCATGCCGCCTCAACGTCATCGGCGCCGATCCCGCGAAGTGACGGGCCTGATTGCCACCGTTTCCCGAAAATGGGATAGAAGGCCACGACATCCCGTCAAATAACAAGCCGGTCAGGGGAGACATATCGATGACGTCGGATCAGGAATTGATCAAGGCAACGGCATGCGCGGTCGTCGATAAGCTCAAATCCGGCGAAGTCACCCCGCTCGATCTGCTCGATGTCCTGGAGAAGCGCATCGCGGAGGTCGACGGCGCCGTCAACGCGCTGCCAACGCTGTGCTTCGAGCGGGCCCGGACCAACGCGCGGGAGTTGATGAAGAGGCCCCCCGCCGAACGCGGACTGCTCGCCGGGCTTCCGGTGCCGATCAAGGATCTGACCAACGTCGCGGGCGTGCTGACCACGCAGGGATCGCCGATCTACAAGGACACGGTCCCAGAGCGTTCGGACATCCTGGTCGAGCACCTCGAAGCCAGCGGCGCGGTCATCTACGCGAAGTCCAACACACCGGAATTCGGCGCGGGCGCCAATACTTTCAACGAGGTGTTCGGGCCGACCCTGAACCCATGGGATACGACCCGCTCGGCGGCAGGCTCCTCCGGCGGTGCCGCGGCAGCACTGGCCTCCGGCACGGCCTGGCTCGCACACGGCTCCGACATGGGCGGCTCGCTGCGCAACCCCGCGAGCTTCTGCGGCATCGTCGGCATGCGTCCCAGCATCGGCCGTGTCGCGCATACGCCCGTCGCCAAGATCGACCGCAATCTCGGCGTGCAGGGTCCGATGGCGCGCAATGTCGAAGATCTCGCGCTCATGCTCGACGCCATGACGGGCGAGCATCCGGCCGATCCGCTCTCGCTGCCGAAGCTGCCGACATCGTTCCTTTCTGCCGCCCGTTCCGGCAGGAAACCGAAGCGTGTCGCCTATTCGCCCGACCTCGGGATCACGCCGGTCGATCCCGAAGTGAAGGAGATCACCCGCAAGGCCGCGATGCGTTTCGCCGACGCCGGCGTCATCGTCGAGGAAGCGCATCCGGATTTACGCGAGGCCCATGAATGTTTCCATGTGCTGCGCGCCTTCGACTTTGCGATCAGCAAGGCGGACCTGCTGCGTAACAAGCGCGACCTGCTGAAGCCCGAGGTGATCTGGAACATCGAGGAAGGGCTGAAACTTTCGGCCGACGACATCATCCGCGCCGAGGCGCAGCGCGTCGCCATGACCAACCGCGCGTTGAAGTTCTTCGAGACCTACGATCTCCTGCTGGCGCCCGCGACTATCGTCGCGCCCTTCCCGATCGAGAACCGCTATGTGGCGGAATGCGACGGGCAGACATTCGACAATTACGTCCTGTGGCTCGGCATCGTGTACGCGATCACCCTGATCTGCTCTCCGGCGCTGTCGCTGCCCTGCGGCTTCACCAAGACCGGGCTTCCCGTCGGCCTGCAAGTCGTTGCGCCGCCACGCGGCGAAGCTCAGCTATTGGCCGGCGCCAAGACGATCGAAGATGTTCTCGGTGTCCGCGGGACGACGCCGATCGATCCGCGACGCCCCGGCTAATTCGCGCACGCCGGCTGGATATCGAGGCCGGCCTGTGAACCGTTCAGACCTTTGGATGCTGGCGGATCGCCGGCGCGGGGCTATAATCCATCCAGTGTTCGGGTTGCGGTCGAACGCGACGATCGCCAAATTGGCGTCCGGAAACGCCGAGGAAACGCCGCATGCCGGGAAAATTGAAACTTCACGTCGATCAGGACAGGTGTCAGGGGCATGCGCGCTGCAAATCGCTTGCGCCCGAACTTGTCACTCTGGATGAATACGGCAACGCGCACGAAATCGGTGACGGCACCGTGCCCGGCGGCCTTGAAGACAAGGCATGGCTCGCACGGAGCAACTGTCCCGAGATCGCAATCGACATTACGGAAGACTGAGATCGATTTTTCGGGCGGCCAGCCAAGGATCTGGTGCCATTCTCCGGAGAGGACACGGTTTCGATGTCTCACCCCGCTCCTGTCACCGACTGGTTTCACGATTTCGATCATACCGATCCGCGATGGACCGAGAATCCATTTCCGATCTGGGACGAATTGCGCGCCAAGTGCCCGGTGGTCCACACCGACCGCTTCCTCGGCGTCTATCTCCCGACCACCTACGAGGCCGTCAAAGAGATTTCCTATGACACCGAGCACTTCTCGTCGCGCCGCGTCGTGGTTCGCAATGTCCGCCCCGATCCACCCCAACCCGCGCCGCCAATTACATCGGATCCGCCCGAACACAAGCCGGCCAAGCAGATCCTGCTACCGCCGTTTACCCCCGACGCCATGGCAAAGCTCGAGCCGCGGGTTCGCGCGATCTGTAACGAGTTGATCGATGCGTTCGTCGATCAACCCGGCGTCGATGCCGCCGCGCACTACACAAAACACATTCCCACGCGCGCGATTGCGCACATGCTTGGAATTCCCGAGAAAGACGGCGATCTTTTCGTCAAATGGATCCACGAGATTCTCGAGCTCGGCATTCATGATGACGCCATGATGATGCGCGCGATCCATGACATGACCGCCTACTTCGCCGAACAGATCGCGGCACGCAAAAAGCATCCGACAAACGACTTGATCTCAACGCTGATGAATGCGCGGGACAAGAACGGCCAGCCTCTCACCGACGCGCACGTGCAGGGATCGCTGCGGCTGCTGCTGATCGCCGGCATAGATACCACCTGGAGCGCGATCGGCTCGTCGTTGTGGCATCTGGCCAGAACGCCGGCGGATCGCGAACGCCTGATCGCGGAACCCGCATTGCTGCCGACGGCAATCGAGGAATTCCTGCGCGCCTATTCGCCGGTGACGATGGCCCGCGAGGTGATGAAGGAAACCACGGTCAGCGGCTGTCCGATCAAGCCCGGCAACATGGTGCTGCTGTCGTTCCCGGCCGCCAACCGCGATCCCGCCGTCTTCCCCGACGCGGACAAGGTCGTCATCGATCGCAAGGAAAACCGCCACGCCGCTTTCGGCCTCGGCATCCACCGCTGCGTCGGCTCCAACCTCGCCCGCATGGAAATGCTGGTCGCGATCGAGGAGTGGCTGAAGCGCATTCCGGTGTTCAGCCTCGATCCCTCCCGCAACGTCACGTGGTCGGAAGGGACCGTGCGCGGACCGCGGCAGTTGCCGATGCTGCTCGGACAAGCCCATGGACCGCGCGCGGTATGAGCGACGACAGCGAACCGCTCCCGAGCAAACTGACCCGCACCAAGGAGCGCTGGGCGCGTGAAGGCCGGTTTCTCACGGGTCGCATATCGCGGCCCGAGGAGCAGCGGTTGCCGCCGGGACAGCATCTCACCCAGGACTGGCCTGTGCTCGATCTCGGCCTGACGCCGAATATCGCGCGCGAGCGCTGGCGACTCGACGTCTACGGCGCGGTCGAAAATCCCGTGTTCTGGGGTTGGTCGCAATTCATCGCTCAGCCGCAAACGCAGTCCGTCTCCGACATTCACTGCGTCACCACCTGGTCACGCTACGACAATCGATGGAATGGCCTGGCGATCCGCGACCTTCTCGTGGCGGTCCGGCCGCGCCGCGAAGCGACGCACGTAGTGCTGCACGCGCATGACGGCTACACGACCAATCTGCCGATCGAGGATTTTGCCGCCGAGGATGCGTTGCTGGCGCACACGTGGTCCGGCTTGCCGCTCACACGGGAGCATGGCGGCCCGGTCCGGGTCGTGGTTCCGCATCTCTATTTCTGGAAAAGCGCCAAATGGCTACAGAGCATCGAGTTTCTCGCCGGGGATTCGCCGGGCTACTGGGAGGTGCGTGGCTATCACAACCGCGGCGATCCCTGGCTGGAGCAACGCTACTCCGGCGACTGATGCCGGAACGATGCCAACAGGACAAGGAGGTTTGACGTGGTGATCGAGCGTTTTCAGTTTCCGGGATCGGACGGCCACCAGCTTGCGGCCACGCTCGATTTGCCTGACGGCAAGCCCACCGCATTCGCGCTGTTCGCGCATTGCTTCACATGCGGGAAGGATGTGCTGGCCGCCAGGCGGATCGCCGCGGGGCTGACATCGCGCGGAATCGCCGTGCTGCGTTTCGATTTCACCGGAATCGGCGCCAGCGAGGGCGAGTTCGCCAACAGCACGTTTTCATCCAACGTCGCGGATCTGGTTTTGGCCGCAGATCACCTGCGCCGCACGCATGTGGCGCCCGCGATTCTGATCGGCCACAGCCTCGGCGGCGCCGCGATCCTGGCCGCGGCTTCCCGGATTCCGGAGGCAACGGCAGTGGTGACGATCGCCGCGCCCTCCGACCCGTCGCATGTGACGCATCTGTTTGCCGACAGCATCGGGGACATCAAGGCGCAGGGCAAGGTGGAGGTCTCCCTTGCCGGCCGCCCCTTCCATATCAAGCGGGAATTTCTCGACGACATTGCCGAGCATAACCTGATGGCGCAGCTCGGGACGCTGCATAAGGCACTGCTGATCCTGCACTCACCGACCGACGACACCGTCGGCATCGACAACGCCACCCGTATTTTCGTCGCCGCCAAGCATCCAAAAAGCTTCGTGTCGCTGCTCGGTGCGAATCATCTGCTCACCGAAAGGCGCGATACCGCCTATGTCGCAGATGTGATTGCCGCGTGGGCGCAGCGCTATCTCGAGCCCGCGGCGGTCGAGATGCCGCCCGTGGAAGCCGCCGAATCACGCCACGTCGTCGTGCAGGAAACCCGGCGCAGCAAATTCCAGCAGACCGTGACCGTCGGCCCACACCGCTTGCTGGCCGACGAGCCGGCGACTGTCGATGGCGGCGCCGACACCGGTCCCGGACCTTACGACTATCTCCTCGCGGCGCTCGGCGCCTGCACATCGATGACCATGCGCCTTTATGCGGACCGCAAATCGCTGCCCGTGGACCGCATCACGGTGACGCTGAACCACAGCAAAATCCACGCCGACGATTGCGCTGAATGCGAAACCAAAGTCGGGCTGCTCGATCACATCGAGCGGACGATTGCGATGGACGGATCGCTCGACGCGGAGCAGCGCGCGAAGCTCCTTGAGATCGCCGACAAGTGCCCGGTACACCGAACACTGACATCGGAGGTCCACATCACGACGCGAGAAGCTGCCCGGGAGACGCCAGGCTCGTAGGCGCTGGAGGATCGCAGCCGATCAATGCGCGGGCGAGGTGGAATCCTGTGGCTGCGGCATGGCCGGAACGCGCAACGGGCCGCGCAAGCCGATGGCCGCGCCCAGCACGATGCCCGTCATCGCCACGAACGATGCCAATGCCAGTGTCGAAATTCCGGTCAGTCCCTGCCCGACCGAACATCCGTACGCCATGGCGCCGCCCGCGCCCATCAGCGCGGCGCCCGCCACCGAGCGCAGCATGTGGCGCGGCGAGGTATAGCCATCGAGATGAAATTTCCGCGTCGCAACGGCGGTAAGGAGGCTGCCGAGCACGACGCCGGGCACGACGGCGATGCCGAAGTTCATCGTCAGTCCGGTAGAAAGCATGACGTACTGCACACTGTCCGCCATCGGCGCGACGAAGGTGATCGACGTCACCGGCGCCGGATTGAAGTCGTCGGCGCCGAGCCAGCCGGTCGCATACCATCCGGCTGCGACGAGCAGCCCGATCACAAGCCCGGCGAGCACCTGACCCCACGACTGACGGAAACTGCGGTGTGCGAAGGCAAACACGATCAGCGCGCCGCTGACGACAATGACGGCCAGCGTGCGGGCGAACGTGGCGCCGACGCCGAGCGTCTCGACCAGGGCCGACAGCGACGCGGCTTTTGGCGCCGATTGCGACGCCTGCAACAGCGCGATACGCGCCGGCGCGATCAATCCCTTCAGCGTCATTTGCGCGACGATGCCGATAATGATCACGACGACCAGCGAGCGGAGGTTGCCGCGCCCGAGCAGCACCAACGCGCGCGACGCGCAGCCATTCGACAGCACCATGCCGTATCCGAACATCAGTCCGCCCGCAAACATCAGCGGCGCGGAAAATGACGGCTGCAGATAGATGGATTTGCTGATATCGACCAGACCGTTCGCGGCCAGAAGCTGCGTCGCGACAACGGCCACGCCGATCGCCAGCGCGTAGGTGCGGATCAGGCGGCTGTCGCCGTGACCCCAGTGCCCGCGCAAACTGCTCAGCAGGCAAAAGCCGCTGAGCAAGCCCGCCACGCCGAAAGCAAGACCGATCAGAAAACCGGCATAAAGGACGACGTTCGAACCTTCGGCCACGGAGGAAATCCTTCTCTTGCGTCCTCCTCCAGCGCCTGACGGAGAACGAACACCCCGGCCCACGCGCCTGCGCAGGCGAAAATTTCCCTTTCGATATAAAGCCTTGAAAGAACGGGCGCTATGGCCGGAATAACAATGTAATGAACCCGCTTTCCGAAACGGAAAACGGAGAAAAAATCTCTCCAGACCTTCGAGGCCGCGATAGCTTTCGTCTGCGGCGACCCGACTTGCCATGACTATCAAGCAGGCTCATCAGATCAGTCCTTCGCAAGTCCCTTGGCGTTCGGTGCGCAAATAGCCCGCGCGTGCTCAGCGGCAGACTGCCGGATCGAGGATGACGCGGTGGCGGGAGGAGCCGGCCACCGCAAGGTAAGCCTGCCTGGCTTCTGCGAGCGAAAAGATCGCTTCAGGATGAATCGGAAACGGCTTGAGATGTCCGCCGGCGAATCCGGGCGCGAGTTCTTTCAGGACGTCACCCGTCGCAACCGACGACAACCCTAGGGTGTCGATGCCGACATAGGTATGCTGACCACGATAGAATTCCAGAATGTTGAACTGCACGATCCGGTCCACGGCCGCGATCAGGATCTGCCGTCCCTTCAACGCAAGCGATTTGTACGCGGCCTGAAAATAGGGATCGCCCACCGTGTTGAAGACGATGTCGGCGCCCTTGCCGCCGGTCATCTCGCGCACCCTCGCCGCGACGTCGGCCGCCGATGCATCGATGATGTCGACGGGTGCGCTGGCGTAACCTTCATATCCCTCGCTCCGGCGCACGACACCGATCACATGCGCGCCGCGCCATGTGGCGATCTGCGTCGCCGCCTGTCCCACCTTGCCGTTGACGCCGAACACCAGGACGTCGTCGCCCGGCTTCGGGAGTCCGGCCCGACGCAGCCCCTCCATCGCGGTGACGAATGGCACGCCGATGCCGGCAGCCTCCGCAAACGAGATGCCGCGCGGCTTCTCCACGACAGCGCCGGCTTCGACAGCCAGATGCGTGGCATGGGTACCGTCGCGCCGGATGCCGAGGTCGCCCGACGAGCCGAACACCTCGCGCCCCACCCAGCCGTCCGGGCCAGCGACAATTACGCCCGCATAATCGCGGCCCGGCGTGCGCGGAAACACCGCATAGGGCATCAATCCGGTCGCCGCCTTGACGTCCGACGGATTGACCGCGGCGGCTTTCACCTCGATCAGCACCTGACCGTTAGCACGCGAAAATCTCAAGCGCTCCACCACAGGCGCAATCGCCGCCGCGTCAGCCGCCTTCTCGTTGAAGCGCACGCACCGCGCCTCGACGGCGAACGATGATTGTTCCGGTGCAAGGGACATAACCGACAAACTCCGGGGCGAGCGCAGGACGTTCCGGCGTATCGCCTTCCTGCCAGTTTTGCCAAGATAAATCCAGGAGGGCTAATCTATGCCGAGCGCGCACTCATCGTCAGCAGGTCGTAGCGCGCGACGGTTTCGCCGTTCTGGTTGAAGACCTCGACGTCCCAACGCACCTCGCCATATTCCGGTTTGCGCGCCGGCGACTTCTGCTTCACCGTCAGCCGAACACGGATCACATCGTCCGGCGAGACCGGCTTCAGGAAGCGCAGATTGTCGAGGCCGTAGTTGGCCAGCAGCGGCCCCGGCGCCGGATCGACGAACAGGCCGGCCGCGAAGGCGAGGATAAGATAGCCGTGGGCGACGCGCCCCGGAAAGAACGGATTAGCCTTGGCGGCGATCTCGTCCATGTGGGCATAGAAGGTGTCGCCGGTGAACTCCGCGAAGTGTTCGATGTCCGCGAGCGTAATCGCCCGGCTCGCGGTTTCGATGGTGTCGCCGATCGCCAGATGATCGTAGTCGCGCTTGAACGGATGTTCGGCCGAGAGCGGCATCGGGGCGCCCTTGCCCCAAACTCCCGTCAAGGCCGACAGCCGCGCCGGCGACGCCTGGATCGCCGTGCGCTGCATGTAGTGAAAGACGGACCGCAACCCGCCAAGCTCCTCGCCGCCGCCGGCGCGCCCCGGGCCGCCATGCACGAGGTTCGGCAGCGGCACGCCATGCCCCGTGGACTCCTTCGCGCAGTCGCGGTCCACGACAAGGATGCGGCCGTGATACGGCGCGATGCCCAGGATCACCGTCTCCGCCACCGCACGATCGTAGGTGAACAGCGAAGCGGCCAGACTGCCCGCGCCGCGGCAAACCAGTTCGATCGCCTGATCGAGCGTATCATAGGCGATTACGGTCGCCACCGGACCGAACGCCTCGGTGTCGTGAATGCGTTGCGCTGTCATCGGATCGATCGCGCGCAGCAGAACCGGCGACATGAATGCGCCATTCACCGGATCGATGCCGTTGCCTGCGCATGTATCGGGATCGCCGAACACGATCTCGGTTTCGCCCCGCAGCACCGCGATCTGGCTGCGCACCGCATCGCGCTGCGCACGGCTGACCAAGGGTCCCATCGCCTTGTCGTCGTTGCGGGGATCGCCGAGCCGGACTTCGGCGAGGGCGGCCTTCAGAGCCGCGATGACAGCGGCCTGCTGTGCACGCGGCACAAAAACGCGCCGGATCGCCGTGCACTTCTGGCCAGTCTTCGCTGTCATCTCGCGCACCACCTCGCGAACGAACAGCGCGAACTCCGGTTGCTCCGGCGTCACATCCGGCCCGAGAATCGCGGCATTGAGGGAATCGCGCTCGGCGACAAAGCGGATCGCATGCTTCGCGATATTGGAATGGTTGTGCAGTTTCTCCGAGGTTTCAAGCGATCCCGTGAACGAAATCACGTCCTGCCCGCTGAGATGCTCCAGCAGGTCGCCGGTCGCACCGCAGATCAACTGCAAGCTGCCGGCCGGCAGGATGCCGGACTCATGGATCAGGCGCACCAGCGCCTCGGTCACGTAAGCTGTCGCGGTGGCCGGCTTGGCGATGACGGGAACGCCGGCCAGAAACGCCGGCGCAAACTTTTCCAGCAGGCCCCAGCACGGGAAATTGAACGCATTGATGTGAACGGCGACGCCGCGCAGCGGCGACAGGATGTGCTGCCCGACGAAGCTGCCGCCTTTTGACAGGCTCTCGACGTCGCCCTCGACCACGAATTTGGCGTCCGGCAGATCGCGCCGGCCGCGCGAGGCATAGGCTGACAGCGTGCCGAGACCGCCCTCGATGTCGCCGGCATTGTCGCGCCGGTTGGCGCCCGTCTCCGCAGCAAGCGCATACAGCGGCTCCTTGCGCTCGCCGAGCCACGCGGAAAGCTTGCGCAGCAGGTCGGCGCGCTGATGAAACGTCAGTTTGCGCAATGTGGGGCCGCCGACATCGCGCGCGTACTGCACCATCGCACCGAAATCGAGCCCGGCACTGGAGGCGCGCGCCACGGTTTTCCCATCGACAGCGCTCGGAATATCGACGAAGCCGTTCCGCGCTTCCGTCCAGCGCCCGAGCGCAAGGTTCTGCAGGGTGATGGCCATCGATCCCTCCCGGTGCAATTTTTCCCGCCTGGTTGCAGTTTGACGCGCATCCCTGCCGTTGACACCATGGATGCCTGGGCTAATAATTAACTAACCGATCGTTCAATTCAAGAGACTCGTCCAACGAGTCCGCGGCCCGGGGAGGAGATGTTGAGTTCGATCCTGATCGCACGTTCCGCTTGCGGGAGAGTCCGGTGACGAAGGCTGCCTTGTCGCCCGATGCGCTTGCCCGGGCCTGCGCCGATGCCATGTGGAAGGAAGACAACGCCAGCAGCGGCCTTGGCATGGAGATCGTCGACATCGCGGCCGGCCGAGCCACGCTGACGATGACCATCAAGCCGGACATGGTCAACGGCCATGGCATCGCCCACGGCGGCTTCATCTTCACGCTGGCGGATTCCACCTTCGCGTTCGCCTGCAACTCGCGCAACGAACGCGCCGTGGCTGCGCATTGCAACATCTCGTTCATCCGGCCGGGCAAGCTCGGCGACCGCCTTGTTGCCACCGCGCAGGAAATTTCCAAGTCGGGGCGCTCCGGCATCTACGATATCCGCGTGACCGCCGGCGACGTGGTGGTAGCCGAAATGCGCGGCCATTCCCGCACCATCGGCGGCGTCTGGATCGAAACCGGCGAAACGAACTGATCGCAACACAGGGACAGCCAAGATGTCGTCCAAATACAAGCCCGGCGCTCCCGTTCTCGACGATGCCGAGCGCATGTCGCGCGACGCGATGATCGCGCTGCAGACCGAACGCATGGCATGGTCGCTCAAGCACGCCTACGATAACGTCGCGCACTACAAGAAGGCCTTCGACAGCAAGGGCGTGCATCCCGGCGATTTCAAAACCCTGTCCGATCTCGCCAAATTCCCCTTTACGGTGAAGACCGACCTTCGCGACAACTATCCCTTCAGCATGTTCGCGGTGCCGCGGGAAACACTGGTGCGCGTTCACGCCTCCTCCGGCACGACCGGCAAGCCGATCGTGGTCGGCTATACCCAGGCCGACATCGATACATGGTCCGACGTGATGGCGCGCTCGATCCGCGCGGCAGGCGGCCGCACCGGCATGTTGATGCACAACGCCTATGGCTACGGCCTGTTCACCGGCGGGCTCGGCGCGCACTACGGCGCCGAGCGGCTCGGCTGCACCGTGGTGCCGGTCTCCGGCGGCATGACCGAGCGGCAGGTGCAGCTCATCAACGACTTCAAGCCCGACATCATCACGGTGACACCGAGCTACATGCTGGCGATTCTCGACGAGTTCAAGAAGCAAGGCCTGGATCCGCGCAAGTCATCGCTGAAGTTCGGCATCTTCGGCGCCGAGCCCTGGACCAACGCCATGCGCGCCGAAATCGAGCACGCCTTCGACATGGACGCCACCGACATCTACGGCCTGTCGGAGGTGATCGGTCCGGGCGTCGCGCAGGAATGCGTGGAGACCAAGGACGGCCTGCACATCTGGGAGGATCATTTCTACCCGGAGGTGATCGATCCCGAGACCGGCGCGGTGCTGCCCGACGGCGAGAAGGGCGAACTGGTGTTCACCTCGCTCACCAAGCAGGCGTTCCCCATCGTCCGCTATCGCACGCGGGATTTGACTCGGCTGCTGCCGGGCACCGCGCGTCCGGGCTTCCGCCGCATGGAGAAGGTCACCGGCCGCTCCGACGACATGATCATTCTGCGCGGCGTCAATGTATTCCCGACCCAGATCGAGGAGGCGCTGCTCGCCACCGACTGGTGCAGCGGCCATTTCATCATCGAGCTGACCCGCGAAGGCCGGATGGACGAGATGACGGTGCTGGCCGAGGCCCGGCCGGAAAACTGGGACGGCCAGGGGCTTCCGCTCCACGCCGAAAAGATCATTGCCTTCATCAAGAACACCATCGGCATTTCCACGCAGATGAAGATCGTCGCGCCCGAGACCCTGGAGCGCTCGCTCGGCAAGGCGAAGCGCGTGTTCGACAAGCGGCCGAAGGGCGATTAACATATTCGATAACGAAAACCTCGCCGGGCTTCACCGTGTGAAGGCTACGCGATCACATCGCAAGTTCGTCATGGCCGGATTTATTCCGGCCATGACGAACTTCAAAGGCCAAAGCGACATTATTGGCCGCTACATCTGGTCGTAATCGACCACCACTTTCCCTGACGTCGGCCGCGCCTGGCACGTCAGGATGTATCCGGCGTCGGTTTCCCACGGCTCCAGCGAATAGTTCACCTCCATCGCGGCTTCGCCCTCCACCAGCTTGGCGCGGCAGGTCGAGCACATGCCGCCCTTGCAGGCGAACGGCAGGTCCATGCCGGCGCGCAGCGCGGCATCGAGAATGGACTCGCCCTCCGCCACGGGCACCTCACGCCGCTTGCCATCGACGATCAGGGCCGCCGTTGCCTTTGGCGGCGCACCGGGCGCGATCACCGCCTTCGGCCGCGGCTTGCCGCCAAGCCCGGAGACGAAGCGCTCGACATGGATACGATCATCCGCGATGCCGACATCACGGCACGTCGCCTCGATCTCCTCGCTCATCCCGGTCGGCCCGCAGATGAAGACGTGATCGACGTCGGCGGCCGGCACCATCGCGCGCAGCAGCACTCGCACCTTCTCGCCGTCGAGCCGGCCGTGAAGGATCGGAATGTCCTGCTCCTCGCCGGAGATGACATGAAAGACCGACAGGCGCTGCAGGAAGCGGTCCTTCAGCTCCTCCAGCGCCTCGCGAAACAGCATGTTCTCGGCGGTGCGGTTGCCATAGAACAGAAAGAAGCGGCTCTGCGGCTCGCAGGCCAGCACGCTCTTGACGATCGACAGGATCGGCGTGATCCCGGATCCGGCTGCGAAGCCGACATGGGTGCGCGCCGCGTCCGGCGCATGCGCGATGCCGAACCGGCCGGTCGGCGTCATGACATCGAGTTCGTCCCCGGCTTTCAACTCGTCCGCGGCCCAGGTCGAGAACGCGCCGCCGTCGACCTTCTTTACGGCGATGCGGAGTTCGCCGTCGTCCGGTCCGGAGCAGATCGAGTAGGAGCGCCGCACCTCCTCGCCGTCCATCGTGGTGCGCAGGGTCAGATATTGTCCTGGCGTGAAGGCGTAGTCGC
Source organism: Nitrobacter sp. (assembly GCA_035546855.1). Taxonomy (GTDB): domain Bacteria; phylum Pseudomonadota; class Alphaproteobacteria; order Rhizobiales; family Xanthobacteraceae; genus Nitrobacter. The sequence goes on along the minus strand of DASZVY010000057.1, from coordinate 29,503 downwards.
CCGCAAGTTTCGGCGGAATTGCAAACGTCATCGACACCGCGTCCGGCGTTTCGCGGCGGAGATCGGCGACGGTGAGACGATGAAATTTGGGATGCGCTGATATCAATGTATTCACTCGATGCTGAATTTCCGCCGTCGTTGCGAGGAGCTAGTGGCACTTGAAGTAATCGAACGGTTCGCGGCAACTGCGGCACCGCCAGAGCGCCTTGCAGGAGGTCGAACCGAATTCCGATAGCACTTCCGTCTCCACCGAGCCGCATCGCGGGCACGCCACCCGCTGCTCGCCGAACAGCGCGCGGCGACCCGAGCCGGCCTGCGGCGGCGCGATGCCGTACTCCTGCAGCTTGCGGCGACCGTCATCGCTCATCCAGTCGGTGGTCCACGCCGGCGACAGCACGGTGCGCACCTTCGGATTGCGAATACCCTCGCGCTCCAACGCGACTTCGATCTCGAGCGCGATCATGTTCATCGCCGGGCAACCGGAATAGGTCGGCGTGATCGCGACCTCGACCCGCCCGTCGCTCACCGCCACGTCACGCAGCACGCCGAGATCGGCAATGGTCAGCACCGGGATCTCCGGATCGACCACTTGCGAAGCCGCATTCCACGCGCGCTGCCGCAAATCGATATCGTTGAAGGCACTCACCACACAGCTCCCGGGAAGCTCCGCTGCAGCGACTGCAATTCACTCAGCAGATGGCCGAGGTGTTCGGTATGATGCCCGATGCGGCCGCCCTTCTGCATCCAGTCGTTCTGCGGCACCGTCAGCGTCGCTTCATCGAGGACACGCATGACGGTGGCTCGCCATGAGGTCCGCAATGTCGCGGGGTCGACGGCGATGCCCGCGTCGATCAGGCCGCGCTCGCCGTCGTCGACGGCGAACATTTCGCCGGTGAAGGCCCAGAGATCGTCGATCGCGGCCTGCGCGCGGCGATGACTTTCGTCGGTGCCGTCGCCCAGCCGCACCATCCATTCGGATGAATGACGCAGATGATAGGCACTTTCCTTCTCGGATTTCGCTGCGATCGCCGCCAGCGTCGCGTCGCGCGACATCATCATGGCGCGCCAGTAGAGATCGGCGAAGGCGGAATAGAAGAACTGCCGCGTCATGGTGCGAGCGAAATCGCCGTTCGGCTGCTCCAGCAGCAGCAGGTTGCGATACTGACGCACGTCGCGGAGATAGGCGAACTTGTCTTCGTCGTTGTCCTTGCCTTCCACCCTGGCGGCGTAGCTGTAGAGTTCGCGCGCCTGTCCCAGCAGATCGAGACCCATGTTGGCGAGCGCCATGTCTTCTTCCAACATCGGCGCGTGGCCACACCACTCGGACAGGCGATGGCCGAGAATCAGCGCATCGTCCGCCCGGCGCAGCGTGTAGAGCACCAGCGGCGTTTCGGAGACGGTGATGGAGGCGGCGGTCATGAAAATGATCCTCAATTCGTCATTCGGGGATGCGCCGAGGCGACGAACGCAACGCGTTCGCGCCGATGGCAGACCCGGAATTCATTTGCAGGACCCGGTCTCTGGATTCCGGGTTCGCGCTCCACGCGCCCCGGAATGACAAGACCAGGCTGTCACATATGCCCGACTTCGTCCGGTACGTCGTAGAACGTCGGATGCCGGTAGATCTTGGATTCGGCCGGCTCGAACATCATGCCCTTCTCGGCCGGATCGGACGCGGTGATGGCGCTCGACGGCACCACCCAGATCGACAATCCCTCGCCGCGGCGCGTGTAGATGTCGCGCGCGGCCTGCAGCGCCAGCGTAGCGTCCGTGGCGTGCAGCGAACCGACATGCTTATGCGCGAGGCCGTTACGGCTGCGGATGAAAACCTCCCAGAGCGGGCTGTTCGGCGTGGCCATCGAAATCTCCTGACACCTGGAAATCCAATTCCGTCATCGCGAGCCCGCGACAAAATCGGCTCTTGCCAATTTTGCGCTGAGCGAAGCAATCCAGTCTTTTCTTCCCTACCTGGATTGCTTCGTCGCTCTCACCCCTCGCAATAACGATGTTACTACTCAGCCGCCTGAGCCATGCCGCGACGTGCGCGCTTCGCGGCATAGGCCGCCGCAGCCTCCCGCACCCACGCCCCCTCCTCGTGCGCCTTGCGGCGCGCGGCGAGACGATCGCGGTTGCACGGGCCGTTGCCGGCCAGCACCTGCTTGAATTCAGTCCAATCGATCTCGCTGTAGCGCCAGTGCCCGTCGGCATCCTGCGTCATGCCGGGATCGGGAATGGTAAGGCCGAGGAACTGCGCCTGCGGCACCGTCGCGTCGATGAATTTCTGCCGCAACTCGTCATTGGAGAAACGCTTGATCTTCCATTTGGTCGAGGTGTCGCTGTGCTGGCTCGCCTGATCCGGAGGACCGAACATCATCAGCACCGGCCACCACCAGCGATCGAGCGCGTCCTGCGCCATCGCCTTCTGTTCCGCCGTGCCGCGGCACAGCGTCAGCATGATCTCAAAGCCCTGACGCTGATGGAACGACTCTTCCTTGCAGACGCGGATCATGGCGCGCGCATAGGGGCCGTAGGAGCAGCGGCACAGCGGAATCTGGTTCATGATCGCCGCGCCGTCGACCAGCCAGCCGATCGCGCCGATGTCGGCCCACGTCAGCGTCGGATAATTGAAGATCGAGGAATATTTTGCCTTCCCCGCCAGCATGGCATCCACAAGCTCTTCGCGCGAGGAACCGAGCGTTTCGGCAGCGGCGTAAAGATAAAGTCCATGCCCGCATTCGTCCTGCACCTTGGCGAGCAATGCGGCCTTGCGGCGCAAGGTCGGCGCACGGGTGATCCAGTTGCCCTCGGGGAGCATGCCGACGATTTCCGAATGGGCGTGTTGGGAGATCTGCCGCGTCAGCGTCTTGCGATAGGCGGCCGGCATCCAGTCGTTGGGTTCGATGCGCTCGCCGCTGTCGATGCGCGCCTGGAATTGCGCGGACCGCGCAACGTCCTCGACCATGCGGTCGTCGCCGTCGGACGAGTTGAGCACCTGCGTATACATGGCCGTTTCTCCCTGATGACGCCAATATATATCATTAAATAACATCGTCAATATATTTTTGTAACATATAACGGCTTTCCAGCCCGGGTTCCGGAGGCGGCAACGACCCGTTTTCGTTGGAACCATTCTGATCGAGCCAACGCTCGGACGGCTCGAGCAGGCCGAGGAAGATCTCGCGGCAGAGCTGACGCGCCGCTCCACCCGGCCAGTCCCGCGGCAGCAGCGCGGCCGGCAACAAGGGATCGCGCAAGACCACGCGCCGATAGTGATGGTTCATCAGCACGCGCGCCGTGAACGCATCGAGATCGGAGAGAGGTTCACGGCGGACGATCCAGTCGCGCAACGGCGTGAACCGCTCGACGAACGCGAGATAAGCCGCGGCCGTCCGCTCGAGCGGCCAGCTTGCGCTAAGCAGGCGGCGGCCGCTGTCGTCCTCTGCCGAAACTTCGAGACGGATCGCGCAGGCCGCAGCCTCGGGAATCGCCACGCCTGATGGCGCGACCCAGACGCCCGGCATCGGGCTGCCGAAGCCCGCGGCTTTCAGCGCCTCGCGCGAGGCCTCGCGGTCGTCGCCGTTGCCGATCAGCAGCAGTTCGAACCGCCCGGTCCACTCCGGCGCATGCGGGTGATAGACATGCTGCATCGCGGTCACGAACGTCTCGCGCCCCTTCTCCGCCAGCCGATAGAAGCTGTTGCGGCCAACCTTGTTGCGGGCAAGCCAGCCATCGGCCGCGAGGCGCGACATTGCGGTGCGCACCACTCCGCCGTCGATATCAAGCGCTTCGAAAAACGCCAGCAGCGTGCCGAGCCATACCGAGCCGCCGCGCGGCACGATCGCCTCGCCGAATACCGTAATGACGAGTGATCCGGTGCGAGACGGCTCACGCTTGAGCTGGCCGATAATGCGGGCGAGCGGATGCGACATGACGGCTGACTTAGCTGAAAAACTTTCCATCGTCATTGGCGACGCGTCGTTGCGCATTTGAGGATGACGCATCAGCGGCGATCCGGAATATAATTGACCAGTTGGACGGTCAATGCGACTGTCGCGGCAGCACGAACCGGCGCGGGCGCCGAACACTCAATCGAATGAGGTGACATGGCTCGCACGCGGGCAAATGATTATGACAAGAAGCGCCTCGGCATTCTCAGCCGTTCGGCCCGGCTGTTTGCCGAGCATGGCTTTGCCGGCACGTCGATCACCATGATCGCGGACGCCTGCGGCGTCTCCAAAGCGCTGATGTATCACTATTACGATTCCAAGGATGACGTGCTGTTCGACATCCTCGACGATCACCTGAAGCATCTCGTCGCCGTGGTCGAAGCCGCGGCAGATTCGTCCGCCGATCCACGCGACCGGTTGATCGCGATCGCGACTGCCCTGCTCGACGCCTATCGGGGCGCCGATGCCGAACACCAGGTGCAGATTTCCAGCCTGAAGCTGCTGCCGCCTGCGAAGCAGGAAACGCTCAAGGAAATGGAACGCGGTTTGGTCCGCATCGTGTCCGATGCGATCGCCGATGCCCTGCCCGCCATTGCGAAAAAGCACGACCTGCTGATACCGCTCACCATGTCGCTATTCGGGATGCTGAACTGGCATTATCTGTGGTTTCGCGAAGGCAAGGGCATGACGCGCGACGCTTATGCGCGCATGGCGACAGGACTTGTGCTCGCAGGGGCCGATGAGGCGATCGTGGACGTCGAGAACGCCAAAGCACCAGCGGCGACGCGCGTGTCGCCAAAAGGATCACTGAAAGGTAGCGCGAGACGCTCGTCTTGATCCGCGAAACCCTCGTCATGGCCGGGCTTGTCCCGGCCATCCACGTCTTCTATCGAGCGACGCTGCAAGACGTGGATGCCCGGCACAAGGCCGGGCATGACGATATCATTCAAACTCGAAACGATTACCGGCTCGGATCCGGATAAACCAGGCTGCGCCAGCCGCTGCGGTCAAACGGCTTCCACGCGCCTTCAGCCTGCGCGAGGCGATCAGCCACGGCATAAACCACCGCGGGATGATGTCCCATTCCGCAATGGCTGCTTTCGACTTCGATATTCTCTGACAAGATCGAGGGCGTTTCCATGCAACCCTGCCAGGCGCAGACCCCATCGGTACGGCTGAAGATCGCCGTGGTCGGCACCGGCGGCGTTTGCGCCAGCGCCCCGCCGAAACGAGGGTCTTCGTCGGTCGCGCTCTTGCCGCTGACGAATTCATAAACACGCCAGGCGTTGGTCGACGTCGGGCTTCCCGCGAACGGACTGCCGAGCGTGATCACCGAACGCACGCGATCCGGCATCATCTTCGCGAGCTGCCGCGCATAGAGGCCGCCGAGACTCCAGCCGACCAGGCTGATCTTGCGGCCGTGCTTGTCGCTCAGCTCATGGACGAGGTCGACCATGCCGTGTTGAACGCCCTCACGCAGGCCGAAGTTGCGGCCCTGCCGCCAACCGCTGACGACATAGCCCTTGCCGCGGAGGAAGCTGCGCAGCGGACGCGTCGAGGCATCGCTCGCCACCAGTCCGGGCAGAACGAGAACCGGATGTCCGTCACCGCGTGGCGCGAAACTCAGCAGGGGCAAGGCGCCGAGAAACGCACCGAACTCATGAAACGCCCGCCCCTCCAGCAACATCAGGGTTCTGGACGGCGGCGCGAGCGCCTGGACTGCAGCGGTCATCGAATTCCCTTCCTCTCTAGTGTCCCGGTTCTGACATTCGTATCACTTTGCAGCTTGCGTTTTTTCGAATGTCAGAACCAAAGGGACACCAGCAAATCTAAGATTCTAGTGCGGTTTTGGATTTGACATTCGCTTCACAGACTCGCGACAATACTAAAGCGAATGTCAAATCCACCGCACTAGCCCCGACCGTTCGGTGACGACCAGCCCTGATTTTTCTGCGGCGGGTCGAATCGATTGGCTCGATCAGGCAAGCGTTGCACATCCTCTGCGCAACGCAACGTGCGTCGTATGAAGCTAAGGGGCGAATTCCGGCAATTCAAGCGCGCTTCCCGGGACGCCGGTATCAGAGTAACCGGAGCAGGACCTCGGCGGTGTAGAGGGCGAGGCCAGCCAACCCGCCGATCAGCGAGCCATTGAAGCGGATATATTGCAGGTCGCGGCCGACGTTGATCTCGATCAGCGTGAGCAACTGGTTCATGTCCCAGGCCTTGACCTGATCGGCGATGAAACCCGAGACGCCGCTCTTCTGGTCCGCGATGAAGCTGCGCAGCACCACGACGAATCCCTGATTGATTTCGGCGCGCATGTCGGCATCGGCAGCCAGCGTGGCTCCCGCCTTCATGAAGAGGCCAGCGAGATGCTGCTGCAGAACGCTGGTTTCACCGCTCGCGCTGTGCGCGATGAAGGCGCGCGCGTTGGCCCAGATGTTTTGCGCGAGATCGCGGAGTTCCGCTCGCGCAAGCAGGTCGCGCTGCAGTTCGACGATGCGTCCCGCATAGGACGGCTCAGTTTCAAGACGATCGACGAAGGACAGCACCATCCGATCGAACTCGCCGCGGAACGGATGCGCGGGGTCGTTGCGCACCTCATCAAAGAACGCGGTCGCGGACGCGACGATCTTGTTCAGAAGGAATTTGTCGGTGCGATAGAGTTTCAGCAGCGTCGGCAATTCGTTGCGGATCTTTTCACGGATCGCCGCCATGGTCTGCGGCTGCGTCAGCGCGCCGTGCATCGCGCCGAGGAGATCGTCGAACAACCCGCGATGACGCCCTTCGCGGACGAAGGCGCGCAGCGTCGCGGCGGCGAGCGGCGCGAGGTCGACCGATTGCAGTTGCGCCAGCACGCGACGCGTCACGAAGGTCTTTAGCCCCGAGGTTTCCGCGGCATCCAACGCTTCGGGCAACAGCCGCAGCACGAACCGCGCGAGGTCGCCGCTTCGCTTGTGGTCGCTCAGCCAGTCCGCGATGAACGAGGCGAAATCGACCTGCCGCAACTTTGCCTCAACAGGCGCCGCGTCGAGAAAATGGGTTTCGATGAATTCGCCGAGCTTGTCGGCGATACGGGTCTGGTTGCTCGGGATGATCGCGGTGTGCGGAATCGGCAGGCCGAGCGGCCGCCGGAACAGCGCGACCACCGCATACCAGTCCGCGAGCCCGCCAATGGTCGCCGCTTCCGCGAAGGCCGCAACGAAGCCGAATGCCGGATGCACGGGTATCAGCACCCGCGCGACGATGAATAGCGTCAATGTCGCTGCCAGCACCAGTGTCGCCAGCATCTTGACGCGGCGCAGGTCCGCCGCGCGCTGCGCGTCGCCGCTTTCAACAGTGAACGTGCCGCAGATTGCCATCATCGTCCTCACGCGGCCGAGTCTGCACCTCACAGATGGCGTGCGTCAAAAACAAAGGCCCGCGCGAAACGCGGGCCTTTGAAGCTCTGATGAATACGACGGTGACGCGATCAGGCGGTCTTGCCGTAGGACGCGACCTTGGAGAAGTTGTCCTGCGCGGTCTTGGCGCCATCAGCGACCAGCTTGCCGAAGTACTCGGTGACCGACTTCGCCCGCGACGCAAGAACTTCGCTGCGTGCGCGCGCCAGGTCGGACTGGATCTGGACGGCTTCGCCGACCGACTTGGCGGAAACCAGCTTGTCGATACCGGCGAAGAACGCCTCGGCGTCCTCGTAGATCGCTTGCTGGATGTTGCGGCTGACCTTGGCGGCTTCCGAGACCGAATTGGTCACGGCGGTTTCGATCGCAGCGGTCACCTTCTCGGAGCCGGCGTGGATATCGGCGGCGCGCTCCTTGGCGGTTCCGGTGGTGCGCTTCACGAAGTCACGCGCAGCCTCGGGAACTTCCACGTTCTGGATGTTCTTCAGCGCGTCGGTGACGGGAGCGAAGGCGGCTTTGAAGGTGTTCAGCACGGAATTGGTATCGGTTTCGACGGTCATTGCGGTCTCTCCATCCTCGGGTTTGAGCTATGGGCTCACCCCGTCCGGACTGGCCCGGGGCAATCGCTATATGGCATGAACGCTTGTGCGTTGCAACATCTTTGTTGCGATGCGATATCACGAACCTGTGAATTCGACGGAGAGGTTAATAAAAAACGAGTCCGGTTCGAGCCTAATTCTGCACCGCCTCCGGCAGGCCAAAGGCCTCCATCTGGGCGCGGACATGCGCGACGTTATGGCCGAGCACGACGATGTCATGGGTGGCGCCGGTGGCGTCGCGGACATGGTCGCGCAACAACGCCTCGGCCTTGAAGCCAAGCCCCTCGAACAGGGCGATGGCGCCCTGCTGATCCGTGGTCATCTGCACCACCAGCCGTTCAAGCCCGGAGCCGAGCGCCAGCGCGAACGTCTCCTGCGAGAGCGCGCGGCCGACGCCCTGCCCGCGCACATCCAGAGAGACCACCATGCGGATGCCGCCGACATGGGGCGACCATGAATGCGGATCGGAGACAATGGTGCCGCAGCCGACAACCTTGCCTGCCTTGAGCGCGAGAACGCTGATGATGGCTCCGCGCTCGATCTCGCGGATCCAGGCCGAGAGGACCTTGGGCTGGCTGATATTGCGCGGCAGGAACAGCAGATCGTGCACCGGCAGTTTTTGTGCGAAATCGAGCACCGCCGCCTCGTCGGCCGCCGTCATCAGCCGGAACTCGATGTCGCCCGCCTCTGTCTTCACATGGCGCGGATAGGAACGGGCCTCGGTGGTATTCATATCGACCTCTTGCTCAACCAGGACTCGAGTTTCGGCCACAGCCGCTTGACGGCATTGGCGCCGGCGACAAGACTGACATGACCGCCCTTGAGAATGACTTCTTCCTTGTCTGACGATCCCACCTTGGCGATCAGATGCTTTGCCGCCTCATAGGGCACGATGTGATCGTGCTCGGCCATGGCGTGGAGGATCGGCACCTTGATCTTCGACAGGTCGACCGCGCGGCCGCCGACTGTCATGGTGTCGTTGTAGAGCTTGTTGTCCCACATCAGATCCTTGGTGATGGCACGGAAATATTCCCCCGCAAGCGGCAGCGTATCGGAGCCCCATTTGTCCATCATCCGGTAAGACTTGACGTATTCGTCGTTCCAGATGTTCTCCCACAACTGCACCTGGCTCATCACCCGCGCGGCGGGCCGCAGCATGTCGAATGACGTCAGGATCATTTCCGGCGGCACGTTGCCGATGCTGTCCACGAGCCGGTCGACGTCGAAATAGCGACGATCGGCAAAACTCTGGAACAGTTTCATCTCGCGGAAATCGATCGGCGTGGTGAAACAGACCAGATTCTTCAGCGGCCCGTCGGCAAAGATCGACGCATACATGATCGACAGCACCGCGCCGAAACAATAGGCGACGATATTGATATCGGTCTCGCCGGAGTCGCGCTGCACGGCCTTGATGCAATCGGGAATGAAACCGAGAACATAGTCCTCCATCCTCAGGTTTTTCTCTTCCGGTTTCGGCGCGGTCCAGTCCAGCATGTAAACGTCGAAACCGCGATTGAGCAGGAATTCGACCAGGCTCTGGCCCGGCGCGAGATCGAGAATATAGCCGCGATTGGTGGTCGCCATCACGATCAGGATCGGGATGCGGTAGATTTCATCAGCCATCGGCCGGTAGTGATAGAGCTGCATGGTGCCGCGCGACAGGATGATATCCTTGGGCGTCTCGCCCGGCGTCGGCCCCGCTGACGCGATGTATTCCACGCCCTTGATGCTGCGCTGGATCGCACGCTGCACTTCGGTCTGGATACGCTCCGGAATCGACGCCAGATCCAGTCCAGGCCGGGGATTCATTTTGCCTCTCCCTCGGAAGGCGGACGCCTCGTCCGTGGCGGCCGTGGCGCGCCGTAACCATCGTCGGGCGCGGCTGAATTGTGATGCACCTGCCGCAGCAGCGCGGTAATCTCGTTCAGTTGGCGTTCGATCGCGTGCAGTCGTTCACCAAGGCTGACGACCTGCGCGCGGCTCGGCAGATTCATGGCGGCGAGGTATTTTTCCATGAGGTCGCCGAGTTGCTTCTGCGCGCCGGCCGTCACGCCGCCGACCTGATTCATGACCTTGCTGAATTCAGGTGACTGCATCGCCTGGGTGGCGAAGGTATTGTAGTTTTTTTCCATCTCGCCGAGCATGGTGTGCCACATCGCGAGAGGATCGCTGCTCTTGTCCGCCATGAAGTCCTCCGGAACGGCTGGTGCCTCATGAGCCCAACTCGTTTTTCCGCATTCCATACTTTTGCGCAGGCACGGTCAACACACCTGCGCTGGTTTGCCGGCGCGATAGTGAACTCGGGACTTTTGGCGGATCGGCAACCGTGCCATAGCTTCCCGACCGCAATACCTCCGAGGAGCGACCGGTGACCGAACTTCCGCATCAGCCGCCCCGTATGGCGAAAGCCAACGGCATCGAGCTCTGCTATGACATCTTCGGCCGCGACGATGCCGAACCCCTCCTGCTGATCATGGGGCTCGGCGCCCAGATGATCCATTGGGACGATGAATTCTGCGCGGATCTCGCACAGCGCGGCTTCCGCGTGATCCGTTTCGACAACCGCGACATCGGCCAGTCCACCAAGATGAGCGGCGGCAAGAAACTGACCGCGCTCGAACTGCTCAAGCTGCGATTCCTGAAAATTCCGGTCGAGGCGCCATATCGGCTCAGCGACATGGCGAACGACGTCATCGGCCTGATGGATACGCTCGGCATTCCGTCCGCTCATATCGTCGGCGCTTCCATGGGCGGCATGATCGCGCAGGAGATCGCCATCTCGTACCCGCAGCGCGTGAAATCACTGACGTCGATCATGTCGACGACCGGCAATCCCAAGGTTCCACCGCCGACGCGGGAAGCGACCGCCGTGCTGATGGCGCCGCCGGTGACGACCCACGACGAGTATATCGTCCGTTACGCGCAGACCTGGAAAGTGCTACGCGTCGGCAGCTTCCCGCTCGACGAAGCCAAGGACCGCGAGCGTGCCGAGCGCACCTTTGCGCGCGGGCTCAATCCGGCCGGTGTGGGACGGCAGTTGCGCGCGATCCTCGCCTCAGGCAGCCGCAAGGAGCGACTGCGCAAGGTGACGGCGCCGACGCTGGTCATTCATGGCACCGTCGATCCGCTGGTGCGGCCGGAAGGCGGCAAGGACACCGCAGCTTCGATTCCCGGCGCCAAACTCCTGATGATCGACGGCATGGGCCACGCCTTGCCGATCCCGATGTGGCCGCAGATCATCGGCGCCATCGCCGATCACGCCAAGGCGGCAAGCGCCGCCAGCCGCTGACGCATGCGGTTGCGCCCTCGCAGCGCGATGCACGCCCGAGCCCCAGGCCCACTGAAATACTGGATCCCCGCCTTCGCGGGGATGATTAAATGCAATTGCAGAGCAACCCGCGGCTCGACCTTCCGCTGAACTATCCCCCCGCCCACACGTCGAGCACGTAGTGATTGGCGGCGCCCATTTCCTCGATCCAGCGCACCGCGGCAGCTTCGTCAGCGCCGGTCTTGTCGCGATAGATCGCCGTCAATGCTGCCTTGACGTCCGGCTCCATTCTGCCGCCATCGCCGCAGACATAGACGATCGCGCCCTTCTCGATCAGATCCCAGACCCGATCCTTCTGCTGCGCGATCAGGTGCTGCACGTAGGTCTTGTCCGCGTCCGCGCGCGAGAACGCGACGTGCAGTTCGGTGATCCCGAGATCGGCGACGTCCTTCAGTTCGTCCGCATAGAGGTAATCCTGCTCCGGATGGCGGCAGCCGAAGAACAGCATCGATGGCCCAAGTGACGCGCCCTGGGCCATCATCGCCGCACGCTCCTGCAGGAAGCCGCGGAACGGCGCAAGGCCGGTGCCGGGGCCGATCATGATGATCGGCGTCGCCGGATTCCCGGGCAGGCGGAAGCCCGCCTTGGTCTCACGCACCGAGGCATAGACCGTATCGCCCGGGCGCCGGCCCGCCATGTAGTTCGAGCAGATACCCTTGTAACGGCCGCGTCCCGAAGCAGCCGGTCCCTCGACCACGCCGACGGTGACGCTGCACCGCGACGGCTCCGCCAATGGCGACGACGAGATCGAATAATAGCGAGGCGCCAACAGCGACAGCATTTCCAGGTAAGCATGGAACGGCAGATCGCAGGCGGGAAATTCCTCCAGCAGATCGAACACCGACTTGCGCTTCGCCATCACCTCGGAGCGGTAGCGTTCCTGTGACTCGGCATCGTCCCCAAGGAGGCCAAGGAGTTTCGGCTTGGTCATCGGGCAGCGCGTATTCTCCGCCATGATCTGGATTTGCTTGCGCGTCGCGATCTGCTGCAACTCGACGAACTCGGCCAGCAACCGTCCGACCGATACCGCCTGCCCCACCGGCAATTGCGCACGACGGCCTTCCGGCGCCTGCAAGCGGATCTGGTCGGTCGGCAGGAAGCCGAAACGACGCGCCACGGAATCGACCAGCGCCGGATCGTTGCGCGGAATGATGCTGAGATGATCGCCCGCGCGATAGCTCGTGCCCGGCGGCAATTCCACCTCGATATGCCGCGTCGAACGATCCGAGGCATTGGGACCGGCATGGTTCTGCAACTCGGTATTGGAGAGCACCTTCATCGGCACCGCGCCGCCGAGGCTGGCGAGCGTGTTCACAACGGCCGGAGCCACCGGCTCGATCCGGTACAGCGGCGCGTCGCTGGCGCTGCGGCTGAACTTGGCGTCGATGCCGAGCGCCCTCACCGCATGCGGACCGAGCTTGGCGTACCAGGCCTCGAATTGTCCGTCGAGATCCTCGCGTGCATTACCCTCGCCGCGCTCGAACACGTTGGTCGCACCGTGCGCCGCCAGTTGCTCGTCGATCAGGCGCGGCACCGACTGATAGGTCGCCGCCCAGTCGCTGTTGCCGCAGCCGAAGATCGCGTACTTGACGCCGGCGAAAGCATCCTTCGGCAAATCGCCTTGCAGCCACGTCACGAACTGCGCCGCATTGTCGGGCGGCGCGCCGTTGTAGGAGGCAGCGAAGATCAGCACGCCGCCCTCCTTCGGCAACTTGCCGACCGCCTCGTCGAGCGGCGCGAGCCTTGTCGCGAAACCGTTGACCCCGGCGAGGTCGGCAACACGCGTTGCCAGTTCTTCCGCCGTGCCGAGATTGGAGCCGTACAGCACCAGCAGTGGCGTGTTGTGGCCGGGCCGCGGGCGCGACTGCGTCGCCGCGGGCTTCGCCGCTCCGCTAGTTGCTGACGGCCCCTTGACGGTGCGCTCGCTGTCGGGGCGCGGACGAACCTTGATCTTGAAGCCCTCGGGTTTGATCGTCAGCGTTTCCTTCAAGTGCAACTGATAGCGCTGGTGATCGATCAGCTTGAAGCGCTGCAGGATCATGCCGAGCGCAAGCGCCGCCTCGTGCATGGCGAAGCCGCGCCCGATGCAGGCGCGCTGGCCGTTGCCGAACGGCTTCCAGGCGTTGACCGGACGCTTCGCCTCGGCCTCGTGGCTGAAATTCTCGGGGTCGAACACGTCCGGTTTCGGCCCCCATACCGCCGGGTCGCGATGCAGCGCCGCCGCCAGCACCAGCAGGAACGATCCCTTCTTGAGCTTGTACTTGCCGCCGATCACTTCGTCCTGGTACGGCGACACGGCAAACGCCGGGGCCGGCGGCCACAGCCGCAGGGATTCTTTCAGGATCTGCGTGATGTAGGTGAGCTGCGCCACCTGCTGATAGGTCGGCTTTGCCTCGAGGTCGGAGCCGAACACGCGATCGACTTCCTCATAGGCCTTCTTCATCACGTCGGGATGCTTGAGCATCGCATAGATCGCGTAGGACAGCAGGCCGCTGGTGGTCTCGTGACCCGCGATCAGGAACGTGTTGATCTGGTAGCGGATGTTGACGTCGTCGAGCTGCTCGCCGGTCGCCTTGTCAACGCCGGTCAGCATGGCGTTGAGCATGTCCTTGTTGCCATCGGAATCACCGCCGCTGCGCCGCGCCGCGATCACGTCGTCCACCATCTTGTTCATGAAGGCGACGTCGGTCGCGAGATCGCGGTTGCGCTTCTGCATCCAGATCTTTTCGAGCGGCAACCCGCGCGTCATCATGATAGTTTCGAGCGAGCGCACCAGCGACTCGACGAAGGGGTGATAGTCGCGGCGATAGAACGAGTTGAAACGATAGTCGAAACCGCACAGCCCGATGGTGTCGAGCGTCAGCGCGGTCATGTCGTGCACGACATCGACCTCCTCGTCGGGATTGAGGCGCTCCCATTTCTTCACGAGTTGCTCGGCGATATCGACCATGCTTGGGTGGTACGACTGCATCGCCCGATTGCCGAACGGCTGCAGCAGGATGTTATGCGCCTTGCTCCAGTTCGGGGCGCTGGTGTCGGCGGTGAACAGGCCGTCTCCGGCAATCGCGCGGACCCGGCGCAACGCGCCGCGCACCGACTTGTCGAACCGCTTCTCGTCGCACAATTCATCGACCAGATCGTGTCCGGAAACGATGACCATCGGCGCGCCCATCATGTCGAGCCAGTAGATCGGCCCGAGTTCCTTGGCGAGCTGCACCAAGTTCTGGACCGGCGCGGCCGAGTCGATCGACAGCATGTTGCCGACCACCGGCCTGGTCGGCGGATGCGGAATCGGGTCGAGACGGTTTGTCGACGACATTTGAAATTTCCTTCAACTCAGATCGTCATTGCGAGGAGCGAAGCAACAAAGCAATCCAGTTTTCTCCCACTGGATTGCTTCGCTTCGCTCGCAATGACGTCTATCCAAACCGCTTCTTACGCCATTCGATCAGCTTGGCGCTGACCTCCTCCGGCTTTTCCTGCTGCGTCCAATGGCCGCTGTCGCGCACCAGATATTTTTCCAGGTCGGGGATGATCTTTTCCATGCCGTCGGCGGCGGACGGCGGCAGCACCGCGTCGTTCTCGGCCATGATCATCAGCGCTGGCACCCGCACCGTGTGATCGAGGTCCGCCGATCGCTCCCAGTTGCGGGTCATGTTGCGGTACCAGTTGATGCCGCCGGTGAAGCCCGTCTTCGTGAAGGCATCGACGAACACTTTCTTTTCCTCAGCCGACAGGATCGGCGTGCGCGGATCGTGCTTCGCATCGTAGGCCGCGATCATCTGGGGGAAGGCCAGATTGGTCTTGGGCGACGCACCGACACCCGCGGCAGCAGGCTGCGCCGGCGTGTCGTCCTTGCGTGGCAGCGGCTTGCGCATGAAGGCGTCGAACACCTGCTCGACCCGGCTGCCGAAAATGCGATCCGGCTCGCGCGCGGGATCCTGGAACTGCACGATGTACATGCTGTCCCCGAAACGCTGGCGGAACAGCGCGATCGGGTCGATCGGCGCGCGCGGCGTATGCGGCGTGTTGACGCCGACCACGCCGGCGACACGACCGGGATGGCGCAACGCCATCTGCCAGACGACGAAACCGCCCCAGTCGTGCCCGACGAAGACCGCCTTGTCGATCCCGAGATGATCGAGCAGCCCGACCAGATCGCCGGTCAGGTGCTCGAGGTCATAATCCTCGACCTTCTCCGGCCGGTCGGTCGCGCCATAGCCGCGCTGGTCCGGCGCGATGACGCGAAAGCCGGCCTCGCTCAGGGTCTTGATCTGGTGCCGCCATGAGAAGGCCAGTTCGGGCCAGCCGTGGCACAGCACGAACGGCGGCGCGTCCGTCCCCGGACCCGCGTCGTAGTACCCCATGCGAATCCCGTTCGTCTGCGCGAACCGGAGCGGCGGCATGTCGATCATTGCAAAGACCTCACTCGGCTGCGGTGCTTTTCGCGGTTGCCGGCGTGGCATAGGCGGCTTCCAGCGCCTCGAATTCTTCCGGCAGCATATCGCAAAGCACCTGCACATGCGGGATGATATTGGCGCCGGCGATGAAGCCGAAATCGAGCTGGTCGCGATAGCTTTGCACGGTGATATTCAGCGCCAGACCATGGGTCGAGATCGACACAGGAAAAATGTGCAGCAGTTCAGCGCCCGCGGCGTAGAGCGTCTGACGCGGCCCCGGCACGTTCGACACGGTGATGTTCGCCGCCGGCGGCAGCACGTCGGACAGATTCGAACGGCTGTAAAGCAGCGCGAGAATCTGCGTCATGATCGGCGCGCCGAGCATCGACAGGTTGGTGACCTGCGGCATCAGCGCCCGCAGCGGATGCGACATCTCCTTCGACTTCGTGGATTGCGCGATGATGGTTTCCAGCCGGGCCTTGGGATCGTCGACATTGGTGGCGATCGAGCAGATCATGCCGAACACCTGATTGTTGGCATCGGTGTTGCCTTCCTCGCGCAGCGAGATCGGAACCGCCGCGGTCATGGATTTTGACGGCAGCGCGCCCTGCTCTTTCAGATAGCGCCGCACCACGCCGCTGGCGAGCGCCAGCACGACGTCGTTCAGCTTGCCACCCGATTTCTTGGCCAACGCCTTGGCACGCGACAGGGAGATCGAGGTGCCGGCGAAGCTGCGCTCTGACGAGATCGTCTTGTTCAGGATGGTCGGCGGCGATGCCATGGCCGCGATGCTGTCGCGCGACTTCGGATCGGAGATCTTTCCGATCACTTCTGAAACGCTTTTCAACACAGACGGAATGCTGCCTGCGAATTTCACCGCGTTCTCGATCTGGAACATGGCGTTGTCGAACAGGATCGAGCCGAGATCGTTCTTGCCGGAGCGCGGCAATTCGAGCGTCTTCGGCGGCGCCGAGGCGTCGAACGGCTGGCGCCATAACTGCTGATAGGAATCGAGAAAGTTGGCGGCGACCTCGCGCGGCTCGAGCTTGCGCGTCGCCGTCGGCGGCGGCACCTCGCGCGGCACCGGCGTCACGTCATAGATCATGTTGGTCAGCGCCGCGCCAGCGCCACCGTCGATGCAGGCGTGGTGCATCTTCGAGTAAAGGCCGATCTCGTTGTCCTTCATGCCTTCGAAGACATAGAACTCCCAAAGCGGACGGGCGCGGTTGAGCAGCTTGGCGTGCATCCAGCCGACGATACGTTCCAGCGTCGCGCGATCATAGGGCGCCGGCAGGCTGCCGCGGAAGATATGGCGGTCGATGTCGAACTGGTCGTCCTCGACCCAGCTTGGATGATCGATGTCGAGCGGCGTCTTCTGCAAGCGCGCTTTCAGGATCGGCGCGATGTGCAGCCGCGAGGCGATCATCGCCTTGAAGTCTTCGAAGAAGCTGCCCTTGTAATCGTCCGGCAGCCGGAAGATCGCCATGCTGCCGACATGCATCGGCATCTCGGGCGTCTCGAGATACAGAAACGATGCGTCCATCGACGAAAGTTTCTTGGCGTCGCTCATGTGTCCCTCCCGACAATCTGCCGCGCGGTGCCTTGAGGCGCTTCTCGCGGTTCATCGCCCTCGCGTGAGAGCGGGTCAGGATTGTGCCTGCTCTGGCGGCGGGTAGGCAATGGCAAACGGGCCGGAACGGTTAAACGGCGCAAATTCTCCTTCCGGTTGCGCCAGCCGGTCCGCCAGGGCCCAAAGGACCGCGGCGTTGACGCCCATGCCGAGATGGCTCGCGAACAGGACTTCGATATTCTCGGCGGTATCCGAGGGCCGCAACAACGAGGTTCGCCAGTTCACGATCCCGTCGGTCCGGGAGTAGATCGAGGTGACCGGGACCGGAAGATCGCCAGCGATGGCGCGGCGGAGTTCGTCATCGGCCTCGACCTGCTCTCCGGACAGAGCTTCGTACAGCCGGGTGGCATTGGTCGCCGTCACGTCCCCGGAAAACGGACTGCCCAGCGTCACCACGCATCGCACCTTATCCGGCGCACGCAACGCCAGATCGCGCGCATAGATGCCTCCGAGGCTCCAGCCCACGAGGCTAACCTTGCGGCCCGTCGTGTCGTGAATCCGCGCGAGCCGATCGCGCAGGGCGTCCCGCAGCTTGATGACGCCACCGAAATTGCGGCCCATCTCCCAGGCATGGGCGTCGTAGCCCAAATGTTTCAAAAGACGCCGCAGCGGGGCCATCGACAGATCGCTCGCCAGAAAGCCGGGCAATGCCAACACCGGATGTCCGTCGCCCTTCGGCGCGCTCATCAGCAAAGGCGCCAATGCCACGCTGGCGTTGAATTCGAGAACGCCCCTCGCCTCGGCCAGAAGCAGGCCAAAAGACGGCGGTCGAAGCCGACGGTCTGTCGACGACAGGCTTCGCTCCATCGCCATGGCCTACTTCTTGTCCTTGGCGCGGCCGGTGCCGAGCCCGGCCATGTTGGCGAACATGTCCTGAAAGCGTTCGGTCATTTTCGGATCGAACGTGAACCAGTTCTGCAGGATCGCTTCCGGCGAGAACTTGTCGATATTCTCAGACATTTTTTGCTGGAGCTTGTCCATCATCGCAGTCTGCATCGGCTGCACATCGGGAAGGCCCATGAATTGCCTCGCCTCTTCGGGGGTGCAGTCGATCTGGATATTGACTTTCATAGCCTGCTCCTGACTGGGCCTGCCTCGCACGACGCAAGCCGGAAGATATCGCAGTATCGCCGCGACCTCATTAGCGATGCAAGTGACCCGGCGCACGAGGACCCATCAGCCAATCAGCCGAAGCGCTCCGCGGCAAAGGGCAATGGATCGGCAAACGGCGCCTCGCCGGTCATCATTTCAGCCAGCAGCCGGCCCGTTGCAGGCCCGAGCGTCAGGCCGTGATGCTGATGTCCGAAATCGAACCACAACCCGGCATGACGTGCCGCTTTTCCAATCACCGGCAGCATGTCCGGCAGGCACGGCCGCCGGCCCATCCAGGGCACGACATCGACCGTCTCGCCCAGCGGAAACAGATCGCGCGCGAGCGGCAGCGTGCGATCCACCTGAACCGGGGTCGGCGGCGCATCGCGGCGGGCGAACTCGGCACCGGTGGTCAGGCGGATGCCGCGGTTCATCGGCGCCAGCAGATAACCGCGATCGGTGTCGAGAACAGGATGATGAAGCACCGCATTGCCGCGCGGCGCGAGATGGAGATGATAGCCGCGCTTGATACCGAGCGGCATGTTGTAGCCCAATGGACGAAACACGTCGTCTGACCACGGCCCGAGCGCGATCACGGCTTCGCGCCCGATCAACGCGCCGTTCGGGCCATCGACGCGCCAGCGTGCATCGTTCTGCGCCAGCGTGCGGGCGTCTGCGGCAATGAAACGGCCACCCTTGCGGACAAACAGCGCCGCGCAGGCCTTCGCCAATGCGCCGGGGTCCGGAATGAAGCCGGGCGCGGGCCAGTGAATGGCGCCGGCGAACGTCCCGGACAGGTTGGGCTCGCGGGCCGCGATCGCGGCGGCATCCAGAACATCCGCCTCCACCCCGAACTGACGCGCGCGCTCCAGTTCGGCGACGCCCTTGGCCAGCGTCGCATCCGAGCGGAACAGCTTGATCCATCCGGTCCGGCGCAGAAGCTCGGGCACGCCGGCTTCCGCAACCAGCGCTTCATGCTCGGCGAGGCTGCGCTGGATCAACGGCAGCGCAGCCTTTGCGCTGCGCATCACCCCTGCGGACGAGGACGCCCGGAAATAGCGGATCAGCCACGGCAGGAAGGCCGGCAGGGCCGACGGGTGATAGTGCACCTCCGGAGACAAATTCAGCGCATAGCGCAGGATCTGCTGCGGATCGTGCGGAAACATGTACGGAAAAACCGATGCGGATTCGATCAGGCCGGCGTTGCCGTAGCTCGTCTCCTCACCGGCCTTGTCGTGCCGATCGACAAGGATCACGTCCCGCCCGCGCTTCTGGAGATGCAGGGCCGCGGAAACGCCGACAATTCCAGCGCCTAAAACCAGAACATCGGCCTTGACCACCGTCACACGCGTCTCCGAACTCAGGTTTGCCCGCATCGCCGAAAGCGATGGTTACAACTTAAGTATCGCTTCGTCGCAGCGCAAACCCGCTGCCCCGCGATGACGATTGATCCGGTTGATCTGGACTATCGCGGAAATCCCGCTTGCGCCTCGCTCAAACTTTGGCAACATTGAGAAAATGCCGGAGAGGCGAGCAATGCCCCGGCGTGAGGAGAATTTGAGCACATGCGTATCCGTTTGACCTTGTTTGCATTCGCCGCCGCCTTACTTGTCGCGTTCATGGCGATGCCGGCCTCCGCACAAACCCTGCGCTACGCGAACCAGGGCGATCTCAAGTCGCTCGATCCCTACACGCTCAACGAAACCACCACGCTCGCGCATCTCGGACAAGTCTATGAAGGCCTCGTCGCACGAGACAAGGATCTGAAGATCATCCCGGGACTCGCGACGAGCTGGGAAACGCCCGAGCCGACGCGGTGGCGCTTCCACCTGCGCAAGAACGTCAAATTCCAGAACGGCGACCCGTTCACCGCCGACGACGTGGTGTTCTCGGCCGAGCGCGTCCGCGCCAAGGGCTCGAACCTGCAGACCCGCGTTCCGAAGGACGCCAAGGTCGTGAAGGTCGACGACTATACGGTCGATTTCATCCTGAGCTCGCCAAATCCCATCCTGAATTCGCAATGGGATACCTGGTACATCATGGACAAGAAGTGGGCCGAGGCGAACAATTCGGTCGAACCGACGCCGGCCGCCGCGACCACGCCGAGTTACGCCTCGCTGCACGCCAACGGCACCGGCGCTTTTTCCGTCGAGAGTCATCAGCCCGGCGTGAAAACCGTCTTCAAGGCCAATCCGAACTGGTGGCGCAAACCGGAACACAATCTCAAGGAGATCATTTTCACGCCGATCCATTCCGACGCCACCCGCGTCGCGGCGCTTCTGTCGGGCGAGGTCGATGTGATCGAGCCGGTTCCGATCCAGGACATCGCCCGCGTCAACGCGAGCTCCAATGCCAAGGTGCTGACGGGCCCGGAGCTGCGCACCATCTTCCTGGGAATGGATCAGACCCGCGACGAATTGCTGTATTCGAACGTCAAGGGCAAGAATCCGTTCAAGGACGAACGGGTGCGCGAAGCCTTCTTCAAGGCGATCGACATCAACCTGATCAAAACCCGCGTCATGCGCGGCCTGTCGACGCCGTCGGCGCTGATGATCGCGCCGCAGCTCTTCAAGCTGTCGAAGGATTTCACGCGGCCGAAGTTCGATCCGGTCGAAGCGAAGAAGCTGCTTACCGCGGCCGGCTATCCCAACGGGTTCGAGGTCGGCATGGATTGCCCGAATGACCGCTACGTCAACGACGCGGCGATCTGTCAAGCCGTAGTCGGCATGCTGGCGCGGATCGGCGTCAAGGTGGACCTGATGGCCCAGCCCAAGGCGCAGTATTTCGCCAAGGTGCTGAAGCCGGGAGGCTACAAGACGTCGTTCTATCTTCTGGGCTGGACGCCCGGCACGCTCGACTCGCACAACGTGCTGCACGACATCATCGGTTGCCGCGACAATCCGAACAGCTCCCGCGGGGAGGCCAACCTCGGCGGCTACTGCAACAAGAAGGTCGATGCCCTCACCGACCAGATCCTGCAGGAGACCAATACCGACAAGCGGGATCAGTTGATCAAGCAGGCGTTTGAAATCGTGCAGAAGGACTACGGCTATATTCCGCTGCACCAGCAGGCCCTGGCCTGGGGCGTCTCGAACAAGGTGAAGCTCACGCAGCGCGCGGACAATCAGGTCCTGCTCTACTGGGCCACCAAAAAGGAATAGCACGCGTCTCATTGAAAGTCCCGGCAACCGTCATGGTGTCCGGGGCTTTTCATTTCAGGCCGTCGTGTATTCCGCTTGCCGGGGTGAAGGGACTTCATGATCGCGTTCGCACTTCGCCGTGTTCTTCAGGCAATCGGGGTCATGCTCGCGGTCGGCGTCATCGCGTTTTCCATGTTCCGCTTCGCCGGCGATCCCGTCAGCCAGATCGTCTCGATCGATACGCCGGCGGCCGAGCGCGCGCAGGTCCGCAAGTCGCTCGGCCTCGATGATCCGATCCTGGTGCAGTTCGGCCGCTATTTCGCCAACGCCGCGCAATTCAAATTCGGCGTGTCGTACCAGTTCCGCCAGCCGGTATCGGCCCTGCTGAAGGAGCGCATGCCGGCGACGCTCGAGCTTGCCACCTGTGCGACGATCTTCGCGTTGGTGTTCGGCATCCTGATGGGCGTCTATTCGGCACTGCGGCGGGATTCCATTCTCGCAAAGCTGTTTCAGGCGATCTCGCTGATCGGAATTTCGCTGCCGACCTTCCTGATCGGCATTCTGCTGATTTACCTGTTCGCGGTGATCCTCGGCTGGCTGCCGTCATATGGCCGCGGCGACGTGGTGCGGATCGGCTGGTGGACCACGGGACTGCTCACCGTCTCAGGCCTCAAGGCTTTGATCATGCCGGCGATCACGCTGGGCCTGTTCCAGATGACGCTGATCATGCGGCTGGTGCGCGCCGAAATGCTCGAGGTGCTCAGGACCGACTACATCCGCTTTGCGCGGGCTCGCGGCTTGACCACCCGCGCCATTCACTTCGGCCACGCACTCAAGAACACGCTGGTGCCCGTCATTACCGTCGCCGGCCTGC
Source organism: Nitrobacter sp. (assembly GCA_035546855.1). Taxonomy (GTDB): domain Bacteria; phylum Pseudomonadota; class Alphaproteobacteria; order Rhizobiales; family Xanthobacteraceae; genus Nitrobacter. The sequence continues at coordinate 7,089 of DASZVY010000057.1, read as the reverse complement.
AGTTTGGCTCGGTGATTGCATTCGCCATCATCACCGAAACCGTGTTTCAGTGGCCCGGGATGGGGCTGTTGTTCGTGCAGGCGATCCAGAATGTCGATATTCCGATCATGGCTGCATACCTTTTGGTGGTCTCGGTGATCTTCGTGACCATCAACCTCGTGGTCGATATTCTCTACACCGTGGTCGATCCGCGCCTGCGCTCGACCGTCAGCCGTGCAAACTGAGGGCCGTCATGTCAGATGCTCTCGCCCCGGACATCACCGCGCAGCCGGCCGGACTGGTCAAACGCTTCGTGCAGAGCGACCTGTTCTATTCGTTTCGCCGCTCGAAGCTGACCATGGCGGCCGCGGCTGTCGCCGTATTGTTCTTCCTGGCGGCGATTTTCGCGCCGTTGCTGGCGGTTCAGAACCCATTCGACCCGGCGCAGTTGCAACTGATGAACTCGCGTATTCCCCCGCTCTGGAGCGCGGATGGCCAGGCTCCGTTCCTGTTCGGGACCGACGAGCAAGGCCGCGACGTACTGTCGGCCATTCTCTACGGACTGCGGATTTCCCTCACCGTCGGGGTGCTCGGCGTGCTGTTCGCGAGCACGCTCGGCATCGCCCTCGGCCTCATGGCCGGCTACTTCGGCGGCATCGTCGACGGCCTCATCATGCGGATCGCCGACGTCCAGCTCACTTTTCCCGCGATCCTGATCGCGCTCCTCATCGACGGCGTCGTCAAATCCGTGTTCGGAAACCAGCTCGATGCCGGCGCGACGCTCGCCGTGCTGGTCGTCGCCATCGGACTGAGTTTCTGGGTGCAATATGCCCGGACCGTGCGCAGTTCGGTCATGGTCGAGAAGAACAAGGACTATGTCGCCGCGGCGCAGTTGATCGGACTTCCCGCGCCGGTCATCATGCTGCGCCATGTGCTGCCGAACACCATGGGTCCGATCCTCGTGATCGCGACCATCAATCTGGCGCTCGCCGTCATCACCGAGGCGACGCTGTCGTTTCTGGGCTCGGGCATGCCGGATACGATGCCGTCGCTCGGAACGCTGATCCGCATCGGCAACAATTATCTGTTTTCGGGCGAATGGTGGATCGTCGCCTTTCCGGGCTTCGCGCTGGCCGGGCTGATCCTGTCGATCAATCTGCTCGGCGACTGGCTGCGCGACGCCCTCAATCCGAAGCTGCGATGATCTGTTCAGTAACCCTCTTGTATCGGACCGAATGACCGAACCCGTCCTCTCCGTTCAAAACCTCCGGGTCGAGTTTGCGACGCGCCGCGGCGTGCTGCGGGCGATCGATGGCATCTCCTTTGACATCGCCAGGGGCGAGGTGCTGGGCGTGGTCGGCGAATCCGGCGCCGGAAAATCCGTCACCGGCAACGCCGTGATCGGCCTGATCGACCCGCCGGGCCGCATCGCCGGCGGAGAAATCCGTCTGTCCGGGCAGCGTATCGACAACCTCGCGCCGGAAGCGTTGCGCAGGATTCGCGGCAAGCGCATCGGCATGATCTTCCAGGACCCGTTGACGAGCCTCAACCCGCTGTACCGGATCGGAGACCAACTGATAGAGACCATCCGCACCCATCTTGGCGGCGCCGAAACCGCGGCGCGCAAGCGCGCCATCGACCTTTTGGCCGAGGTCGGCATTCCCGCGCCGGACAAGCGGATCGATGCTTACCCGCACGAGTTCTCCGGCGGCATGCGGCAGCGCGTGGTGATCGCGCTCGCGATCTGCGCCGAGCCCGAGCTCATTATCGCGGACGAGCCGACCACTGCGCTCGACGTCTCGGTGCAGGCCCAGATCATCGCATTGATCAGGCGGCTCGGCCGCGATCACGGCACTGCCGTCATGCTGGTCACGCACGACATGGGCGTGATCGCCGAGACCTGCGACCGGGTCGCAGTGATGTATTCGGGCCGGATCGCAGAGATCGGGCCTGTCGAAGCCGTGATCCGCTCGCCCCTGCATCCCTACGCCAAGGGCCTGATGGGCGCCATCCCGACGCTGGCCGACGACGCCGAGCGGCTGGTGCAAATCCCCGGCGCGATGCCGCGGCTTTCCGCGATCCCGCCGGGCTGCGCCTTCAATCCGCGGTGCGCGTTCGTGTTCGACCGCTGCCGGCAGGAGCGGCCCGAACCGATCAGGCACGGCGACCAGCAGGTGGCCTGCCATCTCTACGACAAGGATGCCGACGCAGAGGAGCATGCGGCATGAGCCTCGCCTCCTTTGTCGACGTCCGAAACCTGCGACGCGTCTTCGACGTCTCGAAGCCTTGGCTCAACCGGTTGATCGAGGGCGGACACCAAGAGTTTCTCAAGGCCGTCGACGACGTAAGCTTCGACATCGTGAAGGGCGAGACCTTCGCGCTGGTCGGCGAGTCCGGCTCTGGAAAAACCACCGTCGCCCGAATGGTGGTCGGACTGTTGCCACCGACATCAGGCGAAGTGGTCATCGACGGCGTGTCGATGACCGATCCCAAACAGGGCGCGGCGCGCAAGGCACTGCGCCGCCGCATCCAGATGATTTTCCAGGACCCCTACGCCAGCCTGAACCCGCGCCTGCGCGTCGACGCCATCGTCACCGAGCCGATCCGCGCTTTCGATTTGATCCACGGCGAGCATGAGATCAAGCGCCGGGCCGGCGAGCTGCTGACACTGGTCGGCCTGCATCCGGATGATGGCCAGAAATATCCGCACGAATTCTCTGGCGGCCAGCGCCAACGCATCGCGATCGCCCGCGCGCTGGCCTCGGAAGCCGAATTCATCGTGTGCGACGAGCCCACCTCCGCGCTCGATGTCTCCGTGCAGGCGCAAATCCTCAACCTGATGCGTGATCTGCAGGACAAGCTGGGGCTGACCTATCTCTTCATCAGCCACAACCTCGCGGTGGTTCGCCACATGGCGACGCGTATCGGCGTGATGTATCTCGGCCGCATCGTCGAAATCGCTGACGGCCATGACCTGTTCAGCCACCCGCGCATGCCCTACACGCGCATGCTGCTCGGCGCGGTGCCGGATCTCGCCATGACGGGACGTCAGCGCATCCCGGTCCGGGGCGAGGTCCCCAATCCGATCAACCCGCCATTCGGGTGCGCGTTTCATCCGCGCTGTCCCGACGTGTTCGACCGTTGCCGTCAGGAGATTCCGCTTTTGATCGATGGCGTTGCCTGCCACGCCGTCAATGCGCGGCGCGATACGCCCCCTGCGTCATCACAATAAGGCAACCACGAGCCGCCCCGGCAGTTGGCATCGCGCCCACGCTGTGCTCAAGTTGTTTTCCGCTCGAACTCTCGGCACGAGAACCGGTTCAAAGATGAGCAATATCAATCCTGATCCCTTCACCACCCGGCCCGAGATCGAGGGCACCTTCGGCGTCGTCACCTCGACTCACTGGATCGCAACCGCGGTCGGCATGGCCACGCTCGAGAAGGGCGGCAACGCCTTCGATGCCGGCGTGGCCACGGCTTTCACCTTGCAGGTGGTCGAGCCTCACCTCAACGGCCCCGGCGGCGACGTGCCGATCATCGTGCATGATGTGGAGCGGGGCCGCACCGAAGTGATCTGCGGCCAAGGCCCCGCTCCGGCCGGCGCCACCATCGCACATTATCGCAGCGAGGGTCTCGAGATGGTTCCGGGCACCGGCCTGCTCGCCGCCTGCGTGCCGGGCACGTTCGAGTCGTGGATGCTGTTGCTGCGCGACTATGGTTCACTGCGGCTCCGCGACGTGCTTGAGCCTGCCATCGCCTACGCCCGCAACGGCTATCCGCTGGTCGAGCGCGCGGCCGCGACCATCGCGACCGTCGAGCAACTGTTCCGCCAGCACTGGACCACATCGGCGGCTGTCTATCTGCCGAACAACGAAGTGCCCCGGCCCGGCACGCTGTTCACGAACATCAAGCTCGCGGAAACCTACACCCGGATTCTGAAAGAAGCCGAGAGCGCAGGCGCCGATCGCATCGCGCAGATCGAGCGCGCGCGCAAGGCCTGGTCGCGCGGCTTCGTGGCCGAGGCGATCGACGCGTTCTGCCGGACGCAGGAGGTGATGGACGTCAGCGGTTCCCCGCATCGCGGCGTGCTGCGCGCCGACGACATGGCACGCTGGCAGCCGACCGTCGAAGCGCCCCTCACCTACGACTATGGCCGCTACACCGTCTGCAAGGGCGGCGTCTGGAGTCAGGGCCCCGTGATGCTGCAACAACTCGCGCTGCTGAAGGGGTTCGATCTCGATGGCCTCGATCCGACAGGGCCGGACTTCATTCACCTGCAGATCGAATGCGCGAAGCTGGCCTACGCAGACCGCGAAAAATTCTACGGCGATCCGAACTTCACGGACATTCCGATCGAAACGCTGCTGTCCGACGCCTACAATGACGAACGCCGCAAGCTGATCTCCGACAAGGCATCGCTCGACTTTGTCCCCGGATCGATCGAAGGGTTCGGCGGCGTCGTGAAGCTGCGACGGCAGGAGGGGCAGCGCGAGGCCGTCGGCGCGATGGGCGCCGGAGAGCCGACCGTCGGCCGCTTCGGCGAGGTGCGCGGCGATACCGTGCATTTCGATATCATCGACAAGGACGGCAACATGATCTCGGCCACGCCGTCCGGCGGCTGGCTGCAGTCGTCGCCTGTGATTCCGGACCTCGGCTTCTGCCTTGGCAGCCGCGCGCAGATGTTTTGGCTCGAGGAAGGCCATCCGGCCGCGCTGGCGCCGGGCAAACGCCCGCGCACCACGCTCAGTCCCACCATGGCGTTGCGCGACGGCGAGCCGTATCTCGCCTGGGGATCGCCCGGCGGCGACCAGCAGGACCAGTGGACGACGCAGTTCTTCCTGCGTCACGTCCACGCGCGGATGAACCTGCAGGAGGCGATCGATGCACCGGCCTGGCACTCCGAGCACTTCCCGATCTCATTCTGGCCGCGCACCGCGCGGCCGGGCGTACTCGTGGTCGAGAACCGCGTACCGGCCACGACCGTGAAATCCCTGAGAGATCGCGGCCATCTGGTTGAGGTTGGCCCGGACTGGTCAGAAGGCCGGCTGACCGCGGCGTCACGCGTCGGCCGCCGCCGCCGCGCCGCCGCTAACCCGCGCGGGATGCAGGGCTACGCGGCCGGGCGATAGCGCGACGTCCTGTTTTTCCCGGATGCCAAACCGTCAATGCCCGGCACGAGGCCGGGCATGGCGATGGGTATGAGGATGCCGATCAGGTCGGGCGCAACGCGCCCGAGCCCGCATCAAAATCCGCGATCTCCTGGTTACGCTTGGACTCGGCGGCCGCCTGATGGTCGGTCGCAATCGCCACATAGACGGCCGGCAGCACGAACAACGTGAACAGCGTGCCGATCATCATGCCGGCAACCACCACGAGCCCGATCGAAAAGCGGCTCGCCGCGCCGGCGCCGGACGCCGTGAGCAGCGGCAACAGGCCGGTGACCATCGCCGCGGTCGTCATCAGGATCGGCCGCAACCGCACGCGAGCCGCCATCTCGATCGCCGACCGCTTGTCGAGGCGTTCGTTGAGCTGCAGTTCGTTGGCGAACTCCACCATCAGAATGCCGTGCTTGCTGATGAGACCGACCAGCGTCAGCAATCCGACCTGGGTGTAGATGTTCATGGTCGCCGCCCCGAAGAACAGCGGGATCAACGCACCGACGATCGCCATCGGCACGCTGACCATGATGACCAGCGGATCGCGCAAACTCTCGAACTGCGCCGCGAGCACCAGGAAGATGATGATCAACGCGAAGCCGAACGTGACCGCGAGCTGGTTTCCCTCCTGGACGTACTGGCGGGAATCCGCGAGGTAGTCGTGGCTGAAGCCGGTCGGCAGTTTCTTGGCCTGGCTTTCGAGGAAGTCGACCGCCTGTCCCACCGTGACGCCGGGCATCGGCACCGCCTGGAACGTAGCGGAGTTCAACTGGTTGAAGTGCGTCAGCGCGTTCGGATCGGTCCCCGTCTGGATCGAGACGATGGTTGACAGCGGCACGAGCTGACCGGTCGCGGTCGACACGTAATAGCCGCCAAGCGATTCCGGCGAGATGCGGATGCTGCGCGGCACCTGCGGGATCACCTGATAGGAACGCCCCTGCAGATTGAAGCGGTTGATGTAGTTGCCGCCCAGAAGCACCGCGAGGGTATTGCCGACCTGCTGCATGTTGATGCCGAGGTCGCTCGCCTTGGTTCGGTCGATCTTCACCCGCACCACCGGCTGATTGAAGTCGAGGTCGCTGTCCGAGACGATGAACAGCCCGCTCTTGCGCGCGGCTTCCTTCAGCTTGTTCATCTGCTCGTAGACCTGCCGGAAGTCGCTGGTCGAACTGATGACCATCTGAACTGGCAAACCACCGGGGCCGCCGGGCAGCGGCGGAAGATTGAAGGCGAATGCCTGAATGCCCTCGATTTTGCTCAGCTCAGCCTGAACCAGCGGCTTGAGCTGGATCGAGGAGCGCTTGCGCTCGTCCCATGGCTTCAACAGCATGCCCGCGATGCCGCCCTGCGGACCGTTGATGCCGTTGAGAACGAAACGCAGATCCGTTTCGGGAAACTTGGCAAAAGCCTTGTCGAGCTTCTCGCCGTAATAGTCGGAGTAGTCGATGTTGGCGTATTTCGGCGCCTTGGTCACCGCGAACACGATGCCCTGATCCTCCTCGGGCGCCAGTTCCGCCGACGTATGCATGTAGAGGAAGCCGACGAGGCCGAGGATCGTCACCGCGAACAGCGCCGTGATCGGGCGGTAGTCGAGCGAGCGGTCGAGCATCCGCCCGTAGCCGCGCGTCACCGAACCGAACACCCGGTCGACCACCTTCGCGAAGCGGCCGTGATCGCCGCCCTTGAGGAAGACCGAGCACATCATCGGCGACAACGTCAGCGCGATGACGCCCGACACGATCACCGAGCCCGCCAGCGTGAAGGCGAATTCGCGGAACAGCGCGCCGGTGAGGCCCGAGGTGAAGCCGATCGGCGCGTAGACCGCCGCCAGCGTGATGGTCATGGCGATGACCGGGCCGGTGATCTCGCGGGCCCCCATGAGGGCTGCCCGGAACGGCGTCAGCCCGTCCTCGATATGGCGGTGGATATTCTCCACCACCACGATCGCGTCGTC